>CAJUSD010000014.1 GCA_910589145.1 uncultured Oscillospiraceae bacterium
CAACGACACGAGGATTTTCAGTCCTCTGCTCTACCAACTGAGCTACAAAGGCATATCAAAGAAGGGGGAGAGAGGAAAAAGCGACCCGGATGGGGCTCGAACCCACGACCTCTAGCGTGACAGGCTAGCGTTCTAACCAACTGAACTACCGGGCCAAACCGACTCTTGGAAAACTGTTTAGGACTGTTTCCAAGGGACGGATATTATTATAACCAATCGTCTGTCAAAAGTCAACACTTTTTTCAAAATTTTTTCCAACGAAAAGCAGAAGGCTTCTAACTTAAACGGATTCGGAGGGGCTTTCCTGAATTACAATTTCTTTCACAATCACATCTTTTTTGGGCATATCGCGGGAATTGCATTCCACAGCGGCAATTTCATCCACAACGTCCATCCCCGAAATAACCTGCCCAAAAACCGTATGCCTTCTATCCAGCCAGGGAGTGCCGCCGACAGCCTTATACTGTTCTATTACAGATTTGGGGAATCCAGCTCCTTCCATCTGCTCCAACATTCCCTCGTCAACCTCTGGAGCCTGGACAATAAAGAATTGGCTCCCATTGGTATTTGGACCAGAATTTGCCATAGAAAGGGCCCCGCGGAAATTCCATAAATCCATAGAAAATTCATCTTCAAAGGGTTTTCCCCAGATACTTTCGCCACCCATTCCAGTACCTTCAGGATCTCCTCCCTGAATCATAAATCCTGGTATCACCCGATGAAACTTTAATCCGTTGTAATAGCCATTTTCAGTATGGGTCAAAAAATTTTCAACTGCCTTTGGAGCTTGCTGAGGGAAAAGACGCAGTTTGATTTCCCCCATGGTTGTTTTCATAACTGCAATTTTCTCGCCAGGGATCGTTTTTTCAAATTGAATCATTTTATGTCGTCTCCTTTGAAGCCGCTGAATTTTCTCCTTCAGAAGCGGCTTTGTCTTCTTCTGTGTAGGTACTGATTGTAATCATTTCAATAATTACATCTTCAGCAGGTTTATATTTATTGTTGACCGGAACATTGGCAATAATATCTATAACGTCCATGCCTTCTATAACCTGTCCAAAAATAGTATACCGTCCATCCAGCCAAGGGGCTCCGCCAACTTCCTGATATTTATCAATAACTTTTTGAGGTACATTGCCGTTTGCCATTTCTTCGGGATACTGTTCCGCCAGACCGGAAGCCTGGACAATATAAAACTGGCTCCCGTTGGTGTCTGCACCGGAATTTGCCATTGCCAAAGCCCCGCGGAAATGCCATAGATCTGTGGAAAATTCATCTTTAAATGGTTCTCCCCAGATACTTTCCCCGCCGGTACTGTCTCCTTTTGGATCGCCGCCTTGAATCATAAAGTCACAGATAACCCGATGGAACGTCAATCCGTTATAATATCCGTTTTTAGAGTGGGTGACAAAATTTTCAACTGCTTTAGGGGCTTGTTCTGGAAAGAAGCGAATTTTGATCTCTCCTTCACTGGTAAGGATGGTTGCGATTGTATCTCCAACCTTGGGCTCCTCAAATTGAATCAAATGTATATCACTGTCTTTAATACGGTCGTTGGCTTCCGCTGCTGTCAGGGAAACACTCTGGCTGGAGGAAGAACTGCTGGTGCTTTCCTCTGATGAGCTGCTGGATTCTTTGCTGCATCCTGCCAACAAAATAGCAGCTGCTGCAAATATAGCAGCTGCTTTTTTTAGGTTACATTTCATTAATGGTTCACCTCATTGGATTTATTATTCAAGCGGTTATCGTTTAACCTTATACATACGGCGTTTATTTTAACATAGATTTCTTATGCTTTCAAGGATGATTTTTGAATAATTTGAAACTTCATTTCTATTATACATAAATACATAGAAACATAAAGCAAAAAGGATATACTTGGGAACAGGCTGAAGCGCAAGTGGCCAAAATGGCTTTTTTGTTTGCCTTTGTCAGTACTCATACTAACATATAAACCGTATTCAGCCTAAAGCTGAATACGGTTTATACAATCGTTATTTATGGTTTTGATCCACAAAAATTTTCGCTTCGATCACATCGTCCTCACTGGGATGAGGAACGCCGTCCTCAGAAAAATGATCGATCCGCCGGTCGGCAATATTCACCGCAAAGGTAGATGGCTGGCTATTTTTAGGGATAACGGTTTTATTTCCTTCAATTACCCATTGTGCCTTTGAATCCGATTTTGAACGAGATGTTTTTTCGATTTCTCCCATAATGGAATCTTGCCCTCCTTTTTAATGAAGGTATCGTTTCATGTGTTCAATACTATTTTCCTCAAATTGGAGCAGCTCTTTTCCCAAAGCCCGCGCTTGCTGGCTGCTAGGAATGCTGTGGACAGCCTTGGTCATATCAATAATTCCCATCGTATTACCATTAATCAGCAATTCCGCTATATGGGAATTGCTGTCATCGAACAAAGTATGGGTTGCCACCCCCAAACGGATGGAAGCCCTGGACATAGGAGAGGCTCTGCGGGGAACCGCACCTTTCCGCCGCAATTCTTCCTTAGCCATATGCGCAAATCCCCGATAACGATACATCTGCCGTATCATACTGGCAGTCAAAGATGGGCTGGTACTATGGGGCAGAAGGGAATCAATCGTTTCTGCGCCTATTCTTGCATCACGATAAATCCGGTTGAGCATCGCAACATCACAGGACGCTGTGGAAGATTGGGAAGCTTCCGTATTCTGTAGCGACGAGATATTATCTGAGGGCATTTTTTCAGCTCCTTTCCTGAATACTCGTTCATATGGTTCGCTTTTTTTGTAAATTTATTCGCAAAGACAAATGGAATCGAAACCTTGACCATATAATATAGCATTCCCTTTTATGGGAGAAAGGAGTGATTTTACATATGGCGCTGCCTTGTCAAAAGAGTTGCAGCCAGTATTGGGACGGCTGTCACAAAAGTTGTAAAAAATGGAAAGAATTTCAGGAAAAACAGGCTTTGGAACGTCAAAAGGAAAAGGCTTTTTTAAGGGAATATCGGGAATTGTATACACAGTTGGAACGGCAATGGTATCAAGCGTCATATCCAAGCAGAATATATTAGGTGAACGCAAAAACGAAAACCTCCGGCTGCTTTTTGATTGATGCAGCCGGAGGTTTTCGTGTTAAAAAGATTTTAAGGAGATTTAGACTGTTGGGAAGGAAGATTTTCGGGAGGGTACGAGTACTTGTGAGTAATATAAAGCACCCATATTAAAATACCGATAGCAAAGCAGATACCGAATGAACTGCCGCAAAAGTCGATAAGGACATCCAGCTTGCTGGGGGTTCTTCCAGAGGAAAAACGCTGGATATTTTCGTCAATGACAGCAACCGCTAGGCAGGCGGGAAATGCAATGATTCCTCGTAAAAGCTTTTTTGCAGTAAAGGATGCAGCAGTCAGCGCCATAAAAAAGCCCAGTAAAGCGTATTCCAGAAAGTGGGCGGCCTTGCGTACCATATGTTCGCTGACTTTCCATGGGATATTAACCGAACGAAGGGCATAGTTGATAAATCTGGTAATTTGTTGGCTGCGGCTGCTGGAATCCACGGCGTTTTCACGGGAGTTGGAGAAAATGAAAATGACAACGCTGACAGTCAGTAGAATCAAAAGAATTTGAAGGAATTTTTTATGTTTTGTCTTACTCAAGGAAAGAACCTCTTTTCCCGCTGTTTTTAAGATAGGGGTGGAATCTGTTAATAAAATCTTACTATGTATTATATCAAATTACAGAGGGGAAAATCATAAACATTTCATGAACGCATTTAGTAGATTTTATAGCGGAATGCGGACGGGCAGAGGATAGACTGCTATATACGAGAGAATTACTTGAAAATAAAACAGACAGAGAATATAATGGAGAAAAATGCAGAAAAAAAGGGATGACAATGGATGAAGAGAACCTATAAATTATTTGCACTCATAACCGGGGCTATGTTTTTTCTGACTGGATGTAATGTTTCTATTCAGGAAGAACTTGATGGAGAAAGTTCCTCTGTAATACTGGAAAGTGTAATATCATCTGAAAAAACATCTTCCGCTGATTCTGTCCCGGAAGCTCCTGTAATTTCGGAACCCAGAGAATGGAAAATTGAGCTTGAAGAAGGATATGAACCAAAGTATGCTGAATCCTCTTATTTGTATAAAAAAATCAAGCCTTCAAAAGATATTGCCCATAAAGAAATCCATTTTAAAGCATTTGGCGAGGGAAAAATTATTTTTGAGTATTTGAATGAAAAATATCCAAGCAATGGCGGTGGTGAAAGTTATGCAAAGGGCAGTGTAGTTGTTTATGATCTGGAAACAGAGACATACAGCACAACTGGAAACCACTTTAATATTAGCACACCATATAGTGGACGGGGAATTGTGATGGATTCTGGCTATTACTGTACAGATTATATGGAAGACGGGCAGGGGCTGCCCTGTATGGAGAAGGTAAACCTGAATACTGGTGAAAAAACGGTTCCCTTTATCTTTGACGATGGTATTAATTACGGTCGGGCTTTTAAAGCAGATGAAACCCATTTCTTGATTTACTTTGATGTATTTATATCGGAAGGCTTATGGGAAGGTGCTGTTTACATATATGATACCCAAACAGAGCAGGCAGTACCTTTGCCAAAAGAAGTATCCCAAAGCTATAATCTGTCCGTGTGGGAAGGAAAGCTGTACTGTATTGGAACGGATGTGAGATCTCCGTTTTCTAAACGGCCGCAGAAATATACAATAACAGTTTATGACCTGCAAAGTGATGAAATGAATCAGTTTGAACCTATTACAGGTGAAACTTATGTTTTACCAGGGGAAGCCCTTGATTCCTATATTGATAAAGAGAAGGAAACAACGGTTCATTTTCCCTTTGATTCTGGGTTTAACACCTATTACATTGTGTGGGAAAATGGCGTTCCCATTCAGATTTTCGTCCTTCCTTTTGGGAACAACCAGGAATCCCTGACGCAGTTTGCCCAAAAAACCGGAACCGCTTATTTTTGGAGAGAGAATGTCCTTTTCCTTGTAGATATTAAAACCGGAAAACTACATATGATGGATATGGGATACCGGGAAAAATACCCTGATATGAAGATATATACAGATGACAAGGGAAATTTGCTGCTGATTGACAAGCACTGGAAAGAGGAATCAGCTTTCTATTTCATTCCACAGTCTACGGTAGAGAAATTCGCGGTTCCCGCCAATAAGCTGATCCTTGAAGAAAAACACAGACAGGAAAAATAGAAGATATTGTGTAAAGGCATAGGAAAAACTATGGATGCCAATATTTTTGCTTGACAAGGGAAAACATGGTTTTTGGGGCCGGCAAAGGAGAAGGTGGATATAACAAAGCCAAAAACGGCGCCAAAAACGCCGAAGATACGCCGTCAGAACTGTGTTTGAGCGTGTTGACCCTTGTCAAGCAAAGGTATAACTGCAAAAGTAGACAATCCCCGTTTTACTGTGATGCTGAAAAAGAGAGATATCGTGTTACAGAGGGCAGATTCATTAAATAAACCAAGGCGCACCGGAAAATTCCAGGTGCGCCTTTTCTATTCCATTATTTTTTCTTTTCAACTATAAGCTGCTGCCCGTCATAATCTATAATGAGAGTTGTCTGCGGCAGCAGATCCTCTTTGATAATCATTTTTGCAATCAGGGTTTCAACACTGCTTTGGAGGAATCGCTTCAGCGGCCTTGCACCATAGATGGGATCATAGCCCTTATCTACAATATAGGTTTTCGCTGTCTCAGTCAAACGAATGTCAAGCTGTTTCTCCTGAAGCCGCCTACGCAAATCCTGTACCAGCAGGTCGATGATTGAGAAGATATTACCCTTTGTGAGAGGCTTATAGAAAACAATCTCGTCCAAACGGTTGAGGAATTCGGGGCGGAAGGACTGCCGCAAAAGCTGCTGAACCTGTTCTCTCGCGTTCCCGGTAATCTCCCCATCGGATCCAATGCCGTCAATTAAATAAGAAGAACCAAGATTAGAAGTTAGAATGATAATTGTATTTTTAAAGTCCACTGTCCGGCCTTGGGAGTCAGTAATACGCCCATCGTCCAGTACTTGGAGCAGGATGTTAAATACATCAGGATGTGCCTTTTCTATTTCGTCAAACAGAACAACCGAATAAGGCTTACGCCGTACTGCTTCGGTAAGCTGTCCGCCTTCCTCGTATCCCACATATCCAGGAGGCGCTCCAATAAGGCGGGAGACAGAGAACTTCTCCATATACTCGCTCATATCAATGCGGACAATGTTTTTCTCATCGTCAAATAGGGATTGGGCAAGGGCTTTTGCCAGTTCTGTTTTCCCCACGCCGGTAGGTCCCAGGAACAGGAAAGAACCAATAGGCCGGTTGGGATTCTGTATCCCTGCCCGCGAACGAAGGATTGCTTCTGTCACCTTTGTAACAGCTTCTTCCTGTCCAATAACCCTTTCATGAAGAATATCGTCCAGATGAAGCAGTTTTTCCCGTTCGCCTTCCATTAAACGGGCTACTGGGATTCCTGTCCACCGCTCTACAATTCGGGCAATTTCCTCGTCGGTAACTTTGTCACGGAGCAGAGAATTCCCTTTGGCCGACTTTTCCGCAAGAGCCTGTTCCTCCTGCATCTGCTTTTGAAGCTCCGGCAGGCGGCCATATTTTAATTCTGCGGCTTTGTTCAGGTCGTATTCCCGCTCTGCCTTTTCAATTTGGGCGTTTACCTGTTCTAATTCCTCCTTCAGTTTTTGCACCTTGGTAATAGCGGACTTTTCGTTTTCCCACTGGGCTTTCATGGCGCTGAATTGGGAGCGCATTTCTGCAAGTTCCTTCTGAATTTCTGCCAAGTGCTCCTGAGCTAAGGCATCAGTTTCTTTTTTCAGGGCAGCTTCCTCTATCTCATGTTGGATAATCTTTCGGGAAATCTCGTCCAATTCTGTTGGCATGGAGTCTATTTCGGTGCGTATCATAGCGCAGGCTTCGTCTACCAGGTCAATGGCCTTATCCGGCAGGAAACGGTCAGTGATATACCGATTGGAAAGAGTGGCTGCTGCAATGATTGCAGCGTCCTGTATTTGCACCCCGTGGAAAACCTCATACCGTTCTTTCAAACCTCGCAGAATGGCAATCGTATCCTCAACAGTGGGCTCGTCTACCAGCACCGGCTGGAAGCGCCGCTCCAAAGCTGCATCTTTCTCGATATACTGCCGGTATTCGTCCAGAGTGGTTGCGCCAATACAGTGAAGTTCCCCTCGTGCCAGCAGAGGTTTCAGCAGATTGCCAGCGTCCATAGAGCCTTCAGTTTTCCCGGCTCCCACAATGGTATGAAGCTCGTCGATAAAGAGGATGATCTGCCCCTCGCTCTTTTTAATCTCCGCCAAGACTGCCTTAAGCCTTTCCTCGAATTCTCCCCGGAACTTGGCCCCAGCGATCAGCGCCCCCATATCCAATGCGAAAACTTTCCGGTCTTTTAAGCTGTCTGGCACATCCCCCCTGACGATGCGCTGGGCAAGCCCTTCAGCAATGGCTGTTTTGCCAACGCCAGGTTCCCCAATGAGGACAGGGTTGTTTTTCGTTTTCCGGGAGAGGATACGGATGACGTTGCGGATTTCAGAGTCGCGGCCAATGACTGGATCCAGCTTGTTGTTTCTCGCCCGCTCCACCAGGTCAGAACCGTATTTATTTAGCGCGTCATAGGTGGATTCCGGGGAATCAGATGTGACGCGGGTGTTTCCCCGAACCGTGGCCAGGGCCTTTAAGAAAGCGCCTTTTTTCAGCCCGAATGTGCTGAACAGTTCTTTCAGGGAACGGTCTTTGGTCTCGAACAGGGTGAGAAAAATATGTTCTACAGATACATATTCATCCTTCATCTTTTCAGCGGCCTTTTCTGCATCAATGAGGAACTGGTCAACCTCCTGGGATACATAGACCTTGCCCTGTTCCCGCCCGGAACCGCTGACACGGGGCATTTTCCTGACGGCCTCCAGTGTTTGAGCGGCTAAATTATCCGCCGGAATCCCCATTTTTACCAAGAGCTGAGGAATAAGCCCGTTTTCCTGGCTGAGCAGGGAATAGGCAAGATGAGGTGTCTCAATCTGCATATTCTGATATTCAATGGCAAGGTTCTGGGCATCCTGGATAGCCTCCAGGGATTTTTGTGTAAATTTCTGTGCATTCATAATAAGGAACCTCCTTCCAGTTTAAATCAACCATTCTGTATGTTTCAAATATTCCAAATATTGTTTTTTCATACCTTCTTCAGGGCACTGCGCCAGAGAAATGCTTTCAAAATAGCTTTCCATCACCTTGTCAAACATCTGGATATACCAAGCGATGGCGTTTCCCATCTGCTGGTTGGTTAAATGGCGGACGTTTTGGGTAAGGGTAAACTTTCGGGAAAACCGCCCGTTTTCGATGTGATATTCTAAAACGCCGTTGGAAAGCTGGCGCTCCCACAACTCCATATGGGCAAAACGGGTATAGAAATCTTCCAAGTATTCCAAAAGCTGTCTGCTCTGGGTTCGGGAGCTTACCCGCATTTCCCCGAAATCATCCCCGCCTTCCCGGTAAATCTCTACTGCATAGCGGATAGTTGGATTATACCGGAACCGTAAGGCACTGCGGATGGACATCATCCCATCTGAGGGCGGCCCCTGTATTTGAAAGGTACGTTCCCCGCTGACCACCTGGGTGATCTGCTCAAAAATGTCCTTTGTCCGCTGCTCTGGGGTGGGGCAGGAGACGTATTCTGCCAAAATCTGGTTTATTAGGTTGGAACGGCTGGTATTCATAGAATAAGCCGTCTGGTCGATCTTTCGGATCACGTCATCCATCAGGACAAGGCTGTATACGCTTCGCTTCATGACAGCTCCCTTCTTTTATGGCTTCTGCTTTTTGGTACGTTTATATAATACCATCTGTTTTATAATTTGTCAAGCAAATTATATAATATAGTTTACGAATTATTTTTTTACAACTCAAAATATGGGTTTTACTGCTTTTTTGCTGCTGATTTATTACTTAGGGCCTATCCCAGAATGAGATGTGCCCAGACTGTGCAGTCAGACGTTTTGCCAAACAAGGCGATTTTCCGCAGGCGGGCTGCCGCCCGTCGAGGGAAACCAACGCAGCCTGGGGGCGGATCATTTTAGGATAGGTCTTAGATATGGGATTATAAATTCATTTACATCAAACAAAATCTATGGTAAAATAACGGGAGTTCGACAAGGGTGGATTCATATTTACTATCTATTTCACGGGAGTTCGATGGTAAAGCTTTCTTAATTTTAAAGTTTAGAGTTCAAGGGATGCCATCTCAGCAGCCGTTGGCTGTTCGCTGGCTGCAAGCGATAACTTTCAGCTAAAAATCCCGCCATATATCCCCCTTGGAAGCTGTTCTAAACCCTTTGCCTGCTGCTCCCACAAAAGAAAATGGCGGGATTTTCCTATATTTTAAGTTTCTGTTTCTTTTGTTTTGTTGGTATTATTTTTAAGCAGGCTGGGGATTTCGCGTCTGCGGACGCGGCCAGAGGAACTTTTTAGGAAAGTTCCTCTGGACTCTTCAAACCTTTTTAATCCGCTTTAGGTTGTACTCGTCTGGAGTTTCTCCCGCAGTTTAGCCTTATCGAATTCACATTATTTAGGTTTGACTTTCCATACTTTTTCGTGAGCAGGATGTATTTTGCATCTTGCGGATTCCGTTCAGCGGTGACCAGAAAGTGCAGTTCTGCTGCACCAAACTCTGTTGTTCCCTGAACCCTTTTTAATCTGTTGCAGGTATTACTTATTGATTTACAAGGAGGAACCGCTATGCCAACAGTAACGCTTATAACCCATACACCAGAGCCGGAAAAAATTGTTGCGGCGGCAGCAAAGCTGTGTTACAGCAAAAGTGGGGTGAAAACCCTTCTGGATAAGCTGGACGATCAGAAAACAGCAGAATTTGTTGAAATGCTGTCCAGCTTTGGACATGAAAGCCCTATTGAACATATTTCTTTTACATTTGGAATAGAGGGAGTTTCCAGGGCATTTTTGGCGCAGATTACCCGGCACAGGCTAGCCTCTTATAGTGTCCAGAGCCAGCGGTATGTCAGCAAGGCGGATTTCTCTTATATTACGCCGCCGTCCATTGAGGGGATACCGGAAGCGGAATCCTTATTCCGGGATGCCATGACTGCTTCCAACGAATACTATGAAAAACTGCAAGCCGTCCTGACAGAACACCATACAGCCCGTTTGGTATCAGAAGGCAAAAGTGAAAAGGAAGCACGAAAAGCAGCGTCGAAACTGGCAAACGAGGATGCACGTTTTGTCTTGCCAAATGGCTGTGATACCCGGATGGTAGTAACGATGAATGCCAGAAGCCTGCAAAATTTTTTCCGTCTTCGGTGCTGCAATCGTGCCCAATGGGAAATCCGTGAAGTCGCAAAACAGATGTATTCTTTAGTATACCCTGTTGCACCGCATATTTTTGCCCACAGCGGGCCAGGATGTGTCAATGGGGCATGTACAGAGGGGAAAATGAGCTGCGGAAAAATGGAAGAGGTACGTGCCGAGTACAAAAGGATACGCAGTGAAGCAGTACAATCCAAGTAGAAAAGAGGTTTACAGCATGGCGAAAGGGAAGCTGGTTGTAATAGACGGGCTGGACGGGAGTGGAAAGTCTACCCAAAGCGCATTATTAGTGGAACAGATGGCAAAATGCAATTCCAGAGGGGCGCGGCTGATATCCTTCCCGGATTATGAAAGCCCTTCAGCGGCGCTGGTGAAAATGTATCTGGCGGGAGAGTTTGGCAGCAGCGCAGGGGAGGTAAACGCTTATGCTGCCTCCAGCTTCTACGCGGTAGATCGCTATGCCAGCTATCGCCAGCATTGGGAAAAAGATTACAAATCGGGAAAAGATATTTTGGCGAACCGCTATACCACATCCAATATGATCCATCAAATGGGGAAACTTCCCCAAAATGAATGGGACAGTTTTCGGAAGTGGGTAAAAGAATATGAATACGGGAAACTGGGCTTGCCAGAACCGGATCAGGTATTGTTTTTGGATATAGACCCATCCCTCTCAGCACGCCTTTTGGCGGCCCGTTACCATGGAGACGAAAGCCTGAAAGATATCCATGAAGCTGATTTAAAATACCAGCTCCATTGCCGCGAATCAGCGTTATATGCCGCTGAACAGGAAGGATGGAAGGTAATCTCTTGCAGTGAAAACGGGGAAATCCTTCCTATCGAAGAAGTTGCCCGCCGCTGTACTAAAGCTGTCGGTTTGGATTAGAGGGAAAACTGAATATGGTTATAACGGGGTTAGAGTATCAGGTTTCTCCCAGTGAGCTGAAAGGGCAGTTGATGAATCTTTGGGAAATTGTCTTTGGAGACGAGGCTGATTATATTTCAGTTTTTTTGGACAGTTCTGCTTTTCAGCCGGAGAATACCCTTATATCGTTAGATAGTGGGAAACTGTCGGCAATGCTTTTTCTTCTTCCTGTATGTTTATCCAATAAAGATAAAGAGCTAAAGGGAAGGTATATCTATGCTGTTGCAACCCATCCAGATTTCCGGGGAAAGGGCCACGCGGGAAATATGTTGGAATTTGCTCAAAAGCTTATTGAAAAGCGGGGTGAGGATTTTACATGTCTGCATCCGGCGAATATTTCCCTGTACCAGTTTTACCAAAGGTTTGGTTTTAAAACTGCTTTTTACATGAATGAAATAAGGAACGTTCAAGGCAGGCGGGATTTTTGGCATTATAAAATCATGAAAGTCCCAGAAGGAAAATTTCGGTCTTTATATTTGGATACCTTTTTAAAACGCCAGGAGGACTCCCTATATTGGAAGGAGAAAACGCTGTCCTTTATATATCAGGAGGCCAAGGCTCAAAACGGCGGGGCTTTATCCATTAACGGAACAGGTTTCTGCTTGTATACCCAGCCGGAAAAAGAAACAGTCTTTGTAAAGGAGTTGGTGTTTCCTAGTGGGATTTCCAATGAGTTATTAGACGAATTGGCTTCTTTTTGGCATGGAAAAGAGGTTATATTCCGGCTTCCAGTGAATTTTGGAGAAAAAAATACAAAAAAGCCTGTATTGCAGCCCTTTGGTATGATAAAATATAGGAAAGGGCTTGTACCAGATAATGCAGCCTTATCTCCCGCCTTTATGGGAATTGCATTGGATTAAGGACAAAAAGAAAGGATGTGCGATATGGTTTATATTTTTTTAGCAGACGGATTTGAAGAACTGGAGGCACTGAATCCGGTTGATGTACTTCGCCGCGCTGGAATTCCAATTACCACCGTAGGGGTTGGAAATAAAACAGCAATGGGTTCTCATCAGATTCCGGTAATATGCGACAAGACAATTGAAGAACTTACTTCCTTTGAAGATATGGAAATGGTAATTCTGCCTGGAGGAATGCCAGGGACTACCAATCTGGAAAACAGTTCCGGCGTTCAGAAGGCATTAGAATGGGCGGCGGAAAAGGAACTTTGGATAGGTGCAATCTGTGCAGCTCCCTCTATTTTAGGGCATAAAGGATTATTGGAAGGAAAAAAAGCGGTTTGCTTTCCGGGGTTTGAAGACGCTTTAACAGGTGCAAAGCTGTCAACTGAAAACGTTTGTATTGATGGACGGATTATCACTGCAAAGGGAGCGGGGGCAGCTCTGGAATTTGCATTGGCACTGGTGAAGTGTCTGAAAGGGGACGCTGCTTCACAAACGATAAAGGAAACAATGCAATGCAGCCGGTAGATCTGCGCATATACAAAAAGCAGCTTCGAGACGACAGCAAAGTATACCGCCAATCTATGCCCCCGCAGGATAAGGCGGAACGTGACCTCCGCATTCGCCGGAGATTTCAAAAGATTTACCAGTATCCACAGGCTAAGACAATTCTTTGTTATGTCTCCAAACCAATTGAGGTGGATACCTTCGGTATCATCGAAGATGCTCTGGCGGCAGGAAAACAGGTTGCAGTTCCACGATGTGTGGATGGAACCAGATTGATGGATTTCTATTTAATCCAGTCAATAGAGGATATGGAAAAAGGTACTTTTGGGGTATTGGAACCAATTGTATCCAGATGTGAGAAATTGACGGATTATACCAAAAGTATATGCGTTGTGCCTGCATTGGGATATGATTTGGAGGGATTCCGGCTGGGTTATGGATGCGGGTATTATGACCGGTTTTTGTCCAGCTACAAGGGACTGAAAGTAGGGGCGATTTATGCTGGATGTGTCCATCCCCGTTTGCCTAGGGGAAGATTTGATGTGCCGGTTGATATCCTTTTGACTGAGAATTATTTGAGAACAATCCACACTAAACATTACAGGAAAATCCATAGAAATAGATAAAAGTCTGGTTGCGGGCACTGTCTGAGACGAGTACTGCCAAAAGCAGATGGAAAAGGCTTCGGGACCAGGAGGTTGTGCAGCAAAGCTTGGTACAGCAAACTGCACGCCTGAAAAGCCCCTGGTCACCGGTTCAGTTCTGCTGAACCGGCAGCTTTGCTGAACGGAATCTACTAAGCGAGAAACGCCAAATAAAAAAGCATCTCTAAATTTAAAGAGGAAAATAAAAGTTTTCGGCCTAGCGAATTCTAATTTACGGATGTTGATATCCGGTTAAGATGAACATAAAAAACAGGTTCAGGAAAATTATCGCCGCCTGAAATTTTAACTTATAGCTTGAAACCTGCTCCACAAGAACTTCTATATGTAATATCAAAACATTCATATAAAATTCATGAAAGTTACCATTCAGAGGTTTGATTCTGATTAAATTTTGCGGTATGATAACATTAAGTTATTAGGAACCGCAAAAAAGTGTATAAATACAGTACGCTTTTTAACAAAAGAAAATGGACAGCGGCCTGAAAAGGCTGCTGCTCTCCCTGAAAGGATGGGAACAGTTGCAAAGACGAGATGACGAAATCAATGAAATCCTGCGAAATATTGACCGGAAAGAGGATCAGGAAGATGAGCTGTCAGAAGATAGCCTTTTGGATCGTCTGCCGATAGGGGGAAAAGAAACGCCTCCCCAAAAGGCAGAGCAGGAAATAGATGAGGAATACGACGAAGAAGATGAGGAAGAGGGTACCAAAGGCCGAACAATTTGGAATGCGGTAAAACGTATCTACTTTGGTTTTGAATCAGTGTTCGTAGTAGTAATCGCATTGGCAGCGTGTGGGTTCCTGTCGCATTTTCTTCTGACAGGAGCGTTTGATTTTCTGGGGTTAGATCAGGATGATCTGCCGAAAGAAGTGATCCTGGAAGAAGGAATGACAATCCGGCAGGTCTCCAAGCTGCTGGAAGAAAACGAAGTGATAAGTTCTCCTGTAATTTTTCGGCTTTACGCCAAGCTAAAGGATATTAAGGATGACGAACTTGAGGCAGGGAAACATGTTGTCAACGATAATATGTCCTTTGACCATATTTATGATGTCTTGTGCAGCCCGATTGGTTCGGCCGGAGCAGGAGAGGTGGAAATTACCTTCCGAGAAGGTTTGACCTTAAATGAAATTGCAGACCTTCTGGATAAAAATGAAGTCTGTGACAAGGAAAAGTTTATCAACGCCCTGCAAACAGAGGACTTTAAATTCTACTTTGAAACGTTAATTCCAGACAGTCCTAATCGTTTTTACAAGCTGGAGGGATATCTGTTTCCAGATACTTACAACTTTTATGTAGGGGAAAACCCAAAATCGGCGGCAAACCGTTTTCTGGTACGGTTTTATGAGATGATAACATCAGATCTGAATGACCGTATGGAAGAAATGAATATGACTTTGGATGAAACGGTTACGCTTGCTTCTATTATTCAGGCGGAAGCCAGCGGCGGGGGATATCAGGAAATGACAAGAGTTTCTTCTGTATTCCACAACCGTATTAATAATCCTGAAGCTGTGGGCGGCCTTTTGCAGTCGGATGTAACGATTTTTTATGTAAATAAAAATATTAAGCCTTACCTTAGCTATACAAACCAGGAAATGTACGATGCATACAATACCTATAAATGCGTAGGATTGCCTGTTGGCGCTATCTGTAATCCGGGGTTGGATGCAATACGGGCCGCCCTTTATCCAGAGGAAAGCAATTATTATTATTTTGTTACGGACAAGGAAGGAAATTTCTATTATGCCTCGACCTTGGACGAGCATAATGCGAATATTGCTACAGCAGACCGAGTGAACGCCGAACTGGAAAAAGCGGAAGCAGCTTCGTCTGCTGCCAGTTCCTCCAGTTCAGAATCAACCCCAGCAGCATAAAATAAAAAACGCCGGCTCTGTCTCAGCGGACAGGGCTGGCGTTGTCATACAAATCATTGTTGAAAGGCAGTTGTTTCTATTGATGGAGAGAACAGAACATCAAAACAATCGGAAGGGAGTTCCAGAGGTACTTGCTCCGGCGGGGGATTTTGAAAGGCTGGAAACAGCAGTACGCTATGGAGCTGATGCAGTATATTTAGGCGGGAAAGCCTTTGGGATGCGGGCGGCTTCAGCTAATTTTGGCCCGGAAGATTTAAAGCGTGCTGTGGCCCATTGCCATAAGCATGGAGTCAAATTATATCTAACCTGCAACACCCTTCCACGAAACCATGAATTAAAGCAGCTTCCAGAATTCTTCCAAGTATCCAGAGAGGCAGGTGTCGATGCGCTGATTGTAGCGGACATTGGAATTTTAATGGAAGCAAAACGCTTAGTACCAGAAATAGATATCCACATATCAACCCAGGCGGGGGTAGTCAACTACTTAACGGCTAACGAACTTTACAGGCTAGGGGCAAAGCGGGTTGTTTTAGCGCGGGAGCTTTCCTTTGAAGAAATCCGGGAAATCCGGCAGAACACACCGCCGGAACTGGAAATTGAGTGCTTTGTCCATGGGGCGATGTGTGTATCCTTCTCAGGGCGGTGCCTAATTTCCCAATATATGACCCATCGGGATGCCAACCGGGGAGAATGTTCTCAGCCCTGTCGCTGGAAGTACCATTTAATGGAGGAAAAGCGGCCAGGGGAATATTTTCCTATAGAAGAGCGGGACGGGGGCACATACCTTTATAACGCCAGAGACATGTGCATGATAGATCACATCCCGGAGCTTGCAGAAGCAGGGATCACCAGCTTTAAAATAGAAGGCCGGGCGAAATCCTTTTACTATACAGCCTGCATTACTAACGCATATCGGACGGCGGTTGACGAATATCTGAAAAAACCTAGTGGATACCAGCTGCCGGACTGGCTGGGAGATGAAGTGACAAAGGTAAGCCACCGCCAATATTGCACGGGATTTTACTTCGGTCCGCCGGAAGATGGCCAGTGCTATGAGGATGGTGGATATATCAGAACTTATGATGTGGCTGCGATTGTAAAAGGATTCAACCAGGAAACAGGAAGGTTATCAGTTATTCAGAGGAACCGCTTCTTTGAAGGAGACTGCCTGGAAGTCCTGGCCCCTGGAATGAAACCATGGGAAATTATAGTTTCGGCTCTGGAGAACGGGAAAGGGGAAAGGATAACCAGTGCAAATCATCCTATGGGGGAAGTGTCTTTTCGGGGAACGACTGTACCTGCAGGAGCGATTTTAAGGAAAAGAATGTCAAACTAATCGGAATATCCGGCAAAATGTTCATCATACACCTGATATTTCCGTATAAACTCTTTTGTTTCAGAATCGCGGTATACAGTGGCGCGGTTCTGAGACAGAAATTTAACAATCTGGTATACATCAATCCAAATTTCACCGTTTCCGTCTTTTTGGGATTCATCAAAAATAAGCTGCATCCCAAAATGAAGATGGGGGACAGACATCCCGTTGACATTTTCGGTGGTGCTGTATCCGGTCATTCCCAAGTATCCGATTACATCCCCGCCCCGAACCAGGTCGCCGGGTTTTAAATCCCCACAAAATGGGTGGTCTTTGCGCAGATGGGCATAGTAATAATACCGTTTGTTATCAAAGCTGCGTATCCCAACCCGCCAGCCGCCATACTGGTTCCATCCCGCCTGTTCCACAATGCCGGATTCCACTGCCACAATAGGAGTTCCAACCTCGCCCAAAAGATCGTTCCCCAGATGCCGCCGTCGGTAGCCATAAGAGCGGGAATTGCCGAAATCGTCGTAGTGGGAGTAGCCGTAGCCCTCCGCGATAGGGGAGAAAACCTTTAACCCATAGGTTTCCGTTTTTTCAGGGGCGCCTGTTTCCTTGTTGGGGAGTTCCCGCTGCCAGGCTCCTACAAAGCCCCCAAGGACAGCCTGGTAAGCTTCATAATAGTAGTCATAATATTTCATGTTGGCGGTAAGGGTTTCCGGCGTTTCGCCGTTTTTCAGCTTTTCACATACTGCATCAAGGTCGCTTTTCCGGTAGCTTTTCCACTCCCCGCCGTACCTTGTGCCAAGATAAGAGAGAAGGAATATCCAGTCGGTATGGGAATCGCTGCCATAAGTGGAAAGGTCTTTGTTTAAAGCGTCTTTCATGGCCTCTGCCGGAACGGTAAAGTCTACCCATTTAATATATCCCTGAGATTGGGCTAAACGTGCCAGCTGGCTGGAATCCATCTCCGTTTCATCTGCTTTGTCCTGACGTATTTGTATATAATTAATGGTCAGAAGCAGAGTGAATAATATCAAAAGCGCGGCTGTGGAGCGATATATCCGCTTTGTTGCATTCAATTGCTGTTTCCCCCTTTTTGGATTCTTACCCTTATTTATATGCTGTGGGGAACAGCTGCATGATTTCTGATTATAGTTTGGAAAGGTGTGTTTTGTGTATGGTTTCCCGCGTTTACAGACAGCAACGCTACTCGTCCTCAAATCCAGCCCGGATTGCTTCAAAGGCTTCCTGGCGTTTTGCTGCGTTGATGGCGTTTGTCTCTATTGGGCTGAATGCTGTGTTATATCAGGAAATGAAACGGACAGCTTTGGAAGCTTTCCATAAAGTCAGACGATTGGGCAGGGGCAGGAAAAAGAAGAGCCGCTTGAAATATATCAGGGAAGCAAAAGAAGCAGTTGGAATCCTTTGGACGATAGGGCTGGGATTGTGGGCGCTGTTTGGCTTTTTTGGGGCATTGGCAGGGAAGTTTGGCAGAAGAGACAGAAAAAGCATAAAAACTTTTTGTTGTAAATAATACCTTTGCTTGACAAGTGCCAACACGCCCAAAAGCGGTTTTGACGGCGTATCTGCGACGTTGTGAAGGCTCGCCAGGCAGCAGCCTGCCTTCGCCTCCGCGCCTTGCAGCTCCGCCGCCAGAACTGCTTTTGGATCCTTCGGAGTTTTTGGCGCTGTTTTTTACTTTGTTATGCCGGCGTTCTCCTTTGCCGGCCCAAAAAAACATGTTTTCCCTTGTCAAGCAAAGGTAGCATAGGATGATTTAAGATGGGCAGAAGCAGGAAAGCCATTGAAGGTCTGCAAGCCTGCATTGCCATAGCCATAATAGAATAAAGCAATTTTTCAACCTGATATTGTCCTGAAAACTGTTTTTCCTTTTAGTCCCAGACATTTTCCTGCCTATGTGTAAATCAGGGTGTAAAAATGTAATAACAGCGTCCTTTTTAATTGAGATTGGAATAGTCCAAAATCCGCATTACAAAAAGAAAAAATCCTAGAAACCTTTATACAAAAGTTTCTAGGATTTGGTCTGAGTAGCGGGATTTGAACCCACGGCCTCTACCACCCCAAGGTAGCGCGCTACCAATCTGCGCTATACCCAGATATATCCTCTGAGGGAAGCCCTCTCGGATTCAGCTCTTATATATTAGCAGATTCAGTAGAAAAAAGCAAGAGGGTTTTGAGAAATTTTTCAAATTTTTTTGAGAAATAAAAGGGCACACATAAAATGCAGTTTTCATATGAAAAATGTGCGTTTTTTATTGAGCTTTTAAAATAGATCTTGACGAAAATGTAAAAGTATGCTTTCCTAAAAGGGATGGACTAAATTTGAAGGGAGCCTGCTTTTATGGTAGTTGGCGTTGCCGCACATGTGGACGCAGGCAAAACGACATTTTGTGAACAACTGCTTTTGCAAACCCATACCATCCGTTCTGCGGGGCGGGTTGATAACGGAAACAGCTTTATGGACGTTCACCCATTGGAGCGGCGCAGAGGAATCACGATTTTTTCCGGGCAGGCGAAAATCTCCTGGTTGGGGCGGGAGCATTGGCTGCTGGATACCCCCGGACATGTGGATTTCTCGGCGGAGATGGAACGGGCATTACAGGTCATCGACTGCGCGGTGATTATCATAAGCTGTGCGGAAGGAGTACAGGGTCATACTGAAACCTTGTTTCGTCTTTTGGAGAAGTATCAAATCCCTGCGTTCCTTTTTCTGAACAAAACTGACCGGATAGGAGCGGATTCGGAAAAGGTTTTGGCGGAAATCAACGGACTTTTAGGGCGGGAGAGTACAGCGGTGGATTTCAGCGGGTGTGGGGGCGCCCAATCCGAAAACACTTTTTGGGACAGTTTAAGCAGCGATTTAAAAGAAGAAATTGCGCCTCTTTCAGAGAGGTTATTTGAAGCATACCTGGATCAGCGGGATACCACTGATCTTTGGAGAACAGAAGCCCAATCCCTGTTTCGTCAAAGGAAATTGTTTCCTGTGTTTCGGGGAGCTGCACTTTTGGGGCAGGGGATAGAGGAATTTTTAACGGGATTAACAGCTTTTTGCTGGGAAGAACCCTCAAATTTAAAAGAATTGCCCTTTATGGGAAAAGTTTATCAGGTTCGGCGGGATAGCGCTGGGAACCGAATCGTTTCTGTCAAAGTCCAGCAGGGAACCCTCCAGCCTAAAAGCCGGATCGCCTGTGTTGAGCAAAACGGGGAGATTGTGGAGGAAAAAGCTGCGGAGCTTCGTTTCTATCAAGGGGAGAAATTTTCTCCAGCCCAATCTGCCGGACCGGGAGAACTCTGCGCCGTTTGCGGGCTTGCATCTCCCATGCCGGGAGATAGGATAGGGGAGAATCCGCAAAAGGGCAGCTTCCAGATGGTTCCCACCCTTGTGAGCCGTGTCACAGCCAAAGAACCTCAAAAATTGCCTATTCATGAGCTGCTTTCCATCTTGCGAACGCTGGAGGAGGAAGATCCCACCTTACAGGTACAGGCGTCCAATGTGTCCGGCGGACAGGAAATTCATGTGAAGATTATGGGGCAAATTCAGCTCGAAATTTTAACAGACTGTGTTCGACAGAGGTTTGGGGCAGATATCGTCTTTGGCCCCTGCCGTGTTCTGTATCGGGAAACTCTCTCCGCGCCAGTAATTGGAATGGGACACTTTGAGCCGCTGCGCCATTATGCCGAGGTCCATTTCCTGCTTTTACCGGGAGAGCCGGGCAGCGGAATACGGTTTTCCAGCCGTGTCCATACCGACAATTTGTCTCTGAACTGGCAGCATTTGGTTGAAACCCATGTGATGGAAAAAAGTCACCTGGGGACAATGACCGGCTCAGAGATAACTGATATTCAGATTATTTTAATTGCCGCCCGGGCTCACGAAAAGCACACCGAGGGCGGTGACTTCCGGCAGTCGGTTTATCGGGCTATCCGCCAGGGATTTGCATCCGCTTTGCAGGATGGGAAGGTTCAGCTTTTGGAACCAGTTTATCGGGTTTCCATACAGGTCCCCCAGGATTTGGCAGGGCGGGTTTTGAGCGATATTCAGCAGAGAAAAGGGGCTTTTCAGCCTCCAGAACTGGAAAATGGGCGGGCGAAGATTATTGCAAAGGTTCCGGCTGCATCGTTTTTAGACTATCCGCTGGAATTTGCAGGGTTCAGCAGGGGTAAGGGTTCCCTGTCAATGGATTTTGATGGCTACACCCCCTGCCACAATCCTGACGAGGTGACAGCAGAAATAGGATATGATTTTGACCGGGATGTAGAAAATACCGCGGACAGCGTATTTTGTGCCAAGGGTGCAGGGTTTCCTGTCAAATGGTTTGATGTGCCGTCTTATGCCCATCTGTCCCCGGATACACCGAAAGAATTGTTATAATCATTAGAGGAGTGTAAAAATATGTTGTCTGCTTATTTTAAGGTTCCATGCTGCGTGGATCCATTGAACTGATTATTTGGATTGATTTTATTTGACAGCCGGAAGGGGAGTGTGTATTGTGTTGGAAATTGATATGAATCAGGATTATAAAGAGCAGTTTATCCGTACATACCAGGAAAGCATAACCCGCGAAGGAGCGGACAACCTGCTGAACTGGATGCAGAAAACCGATTTTTTCACAGCTCCCGCCAGCTCAAAATTTCATTGTGCCTTTGCCCAAGGGCTTTGCCTGCACAGTATGATGGTTTATCAGACGCTGATGGAAAAGCATTTTGATTCGGAAAAAGACAACCCGGAGAGCTTTGCCATCTGCGGACTGCTTCACGATTTGTGCAAAGCCCAGTTTTACAAGGTTTCCCAGAGAAACGTGAAAAACGAGCAGACCGGCGCGTGGGAAAAACAGCCCTTTTACCAAGTGGAGGATTCCTTCCCATATGGCCATGGGGAAAAATCTGTGTTCCTCATTGAGCGGTTTTTGAGGCTGAAGCCCGCAGAGGCCACCGCTATCCGCTGGCATATGGGAGGCTTTGATTCTGCGGCTAAGGGAGGCGATTTCGCCGTCAGCCTGGCATATGAAAAGTATCCCCTGGCGGTAAAGCTCCATCTGGCGGACTTGGAGTCCACCTATATTAAAGAAAAACATCTGCGGGGTCCTGCCGTGTAGGGGCTGCGTGGTGTTTATAAATATCTTATCCAGACTGTCCAAAACGGTTTCGTTTTCCTTGCGGCGGACGGTTTGGCTAGGTACGCTTGAAGTATGATTTGACGCTTTGTGATTGAAAGATTGGAAGTGATATATTATGGCTCAAACAAAGGCCAAAGGAAATTACCGGACTATCCTGCGCTATGTGTCCGGCTCCTGGCGGTTTTATCTTCTGGCGCTGACCGCTTCCATGCTGGCGACAGTGTTTAACTTCCTAAGCCCCCAGATCATCCGGTTTACGGTTGACTCTGTAATTGGGGAAGAACCGGATAAGCTGTCCGGTTTTATGCTGAATTTTTATCAGGCAGTCGGCGGACGGGAAGGGCTTCGCTCCAACCTGATATTCTGTGCTGTGGCAGTGGTTGCAGTGGCGGCATTGTCGGGTTTATGCAACCTGACCAGCCGCATTTCCACTGCAAAAGCCTCAGAAGGCTTTGTCCGCAGACTGCGCAATGCATTGTATGCACATATCCAGAAGCTGCCTTACCAGTGGCATATGGAAAACCAGACCGGAGACATCATCCAAAGATGTACCTCCGACGTGGAAACCATGCGCAGCTTTGTGACAAACCAGATACTGGAAATCTGCCGGGTGGTATTCCTGCTGATTTTTGCAGTATCCATGATGTTTCCCATGAATGCCATGATGACCTGGGCGGCAATCGCCTTTATTCCCATTGTGGCACTGTATTCCGGCTACTTCCACAAGAAGATTTCCAAAAAGTTCCGGGAAGCTGACGAAGCAGAAGGAGTTTTGTCCGCAGCAGTACAGGAAAACCTTACTGGCGTGCGGGTTGTCCGCGCCTTTGGACGGGAAAAATATGAAATTGAACGCTTTGATGAGAAGAACAACCTCTTTTCCGAACTGTGGGTAAAGCTGGGCTATGTCCTGGGGGCTTACTGGGGCGTTGGCGACTTTTTTACCGGGATACAGATATTGACTATCCTTGCTTTGGGCACTATTCAGACTGTCAACGGCAGCATCACCCTGGGTGAGTTCCTTGTATTCCTGTCCTATAACCAAACCCTTTCCTGGCCTATCCGCAGCCTGGGGCGCATCATTTCTGATTTGAGCAAGTCGGGGGTATCCGCCGAGCGTCTTTCCTATATCCTCAATTCAGAGGAGGAACAGGACAAACCAGGCGCTGTGGAAGCTCCCATGAATCAGGACGTTTCTTTCCAGCATGTCACCTACCGCTTTGAGGGGGAAAAGGCTGTGCTGGATGATGTTACCTTTACCATTCCGGCCGGCTCAACCTTCGCCATATTGGGCGGAACCGGTTCGGGAAAATCCACCCTGATGCACCTGTTGGACCGGCTTTATGATCTGCCGGAGGAATGTGGAAAAATCACCGTGGGCGGCGTGAATATTCAGGACATGAAACGGAGCTGGATTCGCCAGAACGTGGGTATGGTCCTTCAGGAGCCGTTCCTGTTTTCCCGTACCATAGAGGAAAATATTGCGTCGGTTCTGCCTGTGCAGACTTCCACTGAAGATAGGCTGTCCCAGGTCAAACAGGCTGCGTCTATCGCCTGCGTTGACGATGCGATTGAGGGTTTCCAGGATGGTTATGGAACCGTCGTTGGGGAGAGGGGAGTAACCCTTTCCGGCGGGCAGAAACAGCGGGTTGCCATTGCCCGGATGCTGCTGCAGAAAGCGCCTATTATGGTATTCGACGATTCCCTTTCTGCGGTTGACGCGGAAACGGATTCCAGCATCCGCAAAGCCCTCCATGAAAATCTGGGCGGTTCCACCGTCATCCTGATTTCCCACCGCATCACAACCTTGATGCAGGCGGATACCATTCTGGTTTTGGAAGACGGAAAAATAGCTGAAATAGGGACCCATGACCAGCTTTTGTCAAACAACGGAATTTATAAGAGTATATACGATATTCAGATGAACCAGGAAGACCGGGAGGCGGCAGGGCTGTAAGAACCTGTGTTCATAACCGAGGGACGCCGGATGGACGAGGATTTTTTCCCGTCAGACAAGGAGATTTTCCGCAGCCATACTGATGGCAAGGGAAACCGACGCAGTATGGCTGCGGAAAAAGACCAGCCGGACGGCGTGCAGCGGTTGTGAATACAGGTTCTAAGTCCGTTCCTCTCGGGATTCCTTTGGGAAAGGAGCTGATATCCTATGGCTTCCATTCAGGAAGAAGAATATAACAAATCACTTGACTTGAAAATCTGGGCGAAAATGATCCCATTTTTCAGGCCGTACTTAAAGGAAATTATCGGCGTTATTTCGCTGATGCTGCTCTCCGCACTGATTGACGTCTGCTTTCCCCTGATGCAGCGTTATGCAGTAGACCATTTTATTGTGCCGAACCATTTGCAAGGGTTTGCTCCCTTTGTGGGGGGCTATTTTGTCATGGTCGCCTGTCAGACGGTGATCGTCATCCTGTTTTCCCGGCTTTCCATGGTTGTGGAGATGCGTGCCGGGCGGGATTTGAAACGGGCAGCCTTTGTACATCTGCAAACACTGTCCTTTTCCTACTACAATACCACTCCAGTTGGTTACATCCTTGCCAGGGTTATGAGCGATTCCAGCAGAATTTCCGGCATGGTGTCCTGGGGGCTGGTAGATATGATGTGGGCGATTTCCTATGTAGTCGGGGCCTTTATTTCCATGATGTTTCTTAACATCCGGCTGGCGGGGTATGTTTTGCTGATTGTGCCCTTTGTCGTGCTGCTGACCATATATTTTCAGAACCGGATTCTGAGGGGCAACCGGAAGGTCCGCCAGATCAATTCCCAGATTACCGGGGCTTACAACGAGGGCATTACCGGTGCCAGGACTTCTAAAACTTTGGTCATTGAAGATAAGAATTACCAGGAATTTTCTGAACTGACCGATACCATGCACCGGGCTTCTGTCCATACCTCCATGCTCAATGCAGTCTATATCCCTTCCATTATGTTTTGCAGCTCTGTTGCGGTTGCCTTTGTGCTGGCAAGGGGCGGATACTTGGTAATGAATGATGTAATCGCTTTTGGTACACTGTCCGCCTTTATTTCCTATGCCACAGGCATTGTGGAGCCGATTCAGCAGGTGGCAAGGTTCCTGGCGGATTTCGTTGCTACCCAGGCCAATATTGAACGAGTAACCGGTCTGCTGGAAAAGACCCCCGATATTGTGGATTCTGCCGAAGTGGTTTCCAAGTACGGCGATTCCTTTGAAGGCAAACGGGAAAACTGGGAGCCAATCCAAGGGGATATTGAATTTAAAGATGTTTCCTTTAAATATCCCGACGGCGGAGACTATGTTTTACAGCATTTCAACCTGAAAATCCCGGCAGGAACGACTGTCGCCATTGTCGGGGAGACAGGGGCGGGAAAATCTACCCTGGTAAATCTGGCCTGCCGCTTTTTTGAGCCGACCGAGGGACAGGTTCTCATTGACGGGGTGGATTACCGCGAGCGCTCCCAGCTATGGCTGCACAGCAATATCGGCTATGTGCTGCAAAATCCCCATCTGTTTTCCGGGACAGTACGGGAGAATATCCGCTACGGCAAGCTGGAAGCCACTGACGAACAGATTCAGGAGGCGGCCCGGAAAGTTTCCGCCGATACAGTTGTCAGCAAGCTGGAAAAGGGCTATGACAGCGACGTGGGCGAGGGCGGCGACCGCCTTTCCACCGGGGAAAAACAGCTTATCTCCTTTGCCCGCGCGGTATTGGCAGACCCAAGAATTTTTGTTTTGGATGAGGCTACTTCGTCTATTGACACCCAGACGGAGCTTTTAATCCAGCAGGCAATCTCCCATTTGCTGGAAAACCGGACCTCTTTCCTGATTGCACACAGGCTTTCCACTATCCGCCAGGCGGATTTGATTCTGGTGGTACGAGACGGGAAGATTATTGAGCAGGGGGATCATAAGTCCCTGCTTCAGAAAAAGGGGTACTATTATTCTCTTTATAATAAGCAGTTTATGGAAGAAGCCATGATGCGCAAAATGCAGGCATAATTTTAATATGATTCTTTTTTGCAAAAGTTATGAGCGGCGTTCATCTGGATGCCGCTCATTTTTCCATAAAATCTGTGAGTGACAGTATATGGAATTTTCAACCCTCTTTTTTTAAAAAAAGTTCTGGTAAAAATGAAAGGAAAGCTGGAAGGATGCGGAAAAATGCCGCAATTCTTGTTTTGTTCCGTCAAATGCTGAATGATTTTTGTATCAAGAAGCGAAACAAATCCAATTTAGGAAATGAAAAAAAGTTGTATTTTTTCATATTTCTTATGTTATTTTCCCTTTGTAACAGCAACAAAGTCTTGCATTTTTGCATTTAACCGCTTATAATAAAGTGGTAGTGGTGTAAATGAGGAAAAAAGTGGTGGAGGGTAGGTCAATTATCTACCCTTTTTGTGTTTGAACTTTATCTTTTAGGATATACATTTGACAGAGTGAAGAGAGGTGTTTCCAATGGGGTTTTCCCATAAATCCGTTTTATTGGAGGAAAGCATATCCGGTTTAGCCATTCGTCCTAATGGCATTTACATAGATGGGACAGCAGGAGGCGGGGGCCATTCATTGGAAATTGCAAAACGCCTTGACCCTTCTTCCGGGCGGCTGCTTGCTTTAGATAAAGACCCGGACGCTGTAGCCGCTGCATTGGAACGGCTGAAAGCCTATCCCTGTGCTCAGGTAATCCAATCTGATTTTTCTCAGATTCCGCAGGTTTTGGATCATTTGGGAGTCAATCAGGCAGATGGGATACTTTTAGATTTAGGTGTTTCTTCCCATCAACTGGATACCCCGGAGCGGGGATTTTCCTATCATTCAGACGCTCCTTTAGATATGCGGATGAGCCAGTCGGGATTTTCTGCTTATGAGCTGGTAAACCAATGGGAAGTTGGTGAGTTGGCGCGGATTTTCCGGGAGTATGGTGAGGAACGGTATGCATTTCCGATTGCTAAAAATATCGTTCGGACAAGGGAAAAAAAGCCTATTTCCACAACTGGCGAATTAGCAGAGATGATTGCTTCCTCTATCCCGGCTGCGGCAAGAAGGGAAGGCGGCCATCCGGCTAAACGAACCTTTCAGGCAATCCGTATTGCCGTTAATGGGGAATTGGACAGCCTTTCCCAGTGTTTGGACTCGGCCTTTGAACGTCTTTCAGCAGGAGGAAGGTTCTGCATTATTACGTTCCACTCCCTGGAGGATAGGATGGTAAAACAGAAGTTTGCCGATTTTGCAAAAGGCTGTGTCTGTCCGCCGGACTTTCCGGTTTGCGTCTGCGGACAAAAGCCAAGGGCGGCATTGATTACAAAAAAACCCATTACTCCCTCGGCAGAAGAATTAGAGAAGAACAGCCGAAGCCATTCAGCACACCTCCGAATTGTGGAGCGGCTGGCTGACAAGCAATAACCTAAAAAAGAACAGCCTAATACATATTAAAAGCTTTGGCTGCTTTCCCGAAAGACGGACTGTGCAGCAGGACTGCACGATCCAGAGGGCGGTGCCCTCTGGCTGCGCCCACAGGCGCGGAATACCCCTGGCTAAGACATTAACCGGAAATGGAGGCGAGTCTGCATTGCCTGTTTCATCCTCGGCGAAGGATTATTCCAGCCGATCCAAATCAACACAGTACGATTTTTCACGCTTTGAACCTGCTAAACAATCTGCCACCAATGCAAATAAAAAGACAAATCCTTCTCCCGCCCATTCATTACGGGTTGTTGAAACTCCTGCAAGGCAACGCCAGATGGCGCAGCGGCGATCGTTAGCAGTACATATTGTGCTGTCAGCTGTTCTTCTGGTGGGGTTGATCTTGGCGATTTTGTACAGCCGTGCCATTCTTGCGACAATTAATGAAAACATAGGTGTTAAGACTGAATTATTAAATACTTTAAACGGTGAGTATACCCGTCTTCAAACGGAACTGGACGCAAAAATTTCTCTGCGTAATATTGAAGAGTATGCCTCTGCTAACCTGGGGATGTCCAAAGTAGATCAGGGACAAGTTCAGTATATCAATGTAGAACAGGGCGAATCTGTTACACTGTATCGTTCATCGGGGGAGAACAGCCTTTTTGACAAGGTGCGCCAGTGGTTTTCTAAAATATTTGGGCATATCCAGGGGGGTTCCTAAATAGGATTAAGAAAGATAGGAGTTAAGATTGAGGGGGTCTTAGCTCTTATTTCATGCAGCTTTATTTGATTTATACCCATAAATCAGCTTTTCCATCCATTGACAAAACGGCGGCAGACAGAGGGAATGTACGTTGCTGTACGGCGGGCGCATACATATCCCCAAAACAGAAAGGCGTGATTCTAAATGGCAGTAACTGCCGGAAAAGGTACAAAAGCATGGATCATAGTGGTAGGGGCCCTTATTACAGCAGTTGGATTCCCTTGCGTATTTTATCAATTATGGAAGCTGTGCCTCAGCGACTACTCCGATGAGCTTCGCGGAAAAGCGGTTCAACAACAGATGGAAAATACCATCATCCCTGCAAAGCGGGGCAACATTTACGACCGCAACGGAAATACTTTGGCCCAAAGCGCAACCGTCTGGAACGTTATCATTTCCCCCTCTGTTATTAAACAAGCAGATGAACATAAAGCAGCGGCTGAAACACCAATGGCTCAAAAGGTAGCGACTCATTTATCCAATATTTTGGATGATGTTACCTACGAAGATGTAATGAAACTTGCGGAGGATACAGCTAGTTCCTACAAAAGAGTTAAAATGAAGATAACTCGTCCTATACGGGATGAAATCCTGAAAGCAGAGGAAGAATATGGTTTAAAAGGCATAGACTTTGAAGAGTCTACCCGTCGATTTTATCCATATGGCAGTTTTGCATCAACGGTGCTGGGTTTTTGCAATGATGAGAATATGGGGGCATATGGAATAGAAGCCTACTATAACAAAACACTCAGCGGAACGCCTGGACGCCTGCTTTCTGCGCGGAATGCGGTAGGGAATGAAATGGATTATGATTATAAGGAACAGATACCGGCAGAGGACGGCCGAAGCTTGGTGCTGACAATAGATGAAGTTGTACAGCATTATCTGGAAAAGGCGATTGAAACAGCAGTAATCGCCCATAATCCGGCAAAACGTATTTCCGGGATTGTAATGGATGTAAATACTGGGGAGATTTTGGCGATGAGTACCAAGGAGGACTTTGATCCCAATACGCCAAACCAGATCACCAATGAAAAAGGGCTGGAACGTTTAAACGGCCTGTCAGGTTCGGAATATAAGGAACAGCTTGGACAGGAACAATTTAATCAATGGAGGAACAAAGCTGTCTCTGATCCATATGAGCCCGGTTCTGTGTTTAAGCTGGTAACGCTGGCCTCCGCTATTGAAAGCGGCCATGCAAGAGAATCAGATACTTTTTACTGCAGCGGTGTTTTAGAGGTTGCTAACCGGTCTATCCACTGTTGGAAAACATCGGGACATGGACAGGAGACTTTGGCTCAAATTCTGGTTAACTCCTGCAACCCTGGTTTTATGACCCTGGGGCAGAGAATGGGAGCTGAAACTTTTTCTAAATATTTTGAGGCTTTCGGGCTTACCGAAAGAACGGGAATCGACATCCCCGGCGAAGCGGAAAGCATTTACCACCGTGTTGATAAAATGGGGATTGTAGAACTCTCCAGTTCCTCGTTCGGACAGACGTTTAAAGTAACCCCTATCCAGATGATTACCGCTGACGTTGCCACTATCAATGGGGGATATTTGTTAAAGCCTTATGTAGTAAAGCAGGTGCTCGACGCTGACGGTAATGTTGTAGAATCTTATGACAGAACAGTCCGCCGCCAGGTAATTTCCAGCGAAACTTCCAAAATGGTGGCTTCCATGGCGGAAAAGGTGGTCAGCGAAGGTTCTGGTAACGGCGCTTATGTGGCAGGCTATCGGGTAGGCGGGAAAACAGGGACTTCTCAGAAATTGGATCAGCTTGACGAAAATGGGCAGGTAACAGACCATGTGCTTTCCTTTTTTGGCTTTGCTCCTGCCGATGACCCCCAGGTTGCAGTTTTGGTACTGATTGACGAGCCGGAGTTAAAATCTGCATATGGTTCTGTAATTGCTGCGCCGGTTGTAGGAGCTATTATGTCTGATATTCTTCCGTATTTGGATATTGAGCCCAAATATACAGAAGAAGAATTGGAAAAACGGGAAATTTATGTTAAAGACGTTGTTGGGCAGAAACCCCATGAGGCCCAAAGCATTATGGCCAATGCTGGACTTCAGGGGCGCTTGATGGGAAGCGGTGCGGAAGTAATCCGGCAGGTGCCAACAGCAGGAGCACCAGTCCCCAAGGGTTCTACTGTTATCCTGTATACTGATGAAGAGACAGAAACCCCTTTGGTAGAAGCGCCGAACATTGTGGGGCTGAGCGGTACGGAAACAAATAAAAAGATCGTGTCCAGCCGGCTGAACCTGCGTATTGTAGGAGCTGACATTGACGAAGAAGGTACTGTGGCAGTATCTCAAAACCCGGAACCAGGGGAAATGCTGGAAATTGGGAGCGTAATTACAGTGAACTTTGTCAATCAGAATGCCGCAGAGGATATTTCCAATTCGGATGAACCTGTGGTTCCCTCCAATTGACCAGTACCCCAAAAAGCGTCCAGCGTTTGACAGAAAACGCCGGTAAGGATGTTATACAATATTCATGCCGCTTTTATAGCATTAAAATAACTTGAGTTCGGTAAAGCAAAGATACAGGTATAATCTTTGATGAACACAACCTAGGGCGAATGAAAAAGGTTGCGGGTTCAGGGGGATGTGCAGCAGAGCTTTGTGCAGTGAAACTGCACTCCTGAAAAGCATCTGATAGTTCTGCTAAACCCGCCAAGTTTGAAATACTCCTGCTCACTAAAAACTATAGAAAAGTATTTCTAAAAGGGAAAATAAAAAAAGCTCGTTTGCGGAAGTAAAATGCCTTGCTGGGAGAACAAGCTAACATTGTAAGGGGAAACAAGAGAGCTTTTTCTCCCAGCGAATTCTAATTCTTGAACATGCTTCCTAAAGGTGAACAGAAAAGCCGGAATGCACAGATCTTTTCTATCGAACTTATATTAGATAGGTTTTTTTAAGGAGGTTCTGATAATATATGAAAGTAAGGCAGATTATGGATTCCATTATTTATACAGGGTCCAATGACCTTGAAACTTTGGAAATTGGCGAAATTACCTGTGATTCCCGGCGGGTTATGCCAGGAATGGCCTTTGTATGTGTCAAAGGCGGGAAAATGGACGGACACGACCACGCTGCCGAAGCGGTGAATAGGGGAGCTGCCGTCGTAGTTGCAGAGCATGATGTTGGCCTGGAATGCCAGTTAGTTGTGGAAAATACCCGTCATGCCTATGCAGTAATGTGCGCTAATTTTTATGGAAATCCTTCCCGAAAACTAAAGCTTATCGGTGTTACTGGTACTAATGGCAAAACAACGATTACAAACCTTTTAAAGCATATTTTGGAATACGCTGGATACCGGGTAGGTTTAATTGGAACCATTCAAAATGAGATTGACGACATGGCTTTGCCTGCTAAATATACCACGCCTGACCCCGCTCAACTTCACGCCCTCTTTGCGCGGATGGCTGCAGCCAAGTGTGATTATGTAGTAATGGAGGTTTCTTCCCATGCGCTTGACCAGGACCGGGTAGCGGGCTGCCAGTTTGAAGCGGCTGTCTTTACAAATCTGACACAGGATCATCTGGATTACCACGGAACAATGGAAAATTATTTTCAGGCAAAGAAAAAACTGTTTTCTTTGTGTAAGGTTGGAATTATCAACTATGACGATCCCTATGGCCGCAGAATTATGGAAGAAGCACCCTGCCCGATTCGTTCTTTTTCTGTTTCAGACGATGTGGCAGAGTATACCGCCAAAAATATTACGATCTCTGAAAAGGGAAGCAGATTCGCTTTTCTGGGAACTGGGATCATTGCCCGTATTGACTTCCCAATGCCAGGGATGTTTTCTGTCTCTAATGCTATGGCTGCTGCTGCCTGTGCAGTTTCGGTTGGAATTCCTTTGGATAAGGCCGCAGTTGCCTTAAATTCCTGTCCCGGGGTCTGCGGAAGAACACAGATACTGAAGACGGATACTCCCTTTACGGTAATCGATGATTACGCCCATACCCCTGATGCGATTGAAAAAATCCTGGCAGCTGTCAGGGAATTTGCGTCGGGCAGAATTATGATTCTGTTTGGATGTGCTGGAAACAGAGACGGCAGAAAAAGACCTCTTATGGCTGCTGCCGCTGCAAAAGGCGCGGATTTTGTAATACTTACCTCTGATAATCCAAGGAGCGAAGACCCTGTAAAAATTATTCAGGAGGCATTGCCTGGATTTGAAGGGTTTGAAACACCTTATGTTGTAATTCCTGACCGGTATCAGGCAATACGCTGGGCGCTGGAAAATGCAAAAGAGGGCGATGTCCTCCTTCTGGCGGGAAAAGGCCATGAGGATTATCAGGTATTGGATTATGGAACGATCTGGTTTGACGAGAGACACGTTGTACAGGAGTTGCTGGAAAAGATACGCACGGAAGGGAAAAAGGCTGTACTGCCGCCCCAACCGGAAAAATAAAAGGCAAAATACAGCGCATATGAATGAAAAAGTCCGAAAAATGCCGACGGGATTTAAAGAAAAAGTGGAGAGTTTACGGTTCATGGATGAAATCAGAATGTCCAGAATGCGGCGAAAAAAACTTGTTCTATTATGATAGGTATGACTCAATCTGCTGCGTTGGCTGTAATGTCTGGCTCAATGAAAAATGCAGCAATCCCAACTGTCCATACTGCGCCAATAGGCCCGAAAATCCTTTGGAGGCGCTTTTTAGTGAGGAAAGGCCAAAATACAATGCAAAGGAATGGCTCAGAAGAAATTACCTGCATAAAACAGAGGGCAGGACCAGACATGAACGGCGCAGAAAACGATTAGCTCAAAACAGGGCTCAATATCCAAAATGGAAAATTGTAAAGTAAGAAAGGAATCGACCTGATATGTACCAGTTTACCGTGGCGGATGCCGCCAAAGCCTGTAACGCCAATCTATACAACCCCGCTGCCGGAAAGCTGGTTTCCTGGGATATGTTCCCGGAGTGGGAAACAGAGTTTGGAAAAATGCCTTTAACGACTCTGTGTACCGATTCCCGCGAGGCGGAACCAGGGTGTCTGTTTACTGCCATTCCAGGGGAAAGGGTGGATGGCCATCGGTTTATTCCCGACGTGTTGAAAAAAAGGGCAGCGGCAGTTCTCAGCCAAAGGCCGGAAAGTGCCAGCCAAAATCCAGACCCCAGAATTTTTTATGTGGAAAATACGCTGGAAGCCCTGCTGAAAATCGCCTCAGTTTATCGGAACAAGTTTCAGGTAAAAATAGCAGCAGTGACAGGAAGCGTGGGGAAAACGACCACTAAAGAAATGATTTGGACCGCTTTGTCCTCACAGTATTGCGTATTAAAAACCCAGGGAAATCAAAATAACGAGATCGGGCTGCCTAGGACGCTGCTCCGGCTCGCGCCGGAACATGAAGCTGCTGTTATGGAAATGGGAATGTCCGGGCTGAATGAAATTCGTCCGCTGTCCCTGGCTGTAAAACCGCAGACGGCGGTTTTAACCAATATAGGCGTTTCCCATCTGGAGCATTTGGGAAGCCGGGAAAATATTCTGAAAGCTAAACTGGAAATTTTGGAGGGCCTTGCACTGGAAGGAACATTGATTGTCAACCAGGATAACGATCTTTTAGGAACATGGCTGGAAAATCAAAAAGGCATTTGCCATCCTTTTCAAATTATTACTTACGGGATTGAATCAGCAGCCGATTTGACTGCAAAGAATGTCTGTCAGTCCCCAGAAGGCTGCCGTTTTCTTTTATGCTGGCAGGGGAAAGAGTATCCGGCCTATCTTCCCTGCATAGGTCTTCACAATGTAAGCAACGCACTTGCGGCGGCGGGAACGGCTTTGACATTTCAGATTCCACTGGAAAAGGCCCTGAAAGCATTGGAGGGATATGTACCCGCCGGTATGCGGCAGCATGTTGTACAGCTGAACGGAATGTATTTGGTGGAGGACTGCTATAACGCCAGTCCAGATTCTATGGAAGCGGCCATTTCTGCGATGGCAGAAATGAGCTGTCCCCAGAAAAACGGCAGGAAAATCCTGATTCTCGCTGATATGCTGGAACTTGGTTCTATTGAACATCAGGCGCATTATGAGGCTGGGCAGAAGGCTGCAAAAACAGCGGATTTTCTCTTAACCTATGGGATTTTGGCAAAAGATTATGTGTCTGGCGCAAAAGACGCAGGGATGGAACAGGCGTTTTGGTATCCAGATAAGAAGTCTCTTGCTTCTGCTATTATAGAATTACTTCAGCCTGGCGATATGGTATGGTTTAAGGGAAGCCGGGGGATGGAATTGGAACAGGTTATTGATGCTGTGCAGCAGGCTGTAGCCATAGGGAGGGAATGAAAATGAAGGGGATGATAATCCTGCTTGTGGCAGTTTCTGCCTTTGCCCTGACTTCCATTTTGGGGATTTGGCTGATTCCGTTTCTAAGGAGGCTGAAATATGGGCAGACAATTAATGATATAGGACCGGTATGGCATCATAAAAAACAAGGGACTCCTACTATGGGCGGGCTTATGTTTGTAGGCGGGATTGTAACAGCAAGCGTCGTTGGGTGGACGGTATACCGGCTTTCTAACAACGCCTCACTGGAGAATATGCCCAATTTCCTGTTAAAACAAGACACAATAAAGTTTTTCCTAGGTTTAGGAATGGCTGTAGCTTTTGGTGGAATCGGATTTTTGGACGACTATATTAAAGTGGTCAAAAAACGCAACCTTGGCTTGAGCGAAATCCAAAAACTTATTTTACAGAGCCTTGCCACTGCTGTTTATCTTACTGCCCTTTATGCCGCAGGAGATTATTCAACTGCATTTTTTATCCCTTTTTGGGGCAGACTGGATGCAGGGATTCTATATTATCCCATTTCTGCCTTTATTATCATTGGAACAGTCAATGCGGTAAACCTTACAGATGGACTGGATGGTTTATGTTCCTCTGTCACTTTTGTGGCTGCTTTGGGAATGATGATGGTTTGCAGTCTGCTTGGATTCCATTCAACCGGGCTGATGGCTACTGCTCTGGCCGGTGGATGTTTGGGTTTTTTGGTTTGGAATTTTTATCCTGCTAAAGTCTTTATGGGCGATTTAGGCTCCATGTTTCTGGGAGGTATGATGGCTGCTCTTGCTTTTGGGGCGGGAATGCCTTTTCTTCTGGTACTTGTGGGGATTGTTTATGTTTTGGAAGCTTTATCTGTTATGATTCAGAGAGTATACTACAAGGCAACTCATGGAAAACGCCTTTTTAAAATGACCCCTATCCATCATCACTTTGAAATGAGCGGGTATTCTGAAATTCAAATTACTGCTCTTTTTTCTGTTGTCACTGCCGCAGGCTGTATTTTGGCAGTTCTTGCCGTTCGCAGACTATAATATACAACCTTTTACTACGAAAGGAGGAAATTACTTGTCCAGCGCCTCTAAACTTTCTAAAATAAAACCTTCCAAAAATAGCTCCCGCCCAAAGCAGGGCAGAATAGATATGTTTTACCTTGTCTTTATTTTGATCCTCTTGATTGTCGGATTGGTTATGTTGTTTTCTGCTAGTTATGTTTACTCCTACTATTATGAAAAAGGGGACAGCTTTTGGTACATTAGGAGGCAGGCAATTTTTGCAGTTTTAGGCGTTATTGCCATGTTTGTTGTTTCACGCTTTGATTACCACATATTCCACTGGCTGGCTGTCCCGATTATGGTTTTTACGGTTGGGCTGCTGGTATTTACTGTTATATTGAGATATACTATTTACAGCGGCAGGATTACCCGGTGGATACGTTTGGGATTTATCCAGTTCCAACCCTCTGAAATTGCCAAATTTGCTGTTATTATTTTGTTTTCACAGATGGCTTGTATGTATCATAAGGATATGAAAACTTTTAAAAAAGGAATCCTCCCTTTTGCTGCTGTTCTCGGAATGATATGTGTTTTGATGCTGCTGGAACCCCACATGTCAGGGACCATCCTAATTGTCCTGATTGGTGCAAGCTTAATGCTGATTGGAGGCTCGAATTTTAAATTTTTCGCTGTAGCAGGCGGCATTGGGTCTGCAGCCCTATTGGCGGTTCTGCTCCTGTTCGATGGTCTGACCTATGCAAAGCAGCGCCTTGTTTTCTATATTGATCCCTTTGCCGACCCCAAGAACCAAGGATATCAGATCATTCAATCTATGTATGCGATTGCTTCTGGCGGCCTTTTGGGGAAGGGGTTAGGAAATTCCAGACAGAAATTCCTTTATCTCCCTGAGCCTCAGAATGATTTTATCTTTGCGATCGTCTGCGAAGAACTGGGAATGGTTGGTGCTGTTTTAATTATTGTTCTTTTCATGGTTTTTATTTGGAGGGGTCTTCACATAGCGCTTCATGCAAAGGATTTATTCGGCACCATGATCGCTGCCGGTATTACCATCCAATTTGGGCTTCAGGCTATGTTTAATATGATGGTTGTTACCAAGACAATTCCTAATACCGGCATCAGCCTTCCTTTCTTCTCTTATGGGGGTACTGCTCTTATGATGCTTTTGGGGGAAATGGGGATTGTTCTAAACATTTCCAGGTCATCTACGCTTGAAAAGCCCTCCTGAATCCTCAGCTTTTGCGTTTGCATGGAACATAATGGCAACATCCGCGAATTAGAATTCGCTGGGTCAAAAAGCCCTTATTATTCCCCTTTTAATGTTTTATGGGGTTTGGGCTTGTTCTCCCACAGGGGAATTTTGCTTATGCAAACGGGCTTTTTTCCTTTTAGATTTTTCTTTTTTATACTTTTTTAGTATGATGGGGAGTTTGGCGCTTGCGAGCGCGGCCAGGGAACTTCTTCGCGAATCAGAGATTCGTCGGAAAGTTCCCTGGGCTGCGCAGCGGAGCTGCGCTTCAAACCTTGTTAATTCGCTTTAGGTTTTACTTAACTTTGGTTTATGATCATACATCAGCTTTTCCCATTCTTATTCCGAAAGGCTTGTGATACCATGAAAATTCTTTTTGCCTGTGGAGGTACTGGGGGACATATCAATCCCGCTCTTGCCGTAGCCAACTACATTCGCACCCAACACCCCGAAACAGAAATTTGTTTTGCCGGCAACCCCAACGGGATGGAATCCCGTCTGATTCCCCAAGCTGGCTACAAAATGTACCCAATTCATGTCTTGGGCTTTCAACGACGGCCCAGCCTGCACAATCTCAAAAATAACTGTATGGCGGCCTGCTATCTTCTGACCTCTGCCCATCGTTCTAAGGAAATCCTAAAAGAATTCCAGCCGGACGTAGTAGTAGGCACAGGCGGCTATGTCAGCGGACCTGTTCTGCGGACAGCAGCAAAGCAAAAAATTCCAACTGCCACCCATGAATCCAATGCATATCCAGGCGTAACAACACGGTTATTGTGCCGTTATGTAGACAAAGTGCTGCTTGCAGTAGAGGACGCCCAAAAATATTTGGACACCAATAGGGAATATATTATTACAGGTAATCCGGTACGGGAGGAAATCCTGTTTGCAAGCAGAAGGGAGGCCCGCCAAAAGCTGGGAATTCCAGAGAAAAAGTTCTGTTTGCTGTCATTTGGGGGGAGCCTTGGGGCGCAGAGGATTAATGAAGCAGTAGCGGATTTAATGGCATGGCATACTAAGGAGCATCCAGGCCAAATCCATCATATTCACGCAACGGGTTCCTATGGGGTTGAACTTCTTCCAAAGCTGTTAAAAGAACGAAGTGTGGACTATAAGAATATCCCAACGTTGGATATTCGGGAGTACATAAATAATATGGCAGATTGTATGGCAGCAGCAGACCTAGTAATCAGCCGGGCGGGATCTTTGACGCTCAGTGAGCTGGAAACAGCCGGGCGGGCTTCTATTTTAATACCATCTCCCAATGTAGCGGCAAACCATCAATACTATAATGCAATGGCGCTGGCAAACCGACAGGCGGCAGTGGTAATAGAGGAAAAGGATTTAACAGGGGAATGGCTTCGCAAGCAGACGGAGGAATTTTTTACACAGCCGGACAAGCTTAAAGTATATTCTAAAAATGCCCTGGAAATGGCGATAGCGGACGCTACCAGAAAAATCTCAGAGGTTGTATGGAAAATGGGGGAAGGAAAGGGTACATTATAGGAAACGTTTATTAAATGTGTAAAAAGCGGGCTGGAAGAGTTTTCTATATGAATTTTTAGTCCATATTTTGACGTTTGCTATATAACAACAGGTCGAACTTTCGCACCATTCCCCCTTTTTGTGCATATAATGCAGCAGAAGGAACAAAAAACTGCAAAAAAACTAATTGTACCGAAGGGATGGGATAGCGGATGAATGTCATGGCGATTGAAGGAGGACTGCCGCTGTACGGCGAGGCGGAAGTCCATGGGGCGAAAAATGCGGTGCTACCCGTATTGTCCGCGGCCCTGCTTTGTCCCAAGGCCACAATCCGCAGCTGTCCTCTGCTGTCAGATGTGTGGGCGGCCCGCCGGATTTTAGAACATTTGGGATGCAAGGTTTCAATGGCAGATTCAGAGAGAATTCTTCAAATCAATACCTCCAGCGCAAACGGGTATGGTGTACCTGAATCTTTGGCTGGAGAAATGCGTAGTTCTATTATTTTTTTAGGAGCGCTTCTTGCGCGATGGGGAAAAGCCCATATTGCTTTGCCAGGCGGATGCCGTCTGGGGCCACGCCCCATTGATCTACATATCAACGGCTTACGGCAGATGGGAGTTCGGATTATTGAACAGGAAGGCGGCCTGATTTGTTCAGTGGACGGAACATTAAAAGGTGCTGATATCTGCCTGAGATATCCAAGCGTGGGGGCTACCGAAAACCTTCTGATTGCTGCTTCCCTTGCAAAGGGTATTACTACGCTTCGGGGGATGGCTGTGGAACCGGAAATTGATGGGCTGATTGATTTCCTGAACCGTGCAGGGGCTAGGATTTACCGCAAGGAGGGCTGCCTATGCATAGAAGGGGTTGAGTTTCTACATGAGGTGGATTATACAATTATCCCTGATCGCATTGAAGCGGCTACCTATCTTTCTGCTGCTGCTGCAACGGGAGGGGAGATTACATTAAAAAAGGTCTGCCTTCCACATTTGGACGCTGTACTGCCAGTCTTTGAGGAAATGGGCTGTACATTGAAAACAAAACAAGATGAAATTTCTTTGTCTGCACCTAAACGGCTTTCCCCTATACATTCTCTTTCTACTGCTCCTTATCCGAGGTTTCCAACAGATGCGCTTGCCCCTGTTATGGCAGCTTCCCTTTTGGCTGATGGTGCTAGCCGCTTTGAAGAATTGGTCTTTCAAAGCCGGTATCTTCATGTAAACCAATTTGAAAAAATGGGGGCAAATGTCCATATGGAAGGGAGAACAGCCCTTGTGAATGGTGTTGCCTTCCTGAGATCTGCCCGATTGCATTGTACTGATTTACGCGGAGGGGCTGCCTTGGTCATCGCTGCCCTGGCCGCAAAGGGTGTTAGCTTTATTGATGAGTTGCAGCATATTTATCGCGGGTATGACGATATGCCTGCTGTTATCCGGCAGCTTGGAGGGAAAGTGTGGATGATTTCTTCAGGGAGTATTGAAACAGGTGAGAAGGAGCGGAAAAAAGAGGGGTTTTCTAATTTAGGATATGCCGCGGGAATCCCTTTGGCACAAACGCAGGGCGTATTATAAGCCTTGCAGGCATAAGCCAAAGATGAGTACAGCCAATAGCGGATTAAAAAGGGTTCATCAGCGCTATGGATTGTTTAGATTGGCGCGGTTCTGGCTTATACAAGGTTGACTGGATTTCCGATATAGTGTAAAATCACCTCATGGTATATTTTATATCATGAGGTGATTTTAAAACATATTACAAAAATCGCAAAACAGGTAATTTTTTCCAAAATTTGAATTTCATAGTGTCCTTTTGAAAAAAATATGTTATAATAGTTATATAGGAATTGGAGGATTTTCAAAGTCTTCTCAAATGGAAGTCTGCCATAAGATGAAAAGGGGGTGATGAACCGCCATGGCTTCAACAAAACCAAAGGGAAAAGCGCATACTGGAAATGGAAATTCTGAAAAGTTTCGTAATAGTGTTAAAGCCCGTCCGCCTTCGGATACACAGGGAGGTTCTCCCCCCCAGGTTTCCAAAGCCGCAGCTTCAACGGATAAGAAACCCTCTCAACCAAAAAAAAAGACCACAGCAAAAAAATCTATTGTTGGGAGGGAAGAGCCTGAAAGGGGTAAAAAATCCGCCATAAAGGGCAGACAAACTCCAACCGGGCAAAGGAGAAAGGCCGCGGGAAAGACAAAACAAGTTCCATCTAAAAAAGAAGCAAAAAAACGCCGCAAAGAAGAAAGCGCCCGCCGCCTAGAACTAGAGAAACAATTGGCTGCGGAAGATTCACAGGCTTATGAGAACCTGCTCCGCAGGAGGAATGCCTGGAAGAAAAAAAGGCGGAAACGTGCATACATATTGCTATTGACAATATTGTCCACGGCGGGGATTTACCTGTGCTGCCGGATGTTTCTGACGATTTCCGTCATAGAAGTTTCCGGGCAAAGCCGTTATACAGACGAGGAATTAATCCTTTCTTCCGGGCTGAAAATAGGGGACAACCTCTTTGACTTTGACACTGAAACAGTTGAAAAAACAATTTTGGATGGACATGTTTATCTGGAGTCAGTAACCGTTCGGCGGTCACTCCCTACAACAGTAGAGATTTATGTTACACCGGTTTTAGAAACAGGGGTAGTAAAAGGTGAAATGGGATTTTCCATTATCAGTACTGGAGGAAAAGTGCTGGAAACAGGAATCCTTTATCCGCCGTCAGAGCTTCCCATTATTAACGGACTTCAATTGAATGTATCCCGTGCTGATAATGAATCTCTTGCAAATGTGATGGATAAACGTCTGGAAACGCTCTCTGAAATTAACCGAGCGTTGACTGAAAATAAAATTACCGGCATCACAATGATTGATTTAAGCGATCCTATGAATCTGACGATTACCTATCAGGGCAGGGTGAAAATTAATCTGGGGAACAAAGAAAAAATAAACGATAAGATACGGATGTCTGTCGATATCCTGGAACAAGTTGATCCATCTCAGGAAGGCAACTTAAACCTTTCCATTGATAAAAAGGGATTTTTTCGGGCAGAGAATATCTATGGAACCTTCGCTCCAGCTTCAACTGCCAGTTCTCCTTTATTGGATTCAGAAGGGCCAGAAGATTCTTCTGAATCTTCGAACAGCAGTTCTGCTGTTTCTTCTTCAGAGGAAGGTTAAATCGTTTTATAAACCATCCTTTCCTTTTTTTAGAAAAAAACATAAACTATTCTTTAAAATAGGTTGAAAAATAACTTAAAATCTGGTATCTTTAAATGTAAATAATAAACTTTTTATAGAACCTACATATTGTGCCAGAACAGTGATAACTTCCAATATGAAATAAGTAAAAATGTATTTACTAATTTATGTTTTGCTGTTTCAATTGAGCAGTTTTAGCAGAATTTGGTAGATTGCAGAAAAAGCTTAACGGAGACAGCGGGCAGAACGAAAGCGGATGAGGCAATCCATATGAAATGTCTCTCTCCTAACTGCCGCAAGTGAATTGATACAATTTAGAAGCGTTCAGGCGGTTTTTGCGTGCCGGGTAGGAGGTGAAACCTCCTTGAAAAAACAGAGCCGTTGTAATGTTTTAGTAGGAGGACAAAAAGAAGATGATGAATTTTGACATGGATTCGGAGCTGGATTTGTGCGTAGCCATTAAAGTTGCAGGCGTTGGCGGCGGCGGCGGAAACGCAGTCAATCGCATGATGGAAGCAGGTGTGCAATCGGTAGAGTTTGTATCGCTGAATACAGATAAACAGGCATTGGATCGTTCCCGTGCAACGCACAAGATTCAGCTGGGCGACCGTACTTCAAAGGGACGCGGCGCAGGTGGAAACCCTGAAAAGGGCCAAAGAGCTGCAGAAGAATCCAGAGACGCTATTGAAGCTGCCTTGAAGGGAACGCAAATGGTTTTTGTCACTGCTGGTATGGGCGGTGGAACGGGTACTGGGGCTGCCCCTATTGTAGCAGAAGTTGCCAAAAATATGGGGATTTTGACAGTGGGCGTTGTCACAAAGCCCTTTGAGTTTGAAGGCCGTGTTCGGATGCGCAATGCTGAAAGGGGAATTGCAAATCTGCGGGAACATGTTGATGCTTTGCTGGTTATCCCAAATGAACGGTTAAGGGTGCCGCAGCAGAAAATCCGCCTTACAGAAGCTTTCCGTATGGCTGACGAGGTATTACGGCAAGGTGTACAGAGTATTTCTGACTTGATTAATGTTCCAGGTTTGATTAACCTGGACTTTGAAGATATTTGTACAGTAATGCGCGATGCGGGTTATGCCCACATGGGCGTAGGACGCGGCAACGGTAAGGATATGGCTAAAATGGCCGCTTCCGCTGCTATTGCCAGCCCATTGCTGGAAACGTCTATTACCGGAGCCAAAGGCGTTATTGTCAATATTACCGCTCCACAGGACGTTATTCTTGATGATGTATATGAAGCTTCCCAAATGATTCAGGAACAGGTAGACCCGGATGCAAACCTTATTTGGGGGGCAAGTTTGTCTGATGAGTTAGAGGATGAAATGGTTGTTACTGTCATTGCTACCGGGTTTGACTTTGATCCATCCAAAGTGGAAAATGTTGTATCCCTTCGTCCCGCAGCGCGTGAGCCGCAGGAAGTTCCTCAGACAACAGAATCGGTCCAACCTCTTCCCCAGCCGGAACAAGTTCAAGAACCTGTACCAGCTCCCGTAGAAAAGAAATCGGAACCGGAAGATGACGGGTTTTTAGACATTATGAGATTTTTCCAGAATAAATAAGTAAAGGCAGCGTCTGGCATCAGACGCTGCCTTTACTTTGGCGTGAGTGTGAAAAAGTAAATCTGTGGGCACAGCCTTCAGTGAATACAACCTGGGGCGGATGAAATAGGTTTCGGGTTCAGGGGGCAGAAAAGCTGGTTTTCCCGAATCCTTTCTGTCGAATACACATTAAATAATAGGAATATAGGTTGCTTTACCTATAATAGAGAGTTATAATAATAGAAAACCATAGAAAGGAAGCTGGCTATGATCTACAATCCCTACAAATTCCCGGTTCCAGAAGAAAAAATTGTCCGTGTCATCACTGATACCGATGCAAAAAACGAGGCAGATGATCAGTTTGCCATTGTGCAGGCAATGCTGTCCCCAAAATTTGATAATGTAGGCTTTATTGCGGCGCATTTTGGCGAGCGGCCCGGGCGGAATCCCATGGAAGAGAGCTATAAGGAGTTAGAGCATATCTTTGACTTGATGCACTTTGACAAAAGCTTTATCTTCCGGGGATGCGAGCACGCCCTGCCTAATGAATCCACCCCAGTAGAGTCAGAGGGCGCACGCCTGATTGTCAAAGAAGCCATGAAAGACGATCCCCGGCCTTTATATGTTACTTTCTTTGGGCCATTGACAGACTTGGCTTCGGCTTACCTGATGGAGCCGCGTATTGCGGGAAGACTGACAGCCATCTGGATTGGCGGCGGGGCTTATCCAACGGGCAGCCCGGAATTTAACCTGGGCAATGATGTCAACGCTGCCAATGTGATTATGAAGTCAAAAATTGAACTTTGGCAGGTTCCTAAGAATGTATATGAAATGATGCCTGTTTCCCTGGCAGAGCTGGAGGTCAAAGTCCGTCCCCATGGGGCAATCGGAAAGTATTTGTTTGACCAGCTCTGCGAACACGCCATGGAACCCGGCCCCCGCAAGAGTGCTTTCCGTACAGGGGAAACATGGGTATTGGGTGATTCTCCGGCAGTAGGGCTGATTCTGTATGAACACAGGTATGAATTCGATTGGGTTCCCGCGCCGGAAATTACAAAAGAAATGCGTTATGTCCATACAGGCAGGAACCGTTCTGTCAGGGTATACAAATCTATTGACAGCCGTTTGATTTTAGAAGACCTGTACGCAAAATTGGAAATTTTTGCAAAAAATAATCCTGACGCTTAATCAGAATACTGAAAGCCATTCACAAAAGGGAGGAACATTTGTGGAAGAACTCAGACTGGTTTCCCCATCCATGGAGTATGACGGCGAAATTATGGCGCTTCGCAGAGAACTGCAAGACGCCAAAGATGAGGATTATTTTACTGGATGCGGTTCTTTGAAAAAATGTGAAACAACCATGGAATGGCTTTCTGCCCTTGCAAAAATGGAAAACGCGGATACCTGCCCCAAGGGGAAGGTTCCATCCAGTACATACCTGGCTGTCAGGGGTTCCGATCATAAAGCAGTCGGCATTATAAACCTGCGGCACCATATCGACCATCCGGTGTTAAGCGTCTGGAGCGGGCATATCGGTTATTCTGTCCGACCGTCAGAACGGGGCAGGGGATATGGGAAAGAAATGCTGCGGCTGAACCTGCAAAAATGCAGGGAAAGAAATATGGATAAGGTTTTGATTACTTGCAGCAGAACCAATCCTGCCAGCGAGAAGGTCATTCTTGCAAACGGAGGTGTTTTTGAAAAAGAAGTCTGCATTGATGGAGACGTTATAAAAAGATACTGGATAACTTTATAATAATTGTCCCGCAAATGAAAGGAGATCAATATGAAAAAGCTTTTAAACCTGCTGTGCCATCGGTCTGTTATAGTGGGTGTCGCGATTGTAATACAGGCCCTTATCTTGGTGGACATATTGATCTTCTTTTTGGATTACTTTGTGTATTTTTATGCAATCTGTCTGCTGGCAAGCTTGACAGCGGTTATCTATTTAGTAAATAACAGAAGCAATCCTGCATATAAGATTGTGTGGATTATATTAATATTGGCAATGCCTATCTTTGGCGGGCTGTTTTATCTGATGTTCGGCGGCAACCGCCTGAGCCGGAGACAGCAGGCACAGATGAGGGAAGTTGAGGAACGCCTGCGCCAGAACTGGCACCCGGATAAAGAAGCTATTGCTCAAATGGAAAAAGAGAACGTCTCTGCCGCTGTCCAGAGCCGCTATCTGCAAAAATATGCTTACTGTTCCCCTTACCAGAATACCAGCGTAGAGTATCTCCGCCTAGGGGAGCGAAAATGGGAGCGGATGCTGGAAGAGTTGAGAAAAGCGGAACATTTCATCTTTATGGAATATTTTATTGTCCAAGAGGGGAAAATGTGGGACCCTATCCTGGAGATCCTGGCGGACAAGGCAAAAGCCGGGCTGGATGTGCGTTTAATTTATGACGACGTGGGGTGTCTTATGACTCTGCCAAAGAATTACGCCAAACAGATGGAATCCCTTGGGATTAAGTGCTGTGTCTTTAATCCCTTTGTTCCCCGGCTGAATGTGAAGATGAACAACCGTGACCATCGGAAAATATGCGTTATTGACGGTTATATTGGCTTTACTGGGGGGATCAACCTAGCAGATGAGTATATCAATGCTTACCCCAAACATGGACACTGGAAAGATGTTTCTGTGATGCTGAAAGGGGACGCCGTGTGGAATTTGACCGCTATGTTCCTTTCTGTGTGGGATTACATACGCCCCCAGGAGGAAGACTGGGACGCTTTCCGGCCAAATGTTTACCAGAAAGAAAGGATTCCTTCAGATGGGTATGTCCAGCCTTACGGCGACAGCCCTCAGGACGGTGAAACTGTCGGCGAAAACGTTTATTTGAATTTGATTTCCAGGGCCCAAAAATATATTTATATTTGCACCCCTTACCTGATTGTGGATAATGAAATGGTGACGATTCTTTCCAATGCTGCAAAATGCGGGGTAGACGTGCGGGTTTTAACGCCCCACCATGGCGACAAGTGGTATGTCCATGCAGTGACAAGGGCATATTATCAATGCCTATTGGAAGCAGGGGTTAAGATTTATGAATATACCCCTGGATTTGTTCATGCCAAAAGCTTTGTATCAGATGATCAGTTTGCAACAGTTGGCACGATTAACCTGGATTACAGGAGCTTGTACCTGCATTTTGAATGTGGGTGTTGGATGTACCAGTGTAGCTGTATCACGGACATGAAGCAGGATTATCTGGAAACTTTGGCGAAAAGCCAAGCTATTACCTTGGAGGAATGTCATGCTGTGCCGTGGTACCGTAAGGTGGGGAGGAGTTTGCTCCGGCTGATTGCGCCGCTGATGTAAAAAACAATAAAGAAAGATTTCCAGAAATAAGCATCAAACAGCCTGCCGCGGGATTGCGGCAGGCTGTTTTTTCCATATTTTTAAACTTTATTTCCTTTTCAGCTCGTCTAGGTTGACTTTAGGCAGGGAATAGAAATCTTCGGGAATTTCCACCATATAAATGTTGCAGTACCCTGTACGGGTGCTATTGAAAACAATATTCTTTCCATCGTGGGAGATTGCCGGATGTGGATGATGTGCTCCCCAGAAGAAATCCCCATCATGCATACAAATAATACGCGGCCCGTCAAAGGTTTTCCCATCGTACTTATATCCTTTGATGGTTTTGCCGGAATCGCTGACCACAAAATCAAACCCAAGGGAATGAATGTGGTCAGGGGTAGGCATAGGCGCGCCGCAGGAAGCTTCCAATTCATCTTCACCGTCGTAACGCTGAAACCCAAAGAAAGATTCTGCATTTTCACCCCGGTGGTGTACCTGATAGCCAATATGTACGCCGTCTTCAAACCAGTATTCATGGCCTACCATTTCTCCGTCCTGACGGCGTTCACGAATTTTCCGAACCTTGCCGGTGTCCAAATCCAATACCCAGATGCGATGATCAACTAACTGCCAAGGGCCTTCGTGACAGAAGGAAATCAGGTTCCCTTGTGTTAGGGATGGATTGATATGCCCTACCCAGCAGTTTTCCTGCCATACTTCATCTACCTGGCCGGTGGTTACATTGATACGGATAATGCGGCAGTCGGGTTTTGCTTCAAATATCTCCCGCATGCCAATATAGCCTGCCGAAAGGTTCGCTTTGATACGGGTGCTAGTGTCTTCAGTCAGACCGCCAACCACATATTCACCGTCCGCCGTGGGACGCGCCCCGCCAAAGGTGAAGCCCTTAGGGATAATGTACAGGGGCCGCGCGTCCAGGGTTTCCAGATTCAGCGCATAAACACATCCTTTATAGACATAATATATTTCATTGTATTTCCGGTTTACAAAAAGCGGACTTGCCAAGTTCGGGCCGTCTGCAGGCATATCGGTAAGCTGGCTGATCTCCCCGCTTTCCAGTTCAATGCTGAATATGTTGTGGGCGTTGTTCCTGTCCCCTTGGAACAGCATACGGCGGTTATTGTCATACCAGCCGTCATCGGTGAAGTAGGGATGTACACTGTTGCCCTTATAATTGGTGAGCTGATGTATCGTCGCGCCTGTTACCCGGTCTTTAAAGGTAATACGCTCAGAGGGGAATGTCTGATAGCTTTTCATCTTTGCATGCCTCCATGAAGTTATCTTTTGAGAAGACGATTGGTGATAACCGTCCTTCTGCGGTTATTATAGCATGCTTTTTTTATTTTTGGGAGAAAAAAGGATAACCTGATACCATCTTATAACGAATTCCAAATAAAGTATTAGAATAACAAGCTGGATTTGAATCATATTCAGGGAGCACCGGCAGAGCTGTCCGCGGTAGGTGAGGATAGGTGGGGAAAATATATTTTTGTTTCTGGTTTATTGACAGGCGGCTTTTCCGATGTTATGATTACAATAGATATATTTTAAACGACAGAAGGGTGGAAGTAAGATGACCAATGAAGAAAAAATTCTGGAAATGCTTGGAAAATTATCCGGCCAAATGGATACCATGCAGGAGCAGACCAATATCAGATTTAATGCTATTGAGCGTCGGCTAGATTCCATAGAAAATCGTTTAGATTCCATAGAGAATCGCATGGATGCCATAGAAAATCGCATGGATGCCATAGAGAATCGCATGGATGCCATAGAGAATCGTATGGATGCCATAGAGAATCGTATAGATACCTTAGAAGCTGCAATGAAAAAAACACAGGGACAGGTAGAAGGACTGCAAATTCAAGTAACAAAGAATCGGAAAGAAATGCACGAGCGGTTTGATAAGCTGGAGCCTCTTACCAAATATGCGTGGGATGAAATTGATCTGGTTGATATAAGAGCTGCTAAGAAAATAGCTATACATGAGTTAGATTTTCACGGTGTTCCACTTCCAAAACAATTTGCAGAATAACTGCAATAGGAAGTCGTTTTAATAACGCCAATCTGAATATGATAAAGCCCGTCTCTCTGCCGGAAAGGACAGGGGGACGGGCTTCTGTTTGTCAGCCTTCGGGTTTACCTTTGTTTTTTCTTCATCCAGAGGATTACACAGCCAGCCGCTGCAAACAGCAACATAGCTGCTATACCCGGAAGATGATTTTTATTGTCCTTCTCTCCTGGCTCCACTGTCTTTAATGGCTCTGCGCTGGCTTTGGATACAATAGAATCCTCTATTCCTGCTTCAATCTGTTGTAATACCACATTTTCGCTTTGTTCATTTGCAGGTGAAATTGCAGAAATTTTTTCTTGTTGTGGGATAGGAGCTGCTTCTGAATTATTTAAAACAACTGCATCTACATCCCAGATATCGCCGCCAGTATTTGGATTTTCTGGCTTCAAAGAAGCGGAAAATTCTTCTATATCATCGAAGACACTTTCCAGATATGCCAATGGGTAGTAAATCCGCAGCAATTCCTGCAAAGCTTTGGACGAAAGAATGACAATATCCTTTCCCTTATCCCAGCGGATTGTCAAAGTCACATCTTTTTTGTCCCTAAGCGTTTTCATGATATAAGCTGGCATACGCTCATAATTTTGAGCATTGACCTTAACCACAGCCCCTGTCCTGGCAGATTGGATTTTATCCTGTACAGTCAGCCAGAATTTATTTTCCTCATTTGAGGAGGCTGTACTTTCAGAAGAATCCCATTTGCTGGAAATCTTTTCATCAGATGTAGAAGGGGTTGATGGGGTGACAGAAATCCCTTCCCATGTCACCAGAATCGGGGACAAGCCTGTTACTACAAATTTCAGTCCATCTTCAGTTTTTTCAACTTTCGGCATTTCCACCTCGCCTGCGTGTTTGCCAAACGCATTCCTTGTGAACATATGCACAACCTTGAAGTTGTGTGTATTTTTTTGCGTCCCATCGGGGTAGGGAAGGATAACCATCAGTTTGCCCTCTTTCGGAAAATTTTCCTCTGTTGCGGGAACCCATGTGTTTCCGCCGTCTGTACTGACCAGCAAAATTATATCATAGCTTACAGTCTGCTCTTTGATGACAGTTCCTCCGTTTAATACTGCTTTCAGCATTTGGTCTGCAACCTTGTCTGAGGTGTCCAGCCCAATATTTTTTAGTTCGTCGGGAATCTGGAAAATACCTTCTTCCATGATTAGCTTAAATTGTTTGCCATCCTCTGAGGCAGGAGGATTTGGAAGCTCCTGGACAGGACGAATGCCAGCAGTAATAACCGGTCCGGTTTCCGGCAGTGCGTAGTTTGCCGCCTTTGTTCCGGTCAACTTTCCGTCTTTTATGATAAGCGGCAGAGAATAACTTCCTGCATCCGCACTGGGGAAATCCGGCAGGGAAAGGCTCTCATAGGTAAATATAGCATCATCGCCTTCCAGAATTCCGGTGATGGACAGATTACCCCTTACCGGAGCTGCTGTTAATGTACCATCTTGTTTCTTACTGGCAGTTAGGTTTTCAACGTTCCAGGCAAGGGGGCTTTTTGCAGCAGTCATAGACAAAGCCCCTGTACCGCCTGTGAAGAATTGGTTTCCGCTGAATACAGCGTAAATGGTATGGACTCCGGCGGTCAGGCGGGTTTTGTCCAGTGTTACAGTGCCTGTCAGCCCTTCAATGCTTTGAAGCTTTTCCCCGCCGTTTTCTGGATCGCCGAGATAAAAGGTCAAACTTCCCGAAAGAATATCTGCATCCTGAGAAGCGGCTTTTTCAACTGTGGCAGTGACCATGACAGAATCGCCGTATACAATTTCCTCTGTTTTACTGGCTGTCAATGTCAGTTTGACTGTCCCCTTGTCGGTGACGGTCAGTGAAACGGTTTTAGGCTCTGGGGTTTCATAGTTTGGATCGCTGAATGCCGCTGTAAAGTCCAGCTTGCTTCCAGCTATTGTGTCCTTTGGGATGGTATATCTGCCCGTCCAGGTGTCTGTGGTGCGGGACAGATTGATTTTCTTTCCATCCGGCCCGGTTAAAGTCACGCCGCCAGGATGTGTGCAACCGTCTTCCAGCTCTGAAACAGAGCTGTTTTTGGCTGTGACAGTGATAATTACTTCCGTGCCCGCCTTTTGGCTGACAGCGGACAGGGTTGCATTTAGATCTGCCGCAGCCTTTTCAATGGTCAGGTTAGCCCCAGTATAGCTGATGTGGTAACCAGGATGTTCCAGGGAATTTTGAATCTTGTATTCTCCTGCATTTTCACCTGGCGTCCTTGTCAGTTCTCCAAGGATATCATTATTTACCAGTGAGCCGGAATGGATGGTATAGGTCAGTTTTGGGTCCGGCTGGCCGTATTTTTTGCTTTGCAGGTTTGCGGAAACAGAAATATCCCGCTGGACTGCTTTGCCGACAGTGGAGGTTGTCACTTTTCCATCAATATTGGATGTAGCCTCAACAGCGATTGTCTTGCCGATATCGCCGATGGCTACAATATAAGTATTGCTGTTGGCTCCAACCTTTTCCCCATCCGCTGTCCATTGATAGGTGAGGGTCAAATCACTTTGAATGCCTTCTGTTTTTGCGGTAAGGGTTTCTCCGTATTTAGGAGTTCCGTCAATGAATAGGATAAAGTCTGCTTTGTTTATCGTAACCGAGACAATATTGCTTTGTACATAGTAATCCCCACAGGTGACAAAGCAGAAGTATTCATAATTGCCGGTATCCACGGATTTCAGATTGAGAGTGCTTTCCGTTGCGTCAGAAACTGCCGTGTATTCTCCCCCTGCGGCTTTTGGGCGGCTAAACCATTGATATGCGATTTCACCTACTGCGCCGTCGGACCTTTCCGCTGCGATTTGCAGGGATTTGTCCTCACCGCAGATCATTTCAATGTCTTCCGGCTGTTTAATGATTTCAACAGGAACTTTTCTTACTATAATCGTATTGCCGGATAGAACCTTTAACTGGTCGGAGGGGGTGATGTTAAGCCATTTGCCGTCCTGGTTGTAGGCATATCCCTCCAAAAGCAGATCACCTACCTGTTTTTGAGTGGTGCTTTCTATTTCAATCGCACCTTTGAAAGTCCCTCCGCTGAGTTTGACGGTACTGGATTGAACAAATAACGCTTTCCGGCCTGAAATAATACCCCCTTTTATTTCAGCAGTTGATGATACTGAATATACCCCAGTATTATTTCCGGTGATACTGCCCCCTTCTATTGTAATATTGCCCCCATTCAATCCATAAACAGCAATGCCATTGGTCTCTATGGTGCTGCCATCCCTGATTATAACAGAGCCAGTACTGAGCACCTCTATTGAAGTACTATGACTTTTTATTTCGCCACCCTGAATAACAGCTTGACCGGCTACTCTTAATGAGCGGGATTCCTTGGTATTTTCCGTTGCATCTATCGTTCCGCCGTTCATTTCAAAAGAACCGCCCTGAATGACTACTGCATATGGAGTATACGCCTGTGGATTTGCAATTTTAATGGTTCCGCTTTGAAGTGTAAATTTACCGTCAGCTACATAAAGCAGCCCAGGGTCAGCCCCATATCTGGTTCCTGTTCCTGAAAGCGTATAACCCCCCGCGTCCAAGGTAATATCGCCGGAATGTATGGTGATACAGGTATCGTCCTCCAAAGTGGCATCAGCCAGCAGCGTAATAACAGCTGTGTTGCCATCGGCGGCAGCAAAGGCTTCGGAAACGGAATAATAATTATTTGTTTGTCCGTTAATGGTGACAGAGGCTTTATATTGGGTTTTGCACTTTATACAAATATTGTCATCTCCAAATTCATGTAGCTCAGGCTGTTCACTGCTTTCATTACAGACAGGGCATTTAAGGCTGTGAGTACCATCCCCGTTGTCATAATAGCTGTCAATTGTGTTGTGCTCGCATTTATCGACAATAATGGTTTTAAACTCATCTATACGATAGGTATTTGTTTTGATTGTATCAATATGTGCATTATTTTGGTCATAATAAAGATAACCATTTTCCAATAGGCTGTTTGCAGTACAGCTATTGGGGTTATTATACATAGAGTAAGTGTTTCCTGTGAATGTACCGCCGGAAAGCTTAACAGCAGCATAAGTGATGTGAAGGCCTGTACCTGTATTTACTGCGGCGTTAGCTGTAAAGGTGCCTCCGCTGACATTAGCCGCAGTCTGGCTGCCCGTTACATCTAATGCGTAAATACCGGTTTCTCCTGAAACATTAACGGTACAATTTTTAATATTAGACGTACCGCCTGCTATCTGTATGCCATATCCATATAAACTGCTTTCCACTATAATAGTTCCGCCGTTCACATTGACGGCTCCACGAAGGTACAAGCCGGAACTGTTTTCTGTCCCTTTCACAGTAATCGTACATCCTTCGTTGATTTCAGCTGTACAAGTATTCGTGTTTAAAATTAAACCACAGCAGGATTTCTCTCCATCAACTTCAATAGTACCACTGTTAATAATAACTCCCGCGCTGTTGTTTACCTTGATTGCGCATGCGCTGCTTTTAATTGTACCACTTGCAAATGTAAATGTTCCATAATCCACTTTAATGGCACAGTCTGCATTGGTGCTGGTAAGTATAACATCAGGTCCCATTTCCAGGGTAATGTTTGCGGCGATACGGCAGCAATCTGCCAAGGACAGGCTTTTTAGCAGTTTAATTTCTGCGGTTTTATCAGTATTCCAGCATTGGTCATTTATTTCATTACAGGCTTGGATAAAGCTGCTGTAATTTGTTGTTACTCCATCTATTGTAACAACAGCAACAACTTCATCGTTTTCTGCAAAGTTTAGAATATCCCCACCTGGTATATTTTCAAGATTTTTTAAAGTCTCTGCCAAGGCTTTAAAGCGGGAACTGTCTAATAATTCAAATTCTTCCGGTGTTAGCTCCGCAATGAGCAGACTTACAGCATTCAACTGTTCCGTTATTGCTTCCATATTTTTTGGGGTGATTTTCTCCGGTTCCGGCAATGCGCTAATAAGTTCTTGAATTTCACAGAGGGAACAGGTATCCTTTCCTTTAAAATGAGGACATTGATTCTCTGTTGGCTCTATTGGTTCTGCTGGCTCTGTTGGCTCTGCTGGCTCTATTGGCTCTGCTGGCTCTGTTGGCTCTGCTGGCTCTATTGGCTCTGCTGGCTTTGTTGGCTCTGTTGGCTCTGCTGGCTTTGTTGGCTCTGCTGGCTTTGTTGGCTCTGCTGGCTCTGTTGGCTCTGCTGGCTCTGCTGGCTCTGCTGGCTCTATTGGTTCTGTTGGCTCTATTAGCTCTACCGACTGCGCCGGTTCCGCTGCATTAACGGCAGCAGAACTTTCGCCTTCTGCTCCTTCAAGCCCATAAACAGGGACTGATTGACACAAAGATATTCCGGCAGCCAACAGGAAAGCCAATATCTTCTGTAAAATTTTTTTCATACCGATTTCTCCTTTTCATATTTTATATGAAATCAAATTTGGCAGAACTTATCTGCCCCAATTTGTAATTTCTAAAAAACAAAAAAATACCAGAATACAGACCTCTCACAAGAGATTCTGTATTCTGGTATTTTAATATACCCCCCCCCGTTTAAATTTGTCAATAGCTTTTGTATGAGATGTAGTAAAAAGTGCATGAGATGTATGCTCTACCAGTATTTTACATTTATCTTATATCAGAAGCAGAATAATTTAGTTTTTCCTGCCCTTTCCCACAGACCGTATTTTCAGGCCGACAGCCATTAACAAAAGCCCCAGGAAAAAGTAAACCATCCTTCCAACTAACATAGAAATGGGGACGGAAAATCCAGGGTCCAGCACATCAAGAATTTTTGGATAATCCACAAAAAATGCGGCAGGATTCAGCGCTGTCCAATCCGGCAGGGGCAGATACCCGACAGCGAACACCACACCAATCAGAGCATAAACCGCCCATCCCTTCCATATTCCCGCCAGCATCCCCAACCCGGCGACAAATGTCAAAGAAGGGACAAGGACAAGCAGAGTGGGGAAAATCCATTCCCTGCAAGGAAGGTTTTCAAAACCAAACAAGCTTCCTAAAAACAGAATCCCCAGCAGCAGGCAAACGACAGTCAGCAGTAAAACACCGACAAAGATGGCAGAACAGCGCACAAAGCGGTAAATCCCTAGTGGAGTAGGGGAGGCTGAGGTCAAAACCTGGGTCAATTTCTCCTGTTTAGAGGAGAGAGAAGCGATAAAAAACAGCAGCGCAGCTGACAGCAGAGGAAACAGAGAGGATACATAAAGCCCAAAACTCCACGGAGAAAAGGGGGCGGTGTTGGAGACGCCCAGCAAAATCTCCCCTTTCAGCATTAGATATCCATACCAAAGGGCAACAACCAGCAGTATGGCAAAGAACCGGTTGACAATCAGCTTTTTCAGCTCATAGCGGAAAATCTTAGTCATAGTTGAATTCCTCCTTGGAAACCCCGCAGGCGTTCAAAAAATCGGTGAAGCTGATATAAGGAGGGAATTCTGTGCCTCCGTTTTGATAGAGTTCCGAAAGGGCAGCATCCAGCTTGTCTTCTCCGATTTTGTCCGCTATCTGTTTAATCATCAGGGCGGTCCCGTCGTAGTGATTCACCCCTTTAATAGCGCTGGCAATACTGGCGGCATATTCATCCGGCAGGATGTCCATATATTCGGGGTGGCGCACATAGAAGGAGTTATTGGCATCGTCAACGGCTGCCTGCCATTTCTCCACATAGTTCTTTTGTGCATAGGCTTCACCTTTCAGCTCTTTAATCAGACGGTAGCTGGTGTAGGTGGTGATCCCCTCGTCAGTCCAGTAGGGTTGGCTGTAATCCATCATGGAAGCGCCAAGCCCCCACCACTGATGGGTAATCTCATGGGCAAGAACTTCCGCGCTGGACGGACCCTTTTCCGGGTCGGAAAGGTTTTCACTGCTGAAATAGCTTTCACCCATAACGCTGAGAGTGGACCAGGCAGCGCCTCCAAAGGTGAAAACGCTGTCCTGAAGGATTTTAAAGGGTCTGTCCGCAGTAAAGGAACGCGGGCCATAGTGTTCTGTACAGTATCGGATAGCTGATTCCATAATGTCGATTGCACCAAGGTCCTCCATCTGTTTCTCGTAGTTGCGGCTGTAATAGAACCAGATAGGCATTTCGCCGCCTTCCAGGGGACGCTGGACATAGTCGGCGGCATAGAGCATGATGCGGTCTCCTTCATTTTGAAGAAGCCAGTCCTTGCTGCCGTTTGGGTTTTCCCCCAGAAGCTGGGGCGTTTCGCCGGTTGTGACAGGGGTAAGCTTTGCGGGAAGGGTAATATTCAGGGAAACCTTTGGAAGCTCTTCTGCGGCATAGTCGCTGAAACAGGGGGCAAGGGTGGCGCTTGACAAATCAATGTATTTCCTGCTGATGACCGAACCGCTGAAAGTGTCCTGCATGACGTTCCAGGTCTTGGGCGCGCCGCTGTATTGGATTTCCAGGCTGCTGGTTTCAGTGGCTGGAATGGTGCATTTGATCTCCCGGGAGTTGATATAGTCGTTTTTCAAATCAGTCCAGGGAATGTCCTGACCATCTGCCTGCATAGACTGGATACGATAACCGGAGTTTAGGTTAAAATAAATTTCTTGAGGTTGTCCGGTGTTGTTTTTAATCTGATAATTTGCGCTGCCGGAAAGGGTTCCCCACAGATAGCTGGTGATGTCCACGTCCAGTTCAATTTTCAAAGGATATACGCCTTCTACATAGCGGTCAGCACTTTCAACCTCCATCCATTTGATGGGGGTGTGGTCCAAAAGAGGCTGGAACCGCCATAAAAGCACCCCTGTTGTTATCATGGCCAAAGCCGCCGCCGGAGCGGGGATCAGCCGCTTGGCATTGGCGGCAAAGGAACCAGCCATTCCCTTCCCGTAACGCCGGACACAAAGCAGGGACAGCAGCCACCCGCCGCCTAAAATCCCCAGCCAGATGATGCGGGTATACAGGGCAGAGCGAAAAACAGGCGCATTGGAGAAGTTATCAGTTAGAGCGGGAAGGGCAGGCAGGCTCCACTGCATAAAGTTGTTGCTTTTAAACCAGCTTCCACGGCTGACCAGCAGAAAGGAGAGGACAGCGAGAAAGCTCACATCCACCCGTCCCACAAGCTGATAAAACAGTGCGGCGGCAATAGCGCCCATCCAAAGGGCAGGGAGGAGCAGGAGGAAAAAGCTCCCAAGATAGGTTGAAACAGAAAAAACGATATTGAGCTTGCTGTAAATGTAGGGGAAATACACCAAAGCCATCAGAACTGAAATGCCCAGGGCGGCAGTACAGATCGCCAGAAGCTTAGCAGTATTTAGTGTCAGGGGAGAGACAACGCTGTCCGTCAGAAGACAGACCCCGCTCCGGTGGATGCGGTCCAGTTCAAACAGGGTGAGGACAGCAAAAAGCAGCGTTCCCAGAACTGCCCCAGATGCGACAGGCTTTGCCAGGTAGATAGAGGACATAGTGTCCCCCATAATAAAGATAAAATTCCCCATAGGCGCAGCCAAAGCAGCGGCAAAGATAAACCAGGAAAAGGGGGAGCGGAGCAGGCGGCGGAACTCAACGCGGTAACAACGCAGAAAGGTCGTCATAATTTGCCGCCCTCCCGTTCCATAAGGTAGAGGTAAGCATCCTCCAAGGTGGGCTCAACGGGGACGGCAAAATTGGGCAGCTGCTCCGCCACAATGCGGCAGACCACTCCCTGTGCAGTGTGGATGCGGGAGGTGACAGCGGCTTTACATTCTGCCAGTCGGGATTCCTCCCGGACAGTTCCAACATGGCCATGAGAGAGAGAAATTAAGTCCTCCGGCCTTCCGTCAAAGAGGATATGCCCGCCTCCCAGCAGAATAAACCGGTTGCACACTGACTGAACGTCTTCAATGATATGTGTGGAGAGAAGGACGAGTTTATTCTGTGCAGTTCGAGAAAACAGGTTTCGGAAGCTGACCCGTTCTTCCGGGTCTAAGCCGACAGTAGGCTCGTCTAGGATGAGAAGCTCTGGATTGCCCAAAAGAGCCTGGGAGATTCCCACCCGCTGCCGCTGTCCCCCGGAGAGGGTGCGGATTTTTACCTTCCGCTGGGGGATTAAGTTGGTATCGGTCAGGGCCCTTTCAATCGCTGTTTTACTGCTGCTGATTCCTTTCAGAGCAGACATGTAATCCAGAAATTCATAGACTGTCAGTTCGTCGAACAGCCCGAAAGCCTGGGGAAGATAACCCAGCCGGGATTTCAGCTCCCGCTCCGCCGAGGCAAGAGGGGAGCCGTTATAGGAGAGTGTCCCGCTGGTGGGCTGGAGAGCATTCGTCAAAAGCTTCATCAAGGTGGTTTTTCCGGCCCCGTTGGGACCGAGAAGCCCGATGAGGCTGGGGCTGGACAGATTAAGGTTTACATGTTCCAGGGCCTTTTTCCCGTTGGGGTAGACCATGGAAAGGGATTTAAGCTGTAACTCCATTGCAGTCATCCTTTCAGTTTTATGATATATTTAGGATAATCCGCTTTTGTGGAGTTTAGATGGAGCTGGGATATGATTTTTGTGGATAAAGGTATTTCTATAAAAGAGAAAAGCTGTTCCAGAGATTGTTTGGAACAGCTTCTGCTTTTTCAGTATAGCTTTGTTTTTGGGGATGCTCCGCTCGTTTTACTCACCCATATATGAACCCAGAGACGCACTTCCACTGGCTATTTTAAAGTTGTATTCCTTTTCCCCTTTGCCTGTCACTTGTTTATTATTTTTTTCGTTGTCCAGATGGGGAAACTCGTTGTAAAAATCCCCGCTGGACGTTTTGTAAGAAATGGTAAAGCCAGCATCCTCAGCTTCCTCTCCCGGTAATTCCAAACGAACATCTCCACTGGATATTGTGCAGTCCAGCTTGTCGGGAAGGATGGGGGAGGCGGCATAAAGGCTGCCGCTGGCACATTTCAGTTCTCCCTGGGAAATTCCTCCGTCAAAGGATAAGAATCCAGAGGAAACAGAGGCTTTCAGGGCAGTTGGGTCTCCAAAGGTTTTGATGTCCATATTACCGGAGGACAGGTTCAGATTCATATTTTTTGCCTCCGCATCAGAGAGATACAGGTAGCCGCTGGCAACACGAAAATCCATGGTATCTGCTGTGATAAAATTCAGATCGGCATTTCCGCTGGAAAGCTGGAAGTCCAAACTTTCCAGCTCCATTTCCCCACAGTAAAAGGAGCCGGAACCAATGCTCACCCTCAGCTCCCTGACTGTATTCTCGGGGAGGTACAGGTTGATCTCCGTTTGGATGGAGCCCAGCGTAATCCATCCGCCGCCGCTGGTGCGGATGTCGGTGGAATTTCCCGTTTCTTCCACAATCAAAGAGGGGGTTGGTCCAAGATGAAGCCCGCGTATTTTGGTCTGCATATGTACATAGGGGACGCCATCCTCAGCCGGATAGATGTGAAACATACCGCTGCCGCTGGAAATTGACACATTTTCCAGGGCTTCCGCCTTTAGATCTACCTTTTGGACGGAATCTGCAACAACGCTTTCTCCTGAGGAGGCACATCCTGATAAAAAGCACACGAAGGCCAGTCCTGCTGCAGCAAAATATTTTAACATAATGTCATACCTCTTTCATTTTCTTTTTTCTTAAAGGAAAACCCTTTATATATAATAACATATTCAAAACCTCTTTCACGTCAACTTTAAAAATTTTTTCTTTGAGCTGCTTTCCCAGAATGATTTATTCTGTCGAACTTCCATCAAATAATGAACTATTTGTAAAGCTGGCGGCAAAAGGTTTGTATTTCCCTGTTGTATGGTGTATAATAAAACCGTTGTTCCCTTAGATTCCCAAAGGTAGTTAAATTTGTTTATTCCAGAATGAGAGGATTGCATGAAAACGAAATATACTGGAAAAACCTGTGTAGCTTGCGGAAAAATTTTTACAGAAAATGATGATGTGGTTGTATGCCCTGACTGCGGAGCACCTCATCATCGGGAGTGCTACAATCAGGCAGGACATTGTGCCCTAGAGTCAAAACACAAAGAAGGGGAAAAGTGGAATTGGAATACATCCAATTGGGGGATGCGTCACGAGGAAATCATTGATGGCGACGCTCCAATGCGCTGTCCCAGATGTGCAACATTATGTAAGCCTGGAACCTATTCCTGTCCGGTCTGCGGTTCCAACTTGACAGGACGTAATGCTAACCATACAGGGTTAAGGCTAGACGACATGGTTCCGCCTTTAACGGAAGAAGAACTGAAAACGATTAGAGAGCAAATTTTTGAGGAGAAATCAAAGGAGGATGCTTCTGGATCTGAAGGAAACAACCAGAACAGAGAGATTCCCCGACAGAATTATGATTCCCGCTATTCGTCTCATGGAGGAGCTCAACATTCACCATACAGCCATAATCAGCCTAGTATGCCGCCCATTCCACTTAATCCTATTACAACACCTTATGGCGGTGTTGCGCCAGAGGAAGAAATTGAGGGAGTACCGGCGAGGGATTTGGTTTTATATGTTGGCCCTAATTCCCATTATTATCTGCCGCGTTTCAAATTGTTTGCAAACAGGAGCGGGAAGGTTCAATGGAACTGGTCCGCATTTTTCTTTCACTTCATTTATTTCTTTTATCGGAAAATGTATCTGATCGGCGGCATTTTTTTAGCTGCGTATTTGCTGATTCAGCTTCCGCTGTTTTTAGTTTTGCCGGATTATATCAATTATTTATATGACGCCCTTACTTCTGGCAGTATATTTACATCTGTGCCTGAGTCAGTACAATGGTATATCAATTACAGCTATATTTCAAATTTCATTCTTTTAGCGCTGGGGACCTTTTCCTCTTTGACTGCAAACCGTTTTTATTTTAAAAAGGTTTTAAAGGATGTAGGCTTTCTGCGCCGTCAGTGGTCTGAACAGCCTGATAAAAAGGATAAGGAATTGAATGTGGATTTAAGTGAAAACCAGCCGCCGGATTCGCAGAGCTATTTTTCAGCTTTGGCTCATAAGGGAAGGGTGAATATGAAGGTTGTTTTCATTCTTTTAGCTTGCGTTGCCTTTATTAATTTTGGACTTCCCATGATCGCGGTGTTTTGGCTGATACAATGAAGTATTTGCATTCCACCCTTTTGGAAGGCAGAATGTTAGATCGGTTTTTATAACAATTATGGAAAAGACGAGGTGCAATCAAAAATGAGAGTACGAAAAGCGGTGATCCCGGCGGCAGGATTGGGCACAAGGGTCCTTCCTGCATCCAAATCCATTCCTAAGGAAATGCTTCCAATTGTAGACAAACCTGCTATACAATATATTGTAGAGGAAGCTGTCGCATCAGGAATTGAGGAAATCCTGATTATTACAAACCGAGGCAAAAGCGTAATGGAGGATCACTTTGACCGTTCCCCTGAATTGGAGGAACGGCTGCAGCTTTCTAAACGCATGGATCTGTATGAAGAAGTAGTACAGGTTTCCAAGTTGGCCAATATCCAATACCTGCGCCAGAAGGAAACAAAAGGTTTGGGACATGCAGTAAACTGTGCCAAAACTTTTGTTGGGAATGAGCCCTTTGCAGTTTTATATGGCGATGATGTAATTATCGGAGATGTTCCTGCTGCCCGCCAGCTCTGTGACGCATACGAGAAATATGGAAAAGGTGTCGCAGGAATTAAGTATGTTCCAACAGAACAGATAGGGAAATACTGTACGCTGAAGGTGGAACCGCTTGAAGATAAAATTTTCAGCGTTACTGATATGATTGAAAAGCCTAAGCCGGAACAGATTATTTCCAATTATGCTATTTTAGGCAGATGTATTTTACCGCCTTCTGTATTTGATATATTGGATGATCTTCCGCCAGGGGCCAATGGGGAAATCCAGCTTACCGATGCCATGCAGAAAATTGCCCGCCAAGAGGGAATGATTGGTGTTGTATATGATTCCAAACGGTATGATATGGGGAATAAACTTGGTATCCTTCAAGCTACTGTGGAGGTAGGCGTTAAACACCCTGAAATTGCGGAAGACTTCAAGGCGTATTTAAAGGAATTTGTCAAAACCCTATAGAAATATTTTGGCGTGATCCGCATATAGGATAAATGGATATGAGTTCTTGTCCAAAAAAAGGATTGACAAAGAGAAAAACTTTTTGTATAATAGTTAGCAATGCGGCATTTTGTCGTATAAACTCTTTGCCCTGATTTTTCCAGGGCCTAATGTCCAGAAGGAGGTGTCAAAATTGGCGAAGCAAAGTGGCCATTATGAGACGGTTATGGTGTTTAACACTAAGCTTGGTGAGGAAGCAATCCAAGCGCTTGTTGAAAAGTTCAAAACTCTAATTCAGCAGAACGGTACTATTAATAATATTGACGTTTGGGGAAAACGCCGGCTGGCTTATTTGATTGAGGACGAGGCCGAAGGTTACTATGTCCTGGTTGACTTTACCAGCAAACCTGATTTTCCAGCGGAATTGGATCGTGTATACAAAATTACTGACGGCGTTCTCCGTTCCCTGATTACCGTGAAACAGGACTGATTTTGAGAAGGGGCTGAATAGGGAATGCTTAATAAAGTCATTTTAGTGGGAAGGTTATGTGCTGAACCTGAACTCCGCCAAACTTCTAGTGGCGTACAGGTTTGTACGTTTCGTTTGGCTGTACAGCGCGCTTATGCTCCTCGCGGGGCAGAACGTGCAACTGATTTCCTCAGCATTGTCGCTTGGAGGCAGCAGGCAGATTTTATCAGCCGTTATTTCCATAAGGGGAATATGATTGCTATTGACGGACATATTGAAACGCGTTCTTATACTGATCGGAATAATCAGCAGAGAACTGCCTTCGAGATTATTGCTGAAAATGTTTCCTTTGTTGAAAGCAGAGCTTCTGCTTCTGCATCTGCCGGGAATGATTTTGCAGGAGGGAATTCTTTTGCCGGAAATGCTGCTCCTTCCTATGAACCGCCTCAACCTGTTCCTGCCGGGAATGTACCCCAACAGCCTGCTTCGAATTTTTCCAGCGGCGATTTTGGGGATTTCCAGGAGATTGATTCGGATGAGGATTTGCCTTTCTAATTCTGTGGTTCCCTTGTGTGTTTTTTCAGTCCGTTTGAACTTTTTGATAGGAGGTTGAACTTATGGCTATGGATAGACCTGAAAGAAGCGAAAGACCCAGCCGCCCCAACCGTAAGGGCCGTAAAAAGGTTTGCGCTTTCTGCGTGGATAAAATCGTGGAAATCGATTACAAGGATATCAACCGTTTAAGGAAGTATATCACTGAAAGAGCAAAGATCATGCCCCGCAGAATGAATGGGACTTGCGCCAGGCATCAGCGCCAGCTTACGACTGCTATTAAACGCGCGAGACATATCGCGTTGCTGCCGTATGTGAACGACTAAGTTTTGTGGACAGCCATCCATTGGATGGCTGTCTTTTTTGATAGAACAAATTTGCATGGTTGGACTTACATTATAGTATAAATTTCCCTGTATTTGTTTAACAGGTTCCGTATTTTTCCCCAAAATGGACAGAAAATAAAATAGAGATTTATCCAGGAGGGGATTTATATGAAGTCTATTGCTGTAATTAGCATTTTTCTTACAGTTAGTCTCTTGGGCTGCCAGGTGAAGAAAAGAGAAGAGCCAATACCTCCTCCATCATCTGCTGAAACAGACAGCAGGGGAGGACAGGTATTAAATACAGAGTCGGAAGAAATCGGGCAGGCAATGGCCCCAGCCCTAGAAGAAACAATTGAGCTGCCCCAGGAAACCCAGAATCTTGTTTCCCTTTGGAGTAAAAAGGTCAGAGAGGATTTTAAATGGTATTCTGAAACAGGAAGAAAAAATGGGCCTCTTTATTATTTATATGTCACAGATTCAAAAGAAAACCCTGTTCCCAATTTGAACTGCTATACCCGTGCTAATTGGGAATCTGGGCTTCAAGGAGCGGAACATCTGAGGGGAACTTCTATGAAAAGCGGACTTTTACCAGTGGTGCTGTCCTTCCGTGAGGCGGAAAGGGATTCGGTAGAGCTTGTAATAGTGGATCCCAATTCAGGAGAAACACTTTTGGTAGAGATGAACCTGCTGGAGACAGGCTGGAGATATGCCCTTCATACAATATGGGAGAAAGAAACACCAGACGAGCCAGACAAGGCAGCGGATTGTATCGAAATTTCCGTCCTTTTTCCCAATGGGACACCTGTTTCCAATGCAGTTGTGGAATTGCCGGATATCCAGATGTTTCGCTTTTCCAACCTGGAAGGAAAGGTGTTTTTTCCCGCAAACAATTTACAGGGAAGAAGGACAGGATTCTCTATTATTGTAAAAGATTATTTAGAAAGCTTTCAGGAAGGGGAAAACTGGAGTGAAACTTTTTCGGCAGATATTTCAAACAGCAGGCAGTATTTTGTAATGTTGAAGGATTATCATTCATAATTATTTGGAGACGAAAATATCAAAAGGGATAACCAGATGGAGCTATAAAATTTTGACCACATCTGTAGAGGCGAAACACTCCCTACTCGAAAAAATTTTCCAAAAAAACTATACAAATGAGCTGAAAATTGCTATACTAACAATATAGACGATATGGTTTTCGAGGCAAAAAAGGGAGATGATACTATGATTAACCGGTATCAAACGGCAAACCAGTCTAACTATCACCCATCCTTTTACACAAAAGCACAGGCTGCTGTACCTGTAAAAGCTTCAGAGAATGGGCCCGCATCTTCGCAAACAACAGCTCAAACCTCTCAAACTGGACGTTTTGATCAGGTTGATGTGACAAAAGACTGGAAGCAGATGGCTATTGATACCCTAAATGAACTATCAGACAAGTATGAAAATATTGCATTTGGAATTATAGATTTTGATTCCAACTTAACATTAAAAAACTATGCTTCTTTTTTGGGGAAGGGTCAGTATCTGTATATGTCAACCAGCTTTTTAGAAAAAATGGGTTCCGGCCCGGCAGAATATGCGGATTGTGCCTCCCGTTTAGAACAGGCTTTAAAAGGAATGTCCGATGGAGCCCAAAACGGGCTTCCAGAAAAGACGATTAACCAGGGCGTTTATCTCACCAAAGATCAGACCGCAGTTTGGCAGACTTTATTAGAAGAAAAACCCGAAAACCCCTTGCTGCCAAAGGAAGATGAAAAAAAGAACCTTCTTCCCTGGCTCACAGAGGAGGAAAATAAAAAAAGCATATTTGACCAGGATTTATCCCGGTATTCAATTAATACGAAAAACCTCCTCACATCTCCTGGACATGCGGGAATGAACGTAGCTTCGGCTAGAACAGTTTCACAGGTACAAAACGCCGCCTTTTCTGCCAAACATTCTCTTTGTCAGCTGCGTATGGCGTTAGCTTTTACCACAAATGATAAGGATAGCCAAAAACTGCGGCAGGCTATCAGGCAGATGGAAAAAGTAGTCCGCCAAGCAGGGTCGAAGGTTCGGGACCTCCAGAAAATGTCGGAAGTAAAAGCAAAAAAAGAACGCCAAATAAAAGAGAGGAAACGTAAGGAAGCGAGAAAAACCAGCGCGATTCTCAATAAAAAGAAAAAGGAACGGTTTGCTAAGGATCGTCAGCTTTCCAATGAGAGCATCGGTTATCTGGCACAGGTAAGGTCGGGTTATGCTCAGGAAAACGACGAACGCCTGAATCAGATTATGGTTGATTTGGGGGTATACTCTACTGATCCAATGGGATTGGCGGCTTTGTCTGGAATGACAGCAGGGGCTTCTGGGGTTGCAGTGGAAATAACAATGGCTGCTGCTAACGCGGCAATACCTATTCCTGTTGTAGGTGGATAGCGATTTTAAAAACGGTCGAAAAACTTTCTTTGTTTTCCGACCGTTTTTTATGTTCTTCCTAACTTATGAGGCAGCGTCTACAAAACGCCAAAAAGACCTTATTAGGGGATGCAGCTTTGCTGCATCCCCCCTCGAATCCTTTTTAATCCGCTTTAAGTACTGCTCACCTTGGACTCTCCTGTAGATTAAGTTTCCCATCTGGGAGGGGAATCCGGGCAGGACTGAAATTTTTTAGCTGTCCTTGCTTCAACAAAACAGCCGCAAACCCTGCACATCCCACTCAAAAGATTCGGACATTTCCGGCACTGGTTCAAACGGTTTTCCCGAACACTAGCCTCTGTCTTATCCTCTTCCGGCAAAAGTGCAATATAGTCCTGCACGGATTTCAATAGGTCTGATTCTCCAAAATCTTCCAGCAGGCATTTTCTGCAAACCTGTTCCATCCCTTATTTCTCAGCTATCCCCAAAGGTTCCAAAGAAATACGTACAACAGAACTTGCAGGAATTTGAATATCCATCAACCTTCCCTGCTCCAGCTTACAATCGGTAAAGGGTTGAACTTGAACTTTATCCGGCTTTTCAAAGGTATTATAATCTCCCATTGCCCCGCCGACAATAAAGGCTTCCTTCAAGCGGTAGCCATCGCCCAACACATCAGCGCAAATATGAGCGGATTCCGTTGGGGACAGGTTGCAGATAGTGGCGTTAAGCGTTCCGTCGTCTGAAACGGAAGCGGACTCATGCAAATTAGGAGAACGGAATCCATCAATACCAATTTCTTTTGTTTCAATCCAGGAGTCCACCAGTTTCGCGCCCTGATGCACACTATACATATCATAAATATGGTAAGTTGGGGTTAAGAGCATCTTTTCTCCTTCGGTGAGAATTACCGCTTGAAGGACATTTACCAGCTGGGCGATATTGGACATAGCCACCCGGTCGGAATGTTTATTAAAAATATTAAGGTTGATCCCGGCAACCAAAGCATCTCTTATCGTGTTTTGCTGATAAAGGAAGCCCGGATTTGTTCCAGGTTCCACATCGAACCAGGTTCCCCATTCATCTACAATCAAATCAACTTTGTGCTCCGGATCATAGTAATCCATAATTTGTAAATGTTTGGAAACTATTTCCTCCATTTTCAAAGTACGTGCCATACAACGATACCAATATTCTTCATTAAACCCAGTTGCCTGTGTTTTGGTCTTCCATTCGTCGCCACAAGTGGTATAATAGTGTAGGGAAATTGCATTGCACTGTTTTCCTGCAATTTTCATGACTTCTTCTGTCCAGCGGTAATCTGCGGAGTTGGGACCGCAGGCAATCTTATATAAACGGTTGTCCCCAAAATTACGTAGATAGGTGGCATATCTGCGGTAATTGTCTGCATAGAACTCCGGACGCATATTGCCTCCGCAGCCCCAGTTTTCATTTCCAACGCAGAAATATTTCAACTTCCAGGGAGCATCCTGCCCATTTTTCCGGCGAAGGTTAGCCATAGGGGATTCTCCGTCAAAGGTTATATATTCTATCCATTCCTGCATTTCTTCTACTGTGCCGCTGCCCAGGTTTCCATTTATATAAGGCTGGCAGCCTACCTGACGGCAGAATTCCATAAACTCATGGGTGCCAAAACTGTTATCTTCTACAACTCCGCCCCAATGGGTGTTGACCATCCTTTTACGGAGTGTTTTGTCTCCAATACCATCTTTCCAATGATATTCGTCAGCAAAACAACCTCCCGGCCAGCGGAGAACCGGAAGTTTAATCTTCTTTAAAGCTTCTACAATATCAGTACGCATACCGTTTGCGTTGGGAATTGCGGAATCCTCGCCAACATAAACACCGCCGTATATGCAGCGCCCAAGATGTTCGGAAAATCCCCCGTAAATTTCAGGACGAATGGTCGATACTTTGTGATGGGTGTTAATCACATAATGAAACATTTTTCCTGCCTCCTTTAATTTGGATGGAATATGTATTTTATTAGATGTATCATAACATAACCCTATTAGAAACGCAAGTAAAAAAGCTGATATATGGGAATAAACCTTAAAAGCAGCTTTTTATAAAGTATATCAAAATAAAAGAAGAAAGGAATTACCAACAATGTACAAAGAATTTAAAGGCGTCCTTCTAAAAGCAGGAGCCCTGATGCTTTCAATGGCAGACGCAGCAGTTCACGATAAAGGGGGGCACGCCAATTTTGTAACTGATGCAGATACAGCAGTTCAAAGTTATTTAATGGAGGAGTTTGAAAAAATTCTTCCAGGTGCAGTGTATTTTGCGGAAGAAAAAGAGGAAAACCATCTTGGGCCAGATTATACATTTATTATAGACCCTATAGATGGAACAACCAATTTTTTCCACCATTGCCGAAGCAGTGCCATTTCAGTTGGTTTGCTCCATAAAAAGAAGCCAGTTCTAGGAATGGTTCTCAATCCATATACCAATGAGCTTTTCCACGCTGAAAGGGGACAGGGTGCGTTCTGTAATGAAAGCCCTATCCGTGTTTCAGAACGTAAATTTTCCCTGGGCCTGGTCAATATGGGAGCGTCCCCCTATTACCCGGAGGCTGCAGAAAAAACCATGCGTGCTGGGAAACTATTTTTATCCCGCTGCTGTGATTTAAGGCGTTCCGGGTCCGCTGCACTGGATCTGTGTTCTGTAGCTGCTGGACGGACAGAAATGTTTTATGAATTTCGTCTGTCCCCCTGGGATTACGCTGCTGCAACCTTTATTATTCAGGAAGCAGGCGGAGCGTTTGGCTCCTTTAATGGAGAAACCTTTACCTATGAGCATCCAATCCCAATCTGGGCATCCAGTGCTGTTTGCAAAGATGAGTTCGTCCAAAGCCTGGAAGAAATCTGTCAGGAATAAAGAAGTGTAAAAGTTGACGGTTTTTTACAACTAAAACAAGAAAAAATTGTAATTAAAATTGATTTCCATAAATAAGAGAAAAACCTCTTGCAACCCATCCCGGATATGGCTATAATTAGGGTGGAAACTGGGAGCGCGTCCATAGGAGAATTTACTGCCTCCCTCTCCGGCGTTAATCTGCCTGGAGCTGTTCGTTTTTCAGACGGCAGCATCCATTCATAAGGCAGTCCCCCCACGCCGGATGCTCAAGGCACCCCCCTTAGCCCTCTCTGTTTTACAATAACGCGCTGTATCCGACGGAACAGCAGCAGGAGGTTTTTTTATGCAGAAGCAAAACATTCGTACTATGGTACAGCTATCCTTTCTTGTGGCAATTGAACTCATTATGGCCTTTACTCCTCTTGGCTCCCTTCCTATTGGGCCGCTGGTGGCAACGTTAGCACATATTCCAGTCGTTATCGCCGCAGTTGTTATGGGAACAGGAGCGGGCGCTTTTATGGGATTTGTTTTTGGCTTGCTTAGTTTCTTGGTATGGACTTTTATGCCTCCTACACCAATTACCGCTTTTTGCTTTACACCTGCTTATGCCCCTGGTAATTTCTGGAGCGTAGCGATCTGTTTTGTTCCCCGTATCCTGTTAGGTGTGATCGCGGGTCTTTTGTCAAAAGCCCTGCTTAAAGTTGACAAGACAAAGGGCTTTATTGCTTACACAGTATCCTCAGTTGTGGCAACGATTGCACATACCTTGATGGTTCTTGGCGGCATTTACGTTTTCTTTGGTGAAGCATATGCAGAAGCTATAGGCGTTGGCCATGAACTTCTAATGGGGCTGATTGGAACCACTATTGCCACCAATGGTATTTTGGAAGCAGTTCTTGCGGGAGTTATTACCTGTGCTATTGCCAAGGCGGTTTCCTCTTATGGGATGAAAGCAAAAAAGGCAAACTAATTACATCAGTGTTGTGAATCGTCAGGCGGTGTGTGGAGATTTCTTCCATTCATCGCCTTTTTCAATATGGAGGAAATTTTAAAATGGAAAACCGCTGCCCAGGAACGGATTGCTAAAATTTCTGAAAACTAGGTGGACTATCTTCTGTAATGATAAATATTATCAAAAAGGAGGTTATACAATGACTCCATCCGAAATATTAAACCGCTGCCGGGCAGAAGAATCCTTTCTCCTGTCAATTCGCCGGCATCTCCATTGTTACCCGGAGCTGAGCGGACAGGAAACGCATACTATCCAGTATCTGGCCCAAATGCTGGAATCTATAGGTGTCCAGCCGGAGATTATTAAAAATGGTGGAATCCTTGCCCGTATTCACGGAGAAGGTTACCCATCCAATTCGGATCCCTCCGTTCTGCTCATGCGGGCAGACTGTGATGCACTTCCAGTAGAGGAACAGCCTCATTCCAGAAATCCCCGCGTCTGTACCAGTTTGAAACCTGGCATATGCCATGCCTGTGGTCATGATGCCCATTCAGCAGTGTTGCTTACAGCAGCAAAGGTTCTTCAGGAATCCCGTAAGGAGCTTTACGGAGATGTAATTCTATTGATTGAGCGCAGCGAGGAAATTCCTTTTAATAAATGTCTGCTCCGCCTGATGGAAGCCCTGGAAAACCGCCGCCAGCGAATTGATGGTGTATGGGGAATACACTGCGCTCCTTCCCTTGCTGGAACCATTCAGTTAAATCGTGACGCTGTTATGGCAGGGACGTTGTTTTTCCGTTACTCCCTCACTGGAAAAGGCGGCCATGGTTCCCGGCCCGATTTAAGCATTAACCCCATTGACTGCTTTACAGCGATTTATTCTGCTCTCCAAAGAATTCCTTCCCGTTACAGTCCCTTTTTGCCTGTAACGCTGTCTGTTACCCAGGTGCAATCCGGTAACACAAACAATGTAATTCCTCAAACCTTAACCTTTGGAGGAACAGCTCGATTTTTTGACTGCGATCAGGTTGGCTTTCCTATTCAAAAGGAGATTGAACGGACAGTACAGGAGATATCGGCAGCCTATGGCTGCCAGGCAGAAGGATATGCTTCCGCGCCCTTCCTCCCTCTGCGGAATTGTCCAGCTTGTGCAGACCTGGCAAGGGATGTTTTTCATCCGGTTTTCGGGGAAAGAGTCACGGAAGACCTTCCCTCCATGGTTTCAGAAACCTTTGCTACATTAGCTGCCCGTTATCCCGCTGTCTTTATCCATTATGGAATATCTAACCCAGAAAAGGGGATTGTTGCAGGTCTGCATCATCCTGAATTTGATGTGGATGAAAGCGTCCTCACAGATGCAGCAGGGGCAGCGGCAATTTATGCCCACAGCTTTTTAGAAAAGACATCTGCTGGAACAAACTGGGGATTCACCCCATACCGCAACACTGCAAAAGAGCTGTTTGCATTGCAGGGAATAACAGATTGATGGGAGGACATCAAATATATGAAATATGATTTATCAGCTTTAGAAATCATAAAAATTTTAGGTTATAATCATCCTGTGGGCCAAAAATGGCTGGAAAAAATAAAACTCAAAAACCAGGTAAACTTACCTGTAACCTATTGCAATTTTATGGAGTTTGCTGTTGACTGTCCATTATTCCATACTTCTGATCTTTGGGTAGGAAAGATGGTTCCGACGGTTTATAAGCCTTGGATGTTTTACGAACTGATTCAGGAAACAATTGACGACCGAAAAGGTCTTTGGAAAAGCCCCCTTTCGAAATATGAAAGCCTGCTTTATGAACTTTCACAACTTCCAAGGGAACAATGGCCGGAAAAACTGGACGACTATTTATTAATTGGCAGCGACTATATAGGCGGTATAGGCTATTTTGGAATCCGCAAAGAAGACTTACATCAGGACGATCCACCGGTTTACTGGCATCTTGATGGATATGATTTCACATCTTGGAAATTGGAAGACGAGAAGTTATCGCGTTTTCTTTTGCGTGTCCTTTATGATTCTCTTTCCTGCAATGACTATGATACAGCAGAAGGTGCACTGGAGAAAATGGGATGGAGATATGAGGAGTACTTTGACATTGAAAAGGAAGACTGGGCTGCTTCAAAGGCGGTTTTGAAAAAGCAGGGGATTGCTTTTTCAAAACTGAAAAAATATAATTCCAACAACGGAATAAAAATTTATTGCTGTTATGACGAAGAAAAAAATATTTTTTATACCGGAATTATTGATGAAGGAGAAATTCTTCTATCTGCCATTAACCGCACAGAGGCAGAACGCATATTTATTGACTTTGAGAATTTGGAAGATTCGTTTTTATAGTTATTTTTGACAATGATTGACAAGCTTCTGCTTGCTTCCTATAATAGAAATAAGAAGAAAAATATAGGAAGGCTTGGTAAAAATGCCAAAATGTATACGATGCAATACAAACTGGCCTTGGACAAAAGTCAACGAATTAGGCTTATGTCGTTCCTGCGAAGCAGAATATTTGGCGTATAATCTCCGCACTGCAAAAACCGAAATTCCCCAGGGAATTTCTCAAATGCGGGAAAGCGATAATCTGGAACTTAGGTGGAAAGGAGGAAACCAAGCGTATGAAAAACTTCTGCGCTTGGAGGCTTTCTCCCAAAACAAAATTGACTTTTATGCTGTAATGTTTCCCGGCAGAAGCTTAAACCAAGTTCTAAAAGATGTTGAGAAGGATTTGGACATTTTAATTGAGGCTGCAAATCAAGTTGAAACGATTGTATTTGAAGTTGTCGTTGATGATTTAACTGTCCCACGTGCCGAAATTGATAAAGCAGTAATGGAAGCCATCCTAGGCGGGCGGATTCGGGAAATCCCAAAGCCAGAAATTAATGTCAAGGCTACTATGTATGATATGCTTCAAAGATTGGAATTTGAGAAAAAATTGTATAAACGAAAAATTGCAAGCCGGTATATTTATTGTTTGCATCCATTTTAAAGGATTTGTATAACACCAGATTTAAATATTATTATCAGAAACAGCAGAGCTGTAGACAGTTGTTCTGTCTACAGCTCTGCTTAATATATGCCCAATTATGTTTTAATCTCCCATTTTTTGGGTGGCAACTGCCAGTTTGAGTGCAGCAACCCTGTCAATCTTTTCCCATTGGACGTCTAAATCTTCCCGACCCATATGGCCATAAGCAGCAAGCTGCCGGTAGATCGGGCGGCGCAGACCCAGTTCCCGAATAATAGCAGCAGGCCGCAGATCAAACACCTGTTCTACAGCTTTTTCAATTAAAATCTCGTCAATCATCCCTGTACCAAAGGTATTGACATTAATAGAAACAGGATGAGCAACTCCAATCGCATAGGCAAGCTGGATTTCACAGCGGGCAGCCAATCCAGCAGCAACTATGTTCTTTGCCACATAACGTGCAGCATAAGCGGCAGAACGGTCAACTTTTGTTGGGTCTTTGCCGGAAAAACATCCTCCGCCATGCCTGCCAACTCCGCCGTATGTATCAACAATAATTTTCCTTCCGGTTAAACCGCTATCCCCTTGAGGCCCGCCGATAACAAAACGTCCTGTAGGATTGATAAAGAATCTAGTCTTATTATCCAGAAGCTCTGCAGGGACAATCACCCGAACAACTTCCCGAAGAATATCCTCCCGAAGCTGTTCCATAGAAACTTCCGGGTCATGCTGGCTGGAGACAACAATAGTATCTACCCGGACAGGCTTGTGATTTTCATCATATTCCACTGTTACCTGAGTTTTTCCATCAGGACGCAGGTAAGGGAGTTTACCTTCTTTGCGAACTTTGGTCAACTGGAAAGCCAGCTTGTGGGCAAGGGAAATGGTCAATGGCATCAGTTCTGGTGTTTCGTCGCAGGCATAGCCAAACATCATGCCTTGATCTCCCGCCCCATTTTGTTCTTCTACTGCCTGTTCTCCACTCTTGCGTTCCAGGGAATTGTCAACCCCTAATGCAATATCGGAGGACTGCTCATCCAGTGAAGTAATAATGGAACAAGTATCACAGTCAAAACCATATTTTGCCCGGTCATACCCAATGGAACGGATAACATCCCGCGCAATATGGGGAATATCCACATAACATTTTGTGCTGATTTCCCCCATAACTAAAACCATGCCTGTTGTAGTGGCACATTCACACGCAACACGGGCGTTAGGATCTTGGCGGATGATTTCATCAAGTACTGCATCGGAAATCTGGTCGCAGATTTTATCGGGATGCCCTTCTGTTACAGATTCAGATGTAAAAAAATAGTGTGCCATAAATGATTCCTCCTTAAAATACCAATAACCATACCAGCGCGGACAGTGCGCATGAAAAAACACCCGTCCGATACAGACGAGTGCAAATATTCTTTCCCCATCTCTCGGATTTTAACCGCAGGATTTGGCACCTTGAAAATATCAGGTTGCCGGGCTTCATCGGGCCTGTCCCTCTGCCACTCTTGATAAGGTTATATTTAATTGTGAATTTATTATACGACATAGACATTTTTTTGTCAACAGAGTTTAAAGGGAACTTCAAAAAATTTATTTTTAAAAACGAAAGCTGTTTTCTTAATTTGCTTTTATTTAACCAAATTTAAAATAGCATATCCCACCAAGAAAACCCCCGACATAATACATGCAGCGGACAAAATAAAGTCCTTTCTTTTTTTACTGAATATAAGATATACTCCATAACTGGCAAGAGCAAGTCCAATGATTAGCTGAATTGATGATGGCATAATGCTTTTCCCCCTTGAACAATCTATTTCAAAGGCCAACTCTATATCCAAAATTTTTCCGTAATCGGTCTTTTTTTATAAAATATCCTGTATAATGGCAGCCTTTTAATACATATTTATCTGTCATTGTCCAGTGTTCTTTTGATTTAGCGCCAACAAATTTACCAATGATTAATAGTCTTCAATTAATCATACAGTTGGAGTATACCACAAATAAAGGACTGATTCAAGTATTGATGGCGGTGTTTTTGGATGATACAACAGGGCAAAGAGCATCTGAATCGGCCATTTACAGTATTTACATTTTATGCTATAATGGGGCCAACAATGGAGAAAATGGAGTGAAAAACATGGATAACCAGAAATTAGCGGAACTGTTATTTCCGAACATTACCTCTACCCCAGAGGATATAGAAGCCCGTTATCCCCGCCGGGAGCTGTCAGAGGGAGCCAAAGTCACCCGTATTGCCCCCAGCCCTACTGGTTTTATGCACCTTGGAAACCTATATGGCGCGTTGGTAGACGAACGCCTAGCCCATCAGTCAGGCGGTGTTTTCTATCTGCGCATCGAGGACACAGACAAAAAACGGGAAGTAGAGGGTGGAGTCAAAATGATTATAGACACCTTCCACTCTTTCGGCCTATCCTTTGATGAGGGGGCAACTCTGGATGGGGAAACCGGCATATATGGCCCTTACCGCCAATCCCAGCGGGCGGAAATTTATCAAACTTATGTAAAATCTTTGGTTCAGAGAGGGCTTGCCTATCCCTGCTTCTGCACTGAGGCAGAATTGGAGGCCGCCCACAAAGAACAAGAACAGAAAAAAGAAAATTTCGGTTATTATGGGCCCTATGCTGTATGGCGTGACCGCCCCATTGAGGATATTGAAGCAGAATTGAAAAAAGGTTCTCCTTATGTGGTACGTTTTCGCTCTGAAGGAAACATTGAAAACAAAGTCCGCCATGAAGACCTGGTAAAAGGCAAAATGGAAGTAACAGAAAACGACCAGGATATTGTTCTGTTGAAATCTGACGGCATCCCTACCTATCATTTTGCCCATGTAGTAGACGATCATCTTATGGGTACAAGTATTGTTGTCCGTGGGGAGGAATGGCTGGCTACCCTGCCGGTACACCTTCAGCTATTCCGTGCCATGGGCTGGAAAGCGCCTAAATATGCCCACACTGCCCAGCTTATGAAGCTTGACCCAGAGACAGGGGGTAAACGAAAACTCAGCAAGCGGAAAGACCCAGAACTTGCATTGAGCTACTACTACAAAGAAGGTTATTCTGTTCCGGCTGTAATGGAATATCTGATGACTCTGCTTAACTCCAACTTTGAAGAATGGCGGCGGGCAAATCCAGACGCACCTATGAACGACTTTCCCTTTTCCACAAAAAAAATGAGTGCATCAGGGGCATTGTTTGATATTGACAAACTTAACGACGTATCCAAAAATGTGATTTCACATATGACGGCAGAAGCAGTATATGACGCTGTCACCAAATGGAGTGCAGACAACGATCCGGAATTCCATGCTCTGTTTACCCGGAACCCAGAGATAACCAAAGGCTATCTGGCTATTGGGCGGGGCAGCAAAAAGCCCAGGAAAGACTTGGCTTTATGGTCAGATACAAAGCCATATATGGACTTTATGTTTGACGAGCTTTTTATGCCGGATTACACTATGCCGGAGCGGGTTTCATCTGAGGATGCAAAAGCAATTCTTGCTGCGTTCAAACCACAGTTTGACGAAAATGATTCCCCTGATTGCTTTTTTGAAAAAATAAAGGGTATTGCAGAACAGACTGGCTTTGCCAGCGATACCAAAGCTTATAAAGAACATCCAGAACAATATAAAGGGCCTGTTGGAGATGTGTCTATGGTGATACGGATTGCTGTAGCGGGAAGGCAGAACGCCCCTGATTTGCAGTCAGTCATGAAATTGATGGGCCGTGAGAAGGTGCAGGCTCGATTGGAACGTTGTATGGCAGCGCTGTAAGAAAGCGCTCAGCTGCGAATGAGAAACCTGAGCCGTGCAGTACCAGCAGCATTGGCTTTTCCTATTTATCAACTGCCAAAATATAAATATGTCTAAGAGTCTATTCGGGATCTCCCCGCGCACGTTGAGATCCCGAATAGGCTCTAAAAGCGTGGAAGGGGACAATATGGCCATAAAGAGTAAACCAAAAACAATTTTTGTCTGTGGGCAGTGCGGCTATGAGTCTTCCAAATGGTATGGAAAATGTCCGCAATGCAGCAGTTGGAATACATTGGAGGAACAAATTCGTCAAACTTCCCCGCAAGCCTCTAAGGGATTAAGCGGCGGCCCTATTTTGGAGAGAGGGGCGCAGTCCCTTGGAGGGAATTTTGTGCAGCCGAAAAAACTTTCTGCTATTACTGCTGATGATAAAGAGCGATACCATACTGGATTAAGTGAACTTGACCGTGTTTTGGGAGGGGGAATTGTGCGGGGTTCCCTTATCTTGATTGGCGGAGACCCTGGGATTGGCAAATCAACCCTTATGCTGCAAATCTGCCAGTATTTGGGGGAGTCTTATTCTATTCTGTATGTTTCCGGTGAGGAAAGTGAAAGGCAGATTAAACTCCGTGCCAATCGCCTGAAAGTAACTTCTGATAACTTGTCGTTGGTTTCTATTACAGATATTGACGCAGTAACAGCTTTGATTGAATCCACTGTCCCACAGATTGTTATAGTTGATTCGATTCAGACTATGACCAGCAGCGCATTTACGTCTGGGGCGGGAAGTATTACACAGGTTCGGGAATGTACCCAAATGCTGATCCATACTGCAAAGACAGCCGATATACCAATTTTTTTAATTGGCCATGTCAATAAAGATGGAGCGATTGCGGGTCCTAAAGTTTTGGAACATATGGTAGATGCGGTGCTGTACTTTGAAGGGGATAAGCATTTATCTTTTCGGATTTTACGGGCTGTTAAGAACCGTTACGGCTCTACAAATGAAATCGGTGTTTTTGAGATGGGTGAGGAAGGTTTGGAGGAGGTGGACAATCCTTCTAAAATGCTCCTGGCAGAGCGCCCCGCTAATGTTTCCGGCACCTGTGTAGCTTGTATGATGGAAGGCACCAGGCCAATTTTGGCAGAAGTACAAGCTTTGGTTTGCAAGACCGGTTTTGGAAATCCCAGAAGAATGTCAACAGGTTTTGATTATAACCGTCTGAATTTAATTTTGGCAGTGCTGGAGAAACGGGGCGGATTGTTTTTCGGGAATATTGACGCTTATATGAACGTTGTGGGAGGATTGCAATTAGATGAACCTGCCGCTGATCTGCCAATCGCAGTCGCATTGATTTCTGCGTATATAAACCGTCCAGTGCCAGAGGATTTATTTGCCTTTGGAGAAATTGGACTTGCGGGGGAGTTCCGCGCTGTTACCCATGGCAGAAGCAGGGTTTTAGAAGCTCAAAGGCTGGGCTTTGCCAAGTGCATTCTGCCCATGTCAGAAAAGAAAAAACTGGCCAAAGAAACAGATATCCGCTTACAGCTTTTGGGAGTTGCGAATTTAGGAGATTTACTCCGCTTGCTGCGGCCAAAAGAATAGAATATGTAGGGGCGGAGAAATCCGCCCCTATTTTCTGAAACTCATTCTGTACCCTGCATAAATTGCGCGCCGTCATGAGGCAGGTCAATAGGTGAGGCAGGATTGTGCTTGGGCGTAACCTGATGTTCTGGGGGCACGTCCGGCCTGACGGAAGGCGTTTTGTTTTGGTAAAAACTGCATTGATTTAATTGTGAACAGGTTACAGCGGCGGCACGATCAAGGCCGCAGTAGCCGTCAGATTGATAGACACAGTCTTTTTGACAGTGAATTAAATTCATGATTATGCTCTCCCTTTCTCCGGCACAGGATAGGCGGCAGGGCCGTCTGCCGGCTGTGGAATTAGTGTGTGGACGAAAGAGGAAAATATGCGTATTTGTCTCTAATTCTGGCGGAGTGGGAATAATTGTATGATAGAAATGAATTTTTTAAAATATCCGAATCATCCCGAAAAAAAGGTAAAATTTTGTGCCGTTTCCCAAACAGCAGATTTTGCAGCCAGCTTTTTGATAGAACAGGGGATAGAAGTATTCCAGGTAACAGAGCAGAAAAATTTGCCTGCTCCATGTGCGTCCCATCCAGATATGCGGCTTTGTTATTTAGGGGAAGGGCGTGTTTTGGCAGATTGCGAGGAACTTGCCCAAAGTCTGGAGGGATTTGGTCTGGCTGCGGCAGTTCCGGCGAGAAGATTACAAAGTATTTACCCGCAAGATGCAGTATTAAACGTATTGTTTTTAGGGGAGTGTCTTTTTTGCAGGACAGGTTCCCCACAAAAGCCGGGAGCTGCGGAAGAAATTATCCGGTTTGCAGAAGAAAAGAAAATTTCTGTCCATCCGGTCAGACAGGGATATACACGATGTTCAGCATGTGTAGTTTCTGAAAAGGCAATTATAACCGCTGATTTATCCATTGGTTTAGCAGCGGAAAAGGCAGGTATAGATGTTCTGCGAATTCGGCCAGGGTATATCAGTCTGCCGGGTTATGAATATGGGTTTATAGGCGGATGTACCGGACTGTTGGGATCAAAGATTCTTGCGGTGTGCGGCTGTTTGGAATCCCATCCTGATGGGGAACGCATCTTGGATTTTGTAAGGGGACATGGTGTGCAAGTCCTCTCCATCCCGACCCCTGATGGGAGGCTATGGGATATTGGAGGGATTGTGCCTCTTGGGGAGGGATAATTTATCCAAGCCTTTGGGCGTTTTTGGGGAAAAGGGAGCGTTTGGAATGGATGAAAAACAAAGAAAAGCGAAAAGGCTTGTAATTATTTTATTCCTTTCTTGTTTATGTGCTGCCCTGGTATGTTTTGATATTTTTGCTTGTATTGTAGTTTTTGAACGGGGAAAAGTCCCTGTGAATGAACGGGTTGTCATGGTCTCTAAAATTATTGTTATGACAGGGATATTTTTTCTTGTGTTAGCATTTGGGCATCTGCTGCCAATTTTATTCTCTCACAAAAAACATAAAAAAGAGGAATAAGGAGGACTTAACATGTCTGAAATTTTTAATGAAGCCAATATGCAATGGGCTTTGGGGGAATACATTCCCGACGGAGAAACACTACTGGCAGGCATACATGCAATATCAAAGGAAATAAACATAATGGGGGTTTTTGGAAAGTGCTCCCGCACGGAAAGCAAGCTGGTTCCAGACGAAAACGGAGGGATAGTTGCTGTAAACAAGAAAAAATACTCAACATATGATATTTATATTGGTATAACACATACTTCTTTGGTCATTGCTGAGTGTGAAAAAGGTGGCTATTACTATCAATTTGATGATGAGCCGGATGTGAGCGGGATGGAGATACAAGAGGTTACATCGGATATATTTTTTGCCGACATCGGGATGTGTTTTCCATTGACGGATATTCAGAACTGCGAAATGAAAAAGGGATGGATGGGTTCTGTGAAATGCATTATTACAATGAAAAACGGAAGTTATTTCAAACTCCTGTTTCCAAAACTTGGCGGATTGGGCGGAGGTATGCCGCATCATACAGAGTACCGCGAGGCAATTATTGCACGGTTGGGCGGGCTCAATACGTAATTTGAATTTATCGTGGCAGCAGTAAAGGCGGTGTTATGACTCTTTCCAGAGTATAGCACCGCCTTGTTTTTTGAATCTGACGATTGGTATAACAAATTTTTAATAGCGATTTTCTCCTGCCAATGCTGGTATCAGTTTGTCTTTTCGCCATCATAGGGATTGCTTTTTGATCCAAATATTTTTTTGTGAATCCATAACCCAAACAGACCCAGCAGTCCGGCGGCAGCAAATAGAAGCAGCGAAGCCAGCCAATTTCCCTTTCGGATGTTGGCCCCCACAAAAACCGAAGTAATAATAGAAGGAATTCTTGCAAAGGTGGAGAGGACAAGGAACCGGGTGGGGTTGATATCCGTAAGCCCTGCCGCATAGGTCAGAATGTCCTTTGGCGTGCCGGGGATGAGAAACAAAATAAAGGTGAGCTGTTCCAGGCGGTTGGGACTTTTGAAAATGGGAAGGGATTTCAGCTTGTCCTCTGAGAAAAAGGAAGAGACGAGAGGATATCCAAACCGTCTGACCAGATAAAAAACAGCGGCTTCACCAAGCCAAACCCCAGCCAGACAGCTTGCCAGCCCGCCCCAGCCGCCGTAAAGGATGCCGGCAAGGAGCTCCACCGGCTCGCCGGGAATAATGGCGATGACAATCTGTATGATCTGTAATGCCATAAAGATAAACCATCCCCGGATTCCCAGGGAACCAAGCCAGACCTGAAACTCCTGTCTTTGAACAGGGTCGGTAATGGCTCCCCGCCAGGGCCAGAGAAGCCATATCAACCCTCCGCATATTCCTAAAACAGCGGCAATGGAGATTACAGCGATCCATTTGGAGGAAAGATGGCGGGAATTTCCCGCCGGTTGATTCGATTGGTCTTTATGAGGATTGGGAGACAAGCTCTCTCGCCCCTTTCGGATGTGTTAGAAAAAAGTCCTGTCAACATCGGGCAGCTTATCCATTATTATAATAAGCGTTCTGTATGATACTATGAAATAGATATGAATTTTTCATAACATCCTTGGAAATGCTGGAATCTATATAAAACAGTCATTTTTTGACTCTCCCGCTTGACATCCAACAGGGGGAATAGTAGAATAAATGGTATCTTTTTTACAAAGGAGCTGAAAGACAGATGGCCCATCAACTGGTGATCGTTCTGGACTTTGGAGGACAATACAATCAACTTATCGCCCGGCGGGTGCGGGAGTGCGGCGTTTATTGCGAGGTTCACCCTTATCACATGTCTATTGAGGAGATAAAAGCCCGCAGCCCCATCGGTATTATCTTTACCGGAGGGCCGAACAGCGTTTATCTGGACGAATCCCCAAAGGTGGATCTGGAAATCTTTCAGCTGGGAATCCCGGTGCTGGGGCTTTGCTACGGCTGCCAGCTGATGGCCTATATCCTTTACGGGGAGGTAAAGTCTGCCCCTGCGCGGGAGTTTGGAAAAACCGAAACGACTTTTAAAACAGATTCCCTGCTGTTCCAGGGCCTGCCGGAGCGGGGAATCGTCTGGATGAGCCACAATGATTATATAGACAAGCTGCCCGAAGGATTCCAGGTGGCAGCTGCTACGGCAGACTGTCCCATAGCAGCTATGGAGAATCCACAGGCAAAACTCTACGGCATGCAGTTCCACCCTGAAGTATTACATACTGAAAACGGGGAGGGTATGCTGCGCAATTTCCTTTACCGCGTCTGCGGGGCAAAGGGAGACTGGACCATGGGGGATTATGCCCGCAATTCCATCGCTGGGCTGAAGGAGAAAATCGGCGGCGGAAAGGTGCTGTTGGCCCTCTCCGGCGGGGTGGACAGCTCTGTCGCGGCGATGCTGTTGTCAAAGGCGGTTGGAAATCAGCTCACCTGCATTTTTGTAGACCATGGACTGATGCGCAAAAATGAGGGCGACGAGGTGGAAGCGGTTTTCGGCCACGGGAATATGAACATCAACTTTGTGCGGGTCAACGCCGAAGAACGGTTTTTAAAGCGGCTTGCCGGAGTGACCGACCCGGAGACCAAGCGGAAGATCATCGGGGAGGAGTTCATCCGTGTCTTTGAGGAAGAAGCAAAGAAGATCGGGGCAGTGGATTTTCTGGCCCAGGGTACGATTTATCCCGATGTAATTGAGTCCGGCCTTGGGGATGCTGCGGTGATCAAAAGCCACCACAACGTGGGCGGCCTGCCGGATTATGTGGATTTCAAGGAGATTGTGGAGCCTCTCCGTTTGCTGTTTAAGGATGAGGTGCGCAAGCTGGGGACAGAGCTTGGCCTGCCGGATTATCTGGTATGGAGGCAGCCCTTCCCAGGGCCCGGGCTTGCAGTGCGGGTGCTGGGAGAGATCACCAAGGACAAGCTGGACATCCTGCAGGACGCGGACGCCATCTTCCGGGAGGAGATCGCCTCCGCCGGGCTGGACAGGAGCATCAACCAGTATTTTGCGGTACTGACTTCTATGCAGTCGGTGGGGGTTATGGGAGATGGGAGAACCTATGATTATACTCTTGCCCTGCGGGGGGTGACAACCACCGACTTTATGACTGCGGACTGGGCCAGGATTCCTTATGACGTTTTGGACAGGGTTTCCAGCCGGATTGTCAATGAGGTGGGGCATATCAGCAGGGTGGTTTATGATGTGACCAGTAAGCCGCCGGCGACCATTGAGTTCGAGTGAGAAGTAAAATTCCCGCAAGTCTTGAAAAATCAAGGCTTGCGGGAATTTTTTAATTGGCGGTGGGTACGATTTGGGTACAGATTTTTTAATCCAGATTATTGTTTATCAAACGGTGTTCTGTATCTTCCATAACTTGGTCATGGAGCTGCTGGATGCTGAGGTCGAAAAAAGTATTTCCGTTTTGTTCGGGGTAAGTGTCCATCCAGCGGTCGTAATCCGTTTCAGCTTTAATAAGAGCTTCCCCGCGTTTTTTTGCATCTTTGATTTCATTGCATTTTTCTACATCTTCTAAAAATTTCTCGTAACGCTGACACCATGCGTTCATCAGCGTCAAGGTTTCAAAGCGTATTCCAACTGTATCATTACCTTCCTCGTCTTTGCACGCAAAAAGATGTCCGTTGTACTGCCGGGCAATCTGGAATAGGCGGTGCATGGCTTTAATCATGTCAAAATCGGAATTTTCCAGTACCTCCGGATTGACGGCAAGGGCATTTGCTATTTTTTCAAGTGATGAAGGCTTGGGATTGC
>CAJUSD010000015.1 GCA_910589145.1 uncultured Oscillospiraceae bacterium
TTGCTGATTGCTATTCGGCTTTTCAATAAAAAACAGCTTTGAATAATCTGATCATACAAATTGGTTAGACAATTTAATTTCAACATAAATCTGCCGGACGACGGCAAAAGAAAAAAGCCGTCGTACAGCAGACATACTCTTGCGGCGGCTTAGAAAAAGCCGCTGTTTTATTTTTATGGCGGATTCGGGAGGCGGCTGTCATGCCGATATTTATATCGAATAGTAGGTTGTAAAAAATCCTATTTACTGCAACGGAGTATTCCGGTTATGGATATGAATACATATATCATTTAGTATGTCTTAATAACTCATATTTTTCAAATGTTTGTGTGATTTTTCTGCATGGACGTTTGTTGTAATAGCCCCTACTGGGAAGAAAGAGGATGATGAGAAAATGAGTGATTCTAAACAATTCATGGAGCATATTGAGTACACCTTTTCCGCCTTTTGCAGAATGGTTCTCCACAACACAGCAATCAGCGCATACCGCGATTTTGGACGGAAGCAGAAGCACAGTGAATTATTGGAAAATAGCGTCTTTGAAAAAACGAAGAAAGGAACTGGAAAAAGCAAACTATGAGGAGTAAGAGGCAACACCCTTTGATACTATTGAAAAAATGGTTATCGGAGAGTTGGAAGCCATAGACGCAGTACTGAGGAACCGTCCCAGACATATCAAATAGCTGCCTGCTTATCAGGGACATATCATTATATCTTTATTGCCAAAATGACGTTTCTACTGTGTAATAGGCAGAAAAAAGACGGGCAAAAGCAACCGCTTCTTACTCGTCTTTCTTCATATCCTATATGACAGTTACCCTATTTCAGTTTGTTGGTTGATACTGTTTTATGAGTAGCTACCATTTTGCCTATCCTTTTTTGTTTGCCTTCGATGATTATGAAAAAAGCGTTCTCCGGTTGTGCATATACACGCTTAGGGAAAGCCCAATTGCTAAATACAGTGTAGCCGCCGACGTTCCGCCGGAACTGAAAAAGGGGAGAGTGATCCCAATAACCGGAAGGATACTTAAACACATCCCAATATTTATAAAAATCTGCGTCATAATAATCGCAGAAACCCCAATACAAATATATTTTCCCAAATAATCCTGAGCGAGCCTGGAGTTTGACAGGATTTTTAAACCTATAGAAACAAGAAGCAGCAAGATAGCTACTGAGCCAATAAACCCCACTGATTCCGCAATAAATGCAAAAATAAAGTCATTGTGTATTTCCGGTACACCGGAACGATGATCCGGAGAAAAGATCCCAATTCCCCAAATCTGTCCTGAACCAATAGAAATACGTCCTTGAAGCTGCTGCCAGCCAATATTCTGTGTATCAAAGTCATAATCCCAAATAGCCAAAATACGATTTTTTTGGTCTGTAGTGAGAATAGTATTCCAAAGGATTGGTATTGCTGCGGCCATTGCTCCCATTGCAAGAAAAATATATTTCCAGCTTATCCCCGCTGAAAAAATCATACATAAAAAGACAAAGAGAAAAACCAGGGCAGTTCCATCATCTCCTTGAAAGTGGATTAGTACAACCGGGTAAAGCCCATGGATACAAAGGAAAATTACATTTTTTAACTTATTGATATTTTCCCTCACTGCCTCCAGGTGAAGCGCAAAAGAGAGCACAAAGGAAATCTTTAAAATTTCAGATGGCTGGATGGAAATTTGAAAATTGCTGCTCAAATTGAAAAAAATCCAGGCTTTGTCATCTGCTTCTCCGCGCTGCTGACCCCAGACAAAGGTCAATAATACCAGAAGAATTGCGCAGGGGACATGCAGTTTCCATAATTTAGCCATAAAGTGATAATCAATTTTTGACATAATAATAGCTGCAATAATCCCAAGCACAGTTGCGGCAATTTGTACATAGAGACGGGAAATTTTCATTAATTCTGCATTTACGATTCCAAATAACATTAAGATTCCTAAGCTTGATGCTACTAAACATAATAAAAAGAGAAGAATATCTGTTTGGCGTATGTAACGCCCAATAGAACCGACTATCCGTTTTACCATGCAGACCCCCAGGCCCCCTTTGGAGTGATTTTTTACTTATTATAATATGGGATGAATATGAATACAAGGTGAAGAAATCAAAAACGATACAAAACTTTTTTCAATAGCATAAGTTCAATAAAATAAAGCAAAGGTACACCCACAGGATATCTTTTCCACCCATTCTTCTGAAATCTTTCCTTAACCTATACATTTCCACACAAAAACATAAAATTCACAACAAAAACAACAAAAAACCACTTCCACTTTTTAAAAAAGTATTGTATAATAAAAGGGTAAGCGATAGGGGCTTATCCTGCCTGGCAGTAAATCCGCCTGGCAGGCGTGTATCCGTAGCAACTGCATCCCCAAATTCAACGTAAAGGAGTCTGACCTAAAATGACCTCCCCCTACGAGATTAAAAAGGAAATCTGTGAGATTGGCAGACGCATTTATATGAATGGGTTTGTCGCAGCCAATGACGGCAATATTTCCGTTAAGGTAAGCGACAACGAATTCTACTGCACCCCCACAGGTGTTTCCAAAGGCTTTATGACCCCGGATATGATCATCAAGATTGACGCCGAGGGGAATAAGCTGGAAGGCAAGCTCAACCCATCTTCTGAAATTAAAATGCACATGCGCTGCTATAAGGAGCGCCCTGACATCCGTTCAGTAGTTCATGCACATCCCCCAACAGCTACTGGATTTGCTATCGCCGGTATTCCTCTGGACAAGTATACTATGCCGGAAGCAGTTATTTCCTTGGGCGAAATTCCCCTGACTGCCTATGGCACCCCCTCTACCACGGAGATTCCCGACGCGGTTTCTAAAGAGCTTCAGAACCATGATGCATTCCTGCTCCAAAACCATGGCGCTTTGACTGTTGGTATCTCTCTGCTCAACGCTTACTTTAAAATGGAAACCCTGGAATTCTTCGCAAAAATTAGCCTGGTAGCCCGTCAGCTCGGCAACGAGAACGAGTTTACCTGCGACCAGATTGAGAAGCTCCTGGAAGTCAGACGGAATATGAAGATCCCCGGCCGTCATCCTGGCTGCTCTAAGTGCTCCAGAAGAGGAACTCCAAACTGTAAATGCCTAGTTCCTGGTTCTGATCCTGCACCAGCCCCCGCTCCCGCCTCTGCACCTGCGGATTCCGCTATGGTTGAGGAGATCACCCGTAAAATTCTCGCTGCCCTCCAAAAGTAAGCCGTCCATATAACCGGATATAAAGGGATATAACCCGCTCTAACATAATTGGCAGTCAACCAATACACAGTAATCCTTTCAAGCTTTCAAGCAGGTTTGGTTTATTTGGAAGTACCCCAGCCCCTTCTTTTTGCGCGTCAGCGGCTGTTTTTCAGAAAGCCCTGGAAAAGTGGGGAGGGGGAGTCAATGAATCTGTGTGTCGAAAACTTCCAACGAATTTTTAACGAGTTGTTCACATGAATTCAACGGAAAAATTAGCATGAAGCTGATTTTTGTCTTGAAAAATGAGTGTATTTCTTTTCTGTGGGTTTTTTGCTTTCAGGCTGTGGAATTATTTCAGGGAAACAGCCTATTCCTGTTTCTTTGCGCGTGCGGATTTTCCGCGGAAACAGGAGGGTTAGGAAGATAGGAATTTCCAAAAGCTCCTGGAAAGGATAAACAGTATTTTCTGGAAGCTTTCAGATTGGTAAATGGACAGCCCATGCGCGCGCGGAATTTATCCGCTGGGAAAGATGAATCCTGTCTAAAGTTTGTACAGAAAAAAGCAATAAACAGCAGTCCTCCTGCGCGTTCGGAAGTAATTCCGAGGGGGATGAGATATTCTTAATATAGAACTCTTTCTTTTATAAGAAAACTTGAAAGGCGCCTATGAGTACCCAATAATTGGACGGGCTTTTATTCCTGCATTTATAAAAATCCGGCCAGGATCGGCTGATTGGGAGGTGAGGCCATGAGTTTATATACCAAAAAAGGGGACACCGGGTTTACCAGTACGATGAACCGTATGATGATTGAAAAGAGCAGCCCGGTGTTTTACCTGCTGGGAACCCTTGACGAGTTTACCAGCGCCCTTGGCATGGCTAAGCCTTGGGTCCCCGCCCAACTGCTGGAAATCGTCCGGCAGATTCAAAACGATGTGATTCTTCTTTCCGAGGAAATCGCCGGAGGCCCCCGGTTTGCTACCCATGAACGGGTAGCCAGCTTGGAAAAAGCTGTCGATTCTGTCTCGGAAACCCTTCCCCAGCACTTTGAAACCCAGTCCGGCGGGGCGTTGGGCCCCGCCGTCCCAGGCGCTTCTAAGGCAGGCGCCGCCCTGGATCTGGCCCGCGCCATTGTGCGCAGGGCGGAACGGGAAGCGGTTGCCCTTTCTCAGCGCCGGGGTCTCTCCAGGGATATAATGGCATGGCTTAACCGCATTTCGGATCTGACCTATGCCATGGCGCGGCTCTCTGACGCACTTTCAGAAACCCGGAACCTTGATCAGGCATCCCCGGTTTCTGCTTCCTCAGATTCAGCCAGTGGGGGGGAGGCCCCCGTTCCCTTGGTTCCCCCCAGTTCCTTGGCGGAAAGTTCCAGCAGCAGCGTCCTTGTCCCTCTGCCTTACGGTTCCGGCAGCTCTAATTTTACAGCGCAGGCTGTGGAATTGTGCTTCAATGTTTTGACAAAAGCCAGAGAACTGGGCTTTCGGGCTTCTGCGGCGGTCTGCGACAGCGGCGGCTTTCCCGTCTGCTCTATCCGGGACGACGGCGCACTGCTTGCCAGTGTGGATATAGCCGCCAATAAAGCTTTTACCAGCGTTTCTATGAAAATGTCTACCAAACAGCTTGCACCCCTCGCCCAGCCTGGAGCGTCCCTTTATGGGATTCAGTTTACCAATGGAGGACGTATTGTGATTTTCGGCGGCGGCGTGCCATTGGAATATGGCGGCGCAGTTGTCGGAGGGTTTGGGGTCAGTGGGGGAACGGAAGAACAGGACTCCCATTTGGCAGACATTGCACTCCAGATTTTCAGCAAGATAAGTAAGAATTCTCCCGTCCCTATAGACGGAGGGATGAATCACTAAAAACAAGATAAACGGCAGCAGGGGCGGAGGGAAATCGGTATCCCCTGCTGACATGAGGTCTATCCAGGCGTCTGTATCAGATGCAACTGTACTCTGTGAAATTACCGAGCGTGGTTTGAAACAAAGGAGGTTTTCATTCATGAACCAGACAGCTGTTTCGGAGGGAACTGTCTCCGCAATTGTTGCCAAGGTGCTTTCCCAGCTTTCCGCAGACGGCGGCGCGAACGCCTCTGCTGGAACTGCCTCCTATGACTCCGCTTCTTATTTTGGCCGGAGGTATATCGGCATCTACGACAACATGGAGGAAGCCCTCGCCGCTGTCAAAGATTCCTATAAATCCATAAGGGCCATGACGGTGGAACAGCGCGAAACCATTATTTCCGAAATCCGCAAGCTCTGCTTTGCGGAAGCTGAAATCATGGCTAAAATGGGCGTGGAAGAAACCGGAATGGGCCGTGTGGAACACAAGCTGCTCAAACATCAGCTTGTTTCCCGCAAAACCCCCGGCACCGAGGACCTTCTGACCACCGCCAAAACCGGCGATGGCGGACTGACCCTTGTAGAGATGGCCCCCTTCGGAATCATTGGGAGCATCACCCCCAGCACGAACCCCAGCGAAACTGCCATCTGCAATATCATCGGTATGCTGGCGGGCGGCAATGCGGTGGTCTTTAATCCCCACCCCAATGCCATCAAAACAACCAATTATGCCATCGACCTGTGCAACCGCGCTGCGAAAGCCCTGGGTGGGCCGGAAATTGCTGTCTCCGTTAAAAAGCCTACCCTGGAATCTGCTGACATTATGACCCATGATCCGGCTGTAAAGATGCTGGTTTGTACCGGTGGCCCTGGTGTGGTCAAAGCAATGCTTTCCTCTGGGAAAAAGGCAATCGGCGCAGGTGCGGGCAATCCCCCTGTCATTGTAGATGATACAGCTGATGTGCCAAAAGCAGCAAAAGATATTATTGACGGCTGCTCTTTTGACAACAATCTGCCCTGTATTGCGGAAAAGGAAGTTTTTGCTTTCGATTCCATTGCAGACGAACTGATTTATGATATGACCCGTTTTGGCGCTTACCTGGCTTCGGCTGAGGAAGTGGATAAACTGGCGGAGACTGTCCTGGTCAAACAGGAAAACGAAAACACCGGCGAAACAAAACTGGTTATCAATAAAAAATGGGTTGGCCGCGACGCGAAAAAGATCCTTCACGCAATTGGCGTTGAGGTGGATGACACTATCCGCTGCGTAATCTGCGAAGCGGATAAAGACCACCCCTTTGTCCAGACTGAATTAATGATGCCAATTCTGCCTATTGTGCGGGTTTGCTGCATTGAGGAAGCTATAGAGGAAGCAGTTCGCGCGGAGCATGGCAATCGTCACACAGCCCATATGCATTCTAAGAATATCGACAATTTGACAGCCTTTGCCAAGGCAGTGGAGACGACAATTTTTGTGAAAAATGCGCCGTCTTATGCAGGCATCGGCTTCGGAGGGGAAGGGCACTGTACCTTTACCATCGCCGGGCCTACCGGGGAAGGTTTAACCTCTGCGCGGTCCTTTACTAGGCTGCGCCGCTGCGTTGCCTCCGATTCGTTCCACATCGTATAAATGGAACTTACCGTTTATACAAATCCTTTTCAGAAAAGGAGTTGTTTTATCCTATGAATCCTGAACAAATTGAAGCCTTGGTAAAACAGGTGCTTTCTCAAATGTCAGGCGCTTCCGCTCCTGCTCCCACAGCCGCAAGTGTTCCTGCTTCGGCACGGATTGCGATGCTGACCGGGGAACGGAAGATTGAAGTCAAAGAAGTCCCCATCCCTCAGGTGGGCGATGATGAGATTTTGGTCAAGGTGGAAGGCTGCGGCGTTTGCGGTACCGACGTTCATGAGTGGAAGGGCGATCCTTTTGGACTGATTCCTGTTGTCCTAGGGCACGAGGGCACTGGTGAAGTAGTCGCAATCGGCAAAAACGTCAAAAAAGATACCGCTGGCAATCCTATCAAAATAGGGGATAAGCTCGTTACTTCCATCATCCCCTGTGGAGAATGCAATATCTGCAAACTTCATCCCGATCAACCCGAAATGTGTGAAAGTGCAGGCGTTTATGGCCTGCTGGGGGATGACCCCAACCACCGTTTGAACGGCTGGTTTGCTACTCACATTTTGATTAAAGGCGGCTCTACCTTCTTTGTGGTCAATGACCTGAGCCTGGATCAGAGAATGCTTCTGGAACTGGCCGCGGTTTCTGTCCATGCAGTGGAACGCGCCAATACAACCCGTCTGCTGAACTTCAATTCTAAGGTTCTAATCCAGGGCTGCGGCCCTGTTGGTCTGATGACCATTGCAGTGGCAAAAGCCTTTGGTATTAACCATCTGATTGCACTGGACGGTGACGCTCAAAGGTTGGAAATGGCCAAACGCCTGGGTGCTCATACCACCATCAACTTTAAGGAAATTCCAGAACTTCAGGATCGGGTCAATGCGGTCAAGGCTGTTACAACTGGCATGGGAGCAGATTTTGCTTTCCAATGTACTGGCGCTCCTGCAGCCGCAGCCGATGTATACAAGTATATCCGCAGAGGCGGCGGCCTGTGCGAGATGGGCTTTTTTGTCAACGGCGGGGACTGCACCATCAACCCCCATTTCGATCTGTGCAACAAGGAAATTACCCTGGTCGGCTCCTGGACCTATGGTCCTCACGAGTATCCCTTGGTGATCGCCTTCCTGCGGCAGGCTAAGGAGATTGGGCTTCCTGTGGAGGACCTGATTACCCACCGCTTCCCGCTGGATCAGCTCAACGAGGCTATGGAAACCAACGTCGCCCATAAGGGAATAAAGATTGCCTACGTTGCAAATTAACCCGACTGTGAGGTGTGAGTTGCGTTATGGCCCTCGGATTAATTGAGGTATTCGGCTATACCACCGCCATTGTGGTGGCTGACGCGGCTGCCAAGGCCGGTAAGGTGAAGATTGTCAATATTGACAATAATAAGCCCGCCGCCGGGGATGCCGCCGAAGTTCCGCTGGTGATGATCGTCAAAATGCAGGGCGGCGTTGCCGATGTGAAAACTGCTGTGGCTGCTGGAATCGCCCAGGCTGAGAAACGGGGTCTGTATATCACATCCCATATTATCGCCAGGGAAGAACCGTCTACCGATATCCTCGCCAGCTTGAGCAAGGCTGGAAAGGATCGGCTGAATATCCCCAAAAGAACCCTTAACGAACCCCATTAACCCCTATGGAAGCCCTCAAAAGGTTTTCCTGGAGGGCTGCCTGAAAGGAGATTTTACATTATGTTGGAAGCTTTAGGAATGGTTGAAACCAGAGGGCTTGTTGCCGCTGTGGAAGCCGCAGACGCTATGGTCAAGGCTGCAAATGTCACCCTTATCGGCACTGAGAAAATCGGTTCCGGTTTGGTGAGCGTCATGGTCAGAGGCGACGTTGGCGCGGTTCAGGCCGCTGTGGAAGCGGGCGGAGCTGCCGGTGCGCGTCTGGGCGAAATCGTCGCCGTACATGTCATCCCCAGGCCCCACTCAGATGTGGAAAAGATTCTGCCCTCCCTGGGCTGATTCGGATAGGAGTGTGACAGGTGGAGAAAGCGATTGCTTTGCTGGAAGTGCAGGCCATGGTCGCCGCCACCGTCGGGCTGGACGCGATGCTTAAGGCCGCTGACGTTCGGCTTATCCATGTGGAGAAAAAACTGGGCGGCAGGCTGGTGACAGTCGTAGTTGACGGAACTGTTTCCGCTGTGGAAGCAGCTGCTGAAGCTGGAAGGCTGGCAGCGGCCCAGGTGGGGAAGGTCAAACTCTGCGAGGTGATTGCCCGCCCCCATGAGGAAATCCTTCGGTTCCTCTATCAAGACCCATTGGAGGACGACGTTCAGCCGAAAGGCGAATAGGCAAACGAAAAATTTGGAACGATGCTGGAGGTGCGGCAGTTGGCTGACGAACAAACGCCGTCCAAACGGCGCGGAGCAAAAAGCCGCCGCCCAAAGGACGATCCCCTGAAAAATCAGACCGCCCCGGCGGAAAAGGATACACATCCTGTTTCGGAGTCTGACGCTCCGGCGCAGGATATGCAAGGGGACCAGCCTGAAACGGCGGGTTCAAAAACAGAAATTTCTAAAGCGGCTGCCCCTGCGGCAGCAGCTGCAACAAATACCAATCCGAAATTGAAGGAGGAGCATACAATGGAAGCTCTGGGCATGGTTGAAACAAGAGGTCTTGTGGCGGCAGTTGAAGCCGCTGATGCAATGCTGAAGGCTGCAAACGTGACACTGGTCGGCACCGAGAAAATCGGTTCCGGTTTGGTGAGCGTTATGGTGCGCGGGGATGTGGGAGCGGTGAAAGCCGCCGTTGATGCTGGCGGAGCTGCTGGCGCACGTTTGGGCGAAATCGTCGCTACCCATGTCATTCCCCGTCCCCATACCGATGTGGAAAAAATCCTTCCTTCCCTTAAATAATCTCACTTTACAGACTCTGCAAGGCAGGGACAGAGTGCGCGGCCTGACGCTGTATCCACTTTGGAAAGGGCGCGAAACTTTCCAACGGGCCGCATAGCATTCTTTTGAGATACTGGAAGGGAGGCGTTTCCCATGGAAGTCAGCCGGGAACTGATTGCTGCTATTGTGAAAAACGTGCTGGAAAGCTCCCCTACAGGGGACGGCGCTAGGGAAGACCTGAATGCTGTTCCGGTTGGCGTATCCAACCGCCACATCCATCTGACCCAGGAAGATGTGGAAGTTCTATTTGGGCCGGGCTACCAGCTTACGGTGGCAAAACCCCTGATGGGGGATGACTTTGCCGCCAAGGAAACAGTGACGATTCTTGGGCCGTCGCTGAAACCCATTGAAAATGTGCGGGTCCTTGGACCTGTACGGAAACATACCCAAGTTGAGATTTCCCGGACCGATACTTATGTTCTTCGGGTAAATCCACCGGTGCGTCCCTCTGGGGATATCGCCGGAAGCGCGCCCCTTACCATAGTGGGTCCAAAAGGCGTGCTTTCCATAAAAGAAGGCTGTATTATTGCCAACCGTCACATTCATATGACCCCTGCTGATGCTGCTGCCCGCAGCCTGAAGGATGGGGATTTTGTGGATGTAATGGTGGACGGCGAACGCCGCACCCGTTTCTATGATGTGCAGATCCGCGTCAGCGGCAAGTTCCGCCTGGAAATGCATATTGATACGGACGACGCAAATGCTGCCGGCATCGGGCAGGGGGCAGTTGTTCATATTGCTCCAAAAGGCTCCTGCGGGCACTGTGGCGGTGAATGCAAGTGCGGAGGGAAAAAATAGCCTTATGTTAGTGGGACGCGTAGTGGGCAATATTGTCTCTACCAGGAAAAATGAGCATCTCATTGGCTTTAAATTCCTGGAGATCCAGGTTTATGAAGCCGGAGAACCTACCGGGCGGCATATTGTCGCTGTGGACAGCGTAGGGGCTGGGATTGGCGAAAAGGTTCTGATCGTTTCTGGAAGCGGCGCCCGTGTTGCCTCTGGAAGCCGGGACTGTCCCGTCGATATGGTGATTGTTGGCATTGTAGACGAGTAAACCTTCCAAACCCTGCCGCTTTTATCCCGGTTTGAGCCGATTGGTCTTTTATTTGAGAGGTGCTTCCTCTCGTTTGGCGCTCCCTGTGAGACAGCTTTGCAGGAATTGGGCGCAAGGTGCAGACCTCAAACCTTCTCTGTAGGGCTTTTTCTCCAATAGAAGGGAGGAATGGTTAAAATGGACTCAATAGATTCTCAGTTCTCTGTGGATCAACTAAAACAAATTGCCACCGAATCTGGCATTGTCGGTGCAGGCGGCGCAGGTTTCCCGTTGGCCTTTAAGCTTCGGGACGATCTGGTGGATACCCTTATTATTAACGGTGCAGAATGTGAGCCTCTCATTTATTCGGATTACTACCTCATGAAAAAGTACCTGGATGATGTTGTGCGGGGCGCACAGATTGTAATGAAGGCAACCAATATTAAATCCTGCTTTCTTTCCATCAAGGAACATACCGCACGGAAGCTGCGTCTTACCCAAGGCCAAACTTTGGGAGAAGGGGTCACAGTGTATGAACTGCCCAACGTCTACCCGGTGGGTGATGAAATTATCCTGATCTATGAGACAACAGGCCGTGTGGTGCAGCCAGGAAGTTTGCCGTTTACTGCGGGGGTAATTGTCTCCAATGTGGAAACCCTTTATAATGTAAAGCGGGCAGTGGATGGGAAGCCGGTAACAAGCAAATGGGTGACAATCTCCGGTAAAATTGACAGAAAGCTCTTTGTGGAAGTTCCCATTGGCATGAATGTGGGAGAACTGCTGAACCATTATGGAGTGAAAATTCCAGAGGGCTGTGTAGTTCTTGACGGTGGGCCTGCTATGGGCAAGCTGGTTGATCCCAGTTCGGCATTCATTCGGAAGACCACCAAGTCCCTGTTGATACTGCCGGAGGATATCCCTGCCGTTATCAGTAAAACGGCCTCTACAGCACATATTCTGAAAAAATCATCCTCTGTCTGCTGCCAGTGCAGCATGTGTTCTGATCTTTGTACCCGCGCACTGTTGGGATATCCCATTAGCCCAAGCCGCACGGTGCGGGCAGTGGCTGCCTTTGCAGTGGATAATCCCCAGGATTATTTGACTGCCCAGCTTTGCAGCGGGTGTGGTGTGTGTGAATTAATGGCTTGCTGCCAGGGCATCAGCCCTGTCACCCTTATGACAGAGATCAAGAAAACTTTAGGCGCGAATCGTATCCGCTATACCCATACGGGGCCTGCTGTGGGGGTACTTCCTGAGCGGGAATATCGCATGGTTCCATCGGAACGGTTTAAATCCCGCATAGGAGTTCTGCCCTATGACCAGGTCCCTGAAGATTTGGGCGGACTGGACAAAGCTCCAACCCGTCTGGTTTTGCCTTTGTCCCAGCATATTGGCAAGCCGGCAGAACCCATTGTACAGCCAGGGGACAGCGTGAAAAAAGGCGACATGGTGGCGAAAGCCGCCGAAGGCGCGCCGTCTGCTGCCATCCATGCTTCTTGGGACGGTATTGTTGAAAGTGTGGACATGGGCCCAGGCGGAAAAATCCAAATCCAATGTACGGGAGGAGTGAGGTAGCAGAATGTTGTATTCAATCGGTATTGCAGAACTGAAAAGCATTGCAAAAGGCGTGGAAGCCTGCGACGAGGCGCTGAAATCAGCGGGAGTAAACATTGTTGCCGCACAGCCTTCCTGCCCTGGCAAGTATGAGATCATTCTAACTGGTGAAATTTCTGATGTTCAGGTTTCCCTGGATCGCATCAAGGCAAACTATGGCAAATATGTTATTGATGCTGTAAGGCTGGGCAGGGTAGACCAAAGGGTTGTTAAGGCTCTTATGGGAGCCCCTGCCCAAGCTCCACAGGGAGCGCTGGGTATTATTGAAACTTTTTCCGGCGCAAGCGCTATTCAGGCCGCTGATGCTGCTATTAAAGCAGCCAGCGTTGAGATTTTGGACCTGCGTATTTCCAGAGGCATGGGCGGGAAGGGGTTCGTTATGCTGACTGGACATGTAGGGGATGTCAACGCTTCCGTTGAAGCAGGCAGCCGCTATGCGAAGGATCAGGGACTTTTGGTTGGAACCTCTGTGATCGCCGCGCCCCATGAGGAACTGTGGAAATACCTATGAGATTGATCCCCTTTTACAGCGTCAACTGGCAGAAGGGAGGTGGCTGCGGTGCTGGCTATCGAGCGCAGAAAATTGTTTCTGGATACCATTAATCAAAACGGGATTGCCACTGTTTCCAGCCTGGCCCTTTTGGGAGGAGTTACAGAGGAAACCGTCCGGCGCGACCTGATGCTGCTTGAACAGGAAGGCCATATCATCAAAACCCATGGCGGCGCTGTACCGAATGAAAGCAGTTTAGGGGACATTTCCGCTGAAATCCGTCAGAATATGAATCTGCCGCTGAAAACAAAAATTGCCGCTGCTGCGGCTGGGTTTGTGAAACCAGGCGATACCTTATTTCTGGACGCCAGCACAACCGCCCTCTATCTTGCCCGCTCCATTAAAAAGTTCAGCGAGATTCGGGTTATTACGAACTCGCTCCCCATTGTGAATGAGTTAAGCCATCAGCCGGAGATCAAGCTGGTGGCTGTAGGCGGACAGCTTTCCCGGACCAATCAGTCTTTTGTGGGTGATGCTGCCAACCATCTTGTTCAGGACAACTACTTTGCCGGTAAAATGTTTTTTTCCTGCCGCGGGCTTTCCGAGGCAGGGGAGATATTTGAAAGCGATGAAGCCGATACCGCTGTTAAGCGCATTATGATCCAATGCGCAGCAGAGCGGATCATGCTTTGTGACAGCACCAAATTCGGGAGAATCGGTCATGTGAAATTGGGTAATTTGGAGAAAATCTCCACCATTATTACGGACAGGATACCCGACGTCAAATGGAAAAGACTGTTTGACAGTTTCCGCATTAAAATTGTGTATTGCTGATTCGTGGAACTGCGGGATTGTTCTCGATTATGCGCTAAGTTCGCCGGGGGCTTTTCTGCGGGGAAATACTTACAGGGTTTTCCGCCGGCATTGACAACGCCGAAAATCAGAGGGGCTTTCAACATTCAGAGATGTTGAAAGCCCTTTTGGTTTTTTCGTTATCAATAAAGATAATTTGCGGGTATAAGACAAAGATGAGTACAACTCCAAAAGATAAAGGGATTTGCTGCATTTAACAGCAAATCCCTTCTGTGCGATCTGTATATTCCTCTGCAAGAGATACTTCAAAGATTTCTATTGGATACTTGCCAGCTTTTTGAAATCTTCCTTTAAATCCTTGTAAAGTTCCGTGTAAAGCTGATAGAATGGCGCATATTTCTCTGCGTTCTCCTTGTTTGGTTCCTGCGTCTTGTTCTTCTTAACAAGTTTATCACAGGCAGTGACAACATCCGGGTAAATTCCTGCGCCTACAAAGGCCAGAATCGCTGCACCTAGGGCAGGGCCTTCCTTGGAATTAACAGTGCTGACCTGACAGCCATACAAATCCGCCAGCATTTGGCGCCATACGGAACTTGTTCCGCCGCCGCCACAGGCCATCATATCCTGAATATCAATTTTCATCTCCCGCAGAATATTCATACAATCGTTAAGGGAGAAGACTACCCCTTCCATAACCGCACGGATCATATCCCGTTTTTCGTGCATGGCAGACAAGCCAAAGAACACACCCCGGCAATCCGGGTCGAGATGGGGAGTTCTTTCACCCATCAAGTAGGGGAGATACAGCAGGCGGTTAGAACCAATGGGGGACTTGGCGGCTTCCATATCCATCAAATAGTAAGGGCTTGCACCCATAGAGCGGGCGGTTTCTGTTTCTGCCTGACAGAAATTATCCCGAATCCATTTTAAGGACAGCCCTGCCGCCTGGGTTACACCCATAACATGCCAGCATCCTGGAACCGCACAACAGAAAGTATGTACCCGGCCTTTTGGGTCAATAGAGATGTTATCTGTATGGGCGAACACAACCCCTGATGTACCAATGGTAGTAAAGGCTCTGCCGTCCCGGACAATTCCGGTTCCAACTGCTGCTGCTGCATTGTCCCCAGCTCCTGCTACAACAATGGTCCCTTCCTTTAAACCAGTCTTTGCCGCTGCTTCCGCCGAAACTTTCCCAGTGACTTCCGGTGATTCATAGACCTTGGCTAAAAGAGATTTGGAAATGTTCAGCTTATCCAGGATTTCATCTGACCAGCAGCGGTTTGGCACATCTAATAGCTGCATCCCGGATGCATCCGAAACATCTGTTGCAAATTCCCCAGTCAGTTTAAAGCGGATATAGTCCTTTGGCAGAAGGATATGCCGGCATTTTGCATATATCTCCGGCTTATTATTGCGTACCCATAAGATTTTAGACGCTGTGAATCCTGTCAGCGCTGGATTGGCAGTAATATCAATCATGCGCTTTGCCCCGACCTTTTGAGTCATTTCTTCACACTCGCGGGATGTCCTCTGATCGCACCAAATGATGGAATCCATCAGAACTTCATTGTTTTCTCCCAGCATGACAAGCCCATGCATCTGTCCTGACATTCCCACGCCTTTGATATCAGATGGATCTATCCCACTGCTGCGGATAATATCGTAAACAGTGTATACAACCGCATTCCACCAGTCATCAGGCTTCTGCTCTGCCCATCCGTTTTGCGGCTGGTACATGGGGTATTCTGCCATGCTGGAAGCAATAACTCCGCCCTGCTCGTCAAATAATACTGATTTTGTTCCTGATGTTCCAATGTCAATCCCTATAACATAGTTCATTGTTTGTTCCTCCTGTGTATTTTCGATGAATTTGCCGCTGTTTCAATTCGCTTTTTCATACAAATCGCGGCCCCTCTATTTAGAATAATCGGATTGGGTGGAATTGTCAACCTTTATTCTTCATCCTTTTTGCTTTTTTCTGTTCCGTGCCTCATATTTGTTGATCTTGTCTCATAGGTTGTATAAAAATGAAAGAACAGTATTTGACGTTTTTAGGAGGTCTCAGTTTATGCGCTGGTTTGCTTTTTCTCTGATTCCTGTGGTTTTAATCGCTGCTTTTTTTGCCTTCCGGCAAGTTGCATATTCTGCTGCAGCTGACGCCGCAGTTTCTATGACGCCTGATATGACTCCTGCAATTATTCTTGACCCTGGACACGGCGGCTTTGACGGGGGAGCAGTCTGTAATCAGGTAGTTGAAAAAAATATTAATCTTGACGTTAGCCTGAAACTGCGGGATTTACTTCGGATATGCGGCTACCGTGTGGTTTTGACACGCGAAACCGATATTTCTACTGCCGATCCCAGTACAGACGGCAAAAGCACCCGCAATAGAAAGGTTTCAGATATGCACAACCGCTTAAAACTTATGCAGTCCCACGCCAATGCCGTTTTCATCAGTATCCATCAAAATAAATTCCAACAAAGTAAATATTATGGCGCACAGGTTTTTTACAGCCCGAATCATTCTGGAAGCCAACAGCTTGCCCAGGAAATTCAGGGTTCCTTTCACTCGCTTCTTCAGCCCGAAAATCAAAGGGAAATTAAAAAAGCGGGAAGCGAATTATTCCTTCTCTATAATGCCAAACAGCCTGCTGTTTTAGTGGAATGCGGGTTTCTTTCTAATCCTCAGGAATGTAAAAAGCTTACACAGGAGGAATACCAACGCCAAATATCGCTGACAATATTGACTGCAATTTCGAAACACCTATCCTCTGGAAGATCCTCCTTGGAAGGCTGAAGGTGAATATAATGTATGCATGTTTGCCGGAATGGTGCTTGACTTGTAGGAATGAAAGCATTACAATGTTTTTATTGGGTATTGTAAACTAAAATATCTATATACTTTATTAAATCCGACAGAATTCATGTAAGAAAATACCTCGTTTCATAAAAATCTGACTGCGCACGTTTTGTTTACGGATAGGTTCTAAGCGACGGAGATGAATAAAGAGGTTAAATATGAAAGATTTAGAAAAAATTGTGCTTTTAATTGATGCAGATAATACGCAGATTAACAAGTTAGAGGGCGTTATACAGAAAATTTCTGTGTATGGACGTATTGTAGTAAAAAGAGCATATGGGAATTGGAAAAAGGATACTTTAAAAAATTGGGAAAGTGAATTAAAACGGCTGGCGATTAAGGCAGAACAACAGTTTGATTATGTTTTAGGAAAAAATGCTACTGATATGGCATTAGTAATCGACGCCGTAAATTTGCTGCATAGGGGGATATATAACGGATTTGCCATTATGGCCAGCGATAGTGATTATACTCCTCTAGCAATCTATTTACGTGAATCCGGCACACGAGTGATAGGAGTGGGGGAGAAGAAAGCACCAGAATCCTTTCGAAACAGCTGCGATGAATTTTTATTTTTAGAGGATATTTGTGGAAAAGAAGACAATGCCGAAGAAAAGACAGAGGAATCGATTCCAGAAGCAGACAAAATCAATATTATACATATATTATTGAAAAAAGCCGCTGAAAAGTATCAAAATCAGGAGGGATTTGTAAATGTGAGTTCAGCTGGGCAATTTATAAAAAGAGAATTGCCGGATTTTAATGTTAAAGATTACGGATTTAAAAAGTTGAGCAATTTAATTGAGGCTTTCCCAGAAAAATACGACATAAAAAAATCGCCAAGTCAGGGAAAGGTCATCATTGTTACATATAGATGTAAAGCCGCTGTTTGAAACAGGAGCGACCAAAGTACCTAAAAACACTCTTGTCAGGGTTCTTGACAATTATCTTTAGTTGGAGTAGGATAATATAACAAAAGTTTTGTATCCGAAATTTACGATACGATCAAACTGGGAGGAATGTAAAAATGAAACGTCAGGGACAAATCCGAGTCGAATCGGAGAATATGTTTCCCATTATAAAAAAATGGCTTTACTCCGATAAGGATATTTTTCTGAGGGAATTAGTTTCCAATGGATGCGATGCAATCAGCAAGCTGGAAAAACTTCGCGGTATTGGGGAAGCTCCTGCTTCTGAGACTCCGCCGCGTATCATTGTTGCCATTGATAAGGATGCTAAAACGTTATCTATCTGCGATAATGGTATTGGCATGACCGAGGAAGAGGTAGAACGTTATATTACCCAGGTAGCTTTTTCCGGCGCGCAGGAGTTTGTTGAACACTATAAAGAGAAAACGGACGGCGGAGATGCTGGTATCATTGGGCATTTTGGTTTAGGCTTTTACTCTGCCTTTATGGTAGGGGCTCAGGTGGAAATCGACACCCTTTCTTATCAGGAAGGGGCTGCTCCAATCCATTGGTTCTCAGACGGTACTGCTAACTATGAAATCAGCGATGGCGCAAGGGATTCTGTTGGTTCAACTGTTACCCTTCATATTGCAGAAGGGGAAGAAGAATTTTTGGAGGAAAGCCGCATCCGCCAAATTCTTCACAAATACTGCCAGTTTATGCCCTATGAGATTTATTTGAATCCCAAACATTTAGAGGAACAGCCTTCTGCCGAGGAACAGCCCGCAGAAGGGGAAGACGCAGAAAAAGCCCCGGAAAAGGATTATCCTGTCAACGATACTCATCCACTTTGGCTCAAAGCTCCCAAAGACTGCACTGACGAGGATTACAAGTCCTTTTACTCCAAGGTTTTTATGGACTTTAACGAGCCCTTGTTCTGGATACATCTTAACGTTGACTATCCCTTTAACCTCAAGGGAATCCTGTATTTCCCCAGGCAGCAGAACAAGGTAGAAGTTATGCCCGGTGAAGTCAAACTTTACTGCAATCAGGTTTATGTGGCAGACAACATTGAGGAAATTATCCCGGAATTCCTTTTACTGTTAAAAGGCGTTATAGATTGTCCGGAGCTTCCTTTGAACGTCTCACGCAGTTTCCTGCAAAACGATGGAGATGTTGCTAAAATTTCGCGCCATATTACGAAAAAGGTTTCGGACAAGCTCCATGAAATTTTCAATGGGGATCGTGAGCAGTATGCCAAATACTGGGAGGATATCTCTCCTTTTATCAAATTTGGTTGTATCAAAGATGAAAAATTCTACGACAGGGCAAAGGATATCCTTTTGTTGAAAACCATCGGAGGAGAATTTAAAACCCTGGACGAATTTCCCAAGGGTGACGACAAAAAGATTTTCTATGTCACCGACGAAAATCAGCAGTCTCAATACATTCGTATGTTTAAGGATCAGGATATGCCTGCCGCATTGCTGACCCATGCAATTGATCCGCATTTTATCAGCTTTTTAGAGTACAAAAATCAGGAGCTGAAATTTGCCCGCATTGACTCTGATATCGGTTCCGCGATGAAGGGCGGCGAAAGCGACGCAGAATTGGAGAAATCCATAGCTGAACAGTTTTCTAAAGCAATGGAGGACAAGAACCTGGAAATAAAAGCTGAAGCCCTGAAGGACGAGGATACTCCCGCTGTGATCCTTCTCAGTGAGGAAGCCCGCCGGATGCAGGATATGAGCGCTATGTATGGGATGGATTTTGGCTATGGGGAGAAGCCAAAGGTTTCAATTGTCCTAAATTCCCGCTGCCGGATTGTCCAGGCGATTCCAAATTTAGAGGATGAAAATAAAAAATTGGTCTGTCAGTATGTTTATGATCTTGCCACCTTAAGCCATCGTTCCCTTACTGCCGACGAGATGGCTGATTTCATGAAACATAGCCTAAAAGTCCTGGAATTAGCAGCCAATAAAAAATAGAATATCGCCCTAAAGAAAACAAAAAAAGGCTTTTTCATCCAACTAATTTTAATTTGCAGATGATGATGCTCAGTTAAGTTCAACATAAAAGTTAAATTCCTTCCACCTTGTCCAAGTCTGGTTCTGTGGAATCTAAACTGCCAGAATAAGACAAAAACTTTTCCCAATCAATGACACTATACCCCTTTCCACAAATGGAGGTCTTTTCTGTATGCCCAAAAAGGAATATCGTACCGAACGCCTGATTTTAAGAGCTTCTAAGCTGGTTTCCCCTCAGCAGACACTGGATTATTATAAGAGGAACCAGGAGCTTTTTACACCTCTTGATCCGAAACGTATCACAGGGTTTTATACTTTTGCATATCAGTTTTTGATGCTCCATCAGGATGAAGTTGAAAGACAGGCTGGCTGCACAATTAAATTTTGGGTTTTCACGAAGGATAACCCAGACCGGATTATTGGTATGATTTCCTTTTCCAATATTAAATATGGGAATGTTTCTTCAACTTTTTTAGCGTATAAGCTGGATTCTTCCTGTTTAAATAAGGGGTTTATTACAGAAGCGATTGCGAGGGGAATACGTATTATTTTTGAAGAACTGCATTTGAACCGTATTGAGGTCGCCGTACTGCCTAGGAATATACCCTCTTTGCGCGTAATGGAAAAACTAGGATTTGTAAAAGAGGGTTTTTCCCAAAAATTTATGGAGATTAACGGCATTTGGGAGGGGCATGTTCGGTTTGGACTGGTCAACGACCCAGAGGCGGACTGGCATAAGCTGCCTCCGCATATTCGGTGTGCAGCTCCAAAAGTGCGGCTGGCAAAAATATTCAGCAGGGATTAAATAAAAATATCGGTCTGGAAAACACTTTTTGTTCTTCCAAACCGATATTTTATTTTTTCCTACTCTTTGTTCAGTAAAGCTTCTTTTGTCCTGCGTTCAGCGTCCCGGCAGTATGCCTTGATCTCAATGCTATTTATATAGTTATCGAAAACATGCTCTCCATGCTCGTCAAAATATTTCTTAAAAGGGCAGAACAGACGCACAATATTGGTCTGGTTGAAAAGTACAAGCTGAATGGGGCATTCCATAATCTGGCTGATACCGGATATAGTCAATATGCCATTCTCTTCCTTTACATCAGGGCAATCTCGGAGAAGATTGCTGCAGGCTTTTACTTCATCCAATTTTTCCAATTCCTTGCCGCCTGCCACTTTCGATATAGCCACCCGCTGAAGCTTATCCCGGAAATCTGTATCAATTATTACCTGAGCCGCATCAAGCATAAATTCATAGCTATACTGCCACGTAGCTGAATATTCTACTGCTGTCCAGCCGTTTACTTCTTTAATCCCTCTAAAAAGCATCTAATCATCTCCAGGTATGATTTTGTATCCATGACTGCTTAAAATTTCCAGAGCCTTTTCAAAGGCTTCTTTCTTTACCAGGATGTAATCTGTGTTGTAGGTGGATATTGCAAAGATGCTAATCTGCTGTTTGGCCAAAATAGTGGTTATCTGGGCTAAGATTCCCACCAAAGAAAAGTCCAAAACACCCTCTATCCGAAAGCCTTTCCATCCGTCCTCGCGAGTGATGGTTTCCTCTGGAGCGTCCTCTGTGGGACAGACCAGAGAGACTTCCTCGTCGGTCTTTCCGATGAAATACAGGCTTTTATTTAAATCCAGCTGTTTTGTATCTGATATTTTACATACTGTCAAATCACTGGGAATAAGTTTTATTTCCATATATCTTTCTTCCTCCGGATCAAGCCATAGAGAATGCAGGTATTTCCTCCGTTTCCAGCAGATAGTCAAGGCTCTCCTCACGATGGCCGGCTATTTCAAGGGCAATTTGTGCAAAGGTTTTCCCCGCTTCATTGACTGTCCCGTTCTGGCAATATCCAAATGTGTGGATTTCATGCTCTATAAATGCGATTGCTGAATCCAATACATCATCCAAACTGAATTCTTCACTTCCCAGCATTTCAAAGGTGAGGGCTTCCCACTCCTGGAAGATTGCAGGGGAAGTATGCCTGCCGTTACGGAATAATGACGGATCCGTTCCATTCACAAGGAACGCCAGGCTCCTGCTTGGCTCTGTTTCGTAATATTTCAGCAACAAATGATGAACCATTTCAAATGCCTGTCTGCTTGTATACATATCATTTCCCTCTCTTATATTCCATTCATGATGGATTTGAAAACTATTTGAGTTCCAATGCAATTATACAAACTTTGCTTTGAAATTTCAATAGGTTATAGCCAGTTTTACTAAAATATTTATGGGGAGTTTTTGTAAACGCTCTCATACTAATAACCAATAAATTGTATTCAATTTTTGTTAGAAATGATTGACCACTTTATAGAACCTGGGAATACACAGAATCAAGAACAAACTCCTTCAAAAAATTAAAACTGCTAAGGGACTGCATTTTGGGGTGAAAATAATGATTTGGTTGAAGAATCCTGAAATTGCGGGAATGTTTGGATAAGAATGAAGCTTTTAATCGTTATGTTTTACAAAAAGTTCTCTCTATTGCTTTATAAAAATATACAAAGCGTCTCTTTTTTGTCACATTATGTTGATATTTTGTGCAGAAGGTGATACAATGTAAAAAAATCATAAAAAAACTTAATTTTTTTAAAAAATATCAACAGCAGCAGAGAATTCTTCGTCTTAATGGATAAAGGGATTTTCCCAGATAAAACAGGAGGAATAGATTATGATGGAACAGCAGAGAAACTGGTATAAACAGGGAACCGCTCTTTTAGCTGAGCTTTCCAACACTTTTTTCCCCAAGGGGATTGCATCCCTATGGTATTTGGGGCAGTCTGGCTTTGCATTAAAATCAAAGGAGCTCTTGGTTTTCTTTGACCCGGTTTTTGCTGACCTCCAAAAGGCAGATGGAACTACCCGCCGTTATTATCCCGCTCCATTTTCACCAGGGGATGCCGCGCAGACTGGTGTTTCCTATGTCTTTTGCAGCCATGACCACCTGGATCACCTTCAGCCCGGGACCATTGCCCCCATCGCAAAGACTCAGCCTAAGGTAAAAATCGTCATCCCTGCGCCGTCGGTGGAGAAAGCCCTGTCTATTGGCATACCAGAAGGACAGATTATCGCCGCCTGCGCGGAACAGACCATTGGTCTGCCGGATGGATGTGTCTGCACCCCCATCCCGGCTGCCCATGAGGAATATGAAACAGATGAAAAAGGCAGTCAAAAATCCCTCTCTTATATTTTCCGAACCTCTGACGGTATGAAGATTTTCCACGCAGGGGATACGGTTGTCACCCCAGAGCTGACTGAAAGGCTTCAACAGGAAAAGGGCTTTACCGCTGCACTGCTGCCTATCAACGGCGCGGATTACAAGCGCCGCCGTCGGGGAGTGATCGGCAACATGAACAGCCGGGAAGCTGCCGACCTGTCCGCTGATATCAACGCTGATTTGGTGATTCCATGTCATTATGACATGGTGTTTGGAAACGGAGAAAATCCGCTCCACTTTGCGGAGTATATGCAAACCTATTACCCTGGGAGAAAATTCCATATGCTTTCTCTGGGGGAGAGGATTCTTCTTACTGCTAACCAATAAAAAACAGTTTGGAGGACTGCATAGAATGAAGCAAAAATTGAAGCGCCTGTTTTCCGCTTATGGGAATCTGCTGGGCGTTCTGTATCAAAGTGCTCCTGTTATGGTAATTATGACCTTTGTGGCTGCGGTTGTGCTGGGGCTGATTCAAACGCCGCTGACCCTGTATGTAAACAGCCATATTTTTAATGATGGTCTGTTGGTGGCACAGGGGAAGATAACCTTTCAGCAATATGTACCTGTTTTGGTTCTGTTTGCAGTTATTTCCCTTTTTCCTATCCTGATTGAACATATTTTTATTTTTGGATATGTGGAGAAAAGATCGATCCTGATCCTGCGCTCGGATTTCCGGGGCAAAATGCTCCAAAAAATTAAGAAAATGAAGTATGCACACTTTGAGGATGAAAGGTCTATTGAAATTATAGAAAAAGCCTATAACCGTTCAGAAAACTCAGCCCGTCATATGTTCCCTATGTATGTGACATTTACTTTATCATCAATGATAGGTGCAGCAGGTGTTATCATTTATCTGGCGCGTGTTCGCTGGTGGCTTGTGCTGACTGTCGTATTTCCCTGGGTTCTGGAAATAATACAGAGGGCAAAGGACAATTATAATATCTATGACGAGCTGGAATTGTATTGGAAGCAGGAGCACTCCTATGGGACACTGGCAGATTTTTTAAGGCGGCGGGAGTATTTGAAGGACAATAAGGTATTTGGCTTGTCTGAACATCTGACCGAAACTTATAGAAAACGCCTGAATGCACGCAACAAACAGTATGAAGGCTTTTTCTTTAAGCATTTAAAAAATGTAATTCTGAAACGAAACATCACAAAAGTCAGTGTGCTTTTAAATATCTTTCTTTTACTCTGCCTGTTTTTGTATGGGCAGGTGGATGTGGGGATGTTTATTGCCCTGACACTGTATATTTATCAGAAAGTATATGCCACGCTCACAGGATGTACAATATTTTTTGTTGCCAGCGGAATGCATATTAACTTTTTTGAATACTACGACAAATACCTGAATCTCTCTGAGGATGACATGGGCGAATGTACAGATGGAGTTCCAAAAAATATTTCCATAGAGTTTAAGGACGTTTGGTTTCACTATCCCAACACAGAGCAGGACATTTTAAAGGGGCTGACTTTCCGTATTGAGCCAGGGGAGCGGATTTCCCTGGTGGGCGAGAATGGTGAGGGCAAATCCACTATGACAAAGCTCCTGCTGGGTCTGTTTGTCCCCAATAAAGGTGAAATCCTAATCAACGGCAAGCCGCTTCTTTCTTATTCCTCCGAAGCCCGCAGCCGTATGTTCGGGGTAGTGTTCCAGGACTTTGCAAGATATGACATTTCTTTTCGGGAAAATGTCCAGGTGGGGGATATTGTGAACTGCTCGGAACAGGCGTTTCTGGATGCCGTCAAAAAGGCGGGGCTGACCGAGGTTGTGGAAAACCTTCCCAACAGGGCAGACACTATACTGGGCCGGGAATTTGAAAACGGGGTGGATTTGTCTGGCGGCCAATGGCAGAGGATTGCCATGGCAAGGGCGTTTTTAGGGGACAAGCCCGCCCTGATTCTGGATGAGCCTACCAGCCAGCTTGACCCCATCGCTGAAAGCGACCTTTACACTGAGTTTGCAGATATGTCCGCAGGGAGGACTACCATCTTTATTACCCATCGTCTGGCATCTACCATGATTACCGACAGAATCCTTGTCATTTCTGACGGAAAGATCGCCGAAAACGGTCCCCATGACGAGCTTGTAAAGGCTGGCGGCATCTATGCCCAGATGTATGAATCCCAAAAACAATGGTATGTGAGATCAGAAGGGCAGGTGATGGCTTTATGAGTACCTTTCAGGACAGAACGGCTCCCGTTGAGGATTCCTTAAACATCGAGAATAAGCCTGAAATCAAACACATTATAAAGCTCTGGAAGTTTGTTTTTTCCTCTGCAAAGGTGATGTGCTTTGTATTTATGGGGCTGACCCTTCTCCTGGCCCTGTTAAAGCCGGTGATGGCATTTGTGTGGGGAAAGTATGTGGATCAGGCGGCTCTCTCCCTGACGGATACAAGGGTTTTGGGGCAGGTTGTCGTTCTGGGAATTTTATATTATCTGCTCTATATTTTAACGGACCTGCTTCAGCGCTTTACAAACCGCTGGGAGGATATTGAACGGCTGGACAGGGTACAGCAGAACCGCTTTCAGGAGATGGTCAATACCCGTATTTACAGAAAAATAGGCAGCCTCAATTATGAACAGCTGGAATCCTCCAAACTCTATGACCGCATCCAGCGGGTGCTGAATTTTACAAACGACGGCTGGAGCGGCTTAAACGGGGACATTATGCAGCCTTCTTACTTTGTAATTTCCAGAGCGGTTTCGGTTGTTGCTATCGCTGTTTCGCTGTATGCGGTAAATCCGATTTTATGTGTTGTGCTTTTGATTGCACCAATTCCGGTTTTATATACCACCTACCTGGGAAACAAGCTGAATTTCAAGTTTATAAAAGACAATGTAGGGATGAAGCGGAAGGCGGACTACTACCAGGATCTTATGCTCAAGCGGGCGGTGAAAGAGGTTAAAGCTTTTAATCTCTTTGACTTCTTTTTTGCCAAATGGAAAACCAACATGGACGCTTACACGATTGCGGAAAACAAAACCTATGTACGGCGCGCGCTGCTGGGGCTGCTGAACCGTTCCATTACCACTATGGCGAGTATTGCTGCGAATGTTTTCGCAATCATTATGATGGCCATGGGTCAAATATCCCTTGGATCTCTGGCTGCGGTCATGTCGCTGATCAACATACTGATAGGGGATACATCCGCTCTGTTCGACTCTATTTCCTCTGTTATCTCCAAAAAGAATGAAGCTGCCATGTTTTTTGACCTGATGGATTTATCCGGCGAAAAGGTGCAGGGAGAGGATATCAAGGAAGTTAATAAGGTTGAGGCGGCCAATCTTTCTTACCGCTATCCCTTTACAGACCGCTATGTTTTAGATCATGTGGATTTGACCATCCGCAAAGGGGAGAAAATTGCTTTCGTAGGCGAAAATGGAGCGGGGAAAACGACCTTTGTCAAGCTGCTGAGCGGCTTATTGAAGCCATCCGATGGGGAACTGCGCGTCAATGGTATGAAGGTGGAAAGTCTGAACTCCAAAAGCCGGTTTGAGGCTTTAAGTTCCGTACCCCAGGACCCGGCCAGATATACCGCCTTTACGGTGGCCGATAATGTACAGTTCGGGAATATCGCTGTACCTGCCGACAAAGGGAAGATTACGGAATCCCTTTACTTTGCCGGACTGGAGGAGATAGACGAAAACGCCCTCCTTGGAAAAGACGTGGGTGGGACCGATATGTCCGGCGGCCAATGGCAGAAGCTGGCGATTGCAAGGGCGTATTACCGGGATAAGGACTTTTTCATTCTCGATGAGCCGACAGGGAATCTTGACCCGCTGGCGGAGGCGGACGTCTTCCATAAATATCTGGATATGTCCCAGGATAAAACTGTTATTATGGTGACGCACAGGATCAGTGTTGCATCGCTGGCAGAGAGGATCGTTGTCTTTGCCCATGGGAAGGTTGTTGAGGACGGAAGCCACGAACAGCTTTTAGAACAGAATGGGGAGTATGCCCGGCTTTACAAAGCCCAGGCGCAATGGTATGATAGATAATAGATAAAAGGGGAAAATCAAAAAGGTTTGAAGGTTCAGGGAACTTTCCTAAAAAGTTCCCTGGACGCCAGTTCAGCTTTGCTGAACGTAGCTCTGCTGAACTGAACCCGCAAGGCGCGAAACTCCCCTCGCTTGACAATTTACTCAGCCTAACGGTAAAAGCACTAATTTTTGAATCAAAAGCCCGCCATCCTGTAACCGGGGAGCTGCTAGATTGTGCTAGGGACACGCCCTAAGAAAAGTATCGGTGGACAAGCCCCTCTCAGGCGGGCTTCTTCCGCTTCGTCCAACGTCGCAACGCTGGACAAAAGACCTTACCGCGCCTACCCGCCAAGCAGCCGTGCGGCTGCGGGTTTTGAAACAGACAGGCAGTCCCATATTAAAGTTTTTTCAACCAGCGAATTCTAATTTCCGTACATTACCGCCCACATAAGGTTTCCGTTAAATTCATAATAAATAATGCAAGCCTGCTATAACAACAAATTTGTGAGGTGTCCTATGTCTAATCCAATAAACCCTGAAAAAATTACCGCTTTGCGCTTTCGGCGACAACGGCTGTCAAACCCCGCTCAAAGTGAACAGGAATATCAGGAACTCTTTCGTATGCTCTCCCCGGTCATGACCCCCTATTGGTGCTGCCCCGGCGATCCACCCAGTATTTCCCCAAGGGCCGGATTTGAGGAAAAAATCCTCTGTAACCGCCTGCGGCTGGAGCATAAACTGATAAAGGGCCGCTTCCAAAAGGGAAACATCGCCTATATATTCACAGACGAGCTGCCGCTGTTTGGGGCAGTGTACCAGAAAGCGATTCCGCTGACAGGGCAGGCGCAGGAAATTTTAGATTTGTTCCGGCGGGAAGGCCCTCTCACCGTTCAGGGGATCAAGGAACTGACCGAAATGCCAGTCAAGGAGATTACTCCTATCCTGCACAAACTTCAGACCGCTTTTCTGGTGTTTGAAAACCAGGAAGACAGCGAGTGGGACCGGGCGTGGTATCTCTTTTCAGAGATGTTCCCCAACACGGAGATTGACGGGGCAAAGAAAAGAGAGGGGATAGAAACTCTGATTCTCCGGTCGGCGCAGATGCTTGTGAAGATTTCTCCAGAGATGCTTCGCTCCCTGTACGGCTTTGCCGCAAAGGAAACAAAGGAGGCTTTGAACAGCCTGGCCCAGGAGAGAAAGCTGATTTTTGACGGGGAGGGGTATCTTCTGCCAGCTGATCTGCAGGAGTTGGAAAGTATAGAAGGGATTTGCCCCAAGTCAGTGTTTGCTTTACAGCGAAACGATTATCTTGTTAGGGCCTTTGAAACGTCCCTAAAAGGGAAATATCAGCCCCGGGGTGAGGACAAGGACTGGACTGAAATCTTTTATTTACTGATTGACGGAGAGTTTCGGGGGGCGGTACTGGGAAAATTCCGCAATGGCCCCTTTGATCTGGAGGATGTAGTTCTGGATCTGCCATCAGAGGAGGGAGAAGCCCGCCGGGAGGAAATCATCAAGGCCATAGGGGAGCGGGCAGATCTGGAGGCAAGCCCGCTGAAACGGTATCAGGGCAAAGTGATAGGAGGAAAAAAACTATAATGAAAAACAATTTGATTGTCCAGGGGGCATACAAGTTTGGAAAAGAAATTTATTTAGGGAGGGAGTATATGATCCTGGAAGCAGCAGAAAGTGATTTTATCGGCTTAATGTCTCTGTATACCCAGCTTCACAACAACAATATACCCCCGGAATCGGAAAGCCTCCAAAAGCTTTGGCGGCGGATTCTCAACGACCCAGATCACCATGTCATCGTTGCAAAGGAGGATGAGAAAATCATCTCCTCCTGTGTGTGCGTTATCATTCCCAACCTGACCCATTGCCAGCGGCCCTATGCTCTGGTTGAAAATGTGATAACAGATGAAGAATACCGGGGCAGGGGATTGGCAACCGAGTGCCTGAACTATGCCAAAGAAATTGCCCGGCGGGAGAACTGTTATAAAATCATGCTGCTGACCGGCTCCAAACAGGACAGCACCCTGAATTTTTACCGCCGTGCTGGATACAACAGTGAGGATAAGACAGCGTTTATCCAATGGCTGGAAGCAGAACAATAGCAAAACCAATCCCGCCGGAGAGATATTTCTTTCCGACGGGATTGGTTTTGCTAGCAGATAAAAAAGTTCTGTTACAGACCTTTTTGGTTCAATTCGCTCGCAGTAATCAGCGGTGAGGCAGGATATATGGATTGCCTCTTTTCAGTGGGGGATAAATACCCCTTTCGCCCCGCCCGCTGCCGTTGAAACGCGTCATTAAATTTTACCGCTATGCTATCTTTACGTCAACTTTTTTGGCAATTCATTTCCCCCTTGCAGAAGTCGGGGAAATCCCTGCCGAACTATGTTGAAAATACTTTTGTTTCCTTCTCCAAGAAAGACGCTCTTCTTCTTTGCCAAAGCTGAGTATGTATTCTGCCACCTGTTGGGGCGTTTCAGCAAAAAAGGACGCTCCCGCTTCCTCTAATTCTTCCCGGCTGCCATATCCATATAATACTGCGATAGTATCCACATTTGTTTCAATTGCTCCAATTATATCATGCTTCCTGTCTCCTACCATTACCGCTTTCCTGGGATTTGCGCCGGAAGTTGCCAGCGCCCATTGAATGACTTCTGCCTTTGCAGAACGGTTTCCGTTTAATTCACTTCCTGCCACAAATGTGAAATACTGGCTGATATTGAAATGCTCCAGGATTCTATTTGCAAATACTGTGGGCTTAGAAGTGGCTAACATCAGCTTTTTTCCAGCTTGTTGTAATGTCTTTAACATTTCCTCTACCCCTGGATATAAACGGTTTTCATATATCCCCGTTTGGCTGAAATATTCCCGGTAGACATCTACCGCTAATAATGCGTCTATTTGGGAAAAGCCATATTGCCGGGTGAATGATTCCAACAGCGGCGGGCCTATGATCTCCCGTAATCTTGCAGGATCCTTTTCCTCTATCCCAAAATGATGGAGGGCATACTGGAAAGACCTTGTGATCCCTTCCTCTGGGTCTGTTAATGTGCCATCTAAATCAAATAGTATTGTGGTGTAGGGCTTTGTCAATTTCATTGTCTGTCCTCCTATTGGATAACTTTGAGGGTTTTACCCAGCTGTATCCTTTCCTCTTTTCTCTATTATAGCAATCTTATCACTTTTTGTATAGTCGTTTACTGTAAAAGTCATATAAATTCTATTTTAATATATGAATGTAAGAGTATTAATCTCGCAGCCGATAACCAACGTCCTTAAAATTGTCAATAAGAAATCTGGAAAATAGTGTCCAGGGAGTTCCCAGTCCACTTTGGATAATAATTTATAGGACAAAACTGGCAATTTACATTTATTCCATCGGATCTATCCAAGCAATAACGCCCGCAAATCAGCTTTTTCTTCTGATTCATATTTTTTACGAATGATGAACGGTAAAAACAGCCATACTATATCCAGGTCGGAAGCTAAGTTTCCGTCTGCTAAAAAATATAAAAACACAATGGGAAATGGATGTGTAGACATTTGAGGCAGAGAAAACTTTGTGGGGAGGCAGTCAGCCTTTTTTCAATAGGAGGACTTGCCTATGTTATATTGGAAATTCTTTGGCGGGGATATAGTCATTGGACAATGTTCGTCACAGGCGGATTATGTGTGGTTCTGGTCTGTGAAATGGATCGCCGCAACCGGAACAAAACTGCATTTTTCCTCCGCTGCTTTTATGGGGCACTAATTATTACCGCAGTAGAATTTTTTGTAGGATGTATTGTAAATTTATGGCTTCAATGGAACATATGGGATTATTCCCGTCTTCCTTTGAATCTTTTGGGACAAGTAAGCCTGCCTTTTACCGGAGCATGGATGATCTTATCTGCACCTGTAATAGAGTTTGGGGTTCTTATCCGAAAGCTTTGGGGTGACGAACCTCCCTCTGCAAAACCTATTTTTTATCGAGGATGATATAAGCATAGGCGCTCGAATTACTTCGAGCGCCTATTGCTTTGTTCAGGAATGACCGTCAGTTATTTGTGCCGGTGTTGCTTCATCTTCGTCCTCAGTAATAAGCTGCTTGTCACTGAAAACTGCTTCATCTTCACTGTCGTCTGGACGATATCCGGGCCGTTCTTCTGGATGGGCGGCATAATAAGGATCTATAATATACTTTTCCATGTATTGATATGAATTAAAACATGTAATCATAGAAATGGTGGAAAAACCAAGAGGAATCAAAAAGAAAAGCGTATAGGGGAAAAACCACAGAATCAGGAAAACCAAAATCCCGCAGAACAGAACAGTTAAAAGATTGGTTTTAATCCCCAATACTGCCAGCCGGAAAGCATTGCTGATAATCCCTTTTAAGTTCAGATTTACAGTGACAATTTGCAAGTAAACGTAACAATTCATAAAGGAAAAAAGCAGGGCAGCCATAAAGCTAAGTCCCAATAGGGCATAGTACATAAGCCCCCGGCTCAACATTCCAATATAGCTTATTACAGCAAATACCAACAGGGTAAATATAGCGGAAAATATAATCCCATAAGCAAGCGACTGTTTAAAATTGCTTTTAAAAGAATCCCAAAAGTCAGAGAACATAAAAATTGGCTGTTCCCGTGACAGGTTTCTAACAACATATGTCATTCCTGCCATGGGAGGCCCCACCAAACACAAGGGAAGCGTGAGAAACAGCAGTATGCTGCCTGATGGGAGAAAAAAGAACGCCAGAAAAATCGCAGGGAGACAAAATAAAAGGAACAACAAATTTACGCTGACTAATTTGGAAAGTTTCCGAAAATACAAGTCAAAAAATTGGAAGAACCGCTTTTTCCTGGGGGCATCTTTAGAGACACCGGGTCCTTCTTTCGTAAAATCAAATAATCCTAAAAATCCAGCCAATACCAACAACTCCTTGTTTTTTAAACGAATTTGTTCATTTCATCCAACAGGTCGTTAAAACTGCGTCAAGCCCTGCTGCCGCTGCTGCTAAAACAGCCATCAGTAAAAAAGCAAGCCAGTATGCCCTTATAATACCTTCCTGTTCTAAGTCATTCTTCCGTTCCTCTGCCAGAACCGCTGCTTGATATCCCCAAACTGTTTTTGCAGACCAAAACAGCAGCATTGCCTGACAAAATGAAATCGGAGTTATTATACCTGCAGTTACAGGAAGTGCGTCCCATCCAATTCCGTAATATATCCCAGCCATCGACAGCCCGCTTCCAAGCCCCCGAAACCATATCAGCAACAGAGTAAACCACTTTCCTCCACGAATTTTTCCCAGAAGAAAAAAGACTCCTATATACCAAAATATGGAGAGATATGATGCAAGAAATATTTCTCCTCCTTTTCCTTTAGATCGACTTTCCAAAAACGCTTTGCTTACTTGCCAAAGAAGATCCAGCGTTTCCCGTGAGGATAAATATAAGAAACATACCCCTATCATTAGTCCTGTTATATATAATATCGCAAAAAAGAGAATTTGCCAATTCTTTTTCACATAAAATTTACAATAATTGACCCGAAATCTTTTTCCTTTTTTAATTTCCTGCATTTTCGCATCCTCCTTTAGAAATGTCAAGTGTGAATATATAAGTTGACATAAAAGCCAATTTGCGGGCACAGCCTAAGACGAGCATCACCTAAAGCGGATTAAAAAGTTCTTTAGCCGCCAGGTGCAAAGCTCTTCTGCACGGACTTAAAAAAGGGGGATGTCTCTAAAAAGAGAAAAGAAAAAGGTATTATAAAATCCCCATTGTGAAAGCAAAATTTCTTGGATTGGAGAGCAGGTCAATATTTTGTAAACCATCATAGTGGGAAGATAAAAGTTTTTTGATCTGGCGAATTCTAATTCACGAATAGTTACTATCCGCTTCAGACAAGCCGTTTCACATTTATTTATATGCGGGACAGAAATAAAGTATCCCCCTTAAAAACAGAAACCGCGCCGCAGACTGAAAATCAGCCTTACAGCGCGGTTCGGATTTTGTCAGGGGAGTGAAGTATTATGAATCCCAATCTTTTTCGTTCTTTAATATTGTGCCACTATACGCATCTATTTCATATTCATATTCATAATTGCCGGTTTCAAATTCAATTTCATAATAGGTGTATCCATTGTCATAATCCAGTTCGCATTTATATTTGTGTATATTGGTTTCTGCAACACCAGCATGAGATAAAGCGATTGTTTTAGCTTCTGCTTCGCCAATATAAGTGCTGCTGGAATTACCGGTATTTGTTTGCAGGGAGGGAATGTCATCATCTTTTTCTTTTTGATACTCCAAAACGGAACCATTTGTTATGTCTATTTTATATTCATATTCGTAACCGTTACAGTCAAAGTCAATTTCATAATGAAGTATGCCGCCGTCACGATCCAATTTGCATCTGTAATTATAAATATTGCTTTCTGATATTCCGGCATGGGAAAGTGCCGCTGCCTTTGCTTGGGCTTCTCCTATATTAGAGCTGGAAGAATCTGATAAAGCAGACTGCTGAGAAAATTTGTTTTCAATTTCTTTTTGGTGCTTCAAAACAGAGCCATCTGCAGCGTCTATTTCATATTCATATTCGTAACCGTCACAGTCAAAGTCAATTTCATAATGAGTTATACCATCGTCGTAGTCTAGTTTACACCTGTAGTTGTAAATATTGTTTTCCACCACGCCGGCATGGGAGAAAGCCGCAGCTTTGGCTTTATCTTCGCCAATATAGCTTGCTTTGGAAACAGAAGATGGGTTTTCGGTTATTGATTCTTGGGAAGGTGTAAGATTATTGTCCAGCGCCTTTTCATACTTGACAACTTCTCCAGTTACAGCGTTAATATCATAATCGTATTCATAGCCATTACAGATAAAGTCAATATCATATACCTTTGAACCGTTTTCGTGTTCCAGTCCAATGCTCAAATTAGTTATATCATCCTGCTTTAACTGGGCATGAACAAGCGCAGAGGTTAAGGCGTTTTCTTCCCCGATTGTAGCTGATGGTGGCTGATTTGACTGACAACCGGTACTAGAAACCAGACATAGACCAATCGCTGTGATATAAATTCCTAACTTTATACAAATATTTCTTTTTTTCTCTATCATAGCAAATCTCCTTTTTCTTTCTGCTTTTCGTTATAAAAGGCTTGAGAAAAACCTTTTTAGCCCTCTCAAACCTTTTATGCTATAGAGTTTAAAGTTGAAATACAATCCCCGCCACTGCAGCAATCAAAATAATAAAGAAAGGGTGCCATTTTACCTTTTTATTTAAGATAAATAATGCAGCAAATAAAACAATATTTTTCCATTGAAATAGTTTCAGTACATTATAGTTTTCCAAAAAGGACTCAATTGACAGCAGGGTAATCCGATAAATTTCAAAAGCGGCAGCGGCAATCAACCCTGTTACAGCAGGACGTAGTCCATAAAATGCACTCTTAACATAAAAACTTTCGCTGAACCGCTTTAGGAAAGATGCGACGATCATAATTACAATCAAAGATGGAAGAACGAGTGCAGTTGTTGTAATGATTGCTCCTGGTATCCCTGCAGTATGGAAACCAACATAGGTTGCCATATTGATTCCGATCGGTCCGGGAGTTGATTCTGATACGGCGATCATGTTCGCCAGATCACCTTGGGTAAACCAATCGTATTTATCCGCCATATTATAAAGGAAGGGGAGGGTGGCGAGACCGCCGCCAATCGCAAACAGACCTGTTTTGAAAAATTCCAAAAACATTACAAGCAGGGTCACGATTTTTCGCCTCCCTTCATTTTCTTAACTCCAATCCCAAGCAGTATGGCGGCAATTACAATATAAACTGGCGAAAGTCCTAAAAGAACCTGAACAATAAAGGTTCCTATACAGATAATGATGCCAAGTTTATCCTTTACACCGCTTTTCCAAAGCTTGATAATAGCCATTGTCACCAATACTGCGACCGCAACGCGGATTCCTCCAAACGCATGCTGTACAACAGGCATATCCGCAAAGTTTTGCAGACAGGCGGCAATAATGGAAATAATGATAATAGAAGGGAAAACAACCCCGGCAGTTGCAGCAATTCCTCCAATAACGCCGCGCTGCTTATACCCAATAAAAGTTGCAGTATTGACGGCAATAATTCCTGGTGTACATTGTCCAACTGCGTAATAATCCATTACCTCCTCATTTGTTGCCCATTTACGCTTTTCAACCACTTCCTGCTGAATCATCGGAAGCATAGCGTATCCTCCGCCAAAGGTCAAACCGCCTATACGGCAGAAGGTTATGAATAGATCTGCAAGCTCTTTCATTTGTTTCTGTCATACCCTTTCTCTTATTTTTTGTCGGATTATTTAGAGCTATTCCAAAAAACTCTAGTACATATTCTACCATATCTTTTTGGAAAATGCAACAGCAAGGTTAAAACCTTTTTGGAGAATTCAGCTTTGTTTATTTTACGCAGTAGAAAAGTTTTTGTTAAAATACAATCCTATATTCCCCACGTCCTGGCAGCTCTATTGTAATGCTGTGACTGGGACGGTGGTAGGAAACATACTTTGGAAGGAGTTCTGATTTTGGCCGGAAATTTTGAGGCAGACGGACTGTATAGGAAACTGGTCTGGCAAATTTCCAGTTTACCTGGAATACAATATGACCTTTTTTACATAAAAAGCACTCTGTTTCACCACCAAAGGAAAGATGCCCGTTTGATTTAACAATTTGGGGTCGGTTTGGATTCTGTACCATAACTTTCACAAGAGCGCAGCCGTGAGGGGGAATTTCGTTTAAGGCAACAGTATCGCCATATTGTACATCCTCAACAACCTGCCCGGAGTAATATTCGCAGAGAGTGTAAATTTTTCCGACCTCTGCAAAATCTCCCAGGAAATAAGAGTTTAATGCCAATGCACAGGGAAGGGGTTCGCTGTCAGACCAGTTAATAAAGGCGACAGTATGCCAACCTTTCCTTTTTACCTCTACATCAATTATAGAGGGATATCTTCCGCCGCCAAAAAGGTCTCGCGGGAATACTTCCGTAGGGACAGCAGGCATGATTTGCGAAAGCAGCATGAGACGGTCACGATCAATTTTAGCCATAGGTTCGGTTGAACATACCAGTCCGCCGCCAATATACTGATTTAAGGTGGAAGTTTTCGCTTCAACGTCAGTAAGCAGGCCATATCCTAAAGCCAACCCGCGGAAAGGTTCATCCTGCCGGCGAACCATCAAAGCATCAGGATCATTGTTCCACCATAGGTTCATCCAGCTCCGAAGAAGGTTTTGCTTCATTGTAAAGGGGGCAGCTCTTCCACCAGCCTGAATAGTTTTGCTCCACATACTAAGGGTATCTGAACCAGTGCGCTGCGCATCTGCTAAACCAATTACCGGGTCATATAATCCTCCGCAGATTAAAAGATATGCGTCATTGCCAAGGCCATCCCTCACAGCCTGTATTGCCAGACGGTACGCTTTTGCTAAAGGAATATTCTGGTTGTAAAAAACAGCGTTTTCCTGTACAACCGGAGCACGGGTAAAGTCCAGTTTGTGATAAACATATCCCCACTGCCGCAATGTAATATAAAGGCCCCGAATCCATTCCAGAACCTCTGGATTTGTAATATCCAGCACACAATAGGTTGTATTATTCATAGGGAAGCGGCAAAGCGTCCCGTCTAAATGCCGGAGAAGCCATTCTGGGTGCTGGAAGGCAACCGGAGCGGTTTCATGGGCAATAAACGGACTTGTCCATATACCGGGAAGATATCCAGCCTCTTGTATTTCCTCTGCCACCTGGGACATGGGCAAGGGAAAGCGGCTATTTGGGTTCCAATCCCCAAGCACCCGTTCCCACCCTTCGTCTATTTGGAAAACATCAAAGGGGATTTTCTGCTGGCTGAGCAAATCCAGATTCTCTTTCACATCCTGATAGCTAACTGTTAATCCATAATAATACCATGTACAATACACACTGGGGGCGGGTTCTTTCCTGCGGGCACAATACAGGCGCGCCTTATTTTCGGCAAAAGTACGGATTGCTTTTAAAATCCCCATCCTGTGTTCTTCGTTTCGTTCGACCTGGAGCCATTCCGACGAGACTGTTTCCCCAGGTTCAACCAGACAGTTTATAATGCAGCTAGATTCTAACCGCTGGAATACATCCTTCGAATCCATCTCCAAAGTACTGCTGACCATCTGTTCCGCCCCTGTCAGATAACCTAAAAATAAATAGTTTCCAGTACTGTTCCGAATAACCGTTGTCTGGTCGCTGACAAACAAATTAGCAGGTTCGGAAGGGGATTCAGGAGAACCTCCGGTTTCTGAAAGCCCTCTTTGTGCATCATTATAATTCTCGTCATGCTGTGACAGGTTACAGACCGCCGGGAGATCATTTTTATGCCGTCCCTGACGGTATATCTGCCACTGGCCGTTTTTAGGACCGATTTGCAGGGAATCCGGCCCTTCAATTACAAATGGACTGAGTTTGCGCAGATAAACTGGATTTTTAGTTAAGTTTTTAAAGGTTAGCTGCAAGCGAAAAGATGTGGAATCCTTTTGTTCAAATGCCCGCTGCCATGTGACTTCTCCATAATCGCTTGTATATGTTGATGAGGTCTGCCTGGTACAGCAATCAAGGCCATCAGTACATTTTCCATAGAACTTTGAGGACAGCCTGGGCGCGTCAATTTTTACAATTTTTCCTTCTGCCTGTAGGGTTACAGCAAAATGATACCGCAGATATCCTTCACTGTCCTGTATGTCAATGTACGGCTGGTTGACAGACATATTCATCCTTCCTTCCTGTTGCTTCGTGTTTATTTTTTCCTTTTTAGTATACCATATTCCCAGTTTAATGGAAAGTATAGAATTCGTACCCCCACGGAAGTCAATTTACAGAATCATTGCAAAAAAGAAGCAGAAAACCCCAGGCGCGGGCACAAAGCCAAGACAGTCACAAACCAAACCCGTATCAAAAGCTTTGGCCGCCTTCCCTGAAAAACACCCCGGTGGGGTGTTTTTCAACATCAGCCTCAAAATCTCCACAGAATTGATTTCCCTATCGTACCTCTTTAATTAAGGCGCAGGCACTTAATATTCTCATTCATAATTCTGATTATTATAATTTTATACTCACTTTTTACAATTTAATATTCTTTTACATCCATGGATTGTCTTGCCAGACAAAGTAAGGTAAACTAATCAGAAGGGGAGTGGCCTCCTCTGATAAACTTTGAATCTATTTTGAAAGGGGTAATTTCCTTTGAAACTATATCTGGAATCCATGGATAACTTTTCATCTGTCGGGAAAGATGCCGTTGTTTTTTTCACTACCAAAGAAACGGTTTTGGGATGTAAAGAACTTTCAGTTCTTTCTGCCTACAAACAGCTGATAGAAAGTAAAGTTTTTAACTGTAAAGAAGGAGAGATTTACAGTATTCGGATGAGCCTTGGAGGGCAGGAAAAACTCTCCTTTATTATTTTTGCTGGTATTTCCGAAAATCCACAGCCCCAAAAAATAAGGGAGATTATGGGGAAAACTGCCAAACTGTTGGAAAAAGAAAAGACCGTTTCTGCTGCGGTCTTGTTCCCGGACTCCTTCAGCAAAAAGGAAGTTATGAAGGCAGGGGAGGGCTTGCTTTTAGGGAGCTATTCCTTTGATGTCTACCGTTCTGAAAAGGCGGAAAAATCTTGTAAAGATATAACACTTTACAGCAATTCCGGCGCTTCTATGGACACACCTCTTATCTTGTCAGAGGCAATTTGTCAGGCACGGGATTTAGTAAACTTAACAACATGGGATCTTCATCCGGCTGACCTAGCCAAAAAAGCCAAAAAAGCCGGGGAAAAATATGGCGTTGAGGTGGAGGTCTTTAAACCTGAAGAAATTGAAGCTTTTGGAATGAAAGCATTTATGGCAGTTGGAGGCGGCAGCGACAATCTTCCGCGGCTGATTGTTTTGCGCTATCGAGGGAACCCTAACAGTAATAAAATCCTTGGCTTTATTGGAAAAGGGCTTTGTTATGACAGCGGAGGCTATTCCATGAAGCCGTCTGCCGGCATGGCGACCATGAAAACTGATATGGCTGGCGGTGCCGCTGTCATTGCGGCAATTTGTGCAGCAGCTCAGAAAAAACTCAAGGTCAACATTACTGCTGTAGTTGCTGCCTGTGAAAATATGGTTTCTGGTCATTCCTACCGTCCAGGCGATGTGATTGGCTCTATGTCCGGCAAGACCATCGAAGTGGACAACACCGATGCAGAAGGCCGTTTAACTTTGGCTGATGCAATCACATATGCTATTCAAAAAGAAAATGTTTCCAATATTATTGACATAGCCACACTAACTGGAGCGGCTGTTGTCGCTTTGGGTGGGGAGATTACTGCTGCTGTCTGCGACAACGAAAAGCTTTGGGAAAAAGCTGAATCTGCTGCTGTTAAAGCGTGCGAGAAAATTTGGCGTATGCCTTGTGATATGGATATGGACAAACTGCTGGATTCCAAAATTGCAGATATGAAAAATTCCGGCGGAAGACCTGGCGGCTGTATTACTGCCGGGCTGTTCCTAAAACGTTTTACAGAGGGGCTTCCCTGGCTCCATCTGGATATTGCCGGGCCTTCCTATACAGAGAAGGGAAATGACCTTTGTACCTTTGGTGGTACAGGCTGCGGCGTTGCCACCCTTTTCTATCTGGCAAAGGCATTTGAAGAATAAGCGTGTTTCCCTTAGAATCGATAAAGCCCTTCAGCTATGATGTAGTTGAAGGGCTTTTTTGATGCCCTTTTTTGGAAAATAGTTCTAACAGATGTTTTTATTGCATAGGAATTAGGTGAGTTCAATAGAGCAAATTTGTGGGAGTAACCTAAGATGAGTACAAGCTAAGTCGGATGAAAAAGATTTGGGATCCAGTGCAAACAACCCTAGTCGCGCCCGCAGACACGAAATCCCCCGGCGCTTCGTCCGAGTTTGAAAACGAAACATTTTATCCTTCAGCCATCCGGCAAACTGAAAGTTTGCCATAACGGCATCCCTAAAACAGAAAACCATATTTCCCCATAGAGGAGGATGTTTATGAACGGAACAACTACATGGGTAAGCCCATCTGAATCTGAAACCCTCCACATATCCGAAGATGCAAGGCCGTTTTTCCAAGCTGTTTCCGCCCTCCCCGGACAAGCTAAATCACTTCTATCCCGTGTTCCGGCAGACATAGGGAAAACGGTTCTGGAAATCCGTCTGCGTTCTGGAAAACCCATACATTTCCATATGATGCAGGGACATTACTTTCTGGGAGAATTCGGAGATATATATCCCAGAGAGGTTCCACGGCTGCCAAGATTGACCCAAACCCAATTGGAAAGCTGCTTTTATGCTTTGTGTGATTATTCCATCCATACACACCAGCAAGATGTTCGCCAAGGCTTTGTCACTTTACGAGGAGGACACCGGGCGGGAATTTGCGGGAGCTGCGTTTGGGAAAATGGGGAACCTGTAGGGATACGGGATATTTCTTCTATTTGTATTCGCATTGCAAGGCAGCGCAAAGGAGCGGCAGATCGGCTTGCCAGCCGCCTGCTGACAGGGGAAATAACCGGAGGACTGCTTTTGGCAGGTGCGCCGGGTACAGGGAAAACCACTCTTTTAAGGGATTTAGCCCGTCAGCTTGCCGGAGGTTGTACCGGAACATATTACCGTGTGGCGGTTGTGGACGAGCGTGGAGAACTTGGGGCAGCAGTAGATGGTACCCCTCAAAACGATTTGGGCGTGTGTTGTGATATCCTGGATGGCTTTCCAAAAGCAGAAGGAATTGAAATTGCTGTACGAACCCTTTCCCCGGATTTTGTTTTCTGCGATGAATTGGGAGGTTATGAGGAAATCGAAGCGGTCCGGCAAAGTGTCTGCCGGGGCGTCCGTATGGCGGCGGCAATTCATGCGTCCAACTTGGACGAGCTAACCGCCAGGGAAGGGGTAAAGGAACTTTTGCAGACAGGGGCGTTTTCCCATATTGTCCTGCTTGGCCGTTGTCTGGGAGATGCTTTTGAAATCATTTCAGTAAAGGAGCGGATGGAATGATAAAGGGTTTAGGTTTAGCTTTCATTGTCCTCTGCTTTTCATTTGCAGGCTTTGGCCTGACAAACCGCCTGACCCGCAGGGTCAAACGCCTGGAACAGGGCCTTGCTGCTATTAGACAGATTCGGTTGACGCTATCCTCTTCAAAAGCTCCCTCTCTGCGGGTTTTGAAATTGGCTGAACATCGGACAGGCGGGGATTTCCCATTGATACGGCAATGCCTGGAATTGTCTGAAAAAGGAGTTCCTTTCCCGGAAGCCTGGCAAACCGCTGCCCACGACCTTCCTGACCTTTCCGCTGAGGACAAAACCCTGTTTGAGCAGGCAGGGGAGATTTTAGGGAGGGACGGAATCCGGCAGCAGGAGGAAGCTTTGCTGCAATGGGAGGAACAGATTCATTTGCAGATTGGGGCTGCCAGGGAAAAGTTAAAAAGCCATGCACGGCTTTATAATGGGCTGGGTGTGCTTACTGGGTTGCTTGTAGCAGTGCTTTTGGTATAAACCGGGTTTAAAACCGTGTGGTTGGAAAGCGGGGGTGAAAAATGGAGGTTGACCTGATCTTTAAAATTGCTACGATTGGTATTATTGTGGCTATTCTGAACCAGCTTTTGGTTCGGTCGGAACGTCCAGAACAGGCTATGATGACTACCTTGGCAGGGTTAATTGTTGTTTTAATGATGATGGTAACAGAAATCAGCAATATGTTTGAAACCATTAAGACGGTGTTTGGACTATGAGCAGCGAAATTTCATTGACGGCTGTGATTGGCATTGGTTTGATTGCGGCTATGCTGTCGGTGCTCCTGCGGCAGTATAAACCGGAATTTGCCCTTTTAACTGCCTTAGCCGCCACTGTTTTAATTTTTACAATGATAGCAGGCTGGATTATGCCCGCTGCCCAACGAATCCGGGAGCTTTTAAACCAGTCGCCAATCCTCTCGGAAAGCGCTGCAACGCTTTTAAAGGCTGTGGGGATCTGTTTTTTGACCCAGCTCGCCTGTGACCTGTGCAGAGACGCAGGGGAGAACGCGATTGCTTCCAGAGTGGAAACAGCAGGGAAAACGGCAATCCTTTTAATCAGCCTGCCATTATTTGAACAAGTTTTGGAATTGGTTTTAGTGTTAATGCGTACATAAAAGGAGTGTTGCAGATGGGAAAACCGCAGATTGTCCGCTGCTGGCTCTGCCTGGCGGTTTCGCTCCTGTTTATTTTGATTTTCCCGATGCGGGTTTTGGCGGAGGATGACGAGCTTTCAGAATCCCAACAGGAGTTTTTTTCACAGATTGCTGATGCCGCTGGGGCGGATGAACTTCCCGACAGCCTCCCGGATGAAGCAAAAAATCTTCTCGAAGAAGCGGGAATTGACGGGTTCTCACCCTTTCATTTCCTAAAATCCCCCCGCAAAGCCATACAGATGGCTGGAAACCTTCTGAAACAACAGGCCAAGAAGCCTTTTCAAGTATTAGGCGGGATTTTGGGAGCGCTGTTGTTGTGCGCGCTTTTGGACTGTACCAGAGAAACCTTCGCAGGAGGGGAACTGCGCCCAGTTTTTGGTGCAGCTGTCACCCTGTTTCTGGCGGCTTCGGCGGTTCTGCCTGCCATGGACTGTATCAAAAGCTGTGTGGAAACTGTACAGGGCTGTTCCCGGTTCATGGTGACATTTGTACCTGTGTATGCTTCTGTTGTCACTGCCTGCGGCCTTCCTGCAACTGGTTCTGTTTATTACCTGTTTTTATTTTCCGCCGCGCAGATCATTTCTGCGGTCGTATCTAACTATCTGGTTCCATTGGCTGGCGTATATTTGGCACTGAATATTGCAGCCGCCCTTTCTCCCCAAATAAAGCTCCAGCCCTTGCTGGATGCACTGAAAAAATTTGTTTGCTGGATTCTAAGCTTTTTGCTGGCTGGGTTTGTGGCGCTTTTGACAATGCAAAACGCTGTATCCTCTGGTATGGACGCTTTGACGCTGAAGACCTCTAAGATGCTGGTCAGCAGCCTAATCCCCGTTGTAGGGGGAGCCTTGTCCGATGCAATTTCTACTGCAAGCGGATTTATGAGGGTGGTTAAATCTGCCGTTGGTGTGTATGGGATTGCAGCAGCTGCCTGTATTTTCCTTCCAGTTTTTTTCCGAACAGCGGTCTGGTATATTGCGCTTAGTATCGGAGCCGCGGCAGGGGAGATGCTTTCAGTGAAAGAAGCTGCTCCGCTTTTGAAAGCAGGAGCTTCACTGATGGGAATTTTAATGGCGGTGATTTGCCTGTATATGCTCCTGATTCTGGTTTCTACAACCATTTTATTAATGACAGGGATGGGGTTTTAAAAATATGGATGAATTGAAAAACTGGGCCTTCTCCCTCTGCTGTGCGGCAGCAGCAGGATCCTTGCTTTCCCTGCTTGCGCCAGAATCCTCTTTGGGGAAAGTATGCCGCTTTGTAATCCGGGTCTTTTTTCTTTGCTGTGCCGTGCTTCCCCTGCGCCAACTGGGAAGTTTCCTGCACGTTCTGCCAGAACTTCAGACGGCAGCAGCTTTTTCTGCACAAGAGGTGGTTGATGTCGTGACAGGCCAGGTGGAAAACTCCGCCGCTGCTTCTATAGAACAGGAAGTTGCTCGATGTCTGGAGGAGGAGGGAATAAATTTTAAAAAAGTGAATGCAGACGTTCATGTTGACCGGGATGGCGGCATATCTATTAACTGTATCCGGGTTTTGCTGCCACCGGACGCCGGGGAGGGCACTCCCGATAGTTCTGACATTATCGGGCTTATAAAAGCCAAAACAGGCGTCAATGTGGAGCTGGCAGCAGAAAACGGAGGGGGAACGCCATGATCCAATTCATAAAAGCCTGGTTTTCCCGTCTGTTCGGTTCGGGCAGCGAGGCTGTCAAAGACGCCAAAGGTGGGAAATACCCGCAATTTACTCGCCTGGTTTTGCTTTTGGGAATTTCCGGTATGCTTTTAATTGGCCTGTCGGAATGCCGTTTGGAAAGCGAACCCCAAAAATCGGACGCGCCGGCAGATCCCTATTCTGTATCTGCAGACGAATATGCCCAAAAGCTGGAAAAAAGGCTGTTGGAGGCTTTGGAACAAATGGATGGGGTGGGAAAAGTCCAGGTGCTTGTAACCATGGAGGACACAGGAGAAAACGTTTATGCCACAGAAGAACGGGAGACAAGCGACAACCGCAGTTCCTACGGAGAAAACGGCAGAGAGCTGCAGTCCATCCAGACCAGCCGGTCAGGAGAACAAAGCTACCTTCTGGTGGAAAATCAGAACGGAAAACGTCAGGCGCTTCTGGTCTCCCGCTCGGAGCCGCAGGTGAAAGGGGTGATCGTCATTTGCGAAGGGGCCGGACAGCCGTCAGTCTGCGAGGCGGTGACGGAAGCCGTTAAAACGGCCCTGCATATCTCCGCCAACCGGGTCTATGTGGCGAAAGCGAAACCTTCCGCCCCAAAATAACGCCCAGACAAAGTTTTTACTCAATCAAATAAGGAGGCATTTCTACTATGAACAAAAGCTTGATTTTAGGGAAAAAACAAATTATCCTTTGCTGTCTGGTGATGGCGCTGGGAATTGCTGTGTACATGAACTGGAGGATCGTTGACGAAGGTGAGGACTTTGCCGCCGCTAATGTTACACAAACAGATGCCGCCGCTTCTGGAACTGACGACACTGTGAAAAAATATGGGGATTCCCAGTATGTAGACAGCCAGAATATCGACGGAGGGGATAGCGTCAACGGCGATATCTACTTTTCTGAAGCAAAACTTACCCGGCAAAAAACGAGAGACGAAGCCGTCGAAACCCTCCAGGTTATTATGTCCAACGTTGAAGTTGACAGCGAGGCGAAAGCAGATTTAGCGGTTCAGGCTGCAGCGATTGCCTCTGCAATTGAGGCGGAAGGAAAGGTGGAAAATTTAATTAAGGCGAAAGGATTTTCTGAATGTATGGTTTACCTTGATGAAGACAGAGCCAGCGTTATCGTCCGTGCAGACGAACTGCTTGACAACGAAGTTGCCCAGATTAAGGATATTATTTTGAAAGAAACCAGCGTTCCTGTAGAAAACATCTCAATTGTCGATGTAAAATGATAGGAAAACCCCTTGCATATTAAAACAGGGCTAATTTATAAGAATCGGTCATAAAACTTCTGTTTATGGCCGATTTTTGTTTTACGGACTCTGTAAATATCCCGATTTTCCTTCAAAACTCCTGAGAAGCCCTTGCGGTCATGCTTTTTTATGGTATAATAACCTTATAGATTAAAACGCAGTATCAGCCGCCTGTTTAAGGCGGACAAAATATTTTTTATAAGAGGATGAAGTTTATACTGCGTTGTATGCACATTTTTGATTTTTTCCCTTTTTTCTGCCAATGCTGGAAAAGAGGAGCAGCATACCCAATTTAAGGAGGGTCAAATATGGAAAAAGAACAGGTCAAACAGCTCCAGGGCCCCGCCGCTGGAACACTTCGCATATCGGAGGAAGTTCTTGCTACCATCGCTACCAAGGCCGCTACCAGCATTGAAGGAGTTGCAGCCCTCAAAAGCGGAAAAGCTGGCGTGAACCAGGCCGGCAAAAAGGAAAAAAAGAAACTTTTTCAGAAGTTTGATCGTCCCATCCGCATTGAAATGTCGGAGGACGAAGCAGTTTTAGATTTGTACCTTATTGTTCGATATGGTTCTAATATTCGTACTGTCAGCGAAAAGGTTCAGCAGGCAGTCAAAGACGATGTTCAGACAATGACAGGAATCTCCGTTGCAAAAGTAAATATCCATATAGAGGATATTTACTTTGAAGAAACGGTATAGGAAGAATTTAAATTTATAGACAAAAACGTACCTTTACAATTCGATATGGAGGGTTTGAACGGATATGACCAGACGAGAAGCCAGAGAACAGGCGTTTATGATTATTTTTGAATGGGAATTCCACCAGAGCGAGATTGAGGATATTATTAACAACGCGGAAATGGGGCGGGAACTCGAGGTGGACGAATATGCCCGGAAACTGTCTAAGGAGATTATAAAACATATAGACTTAATTGATGGAAAGATAGATGTTTTTTCCACCAAATGGAAACGCAAACGCATTGCAAAAGTTTCTTTAGCGATTTTGCGTACTGCCTTGGGGGAAATGCTCTATGTCCGGGATGTTCCTACCAGCGTTGCAATCAATGAGGCTGTGGAAATGTCGAAAAAATATGCCACCGATGCGGATGCTGCTTATATTAACGGGGTTTTAGGCGGTGCTGCCCGAGCGCTGGAATCTTCTCAAAAGGTTGAAGCGGAGGGATAAAAATGGGCAGCTACCTGGGGATTGATACCAGTAATTATACAACTTCCGCTGCTGTGTTCGCTCCCTCCCAAAATTGTTTATCCAGTTTCCGCGGACTGCTGCCTGTAAAAGAGGGAAATATTGGCCTGAAGCAGAGTGATGCAGTTTTTGCCCATGTGAAAAATCTGCCTTCGCTTATTTCCCTGGCAATGGAGGATGCAGGACGGCCTGCCCTTTCGGGAGTAGGGGTTTCTGTAAGACCAAGGGATCAGGAAGAATCGTATATGCCATGCTTTTTAGTGGGGAAGCTGGCTGCTTCTGCTGCTGCAGAAAGTGCAAATGTACCATTGCACTGTTTTTCCCATCAGGCTGGCCATATTGCCGCAGCTCTGTTTGCCACTGGGAAGCTTTCATGGAGGGAGCATCCTTTTCTCGCTTTCCATGTTTCCGGCGGGACTACGGAATGTCTTTTGGTTGAACCGGATAAAGAGGGAATGCTGGTTTTTTCCATCAGGAAAATAGCTGGTTCTTTGGACTTAAAAGCGGGACAGGCTATTGACCGCGTTGGAGTTATGCTGAACCTTGGATTTCCCGCTGGGCCGGAACTGGATCGCTTGGCCCAGAAATGCGAAAGGAAGATAACTGTTTCCCCCACAATGAAGGGAGCAAACTGCTGTTTATCCGGCATAGAAAACCAGTGCCGCAAGTTGATAGATACTGGCACATCCCCAGAAGAAGTTGCAGAATATTGTATCGCTTCTATTGAAGCCGCAGTTGATGCTATGACGGCTGCCGTTTTAAAGGAATATGGAAATCTGCCCCTTTTATATGCAGGAGGCGTAATGAGCAACTTTCAGATTCAGAAAAACCTTGGCAAAAAATATGGAGGAGTTTTCGCGCCTGCCTCCTATTCATCGGACAATGCCTGTGGGATTGCTGTGCTGGCCGCATTGCAGGCAGGGGAGAATTTGACATGAGAGAAAATCAAAATTTAATCCTTACTGTTTCCCAGGCAAACCAATATGTCAAAAGCCTGCTGGATGGGGATGCCCGCCTAAAAGATGTACTAATCCGCGGGGAGATTTCCAATTATTCCGACCACTATCGTTCCGGTCATGCGTACTTTACTTTAAAAGACGGCTCCTCTGCTGTAAAAGCCGCTTTTTTCCGCAGTTATCGGGAACGGCTTTTTTTCCAGCCTCAGGATGGTATGCGCGTGATTGTGAGGGGGCAGATTTCACTTTATGAGCGGGACGGCACATATCAGCTTTATGTCTGGGAAATACAGCCGGATGGGGTAGGGGCGCTGCATTTGGCCTTTGAACAGCTTAAAAACCGTTTGGCAGGCGAAGGGCTGTTTGAATCCTCCGCTAAAAAAACGCTGCCGCCTTTCCCGGAAACAATTGGAGTGATTACCTCTCCTACGGGGGCAGTGGTTCAAGATATTTGTAATGTAATCGGAAGACGCTTTCCCTGCGTTCAGCTTCGTTTATATCCGGTATCGGTTCAGGGGGCTTCAGCGGCAGGGGAGATATATTCTGCACTCCGTCAGGCCGATCTAGAGGGCTTGTGCGATTTAATCATAATTGCCAGAGGGGGCGGTTCTTTGGAAGACCTTTGGCCTTTTAATGACGAACGCCTTGCTAGGGCAATTTTTTCTGCTAAAACTCCCATTATCAGCGCTGTTGGACATGAAACCGATTTTACGATTGCCGATTTTGTTGCAGATCTCCGTGCGCCAACCCCATCCGCCGCTGCCGAATTAGCTGTGCCGGATGGGGCGCGTTTGCGGCAGTCAGTCCAGAACTTTCGAAATACGGTTGAACATTCAATGACACAGAGAGTTTTACAAGCGGATGCTCAGATAGAACAATTTTCCCAAAACCTGAAGTCGCAGTTAAATAACCTTTTGGAGCATAAACAGGAGCGGGCTTCCCTTTTATCTGAAAAGGTTGCGGCAGCAGGTTCTGCATTTTTAGAACCAAAGTTAAATCGTCTGGCTGTTACAGCGGGAAAGCTGTCCGCCCTGAATCCGATGAACGTTTTAGCTAGGGGTTATTCCGTTACAATGCATCGGAAAAAAATCTGCCTTTCCATTGCATCTCTTGCGGCAGGGGAAAATATTACAACGATCTTTCAGGATGGGACGGCAATAAGCAAAGTTACACAGGTTCAGGCAGATGTATCTGCTGAAAAGTCGGAGGCTCGATTATGAAGAAACATATGAAATTTGAGGAGGCGCTTTCCCGATTAGAGGAGATTGTCTCCCTTCTCAGCGATCAGGCAACCACTCTTGACCAGGCTTTAAAGCTGTACGGGGAGGCATCAGAATTGTCTGCCTTCTGTTCATCTAAGCTGGAGGATGCGCGGCTGCAGATGGAAACAATTGGGCAGAAAAACGTTGAAGAATCTGTGGATGTACAATAGGAAAACAGGAAAGGAATAGCATGTATGGAGTATATGTTTTCTAAACAATTACAGGACTACCAGAATACCATCGAAAAAGCCCTGGATCAACTGCTCCCGGAACAGGACTGTCCCCAGAGGGAAGGGATTGTTGCAATGCGTTACAGCCTTTTAGGGGGCGGAAAACGAATCCGTGCTGTATTGGTGTTGGAATTCGCCCGTATTTTTGGTGTTTTGCAAAATCAGGCCATGCCTTTTGCAGCGGCTATTGAGATGGTTCATGCCTATTCGCTGGTTCACGACGATCTTCCCTGTATGGACAATGACGATTTCCGCAGGGGGAAGCCCTCCTGTCATAAACAATTTTCAGAAGCTTCTGCCGTCCTTGCTGGGGACGGCCTTCTTACCCATGCCTTCCTTTCCGCGCTCCAGGGAGGACTGGGATCCGGCATTTCCCCAGAGAGGGTGGCGGAAGCCGCTGCTATTCTGGCGCAGGCTGCCGGGATTGAGGGAATGTTGGGCGGGCAGATTATTGACTTGGCAATTGAAGGAAAACAGGTGGAAGCTGAACTGCACCAAAAAATGTGTTTGCTGAAAACAGGCGCTTTAATAAAGGCTTCCTGCCTGATGGGCTGCGTTTTGGGCGGTGCATCAGAGCAGGATAAAAAAATTTCAGAAGAATATGCGGAGAAAATTGGCTTGTCCTTTCAGATCATTGATGATATACTGGACTGTACAGGACAACAGGAAATACTGGGAAAACCAATTGGAAGCGACACGGAGCAGCATAAGACGACCTATGTTACTCTATATGGCATGGAGGCCGCTGAAGATATGTCCCGAAAACTGACGGAGGAAGCTTTACAATGTTTGGAAGGCCTCCCTCTGCCAGACCGTTTCCTGTTTGAACTTACAGACATGCTGCTCAAACGGCAGTTTTAACACGGCTCCCTGGAAAACGGCTCCCGTTTGGGAGGGCTATGGCTAGAGAAAAAAGGAATGGGTTGTTAAAATGGGTTCACTTCGTATACTGGTCAGTAACTACCTCATTAATGTGGCTTTTATTGCATGGGGTTCTGCCCAGATTATCAAAACTTTGCTGGTCTTTATTTCAACCAAAAAATTTGAGGCTGAACGATTGTTTGGAGCTGGAGGAATGCCTAGCTCCCATTCCGCCCTGGTCTGTTCTATGGCCATCGGGATGTGCCGGAAAATGGGCTTTGATTCCCCGGAATTTGCCCTTGCGCTTGCCTTTGCTGCTGTTGTTATGTATGATGCAATGGGTGTACGGCGTGCAGCAGGGGAACAGGCCAAAGTATTAAATAAGATTGTGTTTGATTTTTCTGACCTTTGGGGAAAACCGGATACAGATAAGGATGTTGTACTGCAGGAAGGGGAAGAAATTGAAAAGAATGCCCTTCGCGATAAGGCATTAAAAGAATATCTGGGGCATACGCCTTTAGAGGTGCTTGGCGGTGCCTTGCTGGGAATTCTAGTTGCAATGATCGTAAAGGTATCGTGAGAAAAAGCAGATATCTGGGCATGGCCTAAGATGGAAAACTATCTACAATGGATGAAAAGGGTTTTGGGCTCAGGGAGCTGTGCAGCAGAGCCTACCAGTTCAGCCTTGCTGAACTCGTCAAGAGAGAAATACCATGGTAGAGAATAAGTTCAGGTCTCGAAAAACATCATAAAGGGGAAATAAGAGGGCTATTTGACCTAGTGGATTCCAATTTGTGAACGTTACCGCTAACATATAAGCCGGTGACAGAAACTTTAAAGGCTGTATTCCCTTAAATCCCCACACCGCAGTCCACTTTTTGAAAAAAGCGGCTAAAGTTTTTAAACCTGTACCACAAGACATTACTTGCCCTCAATTGCTGTCAAACTCACACATTCTATTCTAAAACGTTACTAGGGGGCCGGAATCTATGCCGGATACCATCCTGGAGGGGATCACTTCTCCAAGCGATATTAAATCCTTTGACTTCCCAACCTTGGAAAGTCTTGCTGAAGAAATCCGAATCCAACTCATTAAAACAATCTCAAAAAATGGGGGGCATCTTGCTTCCAACCTGGGAACTGTAGAATTGACCCTTGCTCTGCATAAAATTTTTACCTGTCCAACTGACCAGATTGTGTGGGATGTAGGGCATCAAAGTTATACCCATAAACTATTGACAGGCAGACAAAAACAATTTTCCACGATTCGGCTTCCAGAAGGCCTTTCGGGTTTCCCACGCCATTCGGAGAGTACTTATGACGCATTTGTAGCCGGTCATTCCAGTACGTCTATTTCGGTTGCGGAAGGTTTGGTAAGAGCAAAACAGCTCCAACAGAAACCCGGCTGGGTGATTGTGGTTGTTGGAGACGGGGCTTTTACTGGCGGGATGATTTATGAAGCACTGAATAATGTCCGCAAGGGTGACCGCCTGGCGATTATTCTCAATGATAATGGAATGTCTATTTCCCGCAATGTTGGCGCGTTAGCAGGATATATAGCTAAAATACGTACAAATCCCCGCTATTTTCGAGTGAAAGATAAAGTAGAACTGTTTTTAAAATATCTGCCCTTAATAGGCGTCCCAGCAAAGGAATTTTTAATGGGGCTGAAGCGGGTTCTGCGGCAGAAACTTTACCATTCCAACTTGTTTGAATATTTCGGTCTAGAATATTACGGGCCGGTGGATGGACATAATCTCAGGCAGCTCTGCGATGTATTTCAGCGGGTGAAAAATCGTCCCGGACCTGTTTTTATTCACGTCCAAACAGTTAAGGGAAAGGGATATCCTTATGCGGAGCAGTCCCCACAGGCGTTTCACGGAGTATCTGGCTTTGATATTGCCACTGGAAATCCAGAGGTTGCCCATTATGACAGTTATTCTACTATTTTTGGGAAAGAATTGGTGGCATTGGCAAGGGAAGATCCTTCTATTTGCGCCATTACTGCCGCTATGGAAACTGGTACAGGACTTCAATATTTTTCCAGGGAATTTAAAGGCACTGGAAGGTTTTTCGATGTGGGAATTGCAGAACCCCATGCTGTAACCTTTGCAGCAGGGCTGGCAGCTAATGGGATGAAACCAGTTTTTGCCGTTTACTCTACCTTTTTGCAGCGTGCTGTTGACCAGTTAATTCATGATGCAGCCATTGAGCATCAACATGTGGTCATTGCGGTTGACCGTGCGGGGATTGTGGGGGATGACGGCGAAACCCATCAGGGGGTGTTTGATGTGGCTTTGGTCACTCCCATTCCCGGAGTTGTAGTTTATTCACCTGCTTCTTTTGAGGAACTGAAGTATTCCCTGCATGAGGCGTTCCACCAAAACGACGGCCCTTGTGTTGTGCGTTATCCAAGGGGGAGCCAGCCGCCCTTAAAAGCCCCGTTCTGTGGGGATTATTCCCTTTATTATCCCGAAACTGTTCAGGCAGACGGGTTTCAGGGGGTTACGCTGGCTACTTATGGTCGGGAGGCTTCCGTCTGTGAGATGGCCGCAGACGTTTTGGCCCAAAAAGGCGTTTCCGTCCGTGTAATCCGGTTGGTTAAAATTCATCCCCTGCCCAAGAGAGTTTTCCATATTTTAGCGAAATCTGATGGCATTCTCTTTGTTGAGGAGGGAATTCAGGCCGGAGGCGTTGGGGAACAGCTTATGGCGTCCTTGTGCGGATATAACTGTGGACAGGAAAGCCTGCCCATGATGAAAATCCTTGCCATTCAGGACAGGTTTGTTCCACAGGATACTGTTCAGGGGGCACTGAAACGTGTGGGATTAGACCAGGCTTCTGTAGAAAAATGTGCAGAACAGATTTGGAAAGCGGTTTGCGGCAGAAATCGTTTGGGAAAGGAATCGGAATTGTGAAACAGCGTTTGGATGTTTATTTGACAGAATCTCAGCCGGACATGAGCCGCGAAAAGGCTAAAGCTCTGATTATGGAGGGAATGGTTTATGTCAACGGGCAGAAGTCTGATAAGGCAGGGGATTCAGTTGGGCCGAAAGATATTGTGGAAATCCGTGGGGAACTGCCCAGGTATGTCAGCCGCGGCGGGCTGAAATTGGAAAAAGCTCTTCAATGTTTCCCTGTTTCCTTACAGGATGCAGTCTGTATGGATATTGGTGCTTCGACCGGCGGTTTTACTGATTGTATGCTTCAGAATGGCGCGAAAAAGGTATACAGCATTGATGTGGGATATGGGCAGCTGGCCTGGAAGCTGCGCAGCGATCCCAGGGTTGTCAACCTGGAACGCACCAATATCCGTTACATTACCCCTCAGCAGGTTTCAGAAGCAGTCGATTTTGTAAGCGTCGATGTATCGTTCATTTCTTTGGCGCTTGTGCTTCCAGTGGCAAGGAATTTTATGCGGGATGACGCTTGCGCTGTTTGTCTGGTAAAACCCCAGTTTGAAGCGGGTAAGGGCCGAGTCGGGAAAAAGGGAGTGGTACGGGAACCAGAAATCCATTTGGAAGTTCTCCAAAAAATTCTTGCTTTTGCAGCGGAAGCAGGATTTTCCGCTGAACATCTGGACTTTTCTCCCGTGAAAGGTCCGGAGGGGAATATTGAGTACCTTTTAATGCTCCGCAAATCAAGCGATCCCAAACAATCGGCGGAGATCTGCCCGGAGGAGGTTGTAAAAGCTTCCCATGAAAACTTCCGGCGGTAATATCCGCTATATTTTTACAACGAGTGATAAAGGAACATTCATACTATGAAAGACACACGAATTTTTTTAATCCCTAACCTGGATAAGTCCGGATCTGCGGAGTACACCGTCCAAATTATTAACAAGCTTGATTCGCTGGGCTTTCTCTGCTTTGCGGACGATTACAACCGCGGGAAATTTGAAGGAGGGAAAACGGAGTTCCTGCCTTTCGACAATGTGATTGATCAAATGGATATGGTGATTACAATTGGCGGGGACGGCACCATTATCCGAAGTTGTAAAAGGGTTATGCCCTATGGAAAGCCTATGCTGGGCATTAACTGCGGCCGGCTGGGATTTTTGGCTGACATTGAAGTGAATCAGTTAGATTTGCTGGAACATCTTGCCAGCGGGGAATATTCTGTTCAGCCCCGCATGATGCTGCGCGCTGTGGTGAGAAGGGGGGAAGTTTCCCAGTCCTTTTATGCTCTCAATGACTTTTCTGTTACAAAAGGGGAGTTTGCCAAGCTGGTGGATTTGGAGGTATTCTGTAATCAGAAAATGATTATGGATTACCGTGCCGACGGGGTTATTTTTTCCACCCCTACCGGATCCACCGGCTATGCTATGTCAGCAGGCGGTCCTATTGTTGATATTGGGCTTGATACCATTGGCTTGACTCCAATTTGTCCTCATACCCTTTTTTCTAAAACAATCCTCTTTTCCCCCAGTAATGTTTTAGAGGTTCACAGCAAAGAAATTAACAATAGTGCAAATGTAGTCTTTTCTGTAGACGGGGAACGTATGATGAACCTTACCAGCCAGGATTTTGTGGAAGTTTCCAGGGCTGACAAGACAATGGATTTTATAAACCTTACCCATAATAATTTTTGCGATATGCTCAATGCTAAAATGTTGGAAAGGGGTTGATTCCGATGAAATCTGAAAGGCTTGCCAAGGTTTTGGAGCTGATTGACGAAAACGAAATTGATACCCAGGAGGAACTGCTCCGGCGGCTGAAGGAAGCAGGCTATGATGTTACCCAAGCTACCGTTTCCAGGGATATTAAAGAACTGCGCCTTGTAAAAGTCCTTTCTCATAATGGCAGGTATCGGTACAGCGCTAATTTGCAGCAGCCTAAAGTAGACATGTCCTATAAGTTTCACGCTATCTTTTCCCAGTCGGTTCAGGGCGTGGATTTTGCCGGGAATATGGTGGCAGTAAAATGTTTTACTGGTATGGCTAATGCTGCCTGCGCTGCCCTTGACTCCATACACTGGAACGGGGTTGTGGGAACATTGGCAGGGGATGATACCATCTTTGTTTTGATGCGTTCGGAGGAGCGGGCTGCTGAATTGGTAGAGGAACTGAAAAATTTGCTGGGGCGCAGCCTTTCTCCCGCAGACGAGGAATAAGTTTATGGCAAAACATGAGTTTGGCCTGATGGAAACTGACCCAGTACCTGGTGTATGGTATGATGAATATGAACCGCAGAATTATAATTGTATCTCTATAGATGATGATTATATTGAACCTTTGTTGTCAGAATTGGCGGAGATCGGATTTTTTTGGCATACCCTTTACAGGCCGGAGAAGGGGTTGGCTTACTATGGGATTACTTTGATCCCGCCTTCGTCTATGGGGGACGTCCTTGCGGTGCTGGGAGATTTGGAATTTTTTGTTCCGCTCCGGGAACTGCTCTCCAAGGCGAAGGCAGAAGGAAGGTTTGTGATTCATTTCGGTATTTAGGATGGGGAAGCTTTGTGAAATGTTTGGTGATGGGGCTGGCTTATATTAGTCCGAAGAAGGTCACTCCATTTCCGAGGGCTTGAGGTTTTGCTGGATGTGGATACCAAGAAAGCGGTGCGGCTGAAAGAATTTGCCCCAACTGGTGGGGTGCTGAATATTTCCCTTGATAAAAACGAAGTCGAATTCTTATGAAAAAGGGATGCTTCCCTATAAAGCATCCCTTTTTTTCTTCCTTTTTGACGAACGAATTTTCAGAAAATCCGTTCTAAACACTTGTTCTTTTGGAAAAAGTGTGCTATGATGGATATATAGAAAAAATGTTCCAAAGTATGGAGGACTTTTGTTATGCTGTCTCAACTATATATAAAAAATCTGGCTGTTGTAAAAGAAGCGTCTATTGATCTGACCCCTGGCTTGAATGTCTTTACCGGAGAAACAGGTGCAGGAAAGTCTGTTATCATTGGGGCAATCGCCGCTATTTTAGGGGGAAGGATGCACCGTGACCAAGTTCGCACTGGTGAAACAAAAGCCTGTGTCTCCGCTTTGTTTACAGATTTGGGACAGAGGGCAAGGGATATGCTGGAAGAACGGGGATTTGCCCCCGACGAAGACGGTTGTTTGCTTATTACCAGGGAATTCAGCGCCGATGGGCGTAATAGCTGCCGTATCAATACCCGTCCTGCTACTTTGAGTGTTTTAAAGGAAATAGGAATGTATTTAATTGACCTCCATGGGCAAAGAGATAATAACCGCCTGCTTCTTCCAGAGTATCAAATGGAATTAATTGACAGCTTTGGACGTTTGGAAGAACAGGCGGATCAGTATCGGTTGGAATACCGCCAATTGGCAGCCATCCAAAAGGAAATCCGTTCCCTTCAAATGAATGAGGCGGAAAAAGAACAGAAAATTGATCTGCTGAAACATCAGCTTCGGGAAATCCGGGATGCAGAACTTTCTTCTGGGGAAGAGGAAGAACTAGTTGCCCAACGTCGGAAAATACAAAATTCCGAACGTATCCTTTCAGGGTTAGCGGAAGCAAGGGAAAGTTTGGCCGGAGATGAAGGCGGCGAATATACAGGGGCGGTTTCTTTGCTGGAAAATGCTGCCGCCAGTTTGGAAACTGCTGGAAGATTTCTCCCCGATATCGCTGATATTGCCGAGCGGATTCAGGAAATGGTTTATGAACTTCAGGAGACAGAACGAGATATCAGCGATCAGTTGGACGATATGGATTATAATCCTTCCCAACTCAATGAGATTGAGGAACGCTTAGATGAAATTTACCGCTTAAAACGCAAATATGGAAGTTCCTATCAGGATATTATGAGTTTCTATAAAAAGGCCCAGGAACAGCTTAGGACAATTACTTCTGCCGATGAAAGAATCAAAAAACTACAAAAAGAAATGAAAACCCAGCAGGATTTGGTAAATCGTTTGTCAAAAAATCTTTCTGACCGCAGAATGGAAGCGGGAAAAGAGTTTGTTGCCCAGGTAGAGGCAGAACTGACCTTTTTGGATATGCCCGCTGTCCGTCTGCTGGTTCAAAACGACATCCACCTCCCGGATGGGGATGGAATTGATCGGATTGCCTTTCTGATTTCCGCCAATCAGGGAGAACAGCCAAAACCTATGGCGCGGATTGCTTCCGGCGGCGAATTGTCCCGTATTATGCTGGCTGTTAAAAATGTTATGTGGTCTAGGGATGATGCAGGTACAATGATTTTTGATGAAGTGGATGCAGGTGTAAGCGGCCGCGCTGCGCAAAAAATCGGCCGGAAACTTTCCCAGGCTGCGAGGAGCCGCCAGGTAATCTGCGTTACACATCTGGCACAGATCGCTTCCTGTGGGGACAGCCATATGCTTATCCGAAAAGAGGCTGTGAAAGGGCAGACGTATACGAGAGTGTCTGCTTTGGAAGGACAACAGCGTTTAGAGGAACTGGCCCGCATTATCAGCGGCGAGAATATTACCGATGCATCCCTGCGGACTGCACGGGAAATGGTGGATACTGCCCAGGCAGAAAGGAATAAGATGGAAAATGGGATTTGCCTGGGGGAGCTGCCTCAGACAAAAAAAGGTAGTATTTCTGCTTGACAAACTGAAAAGCGTGTGTTATAGTATCAGCAATGGCATAGACGTGACCAAGTAACCGATGAAGAATGGCACAGAGAGCTTTTGGTTGGTGGAAAAAAGCGCGGACTTCATCAGGCGAATACTTCACCGAGCCGCCGTCCGAATGGATTTTAAAGGTTTTAGTAGGATTGGTCGGGTACGCCCGTTACAGCGTTATGGCATGGATGTGCCGGAGAGTGGCTGGGAATTTTCCCGGCAACAGAGGTGGTACCGCGGTTTATTCGCCCTCTGCTGTGTTACAGCAGGGGGCTTTTATTTTGCAGACATCCTGCCGCCAAATAAATGCCCGTTTTGGGAAAGGAGAAATTTAAAATGACACTTTTTGAAGAATTCAAACGCCGGGGTCTTATCGCCCAATGCACCAACGAGGAAAAAGTCCGGGAAGCTATGGACAATTCCAAAGTTACCTTTTACATTGGTTTTGACGCTACCGCTGACAGCCTTCATGTAGGACATTTCCTTCAGCTGATGATTATCCGCAGAATGCAGATGGCTGGACATATGCCTATCCTGCTGTTGGGAACTGGTACCACTATGGTTGGCGATCCTACCGGCAAAACTGACATGAGGCAGATGCTTACCGTGGAGGAAATTAACCACAATGCCGACTGTTTCCTTCAGCAGATGGGCAGGCTGGTTGATATTTCCCCGGACAAGTGCATTGTGGCACGAAACGGCGACTGGCTGATGAAGCTCAACTACATCGAACTGCTGCGGGATGTGGGGGTTCACTTTTCAGTCAACCGGATGCTGACGGCAGAATGTTTTAAATCCCGCCTGGAACGGGGGCTGTCCTTTATTGAATTCAATTACATGATTATGCAGAGCTACGATTTCCTGAAATTATTTGAAAATCATCACTGCACCATGGAATTCGGCGGCGATGACCAATGGTCTAATATCCTGGGCGGCATTGACCTGGTGCGCCGGGTAAAGGGGGAGGAAGTTTATGGTATGACCTTTACCCTCCTGACCACCAAAGAAGGGAAGAAGATGGGCAAGACCGAAAAGGGCGCCCTGTGGCTCGACCCGGAGAAAACCAGCCCTTACGAGTTCTTCCAGTACTGGCGCAATGTGGATGACGGCGATGTCATTAACTGCTTAAAGCTGCTCACCTTTGTGCCGGTGGAACAGATTGAGGAGATGGAAAGCTGGAAGGACAGCCAGATCAACAAGGCCAAGGAGATTCTTGCTTACGAAGTTACCTCTATCGTTCACGGCAAGGAGGAGGCTGACAAAGCTTTGGCAGCGGCAAAAAGCTTGTTTGGGGGAAGCGGCAACGATGAAAATATGCCTTCTACCACATTGGACAGCGGAATATTTACAGATGGTGAGGCTTCTGTCCTGGATGTTCTGGTTGCGGCAAAGCTTGCGCCCTCTAAGGGGGAAGCCCGGAGATTGATCCAACAGGGCGGCATCTCTATCGACGATAAAAAGGTAGAGGATATCAACGCCAAAATTAAGGCTGAGAATCTTTCCCAAAGCGCTATGATTATCCGTAAGGGCAAGAAGGTTTACCATAAGATTTCCCTTTAATGGTACAGTTAAAGGCATATAAATTGAAAAGGTTTGAAAGTCCAGAAAACTTTCCTAAAAAGTTTTCTGGTCGCGCCCGCAGGCGCGAAATACCCTTAACTTCAATGTATAGATAACTTAAACGATAATCCGAACGCCACAAACTATTTTAAGTGGAGCAGGGAAAAATGTGTGCAGGCTGCTTTAAGGATAAAACTGAAAAACAGCTTGAATGATGGTACAATGGGCTGATGGATGAATTAAAAAGGATGAATATAATTCAAAAACCGGAATGTTCTTACGCTGGATTCATCCAAAAGAAGCTCCCGCAGGTGTGGGAAAAATACTTTGCTTTGCTTCAATAATCAAACACTTGTAAAAGGAGGAATATGGTATGGCACAGATAAAAATTGCATTTTTAGGTGTGGAAGATTATCCCCAGGTGCTGCGGCTTTTCTGGCAGCTTCATAAAACCCATTCAGATTTGAGGCCGGATTTTTATCTTGCCTCCGATATCCCTATTACCCAAGAAAGATATGAGAAAATTTTTGAGGACCCGGAAAACCGTGTGATCGGCGCTATGGATGGGGAAAAGCTGGTGGGAATGTGTTTCCTGTTTTGGCGGTTCCGCAATAACCCGCTGTGTGTCCCCCGGAAGATTGCATACATGGATGATATTTGTGTGGATGAGGAATACAGAAAACAGGGGATAGGGGAGATGATCTGTCAGGAGGCTTTCCGCATTGCCAGAGAGAAAAAGGCAGTTGGCGCAGAGCTGTCGGTGTGGGACTGCAACCAAAGTGCGGTGGCATTTTACCGGAAGCTGGGTTTTACCAATAGGACGCTGAACCTGGAACTTAACTTGAACTGATATCATATAAATTCACTAAAAACCGTAGGATGAACAGCCTGCGGTTTTTGGGCAACAATCTTAAAAGGATGAGTAATTAACAATGAATGCAGAAAATTACGATGAAGAACTTACAGAAGCCTTTGTAAAAGCTGCTGGCAGCGCATTTTCATCCCTGAAAAAGAACCGCCGGGAGCAGTTCTATTTCTATGCCTTTATTTTTGATGAGGGGATGCATCCCTATATTTCAGCCTGGTCTTACGAAGCACTGGAAAAATCATTTGTTGCTGATGAAGTGCCCGATGAAGATAAAAGCTGGTGGAAATGGGATTCCGCTGATTCTCCTTATGCGGTTTATGGGTATGATGAGTTTTTTCAGGAGGCAGGCGCTTTGCTTGATAAAAGGCAGGAAAGCATATCTGATGATGAACTGTACAGCACTGAATGGGATATGCGGGTCAATTCTATGGAAGAGGCAATGAAAAGGCTTGACCAGTCTGGACTGTTTGGAACCGGAGAGGATAGAAAAAATGTGGTTATCAATGTAGAAATTGCGCCGCCTGACGGTTCGGATTATGCAAGGGCGCTCCGGTTAAATCCATCTTCTCCTCTTTTAATGGAATATCTGGACTGCTGTGAAACACCAGAAGAAAATGAAGATTGATTTTGACAAAATCTAATGAAAAGGGAGTGGTTCCTAATTAGAGAAACCACTCCTTTTTTGTGCTTGTTAGTAAAATAAATTTTGAAATGTAGATTTAGGCAGGATTTAGAAATCATCAAACAGGGAAAGGGGTACTTTACTTTTATAATTTGTTGTTTCTCAATGGACAGCTCTAAATAGTCGGGAAAATCTGGTATACCTCGATACACGATTATGATTTGACGCTGCCGGAGACATCGGTATCACTTTATCATCAATCAATATAATATGCTTCCGGCAAAGGGCAGGTTTTTAAATAAGTTGTACCTGGTTTTTAGATTGTTATGGAAGAAGATCATAAAAAATATCGTCCAAAGAAATATCAAGATCGTCAAACAGGCTGCATTTGAAATGTGTTACAAGTTCTTGCCGCTCTGCATCATTCATAGATACAAGCATCCAGTCAGGATAAATACTATAAATATTATGAAAAATCAAGTTGCCCTTCCCATCATTGAGATAGATTTCAACAGACTTGTCGGCAGGATTGACAATCCAGTATTCCAGAACACCACTTTTAGCATAAACATCTTTCTTATGCCCTTTATCATTTTTAGCTGTGCTTGGTGAAAGTATCTCAGCAACTAAATCCGGCGCGCCATGTATCCCATCGTGTTTGATTTTATCGCGGTTGCAGACGACCATAAAATCTGGAATAAACTTATCGGTTGGAGTTAGATAAACAAGCTCATTATCGCCATAGGGAACACAGGTTTTACCTTTCAAATAAAATTTAAATATTCCAAATATATTTCCAGCAATTACATTATGATTATTTGCTGCCGGAGACATCGCTGCCACTTTGCCGTCAATCAGTTCTTCCTTCCAATCAATTTTATATGCTTCCGACATTTTGTTTCCTCCTAATAAATCCTTCTCCAACTATATTTAAAAACATCATACCACAAGATGCATAACACCGTCTCCCCAGGAGAGATACAGCTTTTTAGTTTTCTTCACAGTCGGAAAGACAGAGAGTGATAAGCGTTTGGCAGAGAATACCAGTATCCTGCGACTGCTCTTTAAAATATGCAGTCATATCTGAGTCAATATTGATACCCGATAACAATAACATACTAAAAGTATGTTATTTTTTAGCTAAGGCCTAAGATGATAAAACGTTCTTCCTTCAAATGTTCCGGGGCATCAATAATACCTTTTTATCTCATTCAAATTCATAATTAAATTATACCTGCTTTATCATTATATGTCAAATTTATATTTACCCTTGTCCAGAAAAATGGAACCGGTTCCACCAAAGGAAACGGTTCCGTTTTGTTACTCACACACAACCTCAAAGGCTTTTTCCAACGCGGAAACCGCCTCGTGAACCCTGTCCCTGGGAAGCAGTATTGAAATATCCACTTCCGAGGTGGTGATCAGATAGATTTCCTCGCCTGCGGAGGCGATCACGTCAATGGCCTTTGCTGCAACCCCGTGCATGGAGCGCATTTCTTCGCCGTATAGCTGCAATTTACAGTTCCCGCTGCTCACCAGAGGACGCAGGGAGGATACACTTTCCTTTAACTGGTTGCATAAAGAAAGGGCTTTTAACAAATCTTCTGAGAAAACCGTCAGGGACAGGCTGATTTCCCCGCTGTTGGGGACTGTCTGGGAGATCATATCGATGTTGATCCCTTCCTCGGAAAACCGGTTCAGGATTTTTGCTATGTTCGACGGCTCTGCCGAAAGCTTATTAAAGGTAATAACCGAAACATCTTCCGTCAGGGTAAGCTTTGATACGCCGTTCATGTCAGATACTCCTTTCACGCTTGTTCTATCATTTCCTTCATACTATATAGTCCATTGGGCTGACGGGCGATAAACAACGCCGCGTTAATTGCCCCTGTCGCAAAGATTTCCTTTGACATGGCGGTGTGTTTGATGGAGATTAGCTCATCCGGCCCTGCAAACAGAATCTCGTGCTCCCCAACAATGGTTCCGCCCCGGATGGACTGAATGCCGATTTCCTTCGGCTCCCGGCGTTTACTGACGCTGTGCCGGTCAAAAATATATTCCTTTTTGCCGCCCAAAGCGTCGTTGATCTCATCGGCCAGCATCAAAGCTGTTCCGCTGGGGGCGTCGATTTTTTTGTTATGGTGCTTTTCCAGAATTTCTATGTCAAAGGTGTCTGACAGCACAGCAGCGGCTTTTCGGGACAGCTCTGCCACAAGGTTGACCCCCAGAGACATATTCGCTGAGAAAAACAGGGGGACGAACTCAGACGTTTCCCGGATATAGGAGATCTGCTGGGAGGAAAGTCCAGTTGTTGCGATAACCGCGGGAATATGACGCTCCTTTGCATAGGCCAGCGTCCCGGACAGTGCCGACGGATGGGAGAAATCCAGTATCACATCTGCGTCCACATTACATTCCTCTATTTTGGGGAATACCGGAAAACCGTTTTCTGCGGCGGTGTTCAGGTCAACCCCCGCCACGATTTCACAGTTTTCCCGCGCTTTCACGCAGTTGGTGATAACCCTGCCCATAGTGCCGTTGCAGCCGGAGAGGATGATTCGGGTCATATGGCTCACACTTCCTTATCGTTTATTGCTTGTCCCGGATTTTGGGAAAGGGGATGCAGCGGGAACAGGTCCCCGCTGCATCAAATAAAAGCTGAACTCAGGCAAGAAGTCCTAAAACCTTCATTTCATTGGTCAGAGTATGGCGTACTCCCTCAGAGGGTTCATCCAAGGGCAGACGGCAGGAGCCGGCGGCATAGCCCATCAATGTCATAGCTTCCTTTACCGGAATTGGGTTTACATCCATAAACAAGGCGTTAATCAGGGGAAGCAGCTTCTTTTGCAGGGCTGCACTCTCCTGAATTTTCCCTTCAAAGAACAGGGAACAGATTTCATGGGTTTCTTTGGGCATGACGTTAGCCAGCACTGAAATAACCCCTTTGCCGCCCAAGGACAGCAGGGGAACGATTTGATCGTCACAGCCGGAGTAAAGGGCCAGCTCATCTCCGCACAAGGCAGCAGTTTTGACGATTTCAGAAAAATCGCCGTTTGCTTCCTTAGCCGCCACGATGTTGGGATGTTTGGAAAGCTCCCAGTAAGTATCCGGGCGGATATTGACCCCCGTCCGGGATGGGACGTTATAGAGGATAACCGGCAGATCGGTGGCGTCTGCAACAGCGTTAAAGTGGCGGATCAGTCCTGTTTGGGATGTTTTATTATAGTAAGGGGTTACATGAAGAAGGGCATCCGCGCCAAGGGATTTGGCTTCCTTGGACAGCCAACAGGCGTATGCAGTATCATTGCTGCCGGCTCCGGCAATAACCGGAACCCGGCCCGCTGTGTGGTCGATTACGGCCTTGATTACCTGGACATGTTCTTCATCGTTTAAGGTTGCGGATTCTCCTGTGGTGCCGCAGACAACAATGCTGTCTGTTCCGTTGCTGATTTGGAAATCCACCAGTTTTTTTAGTTCCTCATAGTTGACCTTGCCGTCCGGGTGCATGGGGGTGATGATAGCGACGGCGGAACCGGTGAATATTGTTTTCTTCATATAATATCATGCCTCCTGTTTTGGCTTGTATGGATGAGGGTGTTCGTTATTTAGAACGTCATCGCCCGGTCCGCGAAACATTGATGTTTCGCTAGGTGCAAAAGCCCGTTTGATTTATCCCTTAAACGTTTATTTTATTTGAAACATTTACCGCTTACGGAACAAGTTTCAAAACGGGCTTTTGCAAATTATTTTCTTTTTTGGGTTATTTGGAGAGTTTCGCGTCTGCAGACGCGACCAAATGGCTCCGCCCTTTGGAAACCCGCAACTTTCGAGAAAGTTGACAAAGCTTTTAATCGTATGGGGATTTATGTGGACTAAGGTTTTCGCTCGGAACTGAGGTTTAATCCAGGTAGCCTTTGGCGGCCAAAAGCTCTGCCATTAGGATACCGCCGCCTGCTGCACCCCGCAGAGTATTATGGGACAGGCATACAAATTTTATGTCATACTGGGTATCTGGGCGCAGGCGGCCAATAGAAACCGCCATACCTCCTTCCAAATCCCGGTCAAGCCGGGCCTGGGGACGGTCATTTTCCTCAAAATAATGTAAAAACTGCTTGGGGGCAGAGGGAAGCTCCAGATCTTGGGGTACGCCCCGGAAAGCAGACCAATCTGCTTTGATCTGCTCAATAGAGGGCTTTTCCCGGAACTTGGCAAATACTGCGGCGGTATGTCCGTCTGACACGGGAACCCGTAAGCACTGGGTAGTGATGCTGGGAGAAACCGCATTGACGATTTGGTCGTTCTCTATTTTGCCCCATACCTTTAAAGGCTCCTGCTCGCTCTTTTCTTCCTCGCCGCCGATGTAGGGGATTAGGTTGTCAACCATTTCCGGCCAGGTCTGGAAGGTCTTTCCGGCCCCGGAAATAGCTTGATAAGTACAGGCTAAAACGTCGGTCACGCCATATTTCAGCAGGGGATGAAGGGCGGGGACATAGCTTTGAATGGAGCAGTTGGACTTGACAGCAATAAAGCCCCGTTTTGTTCCAAGGCGTTTACGCTGGACAGGGATAATTTCAGCGTGTTCCGGGTTCAGTTCCGGGATAATCATGGGAACGTCGGAATAAGAGCGGTTGGCGGAATTGTTGGACATAATAGGACATTCTGCTTTTGCGTATCTTTCTTCCAGTTCATGGATTTCATTTTTAGGCATATCCACCGCACAGAAGGCAAAATCAACAGCGGCGGCAATTTTTTCCACATCCGCAGATGCGTCCATTACTGTTAAATTTTTTACTGCCTGTGGAATAGGTGAGGACATGGCCCAGCGGCTTCCAACTGCTTCTTCATAGGTTTTGCCGGCAGAACGGGCAGAGGCCGCTACAAGGGTGACATGGAACCAGGGATGGTTTTCCAGTTGGGAAATAAAACGCTGGCCCACCATTCCGGTGGCCCCGATGACGGCGACGTTAAACTGTTTCATAATAGCAGCTCCAATCTATTATATGTTTTTTTGCGTTAAATGGCGCGGGAAAACAGAACAGTGGATAAGAAAAAAGCTGGTTGAACAACCAGCAATTCATTCTGCAATATCTGTGGGATTAGGAAAATACAGGGTGAGGAAATTACATTTTTCAATGCCAAAACCTTCCGCTGTATCCTCCGATAGCTCTCCATCACAGACTGCATGATGACAGTTACAGTCCTTTTCGGAGCTGCAACCAGGCGGACGGCTGCCAGCCAATCTGCCTTCGGCGACTTCCCCTTTCCTCCATGCGTGGGCGACTGGCAGTCTGGCATGAACTACTGATGAAAGACGCGCCTCTATCCGGTGTTCTTTTCTATTATTATATGCTTTGAATAAATACTAGTTGCATTTTATCACGGAAGACAGGGAACTGTCAATTTATTGAGCATAAATTTTTCGCTTTCTTTACGGATTCGTTAGAAATTCCATAAAACCGCCATTTTCTGCGGCTGTTTTTGTGGGGAACAGATAGAGAAAGACCAAAGGAAATGTATTATAATAGAAGGGATATTCTAAGGCTGTCCCTTTTTTCGTTTTTAACCATCAATAAAGAAGATAAAATAAGGAGATATTGTCATGCGCACAAGCGATTTCTGGTATGATCTGCCCCAGGAGCGGATTGCCCAAACTCCCATAGAACCAAGAGATCATTCCAGACTTTTATGTATGGACAGGGCAACAGGGGAGTGTACTCACCGGCATTTTTATGAAATTGCAGAGCTGCTCCGTCCCGGAGATCTGTTGGTGATGAATGATTCCAGGGTCATCCCTGCCCGGCTGCTGGGAGAGAAGGAAGATTCCGGCGGGGCAATGGAGTTCCTTTTGCTGGAACAAAAGAGCAGGGACGAATGGGAAATTTTAGTCCGTCCAGGCCGAAAGGCAAAGACAGGAGCAAGGTTTGTCTTTGGCGGCGGTATGCTGAAAGCAGAGATTAAAGAGGTTCTCCCAGACGGGAACCGGATCGCTCATTTTGAATACGATGGTGATTTTTTCCATGTATTGGATGTAGTGGGACAGATGCCCCTGCCCCACTACATCACTGAGGAATTAAAGGACAAAGAGCGGTATCAAACCGTTTACGCCAGGGAAAACGGCTCTGCCGCTGCTCCGACTGCTGGTCTTCATTTTACCAAAGAGCTTTTGAAAACATTGGAGGGGAAGGGAATCGGAACGGCTTATGTCACTCTCCATGTAGGGCTTGGAACCTTCCGCCCTGTGAAGGCGGAGGAGATCACCGACCACCATATGCACACAGAGCGGTATTCTATCCCAGAGGAAACCGCCCGAAAAATAAGAGAGGCCAAAGCCTCAGGCGGGCGGGTAATCGCCGTTGGAACCACAAGCTGCCGAACGCTGGAATCGGCTGCGGCCGCCTATGGGGAGATTCAGGCTTGCAGCGGAGCGACGGATATTTTTATTTACCCTGGGTTTCAGTTTAAAGTGCTGGATGGGCTGATTACGAATTTTCATCTGCCGGAAAGCACACTGATTATGCTGGTCAGTGCCTTTGCCGGGTATGAACATACTATGGCGGCATACCGGCTGGCAGTAGAGGAGAAGTATCGGTTTTACAGCCTGGGGGATGGGATGTTTATCGTATGAAGGCAACAGCGCTTTATGAAGGTTCTGCTCCCTACTTCAATAATAGGGAAGAAGTAAAAGAGGCAAAATTCAATACAGGTGGGACTCATAAAGAGATGTTAGGAAAACCAAAGCCCTGGACAAGTTCCGGGCTTTGGTTTTTTCTCCATCTGCCACTAAATATATTTGGCAAAAATATTAAATCGTGATATAATATATATTGTAAAAGATATATCCCTGTTTAACAGTCATTAGAAAGGGGAGTACATATGAAAAACATATTAATCAGCCTTTTATTGTATGGGGCAGTGCTGCTTTGCCTGCCGGGATGTAAACAGGAAGCCAAAGAAAAAACCGGACTGCTGACAGGCGGCGAGCTTGCCTTTTACCTGGATCAAATCGGAAAGACCCCGGACGAAATATTGGAGGCTCTTTCCCTCACAGAAGAGCAGATTGTGGAGAAAAGCGATCAAAAAACTGGATGGCTTGTTTCTGAGACGCGGGAAATAGAAGGAGAGCCGTTTACCCAGAAGCTTCTTTTTGAAACACCGAACCATCCGCAGATTCTTTATGGGTATCAGTATACCTTTGCTCCTAACCCATTATATGATGAAGAAAAGATGAAGGAATTAACGATTGCAATCGCGTTAAAGGCAACGGAGCTCTATGGGGACCCCATTACGTACCCTAATGGCAGCAACCGTCTTTTTTATGAGGACGGAACCCCGAAAAGGGAAAAGAAAATTGCTTTTATCAAGGTATGGGATATCAGGGAAGTGTGGGAGATTTCAGAAAACGAAGCGTTGGTGCTAAAAGCCTCTTTATCTGACGAGTGGCAGTATATCTGGTTGGACTATCGTATAAAGGATGGACTCCATCTGGAATATTTGGAACATATGAAAAATACTGAGTAAAAAGGGCTGTCTATAAAGTTGCTATTTCAGAGAAAATTAAGCTCCGCCAATGGGAAAAAACCTTGGCGCTGGATAGTTGAACGCACCCCCTCCTGGATCAATCATTCCAGAAGCCTTAGTAAAGATTATGAGATTTCTGTCCCATCTGCTGAGGCTATGGTCAAAATTGTTCATTCATTACAGCTGTTTATCAACTAAACCTTGATTTTAAAGTGATTCAGACTGCTTTGCCTCGAAAAAATCACAGAGCTCGTTCATATCGTTGTTTGTCAGGATAAAAAATTTTTCATGAAGCCCCATTCGTTTCTGCTTTTTATAAATGACATCATCCGGGTTTTGCTGTATCAGCAGAGCCAGGTTGTCTAGCTCCTCCAGCTCTGTCCGGCTCAATAGATGGAATCTGCGGTGAAGGTATTTTGGCTGGTGGGAATAAAAAATTTCATTGTTCATCAGTGAATGGAAGTCCATAAACAGATACCCGCAGACTCCCTCTAAAATGTCCTGACCAGAAGAATACAAGTCTAATTTTTTATTGAATGAGTTGTTTCTGAGGCCGAGCCAGACTTCCGAGGCAGTAAGGAATTTGTGCCGCGGCAGGTCAAATTGGCTGTATCCAAATCGCCGTTCATATTCATAATATCCATCCGCATCAACGAGAATCCATCTGTTTTCCGCAAAATCCCAGTATTCGTTTACCCAATGCTCCGTATAGCTGGCTCCGTTGTTTCCAAAGTCCATAAAGCCTGCTCTTGAACGGCAGGGAATTCCCTTGGCTTTCAGGATTGCGCTGAATAATACGGAGGCATGGCGGCAGGAAACGGAAATCCTTTTGGTCACATCCTTTCCAGTGACAAAGCCTCTTTCATCCAGACGGAAAATTTCTGCTGCCATAGCTGCGGCGGTGATAAACAGTTCATCCTCATCCTTAAATCGTTCTTTGGGATAGGAGGAAAATTTCCCAAAGTAGGTATTTTCCAGATAAGGGGAAGGAGGCGTATAAAACAAGGTCGGGTGAGTGAGCTGATCGCAGACCAGTCTGCCCAGGGCAGGGATATCCTCAGGCAGCGAAGCCATATATTCTCTGTACGCTCCCAGGTATGTATAAACGCTGGTTTCAAGATAAGGCTCATAGACTTTTTCGTTCATTTGTTTTCTCTTCTTTCTCGTTTAATTGTTTTTGACCGGCATCCAAATTTCCCATGTGTAGTCTTTCGACGCAGAATCGCCTTTTGGGAATACTTCAAGATTTGGAGCTCCATTATCCCTCTTATATGAACTTGTGGGAAACCATTCTGTCATAATTTTGGTATAGGCGGCAGGTACGTATTTGATGCCTGTGGGGGAGTTGATGGAGAAGACAGCCCAGGTAGCTGCCGGTATGGCTTCCACTGCGGTCCCGTATGGCTTTTTCCCTTTAAACTCTGCCCCGATTATGGTTTTTGTTTTTCCGCTTACTGCCTCAAACCAATAAGCGCTTACCTGCCAGAAGGGTGCAGTGTAATAGCTGTCTGTGCCTCCGCCGTTCCAAAAAGAAAGGTCGTATTTTTCCATAAATGTGCGCCATAGCGGCGTGAGGCTGTCGTCCGCATCACATTCTTCGTCGTAACCTGCCAGACCCGCAATCTGAAAAGCTTCTCTTTTTTCAATTCTGAATTTTAGATTGTCAGCTCCTTTCAATGTGAGGGAAAAGGACATGGGAGGGTAGATTTTTAAAGAGATCCCCATTCTGCGGGCAGACAGAGGTGTCACCCCATGCAGCTCTTTAAAGGCCCTGGTGAAGGCTGCCGGAGATTCATAGCCATATTTTAAGGCGATGTCCACAATCTTTTCCTGCCCTCTCTGGATATCAAACACAGCCTGAGACAACCGTCTGCGGCGGATGTATTCCGAGGCGGGCATACCTGTCAAAAAAGAAAAAATCCTTGAAAATTCATAGATGGAACACCCAACCATACCTGCCAAGGTCTGCTGGCTCAGATTCCCTGTTAAATTTTCTTCAATATGTGCCATCACGCAGTTTAATCCATTTAACCAGTCCATAGTTTCTCCTTCCTGGCGGTTAGCATTTGTTAAAGAACAGCACACTGCCCAACGAATCCCATTCACTATTATAAAACAAAATGAGATTGACTTCTTTGCATTTTCTGCTAAATTGAGATAAAATTTTAGAGGAGTAAAGAAATCTTAAAGGATTCAGAGGAAGCTTTTATTTAGAAAACAAGAATAACCTGATTTCCCTGTACAGATACTACAAACAAACGATAAAGGGGGAAATCAAATGAAAATTATGCTTTATGGCTTGCGGCGGGATGAAGGTCCTCATGCGGTGCGATATGCGGAAAAGTTTGGCTGGGAAGTCAAAAGTTGTCATGAAATCCTGCAAGAGTCCACTGCTCATCTTGCCGAGGGCTGCGATGCGGCATTCATCAGTGTAAGCTGTCAGGTGGACGCCGCCACAGCGAAGATCCTGCAAAGGGGAGGCGTAAAGTACCTGCTGACCCGCTCTGCCGGAATTGACCATATCGACGTTGATACCGTTTTAAGCCTGGGAATACAGATCGCCAATGTTCCGGCTTATTCTCCCAACGCAGTTTCCGAGCACACTGTTATGATGACCATTGAAGTTCTGCGGAATATGCGGGAACAGCAGCGGCGCATTGCACAGATGGATTTTTCCATAGAGGGGATGTGTGGACGGGAAATCCACAACCTGACCACTGGCGTCATTGGAACAGGCCGGATTGGGACCGCCACTGTCCAGAATTTCAGCGGCTTTGGCGGAAAATTGTATGCCTATGACCCGTACCCCTCTGACCTTGTGGCCCAGTATGCAGAATACCTTCCCTTGGAAGAAATCTATGCCCGCTGTGATATCCTGATATTCCTCTGTCCCCTGACCGATCAAACCAAGCATATGGTTGACCGGAAAGCCATCCAACAGATGAAGGGCGGTGTGGTTTTGGTAAATACCTCCCGCGGTGCGCTCTTTGACTGGGAGGCAGTACGGGATGGGCTGAAAGAGGGAAAGATTGGCGGCCTTGCCTTTGACGTAATCGAGGGGGAACGACCCTTTATCCGAAAAAACATGGAGGATACTCCCTTTGAACATCCTGTTTTTAAGGAGCTTTTATCTATGCCCCGCACTTTATATACCGCCCACGCCGCTTTTTATACAGATGAGGCAGTAGAGAACATGGTGGGAATTGCATTTATGAATCTCAATGAATTTTTAACCACTGGGGACTGCAAGAATAAAGTAACCAAGGGAGATTGAAAATTGGGAGGGATGTTCCTCCCTTTACATATTTTTGCCATGAATTCCTTTGTGCTGGGGAATCTGAAAATTAAGTGCTTATTGTACCTTTGCTTGACAAGGGTCAACACGCCCAAACGCAGTTCTGACGGCGCATCTGCGTCGTTGTGCAGGCTCGCCAGACGACAGCCTGCCTTCACCTCCACGCCTTGCAGCTCCACCGTCAGAACTGCGTTTGGATCCTTCGGAGTTTTTGGCTCCGTTTTTTACTTTTTTATATCCACCTTCTCCTTTGCCGGCCCCAAAAACCATGTTTTCCCTTGTCAAGCAAAGGTACTCTGGACGCAATAGAAGCCCTGTGATAATATGCAAATTGTTTTCCTGCCCTTATTTTCATTGACGGAATGGCAGCAATATATTATAATACAAATAAAGCAACACGGACAAATGTAAAAGAAGAGGGGGCTTTATTATGGCTGAAACTGTAATGCAGTTTCCAGTGGATGATGATTTGAAAGTTCAGGCTTCTGCTGTTTGTGAGGAATTGGGAATAGACCTTTCGGTTGCTATCAGGATGTTTATGAAACGGATTGTTTTGACAAATGGAATTCCTTTCAGCATGACCCTGCCGCAAAAGGATTATAAAAACAGCCGGGCTGTTCGGGCAATGTACCAGTTAAGCGAGGAAGCAAAAAGAAATGGAACCGCTAACATGACGCTGGATGAAATCAACGCGGAAATCGATGCTGCCAGGCGGGAACGGGCAGAAAGAGAAGCCGGGAAATGAAATATTATGCAGTAATTGACACCAATGTCCTTGTCTCAGCCTTATTTTCCGCAGAATCTGTTCCGGGAAAAGTTGCCTTTGAAGCGTTGGAAGGGTGCATCATTCCCTTGATAAATGATGAAATTATTGCTGAATACAACGATGTTTTGTACCGTCGGAAGTTCCATTTTGAGTGGAGCGCAGTAAAACTATTGATTGATACGATTATTAAGCGCGGTCTTCCGGTAGATGCTGGGCCTGTCTCGGATTTTATCCCCGATCCAAAGGATGTCGTTTTTTACGCAGTTGTTATGGAGCAAAGGAAAAGTGACGACGCATATTTGGTAACGGGAAACAGTAAGCACTTTCCTACAAAAACATTTGTTGTAACTCCAAGAGAAATGCTTGATATTATTGAAGAAAATAAGTAAAAATAGGAGACGATTTTTTTCGTCTCCTATTTTTATACAGTTAAGATTTTTCCCCTTTACATATTTTCATTATGAATCCGTTGACTTAACAAAAGCCCTATATTATAATACAAATAAAGTGGTGTGGACGAAAAGAAAGGAAAATAAATGGCTAAACAAAATATATACGATAATGAACTCTTTTTTAAATATTTCAAAGATATAAGAAGTACGAATGTCAATTTTAACGATTGCATAGAAACTCCTATTTTACTTGCAATGCTTCCAGAACTCCACGGTAAAAATATATTAGACATTGGCTGCGGCATGGGCCAGCACGCGAAACAGTATTCAGATATGGGGGCAGAGTCTGTACTGGGAATTGACATTTCTGAGAAAATGCTGGAATATGCCAGGAAATATAACAGCGCCGATAATATTACATACCAACAAATGGCGCTGGAAGATATCGGCGGCTTGAACTGTCAGTTTGATTTGATCACAAGCTCGCTGGTGTTTGATTATGTTGAAGATTTTGACGAACTGATGGGCAATATATACAGGCTTTTAAAGGACAACTCCCAAATTGTATTTAGCATGTCACATCCTATGGCGACAGCATATGATGGAAAATATCCAAGATACACCCGTTCTGAATCAGGGGAAAGGCTTTATGCAAACATCAACAATTATTTCGTTGAGGGACAGAGAAAAATCACCTGGGTTGTGAATAATTATGAACTTTACCATAGAACCTTTTCCAGTATACTGAATTCGCTGATTAAATCAGGACTTTTGATAGAGGAATGTCAGGAGTCGAATATTTCAGATGAAATGAGAAAGCAATATCCCAGCATGTTCGGAGGAACCATCCATCGGCCGGATTTTGTGTTTTTCAGATGCAGAAAGGCCATCGGATAAGATGCTGCGGCAAAATCGCCTGTGAAAAACAGTGTTTCCTTCACTTTTTTCACAGCCTCTTTATTTTTATCTTACACGGAAAAGGGAGGTGCATATACGTGCCGGAATCAATCCGAGATCAAGTCCTTAGACTGCTGATGGACAATCCAAATGCCAGTATTTCTGGAAGCGGCCTTGCATCCAGGCTCCATGTGACCAGAAGCGCAGTCTGGAAGGCAGTTGAAGGTCTGCGGAAGGACGGCTTTCCCATTGAAGCAGTAACAAACCGGGGCTACCGTCTGGCAGGGGAAAGCGGGAAAATCAGCGAGGGGGGAATCCGCGCTGTTTTGCAGAGCCTTTCCCATTTGACGAAAAAGGAAAATGAACTTTGGATTGGCTGGGATATTCAGGTTTTGGACTCTGCTGTTTCCACCAACTCCTTAGCCAAACAGGAAGCCCAAAAGGGGGCGGAACATGGAAAGGTTATTATCGCCAGGGAACAGCTCGGCGGACGTGGACGTTCCGGGAGGACTTTTTTTTCCCCAAAGGATACAGGGCTTTATCTCAGCGTGATTCTGCGGCCTGAATATTCCCTGGAAGACAGTTTCCGGCTGACCGCTTGGGCGGCGCTTTGTGTGGCAAAGGCCATTGAACATATCGCCGAAGTACCGGAGGGAACGGTTCAAATTAAGTGGATTAACGACTTGTTTCTGGACGGGAAAAAGGTCTGCGGCATTTTAACCGAAGCTTCTATGGATTTGGAAATGCGCAGGCTGGAATATGCAGTTATCGGGGTAGGGCTGAACCTGTCTGTACCGGCTCAGGGGTTTCCGCCGGAGCTGCAAGGCAAAGCGATTTCTTTGGAAGAAGCTTTGGGTAAAAAAATACCGCCTAACACCCTCATCGCCGCCATTTTGACGGAAATGGAGAATTCTCTGGCAGAAATCCCGGAACCGGGCTGGATGGAGGATTACCGTCGGCGCTCTTTCCTAACCGGGAAGGAAATTGAAATTCTGCGGGATGGGGAATGGTGCAGGTGCAGCGTATTGGATATTGGAATGGACGGAAAGCTGGAAATTTTGTTTCCGGACGGAAAAAAGGAAAAGCTGGTTTCGGCGGAGATTCGGAAATTTGACAGTAATCGTTAGGGAGATGAAAGAAAATGTCAGAAGCAGGAAAACCGCGGCAGAAACTCATTATTATAACCGGTTCCCCCTGCGTAGGGAAGACCACTGTAACGGATGCGCTTTTTACGTCTTATGAAAACAGCGCGTTTTTCGACGGTGACTGGGCTTGGTGCGTGAACCCCTTTTCACTGGACGATCCGCGCCTGCGCAACGGCGATAAAACAATGTCCTTTGCCCTTTCTACCTATTTGAATTCAAAGTTTGATTATGTCTTTTTCTCCTCCGTTGTTGTGATGGGTGAGGACATTCGCGGGAATATACTCAACGATATTACCGCAAAGGATTTTTCGGTCATAGCCTTTACCCTGACCTGCTCCGAGGAAACCCTGCTGGAACGTCATAGAAAACGCGGGGATAAAAATGAGTGTTCGTTTTTCTGGCTTCATAAGGAACCCCATCCGGGGGACTATGTCATCAATACGGATGATAAGAGCGTTGAGCAGGTTGTGGAGGAAATGAAACGGATTATAGATGAGAGGAAAGTGTAGATGGAGCTGCATACAGACGATCTGGTTCTCCGTACTGTAACAGAGGATGACATTTTGGAAATAGCCAGGATGTGGGAATATCCCAGAGAAACCACTGTTGAAAAGACCCGCCAGGTTTTGGAGAAGATGGAAGCAAACCACTTGAAAAACAAACCGAGGGAAATTTGTCATTTATGTCTGGGCGTTTTCCGAAAAACGGAGCCGGAGGTAATTATAGGCTGGTGCGGTTTGGACGGCAAGATTTCGCCGGGTCAAACGGTTCTCTTTTACACGATAGATGAGAAATTTCGCAGCCGGGGATATGCTACCCAATGTGCGGCGGAATTGCTGCGGTATGCCTTTGAGGACATGGAGTATGATTTTATCTATGGCGGATGTGCAAAAGACAATGCCGCATCTTACCGGGTGATGGAAAAAGCGGGAATGGTTCAGGACGTGGTTTATGAGGATGGAGGGTATGGGTTTTCTGTTGGAAGGGAAGCATTTTTACATTATAGATTGTTATCGTAAAAAGGGGCGTTAATTTATGGGGAAAAATTTCCGTGAAATACTTAATGAATAATAGAAGAGCCGGTAATCACATGATTTCCGGCCCTTTCTCGGTTATAACATATTCCTCTATATTTTTTCTGCCAGCTCTGCGGCTCTCTGACATCCATCGGTCTTTTCAATATCACCCACCTTTAACACGCCAGGGACAAGCACTTCCCCGATCAGGTTCCATTTGAGCAGGGCAGCGGAACGTTCCATTGGCTGGCGTATGCCGTCAAATACTGACAGATCGTCTTCCTCACAGCAAAGAATCAGACCATATTCTTTCCCTGAAATATCCTTGCCGCCAACTACAAAGGAAAACATTCTGTCAATCACGCCTTTGATCTGTGCAGGAATGGTGTACCAGTAAACCGGCATGGTGAAAATAACAGCATCCGCCTCCAGAATAACTGGCGCGATCTGGTTGAAATCATCGTCAAAGCTGCATGCTTTGCCAGTCTTGTAACAGGTTTCACAGCCCCGGCATCCACCTACGCTGCGAAGGGCTGCGTCAAATCTGGTGACAGTGTGGCCCTTTTCTTCGGCAGCTTTGATAAACGCGTCTGTCATGGCAAAACTGTTCCCGTTTTTCCGGGGGCTTCCGGTGATAACTGCAATCTTCTTTCCCATTGTCTGCTCTCCAATCTGTTTTTTGTTTTCAGGCGTATTGACCTTCCCGCCTGCTGGTACTATAATTATATCAGCTATAAGCTCGGAATCAAGTACGCACTTTTAAGTTATATACTTACTTTTAGGAGAGTGTAAAAATGCCGGAACGCTGTATTTCTTCGGAATGTTTAAATGAAACCGGATTCGGCTATACTCTGTCCCTGATCAGTGGTAAATATAAAATGACCATCCTTTACGCCCTGATGGAATTCGGAGTTGTGCGCTTTAATGAGCTGAAACGGTACATTGGGGGAATTTCCTTTAAGACATTGAGTATCACTTTGAAAGAGCTGGAAGCGGATCAGCTTGTCCATCGGGAAGAATACCCCCAGATTCCGCCCAAAGTGGAGTACAGCCTAACCGAACGGGGAAAATCTCTGATTCCCATTCTGGATGGTATGTGTGAATGGGGAGAGAAAAACTGTATTGGCTGACATCAAACAGCCATAGAAAGTTCACAATTACTTTGGCGGCCTGAAATATTTGTATGATAATATAGCCTCAAATTATATAAAGAGGCAGTATTATGTACCATATAAAAATAAATTCAATCATCATTTCTATTTTATGCTGTCTGGCTTTTGCAGGATGCCGCATAAACGCGGCAAACAATTCATCTAGCGGCTTGGTCAGTCAGGAAATTTCTTCGCCGATGTCAGCAGAATCGGAAGCAGTTTCATTATTGGACGGCCAGCTGGATAAAGAAGGGGACATAAGCCCGGAAAAAACGCCTTTGGAGCAGGCGGTTATATCTGCTGTCCTGGAACAGAACAGGGGGAAATACCTGCCTGGGGAATATCAGGGGGCAGGGTGTAAAATTTTTGAAACCTTTGAAGATGGGGACAAGCTGGCAGTATACGCCCTGATTGAATACATTGAATACGGTTTCATGGACGGCTGCTTTGTCAATGTCAGCGGAACCCGATCCCGCGTACTGCTGGACTTTCAGACGGAACAGGAATCCTATACTTTAACAGGATATACCGTTTTAGATTCGTCCTCTGGTTTGAGCGATATGGACCTTGAAGCATTGATGGCACCGCTGAAAGAAACAGGAAAAGACTATTTTTACACAGATGACGATTTTCACAAACTAAGGGAACAGGTGAATGCAGATGCAAAGGAATACCTGAAATCCATCGGCAGGGAAGCAGAGGTGATTGACAGGGCTTCCCGTGAGAATGGCTTTTTGTCACTTTTGAACGGCGATGCTTATCATATGCTGGTAAAGGACAGTGAAATTAGCTGTTATCCTGACTGGGAGGGAACACTGGAAAGGCTGGAAGATGGAGTACGATACATTTATCAGGCGCATTTTGATGATGCTTCCAATAAAATCGAATATACCAAAAAGAACTATGATACCGGTGAAACTGTCAAAGAAATAACAGTTGATGCTGCGACCGGGAAACGGATATTATAAAAACAAACGGGGGGGGGTAAAAATGACAGAAAATCCATTTTTAGATGATCTGCGGGGGATGTGCCGCGCCGCGCTGGGAAGCTCCTGGACAGACAAACCCGCTGCCAGCATGGACGCACTGAAACAAATCTTATGGCTTCCCAAGGAGTTTTTAACCCTCTATGAAACCATCGGCAGTGAACCCGTCCTGTTGTTCCAGAATGATAAAGGCGGCTTTTTTCCGGCGGAAAAGGTGCATATGGATCCAAAAAAGGGGCGCTTTGGGCCGTTTTTCATCTATTATCAGACTGGATACAGAGATTGTTGGGGTAAATTTTCCTATGCTGCTGACCATTTCCCGGAGAATAACGGAATTTTTGTATGGCGCAGTTCCATTAAAGGCTGGGAACAGATGTATGCTTACGAATCTGTCCATACACTCTGTGACGTCCTTTTGTCCCATGCGGGGGAGCAGCTTGCCACCCAGATGCCAAACTGCGCCTGGGTAAAGGTTCCCCTTGGCAGGGGAGAAGACCCGGATTTGTTCCTCACAGCCGCCCAACGCCTGGATATGACGCCAAGTAAAAGTATTTCTTACCGGCATTATGGTTATGCCTACGATGTGGAGAGGGGCCTGCTTCTGCAATATAATGACGACCTTCAAAAACGCTGCATGGTTTACAGCATAAAATCTTCTTCTCTGGAAGAAATAGGGGAAAAGTATCCTATTATTTGGCAGAAACGGGACGGGGAAAAGATTTTAGATCCCAAAACCTTCCTGCAAGACCCGCCGCCTGTGTCCTTTGGGGAAAAGCTGGAAATGCTGTCTGCGATTCTTTTGGGCAAACGTTCAATGTCCTTGCCAGCAGAAGCAGTGGAAAAGGCTGAGAAGCGGCTGGGGGTGGTTTTCCCGGAGGCTTTGCGGGAGTTTTACCTTCGGTTTGGCAAAGGCGGGAAATTGTTCAGCGAAAGCCTGCATTTTATCTATACTCCTGACAAGCTGGAATCCAATGGGGACAGGCTCATTTTGGCGGATGAAAACCAATATGTATGGCGATGGTGCCTGAATACGGCAACAGGGGAAATTGATTTGGATTTGGGCAATGGACAGTGGAGAAAGTGGGAGCTGAATTTAGAGGATACCGTAATTTGGCTGTTGGCATCCCAGGCAACCGAATTTCTGTCCCACGGCGGAAGAACTATGACTAACTTGGACGACGAAAGCCGGGAGCTGTTCGCCCATTACTTCTATTTTTTGAGTGAAAAAGTGATAGCCAATCCCAAGCGGGGGCTGGTGGGTATCCAGGATGAAGACGGTTTCTACATTATGGCGAGGTCAGCCGCCACATTGGAAAAACTGGAAACAGATTCCGGTATTGCCGTAGGAGAATTTTGATGAATGGATGTGCAGGACAATGAAAGAAGTGATCCTCAGCAGCGACAACGAAGCAAAAATATACTTGGTTCCTGACACTGTGGCGGCTCATCTGGAAGATTACTGTCTGGATTTTTCGGTAGAATGGATTTGGGAAAATCCTTACGCTGCAAAATACAGGCAGAAAATGCGGGGTACAATAGTTGCAGTTTATACAGAAAAGGATTTTATTGATTACCTGAACCAATGGGTTTTCCCGGAGCAGCCGTCAAAGCTGGTAATGGGACTTGGTTGTTCCTGCGGGGAAATCCCGGATGAATATAAAGACCGCCCGCAGTTCAATTTCTGAAAGCAGGCAGCAGAGGGTTTTACTTCTGGTTAAATGCGGAATTTCCCGCATAGGGGAGGCATGGTTCCGCTAATTGGAATTCAAAGGCTTCCCTGTCTACAATGCCGACGGTTTTATCGCTGTCGTACAGCTTTAACAGGAATTCTGCCATCTGGCGGCTGGTGTGGTACACAGGGAAACGTTTATTATAATCGTATTCGCTGACATGGTTGGCGGTTTTGCCAAACCCGGTTTCGGTGGCGGCGGGAGCTAAAACCTTTGCCTTCATTTTACAATGGGCTGCTTTTAATTCCTGCGCCAATCCTTCTGTAAAGGCGCTGACATAGAATTTTGATGCGCAGTATGTCACCGCATTGGGGACTATTGTATATCCGCCGCAGGAAGAAACATTGATAAGCTGTGTCCCTTCAACGTCCTTATAATGGTGGACAAACAGGGTGGAGAGTATTGTCAAAGCATTGATATTTAAAGCGAGGAGACTTTCAGTCCATGTTAAATCCTGTTCTGCGACAGAGATGTAACTGCCAATTCCTGCATTGTTTATCCAGGTTTCCAGCGGATAACCTTTCAGGCTTTCGTAGAATTGATGTACATTTTTTAATACAGATAAATCTGTATCCTTTATAATAACATCTGTTTCGGGACAGGATACAAGGATTTCTGCCCTTAATTGTTCCAAAAGGTCTTTGCGCCGGGCGGCAAGTATCAGGTTTTTGCCCCGCCCTGCAAAGGCCTTTGCTGTTTCATATCCAATGCCGGAGCTTGCGCCGGTAATGACGGTGTATTTCATTTATCATTCCTCCTTGATTTTAGGGTTATCACAAGTATATTCTGTTGAGTCTACTCCATGTCAAGAGGGGATGCGGGGTCAGAGACGTTTTATAAAGAAGTATTCATAAATATTTCATGGCAAAAAACAAAGCCGGGAACCTGTATCAGATTCCCGGCCTTATGCTGGTTACAGCAGTTTATGCGCCTTGTTCGGTTTGCAATTTCTTTACTTCGTCAAGAGGGAGACCAGCGTACTCGGCAATCTTTTCGAGAGCCAGTGCCCCATCAGTTATCATACGGAGTGCGGCCTTGTTTTTCTCTGCTTTTGTGGCTTCTGCCCTTTCTTCCTGCCGCATATCTTCAATTACCTTACACATTTCGGATTTTCCTTCAAATACCTTGTACGTTCTGCCATTAACTTGAAATTCATATCATCAGCATTGGTACAGTTAAAGTCGTGCATCAATTTCCCAATGTCTGAATCTCCCCGATATTCGCCATTGACATATAGTATGTGTATTAAAATTCCTTTTTCAAGCCTATTTTTTGTCCTTGTGTGTATCTTTTACAAAATCGTTAAGTTTTTCAGCCCCTTTTTGAATGCGTTCCGCCGACAGATGAGTATACACGTTCATAGTAGTTTGAAAATCAGAATGTCCTAAAAGTCCTTGTGCTGTTTTAACATCTATCCCGGCATCATAAAGGATTGTAGCATATCCATGTCTTAAATAATGTGGCGATATGTCTAACCCCGTTTTCTTTCGATAAGAAATTATACCGTCCTGAACCCTGGTTTTTCGCAATGGGGTTTCTCCGCCAAAAAGAAAATGCTCCGGTTTCCCTTTGGGAAGCTTTTGGGCTAAGACGTCCAATAAAGGGATAATTCTGTTTCCCGCTTTTGTTTTGGGAGATTTTATTTTAGGCGTACATGCTTCATAATATATAGATTTAGTGATATGAATTACTTTATTCTTGTAATCTATATCTTTAAATTGAATTGCCAAGGCTTCACCTCTGCGGCATCCAGTATAAAGGATAAAGAGATAAAACAATCCAAAAGGCTTATCAATATTAGCTTTGACAATTTCAATTTCTTCTTCTGTTGGTGCCCGTTTGGGATTCCTTTTTAGACCTTTTGGAATGCCTACCTGTTCAGACGGATTTGTAGAAATTATATCTTTTATTACTGCATAGGTAAAAATCATATGAGCGATGTTCAAGTGAGCTGTTACCGTTTGAGCAGAAAAGCATTGATTTAATGCAAGATACTTTATAAATTTATCAACATCGGACGGTGCAATATCTTTGATATAATCCCCTTCAAAATAATCTAAAACTCTTTTGAAGGGCTTTGTATAGGCATTAACCGAATTATACGCCAACGTTTTAAAATGTTCCTCTCTCCACTCCCAAGCAACATCTGAAAACAGCGGCCCACGTTCTTTTGCTTCATGGTACTCCAAAATCTTCTGATTAACTTCACGTTCAGACCTTCCCCTAAATGC
>CAJUSD010000016.1:0-551 GCA_910589145.1 uncultured Oscillospiraceae bacterium
CCTTGTCTATATCGACCCGCCTTATTATTCGCCGCTCTCTGACAATGAATATGTCCGCAGATACCATTTTGTTGAAGGATTAGCACGGAATTGGCAGGGAGTTGAAATTCAGCAGAATACATTGACAAAAAAATTCAAGTCCTATCCCACTCCATTTTCTACGAAAAACGGGGCAGCTGACGCCTTTGACCGGCTATTTAAGAAGTTTGCCGACAGCATTTTGATTGTTTCCTATTCTTCTAATAGTCTTCCAACCCGGGATGAAATAATTGCAATCATGTCGAAGTATAAACAACATGTTGAAGTTATCCCTGTGGATTACAAATATTCTTTTGGTAATCAGGGAGATGCTAAAACACATAGAAATACGGTACAGGAATATCTTTTTGTGGGCTGTTAAGCGGAGGAACCTTTTATGGATGAGAGAATTGAAATATGGTTGGTTGGTAATACAGGTTTGCGCAATCCCAACCGCATTCAGGAAGGATTTGCCGCTTATTCCAATTCCCCAGTCGTAGGGAAACTTCATGGACATGAAAATGAACTTGGTT
>CAJUSD010000016.1:561-78916 GCA_910589145.1 uncultured Oscillospiraceae bacterium
GAAAGGCATTATTGATAATAAAGAAGGAAAGGACGTTTCTGGCAGCCATGCCCGTAAATGGAGGCTGATGTTCGCTAAAAATGGACTAATCTATCCGCAGTTAAAAAAGCGAGACGGGTTTCAAGAGGATTTGGGCCCTGTGGATGAGATTACGCCTTTTGGCCGTTCATTCCTGCAAGCAGATACTTTTCCAGCAGTGCAGGAATGTTTTTTACGTGCTATGTGTGTTGAACAATTTTCCCTGCCAGATGAAAGTGGATATTTTTCACCGCTAAGATGGATTTTGGCAATTATGCTGGAGCTTGAAAAGAGGACAGGTTCTTCCGAATTTAGGAGAATTGAGTTTGCCCTGTGGGGTCACACTACCAATCCAAACGATAGCCTTAGTGAAGTGGTAGACAATATTCTTGACCTTCGGAAAAGGAGAGATTCAGCCCCGGCAAAGCATTTGTTTGACAAAAAGGAGATTGCCGGACGAGGCAGGAATTACAATAAAAAGGCTGATAATTTTCTGGATTACTGTGACATGAATATGAGATATCTTCGTATTTCCGGTATGCTTCAACGCAAAGGCAGAGGTCTTATAATTGTACCTGCGAAGCATATTCTTGCTGAAAAACTCGCAAAGGATACAGCAAGCATGAATCCCCTTATGGAACAGTATGTACTTCTTTGTAGTGGTGCGCCGCTTCCCACGGATAGTATAGAGATTGCAAAAGCTTTGCTTGATGATCTAACGAAACAAATGAAAGACCGACATATTGCATTTGATATTTCTGATCTTCCAATGACAAATTCAATCGAAATTAATATTGCAAGACAAAGGCTTGAAAATATTATGGCGCAGACAGATGAAATTCAATACGCCAAAAATCAGCCCAATCAATGGAGAGAGATTGCAGACTATATGGCTTTGTTGATTAAGGGTGGTGGAAAGAAAGTCTATAATGAAGACAGTGTAATTGAAGTCCCAAAAGATGAAACTCCTGTATATCTGGAATGGGTGCTTTGGAGAGCGGTTTTAGCAATTGGCCATATGGTGGTTAAACCCTATGAAATTCGTGGTTTTAAGCTGGATTCTGATTTTATGCCCGTCTCTGTTGCCGGAGGAGGGAAAGGGGATTTATACTGCGAGTATGCTGATTTTACAATTTTAACTGAAGTAACTATGTCGAGTTCCTCAAGGCAGGAGGCAATGGAAGGAGAACCGGTACGCCGCCATGTTTCCGATGCTGTTTTAAAGTATAATAAGCCTGTGTATGGAATGTTTATTGCAGTCAGAATTGACACAAATACTGCTGAAACTTTTAGACATGGAATTTGGTATGCTAAAGGCGATCTGAAACAGCGGCTGGATATTATTCCACTAACATTAGAACAATTTAAACAATATTTTATTGCTATGTGCAAGTCGAAACAAGCAAATCCAGAACAAATCAGAAGTTTGCTTCTGAAATGCAAATCCAGACGAGATGTGTTAGAAGCTCCTGCCTGGAAACAGTATATTGATGCGAGCGTGTCAGCAAAGGCTGCTGAAATGATTGGCGGAACGGCACCACAGCAAGATACAGTTGCGCCTTTTGTTCCTGTTGGCGCTATTGTACACCACATAACTTTTGGAGAAGGACAAGTTGTCGCACTAGAGGCATGCTTCCCCAAATGGCCAACTAAGGTTGTAGAATTACCCTATTTACGGTCATTGCCGGATGAAGTAAACTTTTGTAGTAATGGGATAAGTCTTTTCCATAAAAGATTTGGGGAAGGTTCTGTAACTGCATATATAGTTGTTTTTCCAAATATAATTATGAAGCTGTCATATCCCGAAACATTTACAGATGGCTCTCTTATCATAAACTTGTAGTTTATATTAGATGTCAAAATTCCTTTTGTCCAATTTAAAAAAGTTTTTCTGTATTTTTTTGATGATTCTCCTATAAAGTGCAAAAAAGCCTTTTTACCACTTTTCAATTTTAGAAAAATATGATATAGTATTTCTTAGGCGCCCTATCCCAATGACTGGCAAACAAAATTATTACATATTTGGGGTAGAGAGAAAGCATTACAGACAGTACGTAAAGGAGAGCGAGCATACATGAGTGAAACGGTGAAGGCTATTCGTTCAAAACATACTAAAACCAGTCTGAACCGAAAAATTTTAGGGAATACCATTGGTTCTATCTTTCTTTTGGTGTCGGTATGCTGCATTATTATGATTTTGTCAATGCAGAATTTAACCAATAATATCCTTTTGGATAATTTACAGCCATTGGCCCGTGAATCTGCTAAAACATTGGAAGCAAATCTCCATTTATTGGCAGATCGTTTAATTAGTATTTCTGGAGATAGCCGTTTATCTGCCTCAGGTAATCAGGGAAATGTAGAAGCATCCCGGCAGACACTGCTAAATGAAACTAAGGAAGTATATGAATTATATACAATCGCGCTTTATGATAAAAACGGCTCATTACTGCAGGGAGATGAAGTTTCTCCTAAAACATTGGATAATCATTTTTTCTCTGTGCTTCAGGAAACAAATAATCTTACTATCAATGAAACTACAGTTTTTCAGAATCAGCCAGGAATTACAATAGGAATGCCGGTTTTTTCCAACGGAGAAACAGCATTCTACATAGTAGGCGTATATAAGTATGAAATTTTGACAGATGTATTAAACGATATTCATGTTGGACAACATGGCCAGGCAATGATTATTAACCAGCAGGGACAGATTGTAGGTACTGTTGATGAGGATATTCCTTTAGGAACAGCTCTTCAGCAGATATATGGTTCCAATTGTGACGAGGTTTGTGCAAGAATGATTACAGGGGAGACTGGTTCGGAGATTATTTCTAAAAATGGTGTTTCTATGTTTACTTCCTTTTCGCCGATTCGTGGAACCAGGTGGGCATTAATGATTGAAATTCCCAAACTGGATTATGCACACCTTACCAATCGTGCCATCCTTACAACCGTATTAGTAACAGGGGTGCTTTTGATTATATCTATTCTCTGGTCAATTTATCTCTCACGTTCTATTTCTGTACCTGTAACGAAAATGACCCATCGGATGGTTGATCTGTCTAATGGGGATCTACATAAAATAGTGGAAAAAACAACTTCTGGCGATGAATTGGAGCTGTTGTCTGGAACTTTGGGAGAAACTGTTGTAAGCTTAAATCAGTACGTTTCGGAAATTGATCGGGTTTTAAGCCACATTTCCAATGGAAATTTGGACATATCCCTCCAGGGCGAATATAAAGGCGATTTCAGTTTAATTCGTACTTCTTTGATAAATATTATTTCTTCTATGAATGAAACAATGGGGAATCTTCGCGGCACTACTGTCCAACTGTCCCAGATGGCTGAAAACCTAAATCAACAGTCGGTACAACTTCGGGAATCTTCTTCAGAACAAAGCCATTCAGCCGGGAGTTTAGTAGAGGAAGTTTCTGATGTGCGGAAACGTTTGGCTCAGGTGACGAATGCTGCCGACCAGACCAACAACCAGGTTGAAAAAATTTCCCTTATGATTCAGGGTGCAAACAGCCAAATGAATGATTTATCCAAGGCAATGACCGATATTGACAGTGACGCGCAGGAAATTACCCGTATTGCAAAAACAATCTCAGATGTTGCCGCCCAAACGACCCTCTTGGCTGTCAATGCTTCTATTGAAGCTGCCAGAGCTGGTGGAAATGCTGGAAAGGGTTTTGCTGTTGTTGCTGGTGAAGTACAGACTTTGGCTGCTAAAAGTGCAGAAGCCGCTAAAATGGCTACCGAAATGGCCAATAACACTAAAACTGTGGTGAAAAGGGGCGTTGAACTTACTGCGGGTGCTGTGGAATCAGTTCGCTCCATTGAGTCAGTTTCAACTGAAATCAGCGGATTTACTCAGCGCCTCTTTGAATCGGTTTGGGAACAAAGGTCTGCTTTGGAAGGTATGGAAAATCTCATTGATACCATAGCCAAAATCGCAGACCGTAACCAGCAAAGCGCTGTGGAATCTGAACAGTCCAGCAGTGTTCTTTCTATGGAAGCCGATAAGCTCCAGAACCAGGTTCATAAATTTGTTTTGAAAGGGGAGTCGAAAAGATGAAAAGAAAATGGAGACTGATCTTTGCTGTGCTTATTTGTAGTCTTATGATTTTCCCCTTGGCTTCTTGCAAAAACAGCAATACATTACAGGATGGCTATTATACCGCTAAAACACAGGATTATTCCCATGGATGGAAGGAATTTGTAACCATAATGGTTCAGGACGGCGAAATTGTTGCTGCAGAATATAACGCGGAAAATGCCAGCGGGTTTATTAAAAGCTGGGATAACGCTTATATGCGCAATATGCTGCCTGTGGCAGGAACATATCCAAATGAGTATACACGATATTACAGTTCGCAGCTATTGGATACAAAGGGTACTGTACAAATTCAAGCGCTGGCAGGTGCTACGCAATCTTATAATAGATTTCAAAAATTAACTGCTGCTGTTGTAGAGCAGGCGAAAAAAGGCGATTCAACCACAATCATTATTGATGCCTGAACGAAAAATATAAAAGCAAATCTGTGGCATTGCGAACCTAGGACAGATGAAAAAGGTTTGAAGCCTAGGGTCGTGTAGCGGAGCTGTACTCCTCAAAAGTTCCTTGGTCGCGCTTGCAAGAGCGAAATACCTCTGTTCCCCTATAAACAACTCAACCAAAACGAAAGAGAGATCCTTAAAAGTGTAAAAATCCCGCCATTTTCTTTGGTGGGGAATAGCGGGCAAAGAGTTTAGAACAGTTTCCAGGGGGACATATGGCGGGATTTTTAGCTAAAGGTATCCGCTTGCAGACAACGGTTGCTGAGATGGCGTCTCCTGAACCCTAAGCCTTAAATTAAGGCTTTCATCGAACTCACATTAAAAAGGAGGCTGTTTTATAACAGCCTCCTTTTTTACAAAGTACTCTAAAATTATCCTTTCATACCAGTTGTGCTGATGCCTTCAACCAAATATTTTTGGAAGCAGAAGAAAATGATAATAACCGGTAAAACAGAAAGGGTAGCCATAGCATAAGCCGCGCCCCAGTCAGAAACCGAGGAAGGATCAGTGAACATTTTCAAAGCAATAGAAATTGTATACTTCTTAACAGAACTTAAATAAATCATAGGGCTGAAGAAATCGTCCCATTTCCAATAAATTGCAAAAATCATGGCAGTTATCAAAGCCGGTTTAATCAACGGGAGGATCACCCTTGTAAATATTCCATATTTGGAACATCCGTCAATAAATGCGGCCTCGTCCAAATCTCTGGGAATCCCCTGCATAAACTGGTAAATCAGGAAGATAAAGAAGGGATAACCAAAGTATCCAGGAACGATCATTGGAAGAAAGGTGTCAATCCAGCCAAAATTATTGAACATAATGTATTGGGGGATGATTAAAATCTGGGCAGGCATCATCATAGTGACAATCATAATAGCCAGCCAGATAGAACGTCCCTTGAAATTACATCTTGCAAAACCATAGGCTACCATAGCAGAGGATGCAATCTGCCCTACTACTGCAAAGAATGTAACGAAAATGGAGTTTCCAAAGAAGGTTGTAAAGGAAATGCCGCCAAACCCTCTCCAGCCGTTTGGAAAGTTAGCAAATGTAAATTCCTGAGGAAACAGAGAATTAGGGCGCTGGAAAATGTCCTGAGCTGTTTTAAAAGAGGAAAAAACCATGTATAGAAGGGGATAGGTCATCAGGAAGCAGAGGAAAATAACAACAACATGAAATATAGCCCTGCCAATCTTTTTCCGCTGTGTGTAGTTGAGCGCTGCCATGATTATTTACCTCCTTTGCTTTCATAGAATACCCATTTATGTTGTGTGTTAAAGAGGATAGCTGTCATAATACCCACAATGATAATCAGAACCCAGGCCATAGCGGAACCATAACCCATCTGACGGGAAGTAAAGGAACGTTCAAACAGGTAAACCACATAAAGGTTCGTTGCATCGTTGGGGCCACCCCTGGTAACAATGTATGCCTGTGTAAAGGCCATAAAGCCGGAAATCATTTGGTTAATGAGGTTAAAGAAAATAACAGGACTCAGACAGGGAAGGGTAATTTTCCAGAACTGCTGCCATTTGTTGGCCCCGTCAACTTCTGCAGCCTCATAATAGCTGGCTGGGATATCCTTTAACCCGGCAAGAAATACAAGCATTGGAGAACCGAACTGCCAGACTGCCAGTATTACAACCGTGGAAAGCGCAGTACTGCTAGTGGCAATAAAGGAGAAATCCCCCTCAATAAGTCCCAAAGCGTTAAATGCTTTGTTGATAATGCCGCCATTGCCCCAAAGCTGCCGCCAGATAACTGCAACAGCAACAGAACCGCCAATAACAGACGGCAGGTAGAACAAGGTCCGGTAAGCTGCCACCACTCGCCCGCCACGTTTAAACATCATTGCAACGATCAGCGCAAAGATAAGGCGGAGAGGAACGGAGGTAAACACATAGATAAAGGTGGTCAATAAGGACTTCTGATAGCGAACATCGGTGGTAAACATACGTATGTAATTTCTCAGTCCAATCCATTGCGGCGCGCTCAGTCCATCATATTTTGTCATAGAATAATATAAAGACATGAACAGAGGATATACTGTAAAAACCAAAAAGCCAATTACGAATAAGCCGATAAAAAAGTAGCCGACAGTATTTTCATTATAGAGAAACTTTGAAAAACTGGATTGGCCGCTTTTTTTAGATGTAGAAGACTGCGACATATGGGTTTGCCTCCTTTTCAAAAAAATATGCTGGCAGATTGCCGCATCCGGTTCTGAACTTGGTTAGGAAATTAATTCCCGTCTTATCCTATATCTTGCTTCAGAACAATACGGCTGAAGATACGGAAAAGGCGGGATACGGCTAGCTCCCGCATCCCGCCAACATATCCGTTAGGGCAAGTGGGTCAAATGGGTTAGTGATACAACTTAACCAGCAGCAGCGAATTCATCCATTGCCAGGGTGTAGAACTGCTCAAATGCTTCATCAGGATTGCCGCCTTCAAGGATATTCAACAGCATATTCTGGCGAAGGGTATTGATTGCACCCAGGGATGTGGGTTCTGGCTTCCAGATGTTGTTGGCAATGTCAGACATACGTCCAACATAATCGAATACCTGCTTGTCGATAGAATCAGCCTCATAGGTAGCGCCAAGGGCTTCACGGACTTTACCGGCTATCGGTACGCCGCGTTCTGCTTTCAGTTCCATATTCATGTCAATGTTGTTAGTGAACTCATTGACAAACAGAGCAGCCTGCTCCGGGAACTTGGAGTCAGAGGTAACGGACAGGAACTGAGAAGGTTTCATGTACTGCATCTTTTTCTCAGTCAAGTTGGGGTAGGCAACAATGTAATAGTTTTTACCAGCAGCGGTGGTAACAGCTTTAGCCTGGTTAGACCAAATATAGCTGAACATTGCACTTTCACCGCGAACAAGGGCGTTGCTTTCCACGCTGGTGCCGTTCTGTTCGGTACGGACAGCAGAAGGAGCGATAAAACCTTTATCCTGCCAGCTTTTTTCCCGGTTCATATGGTCGAGAATAATCTGTTTGCCGGTGTCCTTATCCCAACCAAAGCTTTCAGAGCCATCCTGATTGAAGAAGAACATATCTTTTTCACGGAACGCATAGCAGAGGGATTCAATTTCAAAGCCGCCTACAGAGTCGGCAAATTTAATTCCCAGCTCATCCTTCTTGTCCAGAAGTTTCTGGCAGATTTCTTCGTATTGGGCAATTGTCCAAGTATCTTTCGGAAGTTCAATGCCGGCTTTTTCAAACATCTCTTTGTCGATAAGTACACAGTAGGTGTTCATGCCAAGGTTAATTGCAACCAGTTTGCCGTCAACAATACCAGGTGCATAGGCGCTTTCCGCTACGTCGGACAGATCGAGGATTCCGCTGTCAACATAAGGCTGAAGGTCTATCAACTGATTGTTGCGGGCATAAGCGGTAATGTACTTATAGTCTTGCTGCATCAAGTCAGGAAGGTTCTTGGAAGCACCCATAGCGGCACATCTCTCCCAATAGCCGTCCCAAGAAAGGAACTCAGGGGTAATGGTGATGTTGGGATACTTGTCCTGGAAGACCTTAATAGCAGCCTGGGTGTAATCATGACGGGTTTGGGAACCCCACCAGATCATACGCATTTCCGCTTTAACATCGCCCACAGAAGAAGCTTCTGCCTGAGAAGGTGCGGTGCTGCTATTGTTGCTGGCAGGTGCAGTGCTGCTGCTTGGGGCTGTGCTGCTGGGAGCAGGCGCAGGAGCGGAAGAACTGCTGCTGGGACTGCTGGAGCAAGCGGCCATTGACAGGACCATAGCTGCCGCCATAACGGCGGTAAGCACTTTTTTCATACTTTGTAAACTCCTTTCGTTTCTGCCGCCCGTGCGCGGGGACTTGGGGCGGCTGCACAATCGGGACATGAAATCAAGATGTTCCACCTCAATTAAGACGATACATCTCACTCTGTGAAAGTCCATGTCCTTTCCCTATTATACCGTGAAGACGTTTTAAAATCTCAATTAATATTGCTATTTTTATTGTGTTTTGGTATAATATTGCTGGAATATAAGGATACTCTGTACAAAAAAATAATACCAGACATTCCAAAAATGTACAAAAGAAACGGAGAGAACGTTATTGGGAAAAAATGAATTATACGATATTCTTTTTCGAGATCAGGTAGATTCTCTACTTGTAGAACATATCATCCGTCGGGGCGATGCCTCCCAGCCTAGAAATCATTTTCACAATCATTTGGAAATTTATTACCTGACTGCAGGAGAACGAAATTATTTTATGCGGGATCGTACTTATCATATCCGGCCAGGGGACTTAGTTGTATTATCCTCGAACATTGTGCACCGTGCCTACTCAACAGACAATCCCTGTCATGAACGTATTATTTTGGAAGTATATAAGCCTATGCTGGAGAGTATGCAGAAGCTTTTTGGAAAGCATGGACCAGAGGAAACGTTGGAAGGGATATTTGGAGTTCTACGGCTGGGAGCAGCAGAACAGGTTCAGGTTCAATCATGGATTTACAGCATTATGCAGGAAATGAGGGAAAAACAATATGGATATGAAGCAATGGTACAATGCATTACAGCAGAATTTTTAACCTTTATTATTCGCAGAATGTCAATGGAAACACACACAGAGCATATTTCTCCTGCGAAAAATACCCGAATGCTGGAAGTTGCCGATTACTTAGCAGCACATTCCAATCAAAAATTGACCTTAGATGAAATAGCAGAAAGATTTTACATTAGTAAATACCATCTGTGCAGGACCTTCAAAGAAGCGACTGGTTTTACTTTGGCAGAGTATATTAATACCAGCCGGGTCATGCAGGCGAGAGAGTTACTGCTGACTACCAACAACAGCATTACTGATATAGCAGAAGAAACAGGGTTTGAAAGCAGCACCCACTTTGGTAAGGTTTTTAAACAGTATATGGGAACCCCGCCGCTGGCTTACCGTAAAAGTTTTAAAGGTGAATTTGGAATAAGAGGGAAAGGAGCAGGCGCCAGGAAAATATAATATGATATAATTTATATCAGGTTGGGGCTCCGGAGGATTTTAACGAAAAATGTCAAAAACTATTTACAAGGGCATAGAAAAAATGTATGATAGAAGAAATTGGCAAAATTCATTATTTTTCGACAATCTTCCAAAGGAGGAACGCCAAAAATGGAGCCTGCGAAAGAAAAACAGGATAGGATCTTTGATGATGCTAACCGCCAGCAAATCATGGAACAGGTGGTAAAGCTGTATCAGGTGCAAAAAGAAATTGACTACCGCGTTTCCCTTAGAGGGATTGCAGATGAGTGTGGAATTACTCCATTAAAAGTCCGCAAGCTTTTAATTACAGCGGGTGTTTATGAAAATGACATAAGCCGCGAAATTGCCGCCCTTTGGAAAGAGGGAAAAACAACGTGGGAAATTCAAGAACAAACCGGCCTGAGTGCAGCTTCTGTCCATTCATATCTTCCATACAGCCGGACAATTTATGGAAAGAGAATATCTGTTCCTCAGGAATGGGAGCAAGCCCTTCAAAATAGGCAGCAGATCGACAGCCTGCTAATACAGGAAGTCAATTCTCTAAAAGAAAACACAGATTGGAAAAAGGTGCCTTCCTCGCTGGATCAGCTTTTGTGGGATGCAATCCTTTTATTTCAATCCCACTCCTTTACCACGGCAAAAAATTTAAAGTTTACTTATTCAATCAAAGGGAATGAAATGTTTGTCAGCCGTAAGGACAAATCCATTACAAAGGCTACTATACTGCTTGCATTTCATAAGGCAATGGAATTACAGCGGGGAGGGAATGGGATTGCAGGCCCTAAAAAACTGGGAACCTTTGGGGCAAGCTATCTGTTCCCGATTTTCCTACAGTTAGGGGTAATTTCCATTGAGAAAAATTCGTGTTAGAAAACGTCTGCGGTCAGGCGCTTCCTTGAAAAGATTTCCGGTTTTTTCTTGACAATTATATCGTGTAATAATATACTTGAAATAGCAGAAGATTAAACCCGAATTTAAATCAGGGAGGAATCAACAGACATGGATCATATTGCCGCTATTAAGTCTTTTGTAGACAAAAACCGCGGCCTTATTCTGAAAACAGAGCGTTATGTTTGGGAACATCCCGAAACCGGCTACCGTGAATGGGCCACCAATGAATACATGAAAAAAGCGTTTCAGGATTTAGGCTACAGATTGACAGAAGCAGGAGATATTCCTGGTTTTTATGCGGATTTGGACACCGGACGGCCAGGTCCAACGGTTTGTATTCTGGGGGAGTTGGACTCTCTCCTATGTTCTACCCACCCGGAAGCAAACAACGAAACAGGTGCGGTTCATGCCTGTGGGCATAATGCACAATGCGCTACTTTAATCGGTGTAGCTGCCGCCTTTAAGGAACCTGGAGCTTTGGACGGAATGTGCGGAAAAATCCGGCTTATGGCCGTTCCGGCGGAAGAGCTTCTTGAAATTGGTTATCGGGAAGAGCTTAGGAAAAAGGGAACGATTCGATATCTGGGCGGCAAAGTGGAGTTTGTTTCCCGCGGGTATTTTAAAGACGTGGATATCAGTATGATGATCCACACCAGCACTGGAGAACAGGGGTATCATTTTGGAATTCCCAAGGGCTCTAATGGCTGTATTGTTAAGAACATAGACTATATTGGCGTTGCATCCCATGCAGGCGGGGCTCCACACAGGGGAATCAATGCGCTCTATGCAGCTAATGCCGGAATTCAGGCAGTTAATTCTTTAAGGGAAACCTTCCAGGACGAAGACCATATCCGGTTCCATCCCATTATTACCGAAGGCGGGCAGGCTGTTAATGCGATTCCCCATTTGGTAAAGATAGAGAGTTATGTGCGCGGCGCATCCATTGAGGCAATTAAGAGCGCGAATGAGAGGGTTAATCGCGCTTTAGCTGCTTCCGCTGCCGCATTTGGGGCAAATGTCCATTTGGGTGACCGGCCTGGTTATTTTCCGTTAAATAATGACGAAAACCTGCGCCGGATTGCAAAAGAAATGATGGAACAGGTGGTTCCATCGGATAAAGTTTCTCTTAATGATGGTTGGAGTACCGGCTGCACAGATATGGGTGATATTTCTGCAATTATGCCTGCGATTCATCCGTATGCTGCTGGAGCTGTTGGAATAGGCCATGGCAATAATTACTACATTGACGACCCTGAATTGGCTTGTGTTAATCCGGCGAAAGCACTATGTCTGATGGCATATAAGCTGTTGGAAGGGGAAGGGGCGGCTGCTAAAAAAGTAATTGCAGAAGCAGCCCCTGTCTTTAAGACACAAGATGAGTTTTTAGCCTTTATTGATAAACTAATGTTGGATGTAGACGCTGTCACTTACTGTGAGGATGGGACAGTTTCCATTCAGTACAAAAATAAAGAGTAGGTTAGGCTTTCCCTTGCAGGGAATAAGAAATGCAAAAAGCGCTTGTCCGCCTAAAAAGGACAGGCGCTTTTTGCATGAAATTTCTACATAAAGGCCTCCTTTTCAATTCCTACTGGAAATTACCTTGTCGATCAGTCCATATTGAAAAGCTTCTTCAGCAGTCATAAAGTGATCCCTTTCAGTATCCTTTTGGATATTTTCCAGGCTTTGTCCGGTATTTTGACATAAAATCCAGTTCAGACGCTCCTTATTCCGCTTTAAATGTTTTGCCATGATTTCAATATCACTTACCTGACCTTGAAGCCCGTTTCCATGGATTGCAGGCTGATGAATCATAATTTCTGCATGGGGCAGGGAAAAACGTTTTCCTTTCGTTCCTCCTGCCAGCAGGAACGCTCCCATACTGGCAGCCATCCCAATACATACCGTAGATACATCACAATGAATATACTGCATCGTGTCATAAATGGCGAGTCCTGCCGTTACGGAACCTCCTGGGCTGTTAATATACAGGGAGATATCTTTTTCCGGGTCTTGGCCCTCCAAATATAGCAGCTGTGCAGTTAAAACTGCTGCTGATGCCTCTGTTACTTCCTCTCCTAAAAACAGAATCCGGTCAGATAACAGGCGGGAATATATGTCATAGCTTCGTTCACCCCGTCCAGTAGTTTCAATTACATATGGTAAATAATTGTTCATGCCGCCCATCCCTCCAGCCGGTATAGCTTAATAGAAGTTTTTTCAATAAAAGAAGGACAGATTGGAGTAAATTGTTTCCGCTCTCGATAGACTTTGGGAGGACACTGATAAAACTGTTGAAAGGCTCCTGTAAATGCCTGCTGGGAATGATAACCAGATTCTAGTGCGATATCTATAATGGGAGCGTCTGTTTCCACAAGTTTACGGGCTGCTTCCGTCAAGCGGCGTGCTCGAAGATACATACCTATTGTTTGTCCGGTTTTCTCCCGAAAAATCCGGTTTAAATAAAATTTGGAATAGTGAAGCGCTTCCTCTAATTCGTCTAAAGTTGGGTTTTCCTGAAGCCGGTTTTCTAAATAGGTTAGGATATAGATCGTGATATCCGTATATTCCATTTTCCTTTGTCTCCTTTCTACCAGGATAGATTTTGTATGAATTTTTACAAACAATATGGATTATAACATATGACAAAACTGAATGTATTCATAAAAATTGACTTTTTCAACTGCCATTGGGAATTTTGTTTTCCTCATATTTCGCCGGCCTTGGTAATATAATGGAATGAACAAAGCAGAGAAATCCAACTAAATAAGGAGAAAAAATAATATTATTTCTGTAAAAGGGATTTCTACAGCATCAAGGAGGGAAACACAATGGCAACAGCAAAACTGCCAGAAACTGGGACAGCAGCAAATAAACGGCCCCATAATTTTGTAATGGAAGGCCGTAAGAAACTCAGTATCACAGCAATACAGGATGTAGCTCTTTTTGAGGAAACCAGTATTATTTTAAATACTGATATGGGAGAACTTACATTAGGGGGACAGAACCTGCATATTAACCATCTCAGTGTAGAAACCGGGGAGATAGAAATTGAAGGTTATATTGAAAGCGTAAGCTATAACGATAATCCAACCCCAAAGGGCGGCGGACTTCTGGCAAAGCTGTTCCGGTAAGCCGCACGGATGCTGAAGGCTGAGGGAGGCGGATAAAATTGGCGTTTGCATGGGAGCAGACTGTAATTTTTCTTTGGGCGATTGCAGTAGGGGCGGGGATTATGCTGTGCTATGATTTATTTCGTATGTTAAGGACAGCGTTTCAGGTCTCCGACGGGGTCATATTTGCAGAGGATGTAGTCTTTTTTGTAATAGCAGGGATGATTACATGGTTTTACCTGCTGGAAAGCTGCCGGGGGGAACTGCGGGGGTTTGTTATGATTGGGGAGGGAATTGGCGGTTTAATCTATTTCCTTACCATAGGGCGGCTGGTGATGGGGATTGCTAAACCTATCATCCATTTTCTGCAAAACTTAATAGACAGACTGATTGTCCGGCCGCTCCAATGGATTTGGAAAACTGTAAAAGGTATATTTAAATGGCTGTTTAAGTTGTGTAAAACACTTTTAAACTGGCTTGGAGATATTTCTGGAATAAAGAAAATCGGAAAAGTTCTCCGAAATAAGAAAAAAATAAGAGAAAACACAAAAATCCACTTGCAAGAAAGGCATAGTCTATTATATAATCTATATGTTATCTTTTTTTCCTGGACGCAACATGGGAAACCGTCCCAAGTGGGGAATCAATTACAAGAGGTGGATGAAAATGAGCAAATCCCAGACCCCAACCCGGACCCCCAAACGTCCGGCAGGTAAATTTCGAGTCCTGAGACTGGGCGTTTTAGTAATGGCAGGATACTTGGTGTTTCAGCTGGCACAGATCCAGGTCAGCATTTACAAGCAGCAAAGGGCCCTGGAAGAATTGACCGCCCAATGTCTTGATCAACAGGCCGAAAACGATAATGTGGAACGGTATCTTTCCATGGAGGACGATACTCAGTTAGTTGAACAGATCGCCAGGGAAAAGCTGGGCTTCGCATACCCAGACGAGGTTGTGTTTATCGACGCAGCCGGAAGCTAAGCCTTTGTGCAGCATCCCGCGCCGATATCATGTTAAGGAGGACATTTTTAAAATATGCAGGTTGCAATCGGAGAAATCGTTGAGGGTAAAGTGACCGGTATCACAAAGTTCGGTGCGTTCGTGGAACTCCCGACTGGTAAAACCGGTATGGTTCATATTTCAGAAGTCGCCCCTACTTATGTTAAAGAAATTAAAGATCATCTTTCCATCAGCCAGACAGTTCGTGTGAAAGTCCTTGCTATCAGCGAGGAAGGTAAAATCAGCCTTTCTATTAAACGGGCAATGGATCCCCCACAAAGCCAGCAGGGAAGAAACGCGGAATCTGCCGCAAATCCAAGTCACAGGGCGCCACGTCAGGGCGGAGGCCGGTCCCGCTTCCATTCATCCCCGTCCCCTGCCAGCAGCAGCCCTGCAGGTTATGAATGGACACCGAGAAATCGAAATGAAAATATGTCCTTTGAGGATATGATGGCTAAGTTTAAACAGTCCAGCGACGATAAAATGTCGGATTTGAAAAAATATATGGATGTAAAGGGCGGCAGTCGTCGGGGAAAATAAAATATAAGTTCGTCTCCATTGGATCAGGGACGGCAGAGAAGATATTAAATAGTGAAAGAGCCGTATCACTAAAGTGAACGGCTCTTTTTTTCGGAAAAGCTAACTTTGGGGGACAGCCTTTGTTGAGTACAACCTCAGGCTGAACGGAACCCGCCAAGCGCGAAATACTCCTGTTTACTATAAAGTATAGAAAAACAATCTCTAAAACTAAAATATAAAAAGCCTGTTTGTGGAAGAAAAATTCCTTGGTGGGGAGTATATCCGCTTTATGTAAAAGATTATGAGGAAAAATAAGAGGGCTTTTTAAATTTGACGAATTCTAATTTGCAAACGGCTGCCGGATCTGTTCGCGTTCAGCTGAATCGACGAAAACAGTACAGTTTTATAAAAGAGGGAGGAAGCGAAATGCTTCTGTATAATGGTAATATCCTAACCATGGAGGGAAAAGGCCTTGGAAGAATTCCGCACGGATGGATACGAATAGAAGGAAAGAAAATTCAGAGCTTGGGGGACATGGGTTCCCTGGAGAAACTTCCTAACGAACCAGAAAAGGATTTAAAAGGGGCATTGGTATTGCCGGGCTTTATTGATGCCCATACCCATATAGGGTTATGTGGGGACGGTATTGGTATGGAGGGGGAGGACTATAACGAGGACACTGACCCCATTACTCCCCATCTCCGCGCGATTGATGCAATAAACCCTATGGAAAAGAGTTTCGCTGAGTCGCTTTCCAGCGGGGTTACAACAGTTGCCGCAAGCCCGGGAAGCGCCAACCCGATTGGCGGTCAAATATGCGCAGTAAAAACATCAGGTTTAAGAGTAGATAAAATATGTTTTGGGGAGAGCATTGGGGTAAAGTTTGCCCTGGGAGAAAATCCAAAAGCATCTTATAATCTAAAAGAACAGCCGCCAGTAACACGGATGGCGACCGCGGCCCTGATACGGGAAGCGCTGCGAAAAGCAGAAGAATACGCTGACGCTCTGCAGAAATCAGAAGATGACGAAGAATGTGATGCGCCGGATTATGATGCAAAGTGTGAGGCCCTTCTTCCTCTGCTTCAGAGGGAAAAGAAAGCACATTTTCATTGTCATCGGGCGGATGATATATTTACTGCAATACGAATTGCAAAAGAATTTTCTTTGGATTATGTGCTGGTTCATTGTACAGAGGGGCATCTGATTGCGGACGAGCTCCGGGAGGAAGGGGCAGAAGTCATAACAGGGCCGTTATTTGGGGCAAGGGGAAAGCCGGAACTTTCCCTCTTTACTGCAAAAACTCCTGGAGTCCTGGCAAAAGAGGGGGTTTCTGTTGCGGTCTGTACCGATCATCCAGAAGTCGTCCAACAGTATTTGGCGCTTTCAGCCGGGCTTGCAGTTAGCGAAGGAATGGATTATGCCCAGGCATTACAGGCTATTACAATTGTCCCTGCTCGGATTTGTGGTCTGGATAAGCGTATAGGCTCCCTGAAAGCTGGAAAGGATGCAGATTTTCTAATATACCACTCAGACCCCTTTTCTTTGGGAAGCCGCCCGGCAGAGGTTTGGGTGGATGGAGTGCAGAAAAGGTAAGCAGTATGAAAAAGGCTGCCCAGACGGACAGCCTTTTATTTGCAGATGGTGGATGCAGGTTTTATTTGGTATTGTCAGCAAAGGTAACATTATTTTCCTTGGCAAATTTTTCAAGCTCCTGTTTATACTGATCGAAAAACACCTTGTTTTTGCCTTTGGTGTAAACGACAGGCTGTGCGCGCTTTGAGGTAGTTATAGTAATTTTTTCCGATTGCTGTGGGATTACAAATAACATACGTTCGGTACATTTATCAAACTGGATACGGGTGATAACGCCGCTGGTCAGGTGTACATCTTCCACTTTCTTTTTGCCGGGAATTAATAATGTTAATTCGCTCTTGTCTAAATAGATGCGACGATTTGCCATATTGTTACACGCTCCTTAAAATGTCTGTTTCAGCCTATGTATTCTTTGCAATCATAAAAACAGGACTAACCCTTTAGAATTATAGTCCAAAATTCGCCCTTTGTAAAGAGAAAGATAAAAAGAATTATTTTAGATGGTATACGACATTCAGTTAAAGCTAAAAAAATCTATTCCATGTCAGTTATGATAAAATTTTAAATTTTTTATAAAAACTATTGTAAATTATGCTAAAAGATGGTATACTATAATCGAACCAGAAAATAGTGATTATATGGTTCATGATTCACGAAACAAAGGGGTTGACAACATGAAGATTACCATTACCGGAAGAAAAACGGGGATTCGGGACTCTTTTAAAGAGAGGGTCGAAAAAAAGCTCAAGAAATTAGATCGGTTTTTTGACGAGGATGCCCGTGTAGTGGTGACAGTTACCAGCGAACAGGGCAGGGAAACAGTAGAGGTTGCTATTACCGCAGATGGGATGTTCTGCCGGGCGGAGAAAACTGCCCCAGACCGTGCGGAAGCCTTGGATGCGTGTGTTGACGCTTTGTTCCGTCAGATTGTCCGCAATAAGAAAAAGCTCTCCCGCCGTCTGCGGAAAGATGCATTTAAACAGCCCTTGGAAGCAGAGAGTTCAGAAGCTTCTTTGGAACAGGAGCTAGAGGAAGAAGAATATGATTTAGTACGTGTGAAACGTTTTCCGGTCAAGCCTATGGATGTCCAGGAAGCCATTTTGGAAATGAATATGACCAGCCATAATTTCTATGTCTTCCGCAATGCTGAGGATGGTGAAATTAATGTGGTTTACCGCCGTGCCGACGGTGGATATGGACTGATTGAGCCCCAAGAGTAAAGCTGTTTCTTCTTGACATAATCCTCCTATTGTGTACAAGTCTTTTTATATATCATCCCTATCCCTTATCCTTTAGGGAGAGACCAGACCAACGGTCTGGTCTCTTTCTATTTAACGGTAGCTTTCTATTATATTCCATGTTATAATGGGAAAAATACCTTATAATATGAGCTTGACGACATAGGAGGAAACACGATTGAACCAAACATATAAAAAGAAGATTCTGCTTCTTACAACCGGTGGGACAATAGCCAGTGGTCCCACAAACGAAGGGTTAGCGCCTGTTTTAAATGGAGACAAGCTTTTAAGCCTTCTTGGGCCAGCATCTAATGGGTATTCAATTACCGTCCGCGATATTCTCAGTCTGGACAGCTCGAATATCCAGCCGGAGGAATGGAAACTGATTGCCCGCAGCACTGCATCGGCGTTTTCTTCACAGGAAGGATATGACGGGGTTGTAATTACCCATGGAACAGATACAATGGCCTATACTGCTTCTATTCTTTCGTTTATGCTCCGCAACCCGCCAATCCCTGTGGTTATTACCGGTTCTCAGCTTCCCATTTTCCATCCCCTGACAGATGCACTTGAAAATCTTCGGACTGCCTTCGCCATGGCTGCCAGCGGGATACGAGGTGTTTTTGTGGCCTTTAACCGGAAAATTATTTTGGGAACTAGAGCCGTTAAGGTTCGTACAACTGGATTTGATGCATTTGAAAGCGTTAATTCTCCATGTGCGGCGTGGATAGATGGAACTGGACTGAGGGTAAACCATGATGCTATCCCTCTGGTATTTGATCCGTTCTCTTTAGAAGACCATATCTGTGGAAGTGTATTTCTGCTTAAACTTACCCCTGGGTTAGACCCCGGAATTTTTGATATGTTGGGAAAAATGAATTATCGTGGGATCGTAATTGAAGCTTTTGGATTGGGAGGACTGCATTTTATACGCAGAGATTTAATTTCCAAACTTCAGATGACTTCTGAATTAGGAATTACAGTTGTAGTTTGCAGCCAGTGCCTTTATGAACGAAGCGATTTTTCTATTTATCAGGCTGGGCAGAAAGCACTGGAACAGGGGGTTTTACAGGGATTTGATATGACGACAGAAGCTGCTGTTACGAAATTAATGTGGGCGTTGGGGAAAACAGAGGATTTGCAGGAGGTTCGCCGTCTGTTTAGCCAGAGCCTTTTTGGAGAGGTTGTTATTTAGCTCCTATCCCAAAATAATCCGCACCCATCCAGCTTGCAGATTTTCCGCTAAACTGCGTTGGCTTTCCTTTCCGTGCGACATCCCGCCTGCGGAAAATCGCCTTGTTTGGCAAAAAATCTGACTGCGCAGTCTGGGCACGTCTCATTATGGAATATTCTCTTAATCTAAGCTGATGGAACGATAAAGAATATTTCATAATTGCCTGCTGATTAGGTTTCCTCTCTTTGGAGCTCCTTCCTGAAATATAGGGTAGAAAATAAACAGTAAATCCGATATAATAGAAAGACAGAAAAATTTATTAAAAGGAAGATGCATTTATGGAAAGTAGAATACAAACTGCCCGCGGACGTTTTCATAACGGATATAATTGTTCACAAACGGTAATGTGTACCTATTGCGATTTGTTAAACCTTACACCGGAGGACGGCTATCGAATTTCAGAAGGCTTCGGCGGAGGAATTGCACAGACCAGGGGAGTCTGCGGAACCGTTACAGCGTTGGTTATGTTGGCAGGATTAAAACGTTCCGATGCCCTTCCCGGCAAAGGTGTTACCAAGATGGACACTTACGCCCTAATCCAGCCCATGCTGAAAGAATTTGAAGAACAAAACGGCTCCCTTCTTTGCAGCGAATTAAAGGGTTTAACCGGCGGGCCAATGCTGCGTTCCTGTAAAGATTGTGTGTCTGATGCTGCGGCGCTGGCCGAAAAATATATTTTCCCGGAGTTTTTTCAGGATGAGGGGAAATAAGGAAGACTTTTCCGAGTGGTTTGACCGTGAAAGCGGCTATAGTTTGCACCATAAGCGCATTCCATCCCATCGGCTGGTTCAATCCTGCTGTAGCAGAGAACCAGAACAATCCACTTTGGATGCTGTAGTACAAGATAAAATTAATTTGAAGATACAAAAAAAGCTCTATTCTTGTCCTGTCTGTAAAAGATGGTTTTTCCAGGGAAAAGGTGGCTACTATCCAGCGGGGAGCCTGCTGAAATATCAGATAATAGAAAGGGGGAAGGCAAATGCCAGTGATTGAAGTGCCGGAAAAAATTCGGTGCATTATGGAGATTATGGAAAAAAGCGGTTATGAAATCTGCGCAGTGGGGGGATGTGTACGGGATTCCCTTTTGGGCAGAACAATTCATGACTGGGATTTATGTACCAGTGCGGAACCGGATGAAACGGAGAGTGTATTTTCCAAAGCTGGATTCAGCACAATCCCCACCGGAAAAAAGCACGGAACAATAACGGTTCTGTGGAATAGGGAGCCAATAGAAATTACTACCTATCGAATTGATGGTACATATACAGACAGCCGGAGACCGGACAATGTAACCTTTACCCGGACATTAGAGGAAGATTTAAGCCGCCGTGATTTTACTGTCAACGCAATGGCCTGCGGCCGGGACGGGAAGGTAATTGATCTTTTTGACGGTCAGAAGGATTTGCAGGAAAAACGTATTCGCTGTGTAGGCGTTCCTCAAATGAGGTTTCAGGAGGACACTCTTAGGATTCTTCGGGCGCTTCGCTTTGCTGCCCGTCTGGGATTTCAGTTAGAGGAAAAAACTGCAGCGGCTGTTATGGAAGGAAAAGAGCGGCTTGCCCTGATATCTCCAGAACGCATTTGGGCGGAATTGACCGGATTTTTGCTTGGAAAATACGCAGCGCCATTGGTAAAGGATTTTTACCCGGTTCTGGCTGCCTCTTTGGGAATGAAACCGCCTTATGGCAAGGGGGATTGGATTGCGGCGGCGGAATGTCTTGCTTTTTCAACGCCGGATGGATGGACAGATTGGATGGTAATGACAGCGCGTTTCTGCCTGCTGCTATGGAAGGGGGCGTTCCCCGGATTCCCAGATGCAGGGGAAAAAGCAAGGGATTGCTGTATTGCGCTTAGGACAGACAAAGATTCCAGAAGCAGGGTGGCTTTTTTGGTGGAGCAGGTGGAGAAGCCTATTCCGCAGACAGTTCCAGAGCTCCGCAGAATGATAGGCGGATTTGGAATGGATGCCGTCAGCCAGCTTATTTTTATGTGGGAAGCTGGCGGTGTCATTGACAAAAGCGAAATATTGCATCTTTGGGAACAATCAGAAGCAATACTGCAAAGAGAAGATTGTATCCGTATTGGGCAGTTGGCTATTGGCGGGAAGGAGCTTCAAAAGCTGGGAATTCCATCTGGGCCGGAGATAGGGAAAATACTCCATGATTTGCTGGAAGAAGTGATAAACGACATTCTTCCCAATGAAAAGGATGCGCTGGAAAACTGGGTTCTGCAAAAGTTAAAGTGAATTTTTGAGGAGAAAGAAACGGTATGTTAAATCGAAAAAATATGGGGAAAATCAGTACAGCAGTTATTTTGGCATCAGTTTTATTGATAGGATGCAAAAATGTATTGCCGTCTGAAAGCAGTTCTTTATTGGAAAGCAGCGTTTCTTCATCAGAAAATTCTTCTGAAAGCGTCAGTTCAACATTATCGGAAGCGCCTCCGGCAGAAGATAAAGGTGCGGAAGTATTATCAAAAATGCGCCTGCTTTCCGGCAGGATAAGTGAATACAAAGGCGCAGCGCAGAAGCTTGCAAACCCTTTAACCGAAAGTGGTAAGAAAATAGAAGCTGAATTGGAACAGGCCCGCTCCCTTCTGGAAGATGCAGAGAAGGCAGCTTATAAAGATGCTGAAATTGCCATACAGACAGCCGGGGAACATTTAACAGCGGCATTGGAAGCACAAGCCCAGTTTTTAACAGATACGTTTGACGTTCCCAAACAGATGGACGATCTTCTGGAAAAGTTGGATGAACTGCAAAAGCAGGCAGTGGATTTACTGGATACTTCGGAGGAAAAGAAAGAAAGCCTGAACCTTTTAAAAGAATTCATTGACAAGGAATCAGAACATATCAAAGCTGCAAAAGGTCAAATAGACCAGACGCTGGAAGTTATTCAAAAGCTTTCAGAAGAATCTCCGCAGACAGCTGTTAAAATGGAACAAATTTTAACTGCAAAAAAGGCAGAGCAGGAAGCTGCTCAAAAGATGGAGGAGCAGGCTAAAGCAAGCAGTTCATCAGCGCCTGATCCTGCATCCTCTGCGCCGGAAAAAGCAGAACCACAGGAAAATCCTGAAAACAATTCCCCAAAAGTTGTTGTAAAAAAAGCAAGATCAACTGATTCTGAAACTTCCAGCAGCACAAAATCCCGCTACAGCCGCAAAACAGCGGCAGAGGACGGTATTTTAGAGGAGCTGAATTCATACCGGCGTTCGCTTGGAATTGAGGAAGTAACAAGGGAAAGCGGCCTGGACGATTGTTCCGCTATCCGGGTAGTGGAAATGCTGGATAACGATATATTCAGCCATACCCGGCCTAATGGCACTTCCTGGGAAACAGTTCTTTCGGAAAACAATATCAAACCATTGGCATGGGGCGAAATACAATACCGCCGCCGGGGAACGTTGGCTGTAGGCGATCAAAGTGTAATGGTCAGCCAGTGTATGGACGGATGGAAAACCAGCAAAGGACACGACGCAATTATGCGGGACAGTACCTATACAAAAGTCGGAATTGCGCTTTATGCATCTGGAAGCGAGACATGGATTGCTAATATTATCTTTATCAAGTGAACGGTACTTCAATTTCCATATAGTTCAAAAGGGCTGGTCTTATGACCGGCCCTTTTGCATAAAATAGAGGTAAAAGAAGTAGTATAACGAAAGGAATGGTTAAAATGGCAGAATTTACAACTGGGACGGCTCCCCATTATGGAACCCGTTCATGTATAAAGGCATCTCCCCAAGTAGTAGAAACCGGATGGTATAAACCAGTTTCCTCCCATGGGGGATATTCCGGTTCTACACCTGCACCTGTTTCTATAAATTCAGACAGAAACACCCCTGTACAATTTGTCCCTTTCCAAAAAGAGAGTATCTCACAGGAAGTTCTGCCGTCTGTTTCAGATTTAGCCCCTCAAAATTATCGTGCCGCAGTGCAGACCGTTGAAAGGCCAACAGACGTTCGCTTATTAGAACCAGTTGAAACAGAAACTGTTTCTGAAAGGAAACCGATACAGGAAGACTCAGAGAATAATATGGATTTTCCAGTAGAAGAATCCATTAATATTTCACAGGCTTCGCTTCCTTCCTCTTTTCCGTCACACAAGCCAGCGACGGCTTCTCAGCCAGAGGACAGCCTTTCCAGATTCCTGTCCGCACAGGTGTGCGCTGCGGTCATTCTATTTGCTGTAGCATGTTTGTTTAAATTGGCTTCTGAACCGCTTTTCCTCCAAATGCAGTTGGGACTGCGGGAACAGCTTTCAGATATGCAGGCAGTTTTTACTGCTTCGGAATATATTCGGCAAACAGAAGAAAAGGGGATTTCAGAAACCCTCCGGGAAATTTTGTCCAAAGGCTTAGAAGAAGATGGAGCCAGGCTTGTCCAAGGACAGACAGAAATAATTCTTTCCTCGTCTGTATCTGCCGCTGTACAAAATTCAGAAGCCCGTTTTAATGGGGTGGAACCTGTAGGCGGGGAAGAAAACCCCTCCGACGGTACAGAAAATATAGTATCTTCCGCTGCAGCAGCAGGGGGGACATATCCAGTTTCCATGGAACAGATTCCTTATGCACTTTCCGTCATACAAGATGGGCGGCGTTCTGCTGCCGCTGCGGTACTTCCAACCGAAGGATACTTAACATGTGAATACGGCCCAAGGGAACATCCTATTACTGGAAAGCCTGATTTTCATACTGGAATTGATATTGGAGCGCCTTTGGGAAGTCCCATTTATGCTGCCGCTGCCGGAGTAGTGGAAAAAGTGGGAACATCCAATTCTTTAGGGAACTATCTTATGCTCCGGCACGGGTCTTCCACTGTGACGACTTATTCCCATTGCAATAAACTGCTTGTAAAAGAGGGGGATGCTGTTTCCTGCGGTCAGAAGATTGCATTAGTGGGTTCGTCGGGAATTTCTACAGGGCCGCATCTGCATTTTGAATGTATTGTAGATGGTACTTTGACAGATCCCGCCTGGATTTTGGATCTTCCTTTGCCTTCAGGACATTCAGGGGGATGAAGGGATGGGTTTCCGGTTTGGAGGTTTTACTGTTTTTTTTGATTTTTCCTTTTTTGCAATGCTAGGGGCTTTTCTTTCTCTGGAACATTCGGGACGGAACATGGGGCATATTTTTCCGGCACTTTTGATTCATGAATTAGGGCATCTGGCGGCTGCCTTTATAGTTCATATTCCTATAGACAGAATGTGCTTTTCCTGTTTTGGGATTGAATTGGTGAGAAAACAGGGGATTTCCTCTGCTGGATGGCGGCAGGAAGCATTTGTTTATCTGGCTGGGCCAATGATAAATTTATGTTGTGCTGCCGGATTCCTCTGTTTGCCGGGGAATTTTGAAACAGCGGCGGCTGTTCATTTGGTATTGGGACTGTTTCAGCTTTTACCGGTTGGCGTATTAGACGGAGGATGTATTGCAGATGTGATCCTAGAACATTTTTTTGAGTCGGGTAAAGCAGCATTTTGGGGATTGGTTCTTTCTATTGCTGCTTTAATCCCGCTGGCAATCGCCGGATGGGCGCTTATGAGAGGGGAGCAAAGAAACTTTACCCTGCTGCTTTGTTGTGCATTTTTAATGCTTTCCATTTGGAAAAAATAGGCTGCTTAAAGATAAGGCAGAAAAGCAGGTATACAGGCACGACCTATAACAGACTAAAATGTTTCCAGTATCAGGGACGCCATCCTTTCAACCGTTGGTTGTTTGATGGCTGCAAGAAAAAATGTTAGGGTTTGTCCTGGAGCCGAAACCTTTTTAATCCAGCCTGGGTGGTACTCATTTCAGGTTTTGCCCGCATAATAGCTTTATTAAAACGTGGGGACGGTATACAAATACCGTCCCCTAAAAATTTTATGCTTTTCCAATTGAACCAAATAGTTCCATTTTTTCTTTTACTGCTGCCATAATTGCCTCATAACCCGGTTTCAGCAGTTTTCTGGGATCATATCCCTTGCCTTTTTTATCCGAACCAGCTTCAATATATTTTCTGGTAGCGTCTGCAAAGACGATCTGACATTCCGTATTCACATTAATCTTTGATACGCCCAAAGAAATAGCCTTTTTAATCATATCTTCCGGGATACCCGTTCCCCCGTGCAGCACCAAAGGAATCCCACCAGAAACCTTCTCAACTTCGGCCAAAACGTCAAAATCAAGACCAGGCCAGTTAGCAGGATACGGTCCATGAATATTTCCAATGCCAGCCGCTAACATGTCAATCCCCAAACTGGCGATTCTTTCGCATTCTTTGGGATCGGCCTTTTCTCCGCCGCCAATTACGCCGTCTTCTTCCCCGCCAATTGCACCGACTTCAGCTTCAACAGAAACGCCTTTTTCTCTGGCACGGCGGATAACTTCTTTGGTTTTTTCTATATTTTCGTCAATAGGGTAGTGGGAGCCGTCAAACATTACAGAAGAAAAACCAGCTTCAATACAACCCAGCGCCCCTTCGTATTCGCCATGGTCAAGATGAAGCGCAACAGGAACAGTAATGTTTAGGGATTTCATCATACCATTGACCATTCCAACAACGGTTCCATACCCGGTCATATATTTTGCAGCGCCTTCTGATACACCGAGAATAACAGGGGAATTACATGCCTGAGCAGTATTCAGAATGGCCTTTGTCCATTCCAGATTGTTAATGTTGAACTGGCCAACGGCATATTTTCCAGCCTTGGCTTTTTGGAGCATTTCCTTTGCAGATACCAGCATGATGTGCTACCTCCTAAATATATTTGCATTTTCCGCTCTCCGTGGAAGGAAAGCATAGGGCTTCGCTTATCTAATTATAAAAGAATTATCTTCCAAATGCAACGAGAAAATAAGGTTTCACCTAAATCAGAATGAATCCATAGCCTCTAAGGCTTCTGGAGCATCTGCAACAAGGGCTGCTGCCGAATCTGGAGGAAGAACCTGGCCGCGTTCTGCTGCATCCTGCCGCATAAACTGATCCATAGCGTCTGCCACCTGTTTGGAATAGCGTACAGCCTCTACAACTGTTTTAGCGCCCTTTACCACGTCCCCGGAGGCAAAAACACCCCGGCGCGTTGTATGACCGTTTGCATCAGTAATAATAAGCCCCCGCTCGTTTACATCTATGCCATAGGTAGTAGAAACAATTTGACTCCTTGGCCCCTGGCTGATGGAAATAATAGTAGAATCTGCTGCGAACAGCTTTTCTGTACCAGGGATTTCAATAAAGGAACCATCTTCCTTTTCCTCTACAGCTCGGAAAATTGCCCCATCGTCATTCAGCTCAACAGGAGCTTTGCAGTATTCAAAGCTTACACCGTCCATCATGGCGTATTCTGTTTCATGCTGGCTGGCGGCAACCGTGCCTGCACGAGAGAAAACAGTAACCGTTTGCGCACCTTTCCGAAGAGCAGTACGCGCCACATCCATAGCGGCGTTTCCAGCACCGATTACATTGACGGTTTCCCCAAGATTGTATGCATCTGGATTGCTGAGATAGTCGATCGCATAATGCACATTGCCCAAACTTTCCCCACGAATTCCCAAAGTATTGGGTTTCCATACACCTGTACCGATAAAAATAGAACGGTATTCATCCCGGAACAAATCGTCTACACCAATAGCAGCCCCGATAGAAGTATTGGGACGGATACGGATTCCCATTGCAGTCATAAGCTTTTTATAACGGTCTAAAATGGTTTTCGGCAAACGGAATTCTGGTATACCATACCGGAGAACCCCGCCAATTTGGTCACGGGATTCAAAAATAGTTACATCATAACCGCGAGCTGCCAAAATAATTGAAATGGTTATCCCCGCAGGCCCGGAACCAATAATCGCGCAACGGATATTTTTACGGGGAGAGAGGACAGGTTTTAGTTTATCCAAATAGTTGTCAGATATATAATTTTCAATACTGCTGATATGGATTCCAGAACCTTTGCGGTTGAGCACACAATGTCCTTCGCATTGGTTTTCATGATTACAGACCAGAGAGCAGACCAGGGAAAGGGGATTGTTTTGAAATACCATTTGTCCTGCTTCGTTGATGCCGCCTGTAATAAAAGTATGTATCATATCTGGAATAGGAGTATTAATAGGGCATCCAGTACGACATAACGGTTTTTTGCAGTTGAGACAGCGTTTAGCCTCGTTAATAACATGGACTGCCATAAGGGATTCCTCGCCTTCTGTAAAGTGGTAGGGTTTTGAGTGAATATGACGGTGTTTTACGATTTTTTCATTTGCTTTTTATTCATTATACCACAAAAATTGGAAACATCAAGCAAATTTCCCCTTTTTTCTTTCCAATAAGAGATTTATGATTGGCAAAGGTAATGGGAAGGGTTAAAGCAGGCTGACCATAAAGTTTGCATAAGCATCATCCAATCCGTCATAAGGATTGGGATTTCCGCCGTTTGTGCTTTTACACTGGTTGTCGCTGTATTCCTGGCCTACAGCGAATAATTCCCCAATCGTGATAGGGCATCCTGCCTGACAGGCAATACGACAAAACTCTGCCATGGGATCAGCTGCCTGCCGTGTGCTAAGAAGTCTTTTTCGGAGCGTTTCATCCTGATAGGCTTTGTTTAATAGCAGATGTAATTGATAGCCAACGCGATCCATATACGTCCTCCTTTACTTAGTTGCGCTTCTATTATATCTCAGGAACTTCTCGTTTGACAAGCATTTGAAATCTCCTGCCTCTCAACTTTTTAGAAAATATCTTGACCAAACGCTTAAAAGGCTTTAAACTAAAAGAAAGAAATTTACATCCAGGAGGGACTACCATGGAAAAATATGCTTGGAAAGCTACCATCAAGGAAGGCCGTTTAGATGAGTACATCCGCCGCCATGACAATATTTGGCCGGAAATGAAAGCCCTGTTGAAATCCGCAGGCATCTGCAATTATACCATTTGGAATACAGGCAATGAATTATTCGGTTATTATGAATGTGAACATGGAGTGGAATATGCGGCAAAGGTTCAGGCAGAAAGCCCGATTGTTGACAAATGGAATGAATTTATGAAAGACATTATGATTATGGAAATGGATCCTGTAACGGGAGCACAGCCTTTGCTAAAGAAAGTGTTTACATTAGATTAATATGGTTGGACGGTTTAACCATATAGTAGGAAATGGCTGCTATTCTCTACCTAACCTAGAGCTTATCCATAAAATATGCGCACACAGCTTGTATATTTTGCGTCATATTTAGTTGCTTTTTCTTGCCGGGCGTCAGACCGCCTGCGAAAAAACGCCTCGTCTGACACAAAATCTGACGGCGCAATCTGCACACGCCTAATTTACGGATAAGCTCTTCATTATTAGCAGGAAGAAGTCGGCTGACAGTATTTGTCAGCCGACTTCTTCCTTTAAGAAAGGACGATAAAAAGGAAATGGAATTTTATTATGAATGTGAAAATTGTGGAAAAAGGGCAGACGTATCTATACGGGCTCCATGGTGCCAATGTGGCGGTTTGTGGAAACTTACCTATACAAAAACCCTTACAAAATTTGAAACTAAGGGGATTGATACAAAGGAATGGAGCCTATTCCGATACCGGAACTATCTTCCAATTCCAAAGGGAGAAGAAAATGTTTGGAAATCGGTTACAATGGGGGAGGGGATGACCCCTATTATTTCTTTCAATGAAAATGTACTGTTAAAAATGGACGACTATATGCCCACACTATCTTTCAAAGATCGGGGAGCAGCTATTTTGGCTGTTCATTGTAAATCCATTGGGGTTAAGGAAGTTGTTCAGGACAGCAGCGGCAACGCAGGGAACAGCGTGGCGGCGTACTGCGTCCGGGCAGGGATAAAGTGCAAAATTTTTGTTCCTCAAAATACCTCTCCAAAAAAGATTTCTATGATACAGACATATGGGGCAGAAGTGCAGATTGTTCCTGGTTCACGGGACAACTGTGCAGAAGTCTGCCGGAAGGCTGTACAGGAAACAGGGGCGTATTATGCAAGCCATGTATATAACCCGTTCTTTTATGAGGGAACCAAAACCTATCTTTACGAGATATATGAACAGCTAGGACGGATTCCCAAAAATTTGTTTATTCCGGTAGGGAATGGAACCCTTTTCCTTGGAGTAATGAAGGCTTTAGAACATTTCCAGGCCAGCGGGATTTTGGATAGAAACTGTTTCCCGCAGATTTACGCAGTGCAAAGTGAAAATTGCTCCCCGCTTTTGCAGGCAGCTGCAAAAAAATCCCCCCATCCTGCTGACGTAATCCCTTCTGAAACTTTGGCAGAGGGAATTGCAATCGGCAAACCGATGAGGGGAAAAGAAATTCTAAAGTATGTTTACCAATATGGAGTACAGGTTATCCCTGTGCCGGAAAAAGAAATCCTTCCGGCACAAAGGGAGTTGGCTGAAAAAGGAATTTTTTGCGAACATACAACAGCGGCAACTTATGCAGCTTATCAGGAATATATCCAACGTTATGGAATACTGAAAGATGTGCTTCTGCCCATCTGCGGAGCGGGGATAAAATCTCAGAAATAACTTATTCCATTCCTAAAATAACAATCCCAACCATTACAATGGCAATAACGACATAATGCTTTTTGGAGAGCCTTTCCTTTAAGAACAGATGAGACCATAAAACCGAGAAAATACAGTAAGAAGCAATTAACGGTGCTGCTAGGATGGCGTTGGCTGCAATCGCAAAGACATAGGTAAATTGTCCGGCCGTTTCGCAAATTGCCGCCAGGAATTTAGGTTTTTCCTGCACGAGATGAATCTTTTCCTTTTTAATCATTTGGACATAGATAAACGCTGCAGCCGCCATAAATAGGAAGGTCAGCTCATATGCAACATTTGCTGAACGCTCTTCCAATATTCCGCTGTCCAGTACAATAGCATCTGCAAAGGTCCCTAAACCATCCAGGATACAATAAAGAACTGGAAATAGGATTGCCAGAAAGCTGTTGGTATACTTTTTGCCGGATACTGCTTTTTCCGCTTTGATTTCATCGGCGGAACGGGCACGCTCTAAAACAGCAAAGGCTACCACTCCAATACACAATAGAGCAACCCCTATAAACTGTAATCCAGACATAGTTTGATGCAGGAACAGGAAACACAGTAGGGAAGCCACTGCCCCTGAAGAATTACAGATGGGCGACGAAATGGAAAGCTCTATGTATCTGAGCCCCGCATACCCTAATACCATTGATAAGATATACAGCATGGATACTGGAAGATAAGTCAATATTGTATGGATGGTTACTTCTACACCTCCCAAAGTCATTTCATAGATTGCGTGCAGACCCATTACAATTCCTACTGCAATTACCATTTTCCAATGGCTGTATTTATCCTCTGGCTTGGAACCTACTTTGGAAAATAAGTCTGAACCGCTCCAGGCAAGTATTGAAAACAACGAAAATAAAAACCACATGATTGTGCTCCTCATACTTTTGTACTATTTTATCGTTTTGGGAATTGTCCCTTTCAATTTTCAAAAGCTGGAGCAGCTACGGGCTTGCACAAGGAGAATACGCATGAAAGATTTTCTTCGTCTTCCCCTTTGGGATGTGAAGTGATTCAAATGGAAACCGCATACGGACCTCCTTTTTTGCTTATACGAATCATCAATTAAAATTGTACAAAAATCAGGCCGAAAAAGTTTGCATATGTGTTTTTGAGGCCCGGTTTTTGCCTGAAAATGATTGATAATCCGTATTTCGCATGGATTGCCAGTTAGACATGGCAACCCATTATAGCATAAATTATGACACAAAACAATCATAAAAATTTCCGCAAAAGTTACATATAGTCCTTTTCAAATGCCGAAAAATCTTTTATACTGAAAGACAGCGGTTCAAAAATCCCTAAAATATTAACGAGGTGAACAACTATGTATCAGCCAAAAGGAATTATTCCCGCTATGGCAACGCCATTTTATCCAGATGGTTCGTTAAATTTGGATGAATTGGGAAATCAGGTGGAACGTTTTATAAAAAGCGGTGTACAGGCTATTTTTACCCTTGGTACAAATGGGGAATTTTATGCGCTAAATTTTACTGAAAAGATTCAGGTAATAGAAACGGTAATTCAAAAAGCTGCTGGAAGGATTCCTGTTTGGGTTGGAACCGGCTGTGTCACAACAGAGGAAACCATTCAACTGTCAAAACGGGCGCAGTCCGCAGGTGCGGACGCTCTTTCTGTGATAACCCCATATTTTGGACAGGTCAGCCAGAATGCCATGGTGGAGCATTACTGCTCTGTAGCAAAAGCAGTAGATCTTCCAATCCTGATGTATAATATTCCTGCCAGAACCGGCAACAGCATTTCAAAAGAAACCGTTGCAGAATTAGCCAAAGTTGAAAATATTATAGGGATTAAAGATTCCAGCGGGAATTTTGATAATACTTTACAATATTTGGAAGCCACCAACAGGAAATTTGCTGTGATAGCCGGAAACGATTCTTTAATCCTTTCAACTTTAATGGCTGGAGGCGTTGGGGCAATTGCAGGGACAGGAAATATTTTCCCAGAGCGTTTGGTGGAAATGTACCATGCTTGGGAATCCGGGGATATCGCTAAAGCAACTCAAATTCAGGATTCTATCCGCCCAATTCGCGACTGCCTGAAACTGGGGAATCCCAATTCAGTTATTAAGCGGGCAGCCAATTTAATAGGATATCCATTTGGGCCGGCTCGTGCGCCGTTTGACGGAGATTATTCTGTATGGGATGCTGCTCTGATGAAAACTTTTGAGAAGTACTATCCGGAATTACTGAAAAATGGAGGCTGACAAAAAGGCTGCAAACAGAATTCTGTTTGCAGCCTTTTTTGTCATTTTTTAGAAATAATACAAAGCAGAAGTCCTTTTTTCAGGCTGACAACTGCCTCTTCTTCAACAAACTCATTGCTGACGCCCAGAGGATAATCTGCTTTTAACACTGCATTAGTCAACGGATATGATAATCCCTGATAAGTAATTCCCTCGCAGTTTTCCCCAAAACAGAAAAAGCTGATATAACAGTCCTTTTCCCGCGGGATAACCGTTGTGCCTGTCCCAACAGGGAAGGCCCGATTTCTGGCATCCATCAAAGTAACATGGAGCCCCAGTTTCCATCCAAAAGCAATAGACTGCAAATTTCCAACAGTATGATCCAGCCTTCCGCCGAAACATCCCAGAACAACCGCCTTTTTACAGCCCTGTTCCACTGCATACCGCAGGGCTAGAATTAAATCTGTATCGTCTTTGCGGACAGGATAGACGATTTTATCCAAGTCCTGAACCTGTTCTATTCCGCAGGAATCAAAATCTCCCATCAACACATTGGGAACAATCCCAGCGGAAACTGCCCTCAAATATCCGCCGTCTGCGCAGATAACCAAATCCGCTTTTTCAGCCTGTTCAACAGCAAGGCGGCTGTCCCATTCTGGAGCTGCACACAAAATCAAAGCAGATTTACTATAAATATCTTCGATATGATTCACGGCTCTTTTCTCTCCCATTCCCTGATGCTCTTAGCTTTTTCATACATGGAGCAGTAATTTTCATAACGGCTTGGAGCAATTCTGCCCTCCTGCAAAGCGGCACGGACAGCACAGCCTTTTTCGGCAGTATGCGAACAGCCTGTAAAGCGGCATTTATCCTGAAACAGTGCAAATTCCCGGAAGCAGTCCGAAAGCTCTCCTTTTCGAATGACCTCAAACCTTTGGTAATCCATGGCGGAAAATCCTGGAGTATCCGCTGCCCACCCTCCATTTTCCAAGAGAAACAATTCTACATGTCGGGTTGTATGCCGTCCGCGGCCTAATTTTTCACTGATTTGGGCTGTCTCCAGGCAAAGGCGCGGCGCTATGGCATTCAGCAGTGTGGATTTTCCAGCCCCGGAATTTCCCGTGAAAGCAGATATTTTTCCTGCAAGGGCATTTTCTACCTGCTCTGTTCCTTCTCCTGTAACGCCGCATACTTCCGCGACCGGAAATCCTGCCTGCCGGTATATTTTGACAAGCGGTTCTAAATCCGCCAGGTCTTTTTTTGTAAAAACAATAAAGGGGGATATCCCCTTTTTTTCGCAGATGGCGATCATGCTGTCCAGGACAAACAGATTTGGAGCGGGATCTGCGGCGGAACAGACAAAGACCAACTGATCCAAATTTGCAAGGGGAGGACGTAGAAGTTCGTTCTTTCTAGGGGATATCTCCATAATATATCCTTTTCCCCCTGTGGTCATTTCGACAGACACAATATCTCCCACGCAAGGGGAGACGTTTTCTTTTCGGAATACGCCCCTGGCTCGACATTCTATTAGTTTCCCATCTCCAGCATCTATATAGTAAAATCCTCCCAGCAGTTTGATAATCCGGCCCGTTTGTTTTTCCATGTTGTTTGCTGTCTCCTGTCTTTCTTTTTTATCAGGAAATATATAAAAAGACGTTATGGATTCTTTCCACAACGTCTTTTTAGTGGTGGACGATAAGGAACTCGAATCCCTGACATTTCGCACGTCAAGCGAACGCTCTACCAGCTGAGCTAATCGTCCATATTTTCATCCCCCAATCTTGAGGACGGTTATAATTATACTATGTCCTCTAAAAAAATACAAGCCTTTTTTCAAGATTTCTTATATTTCGTCATATTGCACAAAAAAATATATTTGTTTTTCAATGCTTTGTAAGCCTGCTTTGGAAATAGTATTGTCTCTGTTTTCTTCCTATGATATAATCTAAGAAGATTTAGCTTAAATCCATTGTTATATCTGTTATAACAACATTACTTTTGCTTTATAAGTTCCAACACGCCCAAAAGCAGTTTTGACGGCGCATCTGCGTCGTTGTGAAGGCTTGCCAGGCGGCAGCTTGCCTTTCGCATCCTCGCCTGGCAGCACCACCGTCAAAACTGCTTTTAGTCCCTTTGGAGTTTTTGGTGCCATTTTTTACTTTATGATGGCCAAAAAAATCATGTTCCCCTGATCAAGCGAAAGTACTGATCCAAAAATAGAGAGAATTGGCTGAACGCCAGCGGGCTGACGCAAGGAGGATAAGCTTTGATTATAATGGGAATCGACCCCGGATATGCCATTGTCGGCTATGGGGTGGTGCGCTATGAAAACAATAAATTCATTCCGCTGGACTACTGCTCCATAACCACTCCTGCCGGCATGCCGCTGGAACGCCGACTGGAGATCATCTATGACAGCCTGACTGAGGTCTTCCTCAAATATCAGCCGGAGGCAGTGGCAGTGGAACAGCTTTTCTACCAGCACAACCAAACAACTGTTATATCGGTTGCCATGGCCAGAGGGGTTATTCTCCTCAGTGCACAAAAATGTGGGATTCCGTTTTACGAATACACGCCAATGAAAATTAAGCAGTCAGTTGCAGGTTACGGCAGTGCGGACAAGCAGCAAGTGATGGAAATGACCCGCAGGCTGTTAGGACTGCGCGAAGTTCCCAGACCTGACGACACAGCCGACGCTTTAGCTGTTGCAATCTGTCACGCACACAGCTCTAACTCCGCCTTATCCCGTATTGAAGCTGTTTCTAAGCTTGGCAAATATAACACTGGCGGCGATCGTTCTACTGCATATACTGAAAGCGGTTTGAAAATCCGCAGCAGTTGGGGCGGGAACGGTTATGGGCTTGCTGCCAAAAAACAGGGCAGAAAATCCGGCCGGTAATTTACAAATTATCTGCCGCAGGCAGTACTTAGAGCCTGCCCAGCAGTTTGCCGTTCATGCCTTAACGGCAGATTTTCCGCTTTCACTGTGCTAAAAAACTTGCAGGGCAAAAAATTTGCTCAACAATCCGTACATGTTGAGAACTCTTATATTTACTTGATACCCGCATATCAGCCGGAACAGGAGGATCTATGGATGTTTTACAGTTTAAGGGGCAGACTGATTTTAACGCAAACCAATTTTGCAGTAATTGAATGTGGGGGAGTCGGATACCGATGCCTCACATCCCTTTCCACTTTGCGTAAACTACCCAAAAACAATGAAGAAGTCTTTCTATATACTTATCTCTATATTAGAGAAGGGGCTATAGATTTATATGGTTTCGCAGATATGGAAGAACTCAACTGTTTTAAGATGCTAATAGGGGTATCAAAGGTAGGGCCAAGGCTTGCGCTGTCTATTTTATCTGATTTGTCGCCAGAGCGGTTTGCGCTATGTGTTGCATCCGGGGATGCGAAAACGATTACCCGCTCCCAGGGAGTAGGAGCAAAACTGGCAGAACGGATTGTTTTGGAGCTAAAAGATAAGATAAAAGGAATGGAAGTATCCAAAGGCTTTTCCAGCGATGATATTCCCGCGCCGGAGGATTCCAGCAGTATCGGGGAAGCGATCAGCGCTTTGGTCGTGCTGGGGTATTCCCAGTCTGAAGCGGCGATGGCATTATCAAAACTAGATCCTACCCTAACAGTTGATAAGCTGATTACATTGGCGTTAAGGAACCTTGCCGGACAATAAGGATATAGGAAAATGGAGGGAACAGGTCGAAAATGGGTGGTAAAAAGGATATAGATTTAGAGGAAATGCAGTTTGAAACCCGTATGACTACGCCGGAAAGCACAGAAGAAGATTTTGACTTTGAGACGACCCTGCGGCCTAAATCCTTGAAAGAATATGTGGGGCAGGAAAAGGTCAAAGAAAACCTTGCAGTATATATGGAAGCTGCAAAACGTCGGGGGGAGCAGTTGGATCATGTTCTGCTTTATGGGCCGCCCGGTTTGGGAAAAACGACTTTGTCGGCTATTATTGCCAATGAAATGAATGTAAATCTTCGTATTACCTCTGGCCCAGCAATTGAAAAGCCTGGAGATTTGGCTGCGCTTTTAACAAATCTTGCTCCAAATGATGTATTGTTTATTGATGAAATCCATAGAATGTCCCGCGCGGTTGAAGAAGTCCTCTATCCTGCCATGGAGGATTTTGCATTAGATATCATTATCGGAAAAGGCCCTGCTGCCCGTTCTATTCGTATTGACCTGCCTAAATTTACTTTGGTTGGCGCTACTACCCGTGCCGGACAGCTTACAAGTCCCCTCAGAGACCGCTTTGGAATGGTATTCCGGCTGGAACTGTATACCGTGGAGGAATTAACTGAAATTATTTTGCGAAGCGCTTCCATTTTGGGGATTCCCTGCGAAAAAGACGGTGCCGCTGAATTGGCTAGGAGAAGCCGGGGAACTCCACGTATTGCAAACCGATTGCTGAAACGGGTAAGGGACTACGCCCAGGTTTTGGGGGATGGTATCATTACCGGACAGATTGCGGATATCGCTTTGGGCAGGCTTGAAGTGGACAAGCTGGGACTGGAAGCTACTGACCGCCGAATGCTGCAGACAATTATCCGCAATTATGGCGGGGGGCCGGTAGGATTAGAAACCTTGGCGGCAGCTATTGGTGAGGAAGCTGTTACGTTGGAGGATGTAAATGAGCCTTACTTAATGCAGATTGGATTTATCAGCCGCACACCCAGAGGCCGCTGTGTTACGAGATTAGCTTATCAGCATTTAGGGTTGAAAGTCCCAAAAAGCCTTTCCAGTGAGGAAAATACGGATGAAGAACAGCTTAAAATGCAGCAGATATGAAAACCTAACCGGCGAGTGATAACCTGACCTAACAATCCAGTAAAAACGTATAAAAAGCTTTGTCAACTTCTCGAAAGCTGCAGAGGTCCAGGGGGCAGAGTCCCTGGTCGCGTCCGCAGAAGCGAAATACCCCTGCCCACTAGAATAGAAAAGCAGAAAGAAGAAACAAAAAGCCCGTTTGCAAAAGCAAAATTCCCATGTGGGAGAATAAGCCCAGTTTTTGCAAAACATTGCGAGGGGAGTAAAAGGGCTTTTTGCCCCAGCGAATTCTAATTCGCGGACGATATCGCAAGTTCAGCAGAATGTAACAGCCAAGTTTCCGGCTTTAGGGACAGTTTTAAAGCAAATTACATAATATAGAATAGCAAGAATTAGGATAAGGGAAAAATATAACGTTATCTTTTTAGAAGGGATGGAAACCCCATGGGAAAATATTTTGGGACAGACGGAGTAAGAGGCAAGGCAAACGAAGATTTAACAGCGGAATTGGCTCTTTCCATAGGCCGCGCGGCGGCTGCAGTGCTGGCGGAAAACCGGACGGATGGTAAACATCCAAAGGTTGCAATAGGCCGGGATACCCGCTGCTCCGGCGAAATGTTGGAAAACGCTATTGCAGCAGGACTCCTTAGTACTGGCGCAGATGTGTATCGTTTGGGAGTTATTCCCACTCCTGCCGTGGCCCGATTGGTGTCACAGTATGGAATGGATGCCGGAGTGATGATTTCAGCTTCCCATAATCCTTATGACGACAATGGTATAAAACTTTTTGGCCGAGGCGGATATAAACTCAGCGATAGTACCGAAGAAGAAATGGAAGCCATTATGGATGGCAGACTACAAGTAGAAGGACTAACAGCCGCCCCTGAACGTATGGGAAAGGTTTTCGATTGGAGCGGACGCGCGGCGGACGATTATGCTGAATATCTGCGGAGCTGTGTGTCTTTTCGACTGCCTGGCTGTAAAATTGCCTTTGACTGTGCCAATGGAAGTGCTTCTGCAACAGCCGCCAAAGTGTTCCGGGATTGCGGCGCAGAGTGTGTTTTTCTCTACGACCGGCCGGACGGATTTAACATTAATGCAGAATGCGGCTCTACCCATATACAAAACCTAAAGGAATATGTGTTAAAGGAAAACTGTGACCTGGGAATTGCCTTTGACGGCGATGCAGACCGCTGCAATATGGTTGACAGAGACGGACAGATCATTGATGGCGATAAATTGATCGCCATTTGCGCCCAACATATGAAACAGCATGGCCTTTTAAAAGATAATGCGGTTGTAGTAACGGTTATGTCTAATCTTGGTTTTTTCAAATTTGCCCAGGAAGAAGGACTCAAGGCCGATACAACCAAAGTAGGGGACAGGTATGTTCTAGAGAGGATGCTGGAAAAGGGCTATACTTTAGGCGGGGAAGCGTCAGGACATATTATATTTTCTCAACATATGACAACCGGAGATGGACAGCTTTCTGCTTTGCAGGTGCTTGCAATTATGGCTGATACCGGAAAAAGCTTGAAAGCGCTGGCTTCTGTTATGGATGTTTACCCCCAGGCCATGGAAAATTTGCAGGTTACAAAGGAAGAACGGGCAAAATATGATAATAATGCCCAGGTGGAAACTTATATCCGGGAGCAGCAGGAATTATTAGGGAGCAATGGAAGAATCCTGGTTCGTCCTTCTGGAACAGAATCATTAATCCGCGTCATGGCAGAAGGAAAAGACCAGGACGAAATCCAACAGCTTGTAGAAGAAATGGCACAGCATATAGGGGAGCTTTTGAAAGCATAATCCTCGCCAACCGATCAATCCGTAAGGGGGAACGTCAAAAATGAGAGCTGCCAACGGCTGGCAAGATTATCAAATACTCGATACTTCAGGCGGCGATAAACTGGAGCGTTGGGGGAATACTTTTTTAATACGTCCAGATCCGCAGATTATCTGGAACACGCCAAAGGAAAACCCTTATTGGAAAAAAGCAAACGCCGCTTATTTCAGATCGTCATCTGGCGGCGGACATTGGGAGTTTTACTCCATGCCAAAGCCGGAATGGACTGTCCGGTATAAGCATCTGACCTTTTTAGTACGTCCCACAAATTTTAAACATATGGGGCTTTTCCCGGAACAGGCAGTCAACTGGGATTGGATGGCAGATAAAATTGTTCAGGCAGGCAGACCTGTTTCGGTATTGAATCTGTTTGCTTATACAGGAGGGGCTACCTTGGCCTGCGCAGCAGCAGGAGCCAATGTCTGCCATGTGGATGCTTCCAAGGGAATGACTGCTTGGGCAAGAGAAAATGCCAAATGTTCCAGTTTAGACGACAAACCGATTCGATGGATTGTGGATGACTGCCGCAAATTCGTAGAACGGGAAATTCGTAGAGGGAACCGCTATGACGCAGTGATTATGGATCCGCCTTCCTACGGGCGGGGGCCGGGCGGCGAAGTTTGGAAGCTGGAAGATCAAATTTTTGATTTGGTAAATCTTTGCTCCAGGGTTTTAAAGGAAAAGCCACTGTTTTTCCTGCTTAATTCATATACAACCGGGCTTCCGCCAGCAGTTATGGAGTATTTGCTGGGGGTGACGGTGGGAAAGCAGTTTTCCGGTAAGGTTTCGTCCGGGGAAATTGGACTGACCGTACAGGACAGCGGAAGAATCCTTCCCTGCGGCAGTACCGCTATCTGGGAGGATTCTTCATCAGCTAACAGCTAACAGAATTTCTAAGAGCCATTCAGAATCTCCCTGCATATATCTTGGCAGGGTATTTTACGCCTGACTGCGTTAAAAATCCCCTCGCCAATCCGCATATGTTGAGCTCCTAAATTGGCTCTAAGCGATTTTTCACGACATTCACCGAAAATCATAAAAAGGAATGAACGTAAAAAATGCAGACAAATCCTATTATTCAAGCTTCCCATGTGTCTTTTGCCTATTACGATGCGGAAACGGAGCAGAAATCTGCCCCTGTTTTGCAAGACCTGACTTTAAACATTCAGCGTGGGGAAATGGTAGCTCTGTTAGGACATAACGGTTGTGGAAAGTCAACCATCGCTAAACATTTTAACGCTATCCTTGTACCAGATTCCGGGGATGTCCTGGTTGATGGGATTAATACAAAGGATGAAACACGGCTTTACGATATCCGCCAGCGGGTAGGGATGGTTTTCCAAAACCCGGATAACCAGATTGTAGCGACAATTGTTGAGGAAGATGCTGCCTTTGCACTGGAAAATATCGGGGTAGAGCCTTCTGAAATCCGCCGGAGGGTGGATGAAGCATTAAAAGCAGTTGGAATGTATGGATTCCGGGAACACTCCCCACACCAGCTTTCAGGCGGCCAGAAACAGAGGGTTGCTATTGCGGGCATTATTGCTATGAGGCCGGATGTAATTGTCCTGGACGAGCCAACCGCTATGCTGGATCCCAGAGGCCGCCGCGAGGTAATCGCCACAGTCCGACAACTTAACCGGGATTTTGGAATTACAGTGGTGCTGATTACCCATTATATGGATGAAGCTGTACAATGTGACCGCGTTGTGGTGATGGAGAAGGGGAAAGTTCTTCTTGATGACCTGCCGAAAAAGGTTTTTTCCCATGTTTCTGTGCTGAAAGGCGTCGGGCTTGATGTTCCGCAGGTTACAGAACTATTTGATGGGCTGGCAAAAGGCGGACTGAATCTTCCCAATGATATTATCAGTGAGCAGGAGTGCGCCGATGAACTGGCAAAGCTTCTGGAAAGCGCTGGCATCCATGCGAATCTGTAAATAAGGAAAAGATTTTTCGTGGTGCAACACCCGATTTCTGGGGCTGCAACCAAAAAAGAAAGGGAAAGTCAAATGGCAATCATTAAAACAGAACATTTAACCTATACCTATTCTTCAGGAACCCCCTTTGAAAAGGTTGCTATTGATGATATCAACCTGGAAATTGAAGAAGGGGAGATAGTAGGGGTGATTGGTCATACCGGTTCCGGCAAATCTACCCTGATTCAGCATTTCAACGGCCTGGTGCGCCCTACTTCGGGGAAGATATACATTGACGGCAAAGACATCTGGTCTGACCAGGTGAAAATTCGTGATGTAAGGTTTCAGGTAGGGCTGGTTTTCCAATACCCGGAGTATCAGCTTTTTGAAGAAACCGTCTTTAAAGATATTGCTTTTGGCCCTAAAAATATGGGTCTGTCAGAAGATGAAATTAAAAAACGTGTACTGGAAGCAGCGGATTTTGTCGAACTTCCTTCCTCTGCACTGGAAAAGTCTCCCTTTGAACTTTCCGGCGGTCAAAAACGGAGGGTTGCGATTGCAGGGGTTATTGCCATGGAACCTAAAGTTTTGATTTTGGACGAGCCTACCGCAGGGCTTGACCCCAAAGGCAGAGATCATATTTTAGGACAGATTGTTCAATACCACAAAGAAACAAAACGAACAGTGCTGATTGTCTCCCACAGTATGGAGGATGTTGCCAAGTTTGCCAAAAAGGTTCTGGTTATGAACCAATCTAAAATGTTCTGTTATGACGATGTGGAAAAGGTTTTTTCCCAGTCAGGGGAAATTGCACAGATGGGGCTTGCTATCCCGCAGATTACACGTGTCTTTGTGGAACTGGCAAAGCGGGGCTATCCGGTTCATTCCAATGTCTATACTGTTTATCAGGCCAAGATGCAGCTTCTGCAGCTGTTGAAAGGAGGGAATCAGGCATGGCATTAAAAGATATTACCATTGGGCAGTATTTTCCTGGACATTCCTTTGTCCATAAGATGGATCCTAGGATGAAAATGATTGTTACCTTTATATTTGTTATTATGCTGTTCTGCATTTCCCATCCCGCCGGGCTGCTGATTGGAGCTTTGTTTTTGGTGATTGCTTATGGAGTTTCCGGCATCCCTTACAGAATGATTTTGAAAAGTTTGAAACCTGTTGTTCCTATTATCTTTTTTACCGGGATATTGAACATCTTTTTTATTCAGGGCGATCCCTTGGTTCACTTCTGGTTTATTACTATTTATAAACAAGGGGTCAGCACAGCCCTTTTTATGGCAGCAAGAATTATTCTGCTGATCGCTGGGACCTCCCTGCTGACTTATACCTCGTCTCCAATTTCCCTTACAGACGCCATTGAACAGCTTTTTGGCCCTTTGAAAAAGCTTCGTTTTCCTGTTCATGAACTGGCTATGATGATGACAATTGCTTTAAGGTTTATTCCAACTTTGATTGAGGAAACCGATAAAATTATGAACGCCCAGAAAGCCAGAGGCGCAGATATGGAATCTGGTGGCTTGATGCAAAGGGCAAAAGCCTTAATTCCAATTTTAATCCCGCTGTTTGTTTCAGCTTTCCGCCGGGCGGATGAGTTGGCATTAGCTATGGAATGCAGATGTTATCACGGCGGAGAGGGAAGAACCAGAATGCGGCAGTTAAAATATTCTTATCGGGATGCAGCGGCTTTAGGCGTAATAGCTCTATGTTTTGCGGGAGTATTTTTGTTAAACCGCCTTCCGCCTTTGTTGTAAAAATTTTTTCTGGAATACCCCCGGTTTTTGACTTTTCAAGCCTTTCCAAAGGTTTATAATAGAAAGGAGCAAAGGCTTTGCGCACACTTCTTTTTTCCATCGCTTATGATGGGAGGAATTACCATGGCTTTCAGGTGCAGAAAAACGCTGTCACGGTGGAACAAGTATTTCAGGATGCTGTGGAAGTTGTTTTTGGCAGCCGGCTCCCCATTAAAGGGTGTTCCCGTACCGACTCAGGGGTTCACGCCAACCAGTTCTGCATTTCTATGGAAACACAAAGCCGGATTCCGTGCGATAAAGCGGTTTTGGCTATGAATTGTAACTTACCGCCGGATATAGCTGTAACAGCCTGCCGCGAAGTCCCGGAAGGCTTCCACGCAAGGTACAACTGTACCGGAAAAGAATATCTATACCGTATTTTAAACCGGACAGCCCGTGATCCCTTTTCCCATCATCTAGCGCTGCATTATCCATATTCGTTAGATGTGGAAACACTGCACAATGTTTGTCAGGATTTTATAGGCTATCATAATTTTTCTGCATTTTGCAGTTCCGGTTCCAGCGTGGAAGATACTCGAAGGACTGTCTTTCGGGCAAGCGTTGAGAGAAAAGGGGATTTTGTAGAATTCCTTGTAGCGGGAGATGGATTTTTATATAATATGGTGCGGATTATGACAGGGACGCTATTGGGAATTTCCAGGGGTGAAATTCCACAGAACGGTATTCCTGATATTATAGAGAGCGGGGAGCGCCGGAAAGCAGGAATAACTGCTCCTCCATGGGGGCTGTACCTGAACCGGGTTTTTTATCCCAATATAGGGGACTCACAGGAAAAAACAAGCGGCCAACAGTAAAGGAAGGAACATTCAATGGCTCAACTGACCCAAATCAAAGATTTACAGCGCCGGCATAAATTTAAACAGCGGAAAAAGAACTTTTTGGCAATTCTGACGGCTATGGCAATTGTATGTCTTTTTCTTTATATGAATACGTCGGAAGATTTCCAGGAATTCTTACAATCCACTGTTTTGGGGCCTTCTTATCAGCAGGGCGAAGGGTTTCCAGTGGAATTTGTAGGAAAAGACGTTATTTCTATGCAGTCTTTGAGTGATGGACGGTTAGGTGTGCTGAACAGCTCTAAATTAACAGTAGTAAATCTAGGAGGGGGAACAGATTTGGAGGTTTCCCATCAAATGCCCAGCCCAAGGGCGATTTTCAGCGGAGACAGAATTCTTTTATATGATTTTGGGGGTAAGGCCTGGAAGCTGTACAGCGGCAGCCGGGAATTAAACACCCAAACCCTGGAATATCCGATTTATGGCGCAGATATGGTGGAAAATGGCGTTTTCGCCATAGCCAGCGGCTCAAAACAATATCTTTCAACCGCAATTGTATACACCAGGGAACAAAATATGGAATTCCAATGGGATTCCTCAGATAAGATTATTACAAATTTGGAACTTGAAGATACAGGCCGGGAGATCGCATTTACAGCTATTTCTGCTCGGGGCGGGGAATTGTGTACACATCTTTTTATTTACCGCTTTGACCGGGAAGAACCAGTTGCATCTTTTGACTTTCCAGGGGAAATTACCATTTCCCTGCAATACCGCTATAATGGCAGTTTAACCCTTTTGACGGATCGAAGCCTATATATTATAAATGGTGCTGGAAAGCTTACAGGTACGGTTGATTTTGAGGGGGAAACAGTATCAGCTTATGCGGATCAAATGGATCGTTATACTGTGGTGGTATTGGGAGATTACAGCAATACAAAAATCTGTCGCGTAGTTCTCTATAACATGAAAGGGGAGCAAAGTATTTCCTTTACAATGAATTATCCGGTAAAGCAAATTAAAAGCAATGGCAGTTATCTATATATTTACAATGAAAGAGGATTATACCAGTTTGGGGATGATGGGCTTGTCCGAATGTTCCTGCCTGTGTTGAATATGATAGATTTTGTACCAGGGGACAACAGCACAGTTTATTATATGACCTTCGACGGGCTTGAAAAAGGCTCTATGGAACGTTCCAGCACCTATTGACGCTACATAAATTAATTTCTGAAAAAAGGATGTGATGGATTTGCAGGAAATAATGCCTTTAATATTAGATGTGGGGCTTATGGCTGCTGTATTCCTGATTGTTTTTATGGCAGCGCGAAAAGGATTTGTAGCGGCGGCAGTGGATTTGGTGGGATATGTCGTTTCGCTGGCTGCATCCTGGATGCTTGCCGGGACTGCTGCTCAATGGTGCTATACTAACTTTTTGCGGGATAAGATTTTAAAGAAAACGGCATCTGTTTTAAGGGAATACTTTTCAGTGGAAGATGTGATAGAAAATTTAGAAAATGTTATTGAAGATCTTCCTGCTGTTTTGACAAACATGCTTTCCTTTGAATTGGATGAGGTTTCCTTAAGGCTTGAGGGGATTGGAAACTCTGCTTTCAGTTTAGCGGAAACTTTTACAGATTCCATTATTGGCCCCAGTGTAGTGGGAATGATACGATGGGTAATCTTTTTGATTTTATTTTCTCTTATGCTGTTTATTGTTCATGTATGTTCCAAGCTTTTAAGAGAACTGCGCCGCCTGCCTGTAATCGGCACCGCCAATAGTCTGCTGGGCGGTGTAGTAGGATTCATAGAGGTTATTCTCTTAATCTTTGCCTTTACAACTGCCCTCCACCTGTTTTTTGCATTGACAAACGACTCTGTTACATGGCTGTGCAGCGATACGGTAAGGGCTACCAATATTTTAAGCAAGCTTTATCGCTATAATCCGCTTTTAAAATAAATCTACGCATAAGCGGAATCTTTTGGAAAAGTTGACAAAGTTCTCCAGACGTGATAAGGTATCTATACGGCAGGTTCGGCTTTAGTCTGGATTCATAATCAATCTGTTTTGTAGACATGAATTTTTCATACTAACGAGGTATAATATAAAAAAATGTCTTTATTTCTTTTTTAGAAAAGCAACGTTAATATATGGAAGTTTATATATGAGCCATTCGCTTTAGAGCCGCCGTTTACAGGTGTTTCGGCTGTTTGGCTATAACAGAAAATTGAGGTGAAACTACAGGATGAATTTTGTATGCAGCCGTTGTAAAAAGCGGATGGCGGTCGTTTTTATGACCCGCCTGGAGGGGGATAAAACCGTAAATGAAGGTTTATGCCTGAAATGTGCAAAGGAACTTGGAATTCAGCCGGTAAATGAAATGATGGAAAAAATGGGGATTACCGACGATGAAATCGAAGCCATGGGTGAACAGATGGAAGAAGCTTTGGACAGCATCCAGGGGGAAGACGGCTTTGAAATGGGCGGCGCACAGGCGCAGCCATTCCCGTTTTTGCAGCAGTTATTTGGCGGCGGAAAAAGTAAAGATGAGAAATCATCTGAATCTTCTGCATCACCGCTTCCTGCTAATGCAGACAATGCCAAGCCGGAGGAAAAAGAGCCAATCCGAACCCGCAGCCAACAGCAGCAGGCAGATGACCGCTCTAAAAAACGCAGCCGGAGAAAATATCTGGACAACTTCTGTGAAAATTTAACGGAGAAAGCCAGGCAGGGCCGTTTGGATAATATCATTGGACGGGATCGGGAAACCGAACGCCTGCTGCAAATTTTAGGCAGGCGCAATAAAAACAATCCCTGTTTGATCGGGGAACCCGGAGTCGGAAAAACTGCTATTGTGGAAGGGCTGGCGTTAAAGATTGCAGAGGGAAAAGCTCCATCCCGTCTTCAGGATAAAGAGGTTTTCCTGCTGGATTTAGCTGCGCTGGTTGCTGGGACACAGTTCCGCGGACAGTTTGAGAGCCGTGTGAAAGGTTTAGTAGATGAGGTGAAACGGGAAGGGAATATAATCCTGTTTATTGACGAGGTGCACAATCTGGTAGGGGCGGGGGACTCCGAGGGTTCCATGAACGCCGCGAATATTTTAAAGCCGGCTTTATCCAGGGGGGAAATTCAGGTAGTAGGTGCAACGACTTTTTCTGAGTACCGCAAATATATTGAAAAAGATGCTGCTCTGGAACGCCGTTTCCAGCCTGTAACTGTAGAAGAACCCAATATTTCCGATACCATTGAGGTTTTAAAGGGAATACGCAAATATTATGAACAATTCCACAGGGTGCTTGTTCCTGACGAAACTGTTGAAATGGCTGTTCGATTATCTGAAAGGTATATCACAGATCGTTTCTTACCGGATAAAGCTATTGACTTAATGGACGAATCCTGCTCTTATGCTACCCTGAAAAATACCTCTCTGGCAGAATACGACTCTTTATGTGAGCGTGTAGATCGGCTTACTGAACAAATTCAAGTGATGCAAAATGAACAGAACATTGATTATGAAAAACTGGCAAGATTGAGGGCAGAACACATTCGCTGTTCCAATCACATGGAGGAACTTCAACGTGAAGCGGTGGACAGGCCCATTACTTTGGAGGATCTTGCTGCCGTGATTGAAATTTGGACGGGGATTCCTGCGTCCAGAGTTCGTCAGAATGAAATGAAACGCATGTCTTCGCTGGAAGATGTTCTGAAAAAACGGGTGATTGGCCAGGATGAGGCGATTAAGGCAGTTGCCAATGCAGTTAGACGCTCCCGCGTTCAAATCTCCAGCCGCCGCCGTCCGGCTTCCTTTATTTTCGTAGGACCTACCGGGGTTGGCAAAACAGAGCTGGTAAAGGCGCTTTCCCATGAACTCTTTGATGCTACTGAGCCGTTAATTCGCCTTGATATGTCCGAGTATATGGAGAAACATGCAGTTTCCAAGTTAATTGGTTCACCTCCTGGCTATATCGGTTATGACGAGGCTGGGCAGTTAACTGAAAAAGTTCGCCGTAAGCCCTATTCGGTTGTGCTCTTTGATGAAATTGAAAAAGCCCATCCTGATGTGATGAATATTCTTTTACAGATTTTGGATGAGGGCAGGATTACCGATTCCCAGGGGAGAAGGGTTTCTTTTGAAAATACGATCATTGTTATGACGTCAAATGCTGGCAGTGACCGGAAGGGGAATTCTTTGGGTTTTGCCAGGTCGGATGCAGAAATCTCTAAGGACAAAGCGATGAAGGCTTTATCTGAGTTTTTACGTCCTGAGTTTTTAGGCCGCGTTGATGAAATTGTTACTTTCCGTCCGCTGGATCAAAAGGATTATGGGTTGATTGCTGAACTGCTGCTCGATGAGCTGAAAGCTCCTATGGAGGAAAAAAGTATTGCATTCGGCTATAGCCAGGAGGCTGTGGATTGGATTGCCAAAAAAGCGTTTGCGGATAAGTCCAGCGGGGCTAGGTCTATCCGCAAAGTGATACGCCGGGAAGCCGAAGACCAACTGGCAATGCTTTTAGTCGAAAAGGGCGATAACCTGCCAAGGGAAATTCGCGTTATTGTGAAAGATGATAAACTTGCATTAGACGTTACTTGAGAAAAAACGCCGCCGGACTTATCCGGCGGCGTTTTGAGATTAATGTTAATTCATTTTTTGTCTACAATTTATCAGGAATTAATATTACCACTTAATTTTGACCACAGGCTTAATGAGGTCTTTCGGCTTCTTGTCCATAACTTCAAATGCTTCGGGAATTTTATCAAAACCTTCATAAGTATAGTTGAGAAGTTTCTCTGGATGGACACGTCCCGCCTTGATAAGGTTGAGCAGCTTCTGGATACGTACCGCGCCGCCAGGGCAGAAGCCGCCGCGGATTGTCACATCGCCCATTCCCAAAAATACCAGCGGTGTGGGGACGCTGTATACATCTGTGGCATCCAAGTAGTTTACATTGGATACAGTGCCATTAGGCTTAACAACCATAAGCGCCTGGTTCATCGTTGCAGCGTTTCCGCCAGCGATGATAACGCTGTCCGCCTGCCCGCCTGCCAAAGAGAGGATCTGCTGTACCACGTCGCCGTCCTTATAGCTTACAATATCCGTAGCTCCATATTCTTTAGCAAGTGCGACACAGTTGGGACGGGTGCCAATAGCGATAATCTTTCCGGCTCCCAGCAAAGCCGCCCCTGCAACAGCCATCAAGCCAACGGGGCCGATTCCGAAAACAACCACGGTATCGCCTAACTGGATATTAGCCATCTCCGCGCCATACATACCGGTGGACATCATGTCCGTGGTCATCAGAGCAGCTTCCATGGATACCCCTTCCGGCAGCAGCACCAGGTTCGCATCAGCGTTGTTGCAGGAGAAGAACTCGGCAAAAATACCGTCCTTTTGGGTAAGGAATTTGAAGCTGGCAGCAGTACCAAAGTCGTGGGCGTTGTTGCCGCCCTTGCGCTGGACACCGGGAGCCTCCCAGTCAGGAGTGGTGCAGGGAACTACGACAATATCCCCAGGTTTGAAATTCTTGACCATGGAGCCCACTTCGACCACTTCGCCAATGGCTTCATGTCCTAAAATCCGATCCTCTACGGGGCCGCTCCCGCCGTGCATCATATGGGTATCAGAAGAGCAGGGAGCTACCATCAGGGGTCGCAGTATTGCGTCCATTGGCCCCGCTGCTGGCTTTTCATGTTCCAACCAGCCGGGTTCTCCAACACGGATCATTCCATAACCTTTCATATAAACAGTACCTCCATTTTTCTGGGCATTGTTACCCTGTTTTGTATTATTATACTGCTTTTTTATAGGATTTCAATATTGAAATAGACATAAGTATATTTTCTGTGCGGCAAAATTTTAAAAAAACTCTTGCCAATCCCACCCAGATATGCTATACTTACCAGGTAATACGCACGTTTCCGCAAGAACCTGAATGGTGCAGCAAAAACTCACCCAAACGGCGCGGAAGCGGAGGTACAAAAACCATATCAGGAGGATTTAAACATGAGCGTAGTATCAATGAAACAGCTTTTGGAAGCTGGCGTACACTTTGGCCACCAAACCCGCAGATGGAACCCGAAAATGGCTCCTTACATTTTCACTGAACGCAACGGCATCTATATTATTGACTTACAGAAAACCGTCAAAAAGTTGGAAGAAGCGTATATGTTTGTACGCGATGTCGCAGCGGCAGGGGATACCGTTCTGTTTGTCGGTACAAAAAAACAGGCTGGAGATTCCATCCGTGAAGAAGCTGAACGCGCTGGCGTTCATTATGTAAATGCTCGTTGGCTGGGTGGTATGCTTACCAACTTCCGTACAATCCGTCAGAGGATTGGCCGTCTGGAGCAGCTCCGTGCCATGGAAGAAGATGGTACTTTTGAGCGTTTACCGAAAAAGGAAGTCGTAAAGCTTCAGCTGGAAATTGAGAAACTGGAAAAATTCCTGGGCGGTATTAAGACTATGAACAAACTCCCTGGGGCTTTGTTTATCGTTGACCCCCGCAAGGAAAAAATTGCAGTAGCAGAAGCAAAGAAACTGGGAATCCCAGTGGTAGCTATTGTTGATACTAACTGTGATCCAGATGAAATTGATTATGTAATCCCTGGCAACGACGATGCAATCCGTGCTGTAAAATTGATTGCTCAGACCATGGCGGATGCTATTATTGAGGGCCGTCAGGGTGCAGATGCAGCAGCTGAAGAAGCAGTTTCTGAGGAAGAAGCAGAGAAGGCCGAGGAAGCCTAAGAATTTACAGGCAGGCTTTAACAGACGGATAAAGGGTAATAAAATAAAGTAATACCCGCGCATTTCCAGGCGGGGATGCGCGGGTATTTTTAGGTGTTGTTTCGGATTTTGTCCAGACTGTAAAAGCGGAAGAATAAGACAGGCTGTGTAAAAAATGCGTCAGCCGTTGAAAAATAGAAGAAAGCAAACAGGAGGTAATTAAAATGGCAGCATTTACTGCAAAAGACGTATCCGCCCTTCGTGAGAGAACCGGATGCGGTATGATGGATTGTAAGAAAGCTTTGACAGCTTCTGAAGGCGATATGGAGAAAGCGATTGAGTTTCTGCGGGAGAAAGGTCTTGCCGCTGCCGCGAAAAAGGCTGGAAGAATTGCCGCCGAGGGCGTTGTTTATGCAATGGTCGATGAGGAGAAAAAGGTCGGCGTAGTGATTGAAGTCAACTCTGAAACTGACTTTGTTGCTAAAAATGAAAAGTTTATGGATTTCGTTGCTGTCTGCGCTAAAACCATTGTAGCTGAGAATCCTGCTGATGTAGAAGCTCTTTTAAACTGCAATGCTGTTGAAGGAGAGGGAACCATCGCTGCACAGCTTCAGGATAAAATTTTGACTATTGGCGAGAATATGAAGATTCGTCGTTTTGTCCGCTATGAGGGTAATGCAGCTGCATATGTCCATGGCGGCGGAAGAATCGGTGTTCTGGTTCGTTTTGATACCAATGCAGCTAATAACGATGCTTTTAAGGATTTTGCAAAGACCATTGCAATGCAGATTGTTGCTTCCAATCCTGCTTATGTGGATAAGGATTCCGTTCCTGCTGACGTAGTTGCCCATGAGAAGGAAATTTTGACTGCTCAGGCTGTCAATGAAGGGAAACCTGTTCAGATTGCTGAGAAAATGGTTATGGGGCGTATTGGAAAGTTCTATAAAGAGGTTTGTCTTGTTGAACAACCCTTTATTAAAGATGCTGATACTCCTGTTGGAGCTTTTATTTCTCAGTCTGAAAAGGATTTGGGCGCTTCTATTAAGATTTGTGAGTTTGTTCGCTTTGAAAAGGGCGAGGGCCTCGAAAAGAGAGAGGATAATTTTGCCGACGAAGTTGCCAGTATGGTGAAATAATGACAACATAGGGTTGATTTTGCCTGTTGTCTGCTGTGCGGCTTCTTTGTGAATCACTTTTCAGGCAGTAGATTTATTTGTTGTATTACAGAGGAGCTGACAACCCCCAGAAAGGGAAGCCAGCTCCTTTTTTGCAGTAAATTAAAAGAAGAAAATGCCTTTTTGATAGATTTTATCCGCCTTTTTTCTTTTTTGCTTTACATAAATTACTTTATGTTGTAAAATAGATAAAAGAAATTTGGAAAATTAAGAAAGGAGCGAAGGCTTAATGTCTTTAAAATATAAGCGGATTCTTATTAAACTTAGTGGAGAAGCTTTAGCAGGAGATAAAAAATTCGGACTTGATTATGATATTGTTCATAATATCTGTGTAGGAGTAAAAAAGTGCGTAGATGCAGGGGCAGAAATTGCAATTGTTGTAGGAGGCGGGAACTTTTGGAGAGGCCGTTCCAGTGGTAAAATGGACCGTACCCGTGCCGATCATATGGGTATGCTTGCAACAGTTATTAACTCTCTAGCTTTAGCTGACGGCTTTGAATCAGTAGGTGTAACAGTTCGTGTTCAAACTGCTATTACAATGCAGCAGATCGCTGAACCTTATATTCGTAACAGAGCTGTTTCACACCTTGACAACGGGAAACTGATTATCCTTGGCTGCGGAACTGGAAGCCCCTTCTTTTCAACCGATACTGCTGCCGCCCTTCGTGCTGCTGAACTGGATGCAGATGTTATCTTGAAGGCTACATTGGTAGATGGTGTGTATGATTCTGATCCCCATCAGAATCCTGATGCTAAAAAATATGAGGTGCTGACGTTCAGTGAGATGCTTAATAAAGAGTTGGGCGTTATGGATTTGACTGCCGCCACACTCTGCCGCGATCAAAATATTCCTATTATTGTATTTAGTATTGACGACCCTGATAATTTCCTTCGTGCTGTCCAGGGTGAGAATATAGGGACAATTGTTCAGTAATTCTTTCATTTGTTTTTGAAGTTGGCAAAAAGCCTTTCTATATTATTTAAGGAGGAATCCATTATGAGATCCGAACTGAAGCCTTATGACGAGAAAATGAAAAAGACCATCAGCTCCATGCAGTCCAATTTTGCTGCTATTCGCGCAGGCCGTGCAAACCCCGCCGTATTGGATAAAATCATGGTGGATTACTATGGCACTCCAACTAAAATTAACGCGATGGCTGCTGTTTCTGTATCTGAAGCAAGAATTTTAGTTATTTCCCCTTGGGACAGGTCAACCCTGAAATCCATTGAAAAGGCAATTCAGACCTCTGATCTGGGGATTAACCCACAAAATGACGGTTCTGTACTGAGAATTACCTTCCCACCGCTTACTGAGGAACGCAGAAAGGATATTTGCAAACAGATACGCAAGATGGCGGAAGAATCCAAGGTGGCAATTCGCTCCATCCGCCGGGATGCCAATGAAACTTTCAAGGCTCAGAAGAAAAAAAATGAACTTACTGAAGACGATCAGAAGGATTTGGAAAAAGAACTTCAAAAGCTTACAGATAACTTTGTAAAGGAAATTGACACTCTTTCCGGTGCAAAAGAAAAAGAGATCATGGAAGTTTAAGGAGAATGCTATGCCGGACAAATCTACCCACACAGTTTCCCTGAATGGAGAGCAGATTCCTGTTGAAGCTATGCCGAAACATATTGCTATCATTATGGATGGGAATGGACGCTGGGCCAAAAAAAGGGGGCTGCCCCGCAATATGGGACATCGGCAGGGGGCAAAAACTTTTTCCGATATTGCTAAATATTGCCGGGATATTGGGATATCCTATCTGACAGTTTACACTTTTTCCACTGAAAACTGGATTCGCCCAAAAGAAGAAGTTGATTATCTCATGAATTTGTTGTCTGAATATTTAAATGATGTAAAAAAGCATGAGAAAGAAAATATTCGGCTTTGTTTTCTGGGTGAAAAAGGGCCGCTGCGTGAGGATCTCAAGAAAAAAATTTCCGATATTGAGGAAAGAAGCGCTAAAAACGACGGCATTACTATTAATATCGCCCTCAATTACGGGGGAAGGGACGAGATTGTTCGTGCTGCCAGAAAACTTGCTGCACAAGGGATGCGCCCAGAAGAAATTACAGAGGAAACATTTTCTTCTGAGTTGGATACTGCTGCAATCCCAGACCCAGATCTCCTTATCCGTCCCAGCGGGGAGCAAAGGTTGTCTAATTTTTTGCTTTGGCAATTGGCTTATACGGAATTTGTCTTTATGGACGTGCTTTGGCCAGACTTTACATCCGCTGATCTGAATGACGCAATTCTGCAATTTTCTCGACGTTCCCGCCGGTATGGCGGACTATAATATTCTTTCATTTAGGAGGTAGCGCCATGAAACAGCGAATATTGTCCGCAGTTGTCGGACTGTTGATCTTAGCCGTTGTGCTGTTGGGCTTCAATACCCTGCTGCTTAATATGGTTATCAGTCTGCTTTCTTTACTGTCGCTTTATGAGCTGTTTCATGCAGCCGGCTACCTTCGGCACCGTTCTTTAGTAATTACCGCTTGGGTTTATGCTGGAATGCTGCCCTTTTTCCGAGAGTTTTTCGGTTTTGATTTTCTGCCATTGGTTTCTTTGCTGTATCTGCTGGCCTTGCTTATACTTCTGTTGCGTTTTCATCGTTTTATCCGTTTCCAGGATGTTTTGTCGGTGGGGGCGCTGGGAATTTTAATCCCAACTTCTTTTACTAATGTTGTTTTGCTCCGTAATAATTTAGGCTGGGCTGGAGGGGTATTTTGCGCCATGCTTCTTTTGGGCAGTGCGTGGTATGCTGATACCTGTGCCTATTTTACCGGAAGAGCCTTTGGAAAACATAAACTTGCACCTGTTATTAGCCCTCATAAGACTGTTGAAGGTTTAATTGGCGGCTTGGTTGGAGCAGTGGCTTGCAATTTGCTTATGGCGTTTCTTCTTTCTTTGCTGATGAATTCTATTGGCATTGATATTATTGTACGCTATGCGGCAGTTGGATGCGCTACTCTATTGGGTGCTGCTGCAAGCGTTATTGGGGATTTGGCGGCTTCCACAGTAAAACGCCAATGCGGTGTAAAGGATTTCGGCAATATTATGCCGGGGCACGGTGGAATTATGGACCGGTTTGACAGTGTTTTGCTTGTTTCTCCAGTATTCTACCTGTTTAGCTGTTTTGTTCCCCTAATTATAATTTGATTAGAAAGAGCATATATGTAGGGATAACCTCAGATAAGTATAGCCTAAAGCAGATTAAAAAGGGTTGAGTCTAGGGGTGCAGCTTGCTGTACCTCTGAGAAGCTCCCCATTCACGTCTTGACGGTGGATTTTACGCCCTGATTGCGTTAAAAATCTTTGTTAGGATTTTTGCCTTGCAGGGCATTAAATCCCGTTTGCGAAAGCAGAGTACCTTAAATGAAATAGTGAGTTTAGATTTTATAAAAAATCGCAGTAAAAATAGGAAGGCTTTTTCCCTCAGCGAATTCTAATTCGCTGAGTGCTATCTCCTGTCCAGCCAAAGGTGAAAGTCAAGTTACCGGGCTTTTCCGTTAAATTTGAGCTAATTAAGATAGGTCAGAAAATTTTTTCGGAGACGCCGAAGGGGTGTCTCCGATTTTTTCCACATAAATAATTGAAAAGAAGGCTTACATCATGACACATGAAGAAAAAAGGCGGATATTGGAAGAATTGGGTATACCAGGTGATTCGGCTGAATTTTATCTGGGGTTGGAATCAGATATATGGGCAATTTTGCCTGTGTTCCGTCTTTTAAAGCCATTAAACGACGACCTTATTTTTTACCAGGGAGAGTATAAAAGGCTCATTGAAAGATATAGGGAAGAAGGCAGGCTGGTAGAACGTATGCCGGAAGAAGCAAGGCTGATAGAGTCCGGCGCTTCCCCTGAAGATATTGAGAAGCTGGCCTATAGCCTGACACTTCAAGCATATGAAATGCTCCTATACCGTATGGATGACAGGGGAGGGGCGGAAAGCCCGGCGGATGATGACACAAAAGAAGCGTATGAGAAATGCGGTTATTGGAAGCTTGTGGAAATGTCGCAGGATGGGAAACCAACAGGAAGATATCTAAATACAGTCCATGGGTACCTGCCGTTTTCCTTGCTGTAGTGAGTTTAACAGAAAGAAGATATAATGTATGAAACATATTTCTATCCTTGGTTCAACCGGTTCCATAGGCGTTCAGGCGCTTGACGTTTGCGAAAACCTGGGACTGTCGCTCAATGCCTTGACAGCTAACCGCAATATTAAAAAGCTGGAGGAGCAGATCCGCCATTGTTATACGGTTATGCCGGCTGACAGCCGTCCCCGTTATGCGGTTACGGCTGATCCAACACTATACCTTGATTTAAAGGGTGCCCTTGCAGACCTGTCGGTTCAGGTTTTAGCAGGTTCGGATGCAATTTGTGAAATGGCTGCTTTGCCAAAAAACAATATTGTTTTAAATGCCATTGTAGGGATTGCAGGGCTGTGCCCAACTCTTGCCGCACTCCAGGCCGGAAAGGAACTGGCCTTAGCGAATAAAGAATCCCTGGTAACAGGTGGAAACCTTGTTTTATCTGCTGCGGAGAAAAACAACGTCCATATTCTTCCTGTGGACAGCGAACATTCCGCAATTTTCCAGTGTGTTCAGGGGCTTTCCAATCCGGCAGAAGTGGAAAAAATCATTCTTACAGCATCCGGCGGGCCTTTTTATGGGAAAAAGCAGTCGGACCTGGAACATGTAACGGCAGAACAGGCGCTAAAACATCCAAACTGGAGCATGGGAGCCAAAATAACCATTGATTCTGCTACCCTTATGAATAAGGGGCTGGAATTGATAGAAGCCTGCCACCTTTTCCAGAAAAAACCAGAGGATATTGAAATTGTAGTACAGAGGGAAAGTATTATCCACTCTATGATATTGTGCAGAGATGGAGCGATCCTTGCACAGATGGGCGCACCGGATATGCGGGTTCCTATTCAGTATGCTTTAACTTGGCCAAAGCGCGAGCCTTTGAAAACTCCTTTGCTTTCTTTTAAACAGTTGGGGAGGCTGACTTTTGGCGAGGCCGATGAGGATGCTTTTCTTTGCCTGAAAGCCTGCAAAAAAGCTTTTGATATGGGTGGACTGTATCCATGCATTGCAAATGGTGCAAATGAGGCTGCGGTTGCCGCATTTTTACAGGGGAAAATCCCGTTTTTAGAAATAGGCAGAACTGTTTGGGGAGCTTTGGAAAACCTTCATCCGGCAGGGAACGGTTCCAGCCTAGAGGAGATTTTGGAGGCTGACCATCTGGCAAGGGAGTATGCTGGACGGCGTTTTTCAGAAGTATGCTAGAGGATAATCTCTGAAGGGAAGGCCAAATAGTGGATGCAAAACAAATGTGGGAAGATTTTATCAGAAAAAATAATTTGAATGATGTAAAATATGAAGCATGGGCTTTCGGCGGTGCACCGGATCGGTTGGCTGATCTGGTTCTGTGCAATAAAAAGACTGCAACTTCGTCAGCTTATGATTTATATACAATAGCAAATGAACCTCTGCCCCAAGCAGGAGGATATAGCGTTATTTTGGACAGCAAAGGGCAGGCAAAATGTATTATAAAGACAAAATCGGTCGTTGTACTGCCTTTCAACAAGGCTACAGAAACATTTGCTTTTAAAGAAGGAGAGGGAGGCAGGAGCCTGTCTTATTGGCAGACAGTCCATAAAGATTTTTTCTCCCACTGTCTAAAGGAAGCTGGACTTGCTTTTGAAGAAGAAATAAAAGTTGTATGCGAAGAATTTGAGGTTAGATATAAATAACAAATACATATTTGGAAACTCCTTTCCAAAATTTACAGCTTATTTAAGAATTTGCTAAAAAAACAGGTATGAATCTCTTTCTGTCCAGCGTATAATAAACCTAGTGAACAATTATTTTGCTTATAGAATGGGGAAAGGGGCCAATGTGGTGAATTTTTGGACAATTTTGCTTGCTGTTGCGGTTTTTGGAGCAATTATCCTTGTCCATGAGCTGGGCCATTTTTTGGCTGCGAGGTTGTTTCATGTTCGGGTGGCTGAATTTTCCGTCGGGATGGGTCCCGCTGTTTTTAAGAAAGAATGGGGCGATACGCTTTTTGCCCTTCGGGTTGTCCCTGTAGGCGGTTATATTCAGATGGACGGCGAGGATGAGGAAAGCGAAAATCCTAACGCTTTTTGTAATCAAAAAGCTTGGAAAAGGCTGATTATTATTTCAGCAGGAGCTATAATGAACCTTATTTTGGGTTTGGCAGTTTCGGCGTGGATGGTTAGTGCACGGGGTTATGTTGGGACAACGCAGGTTTTGCGTTTTGAAGAAGGAGCGGTAAGCAGCCAGATGCTTCAAATAGGGGATTCTATTTATTCCGTCAACGGAACCAGGACGCGGATTGACAATGACATTGTTTATGCTCTTTTGCGGGATGATGACGGGCTTGTAGATATGACTGTAATTCGTGATGGAAAAAAAGTCCCGATTCAGGTTCCATTTCAAACGTCTGAAATGGACGGTGAGAGGGTTATTGTTTTAGATTTTAAAGTTTTAGCGGAAAAACATACATTTTTTAATACTGTCAAATACAGTTTTGGCTGGACCGTTTCTATGGTTCGCCAAGTTTGGCTTTCTCTATTCGATTTGATTACAGGGCGATATGGCTTTAACCAACTCTCTGGCCCTGTGGGAACGGCTCAGGCAATTGGTAAGGCTTCTACACATGGGTTAGCTTCACTCTTAATGATGAGCGGTTTTATTACGGTGAACCTGGGCGTTTTCAATCTTTTGCCACTTCCAGCATTAGATGGGGGAAGGCTTATATTTTTGGTTTTGGAAATGATTCGCCGCCGTCCTGTTTCCCCTAAATATGAGGGGTATGTTCATATGGCGGGGCTTTTGCTGCTGATGACTTTAATGGTTGCTGTCACTTATCAAGATATCCTTCGGCTGGTTGCTAAATGATTTTAAATGTGTATGGTATTCGCAGCCGAACAGCTGCTAGGTGAGCAGAACCGGTAAGGGCTTTGTCCAATCCTGGCGGTATGAGTTTAGCAGAGTTGAACTGGTACTAGGGGGCTTTTTAATCTGTTTTAGGTGGTACTCATCGGGCTATGCCTGCACATCAATTTTTTGACAAAGGATGATTAAATTATGACGCTTCGTCAAAATACCAGGGTAATCCATATAGGAAATGCGGTCATAGGGGGAGGGAACCCTATTGCTATTCAATCTATGCTCAATGTACCAGCTTCAGATATTGTTGGAAGCGTAGCTCAAGCAAAACAGCTTGAAGCCGCAGGCTGTGAAATTTTACGCGCTGCAATCCCCAATATGGAAGCAATCCCGCTCATTGAAGCTATAAAAAAAGAAGTTAAAATTCCCCTTGTAGCAGATATACATTTTGATTACCGTCTGGCATTGGAAGCCGCTGCTGCTGGAATTGATAAAATCCGCATTAACCCAGGAAATATAGGTGGCGATCATTATGTTAAGCAGGTTGCTGATACATGTCGGAACAAGGGCATCCCTATCCGAGTTGGAGTAAATTCTGGTTCGGTGGAAAAGCATATCCTGGCCAAATATGGTTCGCCAACACCGGAAGCTTTGGTGGAAAGCGCTCTTTATCATATCTCTTTGCTGGAACGATGGGATTTTCATGATATAGCTGTATCTCTAAAATCCTCCAATGTTGGGGATACCATTGCCGCTTATCGTCTTGCATCGGAAAAGTGTAATTATCCCCTTCATTTGGGTGTAACAGAAGCTGGAACGGAAAGGATGGGGTTGGTTAAGTCTGCGATTGGAATTGGCTCCCTTTTATGTGATGGGATAGGGGATACAATCCGGGTATCTTTAACCGCTGACCCTGTGAAAGAGATTTCTGCTGCCAGGGATATTTTACAGGCAGCGGGTTTGGGGAAAGGGCCGCGGCTGATTTCCTGTCCTACCTGTGGACGAACTCAAATTCATTTAATCAATCTTGCAAATCAAGTGGAAGAACGTCTGAAAAATGTAAAAGCCCCTATTACTGTGGCTGTAATGGGCTGCATTGTAAATGGCCCTGGAGAAGCTAGGGAAGCTGATATTGGAATTGCTGGCGGAACTGGCCAAGCTTTGTTATTCCGCAAAGGCGAGATTTTACGGAAAGTGCCGGAAAATCGAATTGTAGACGAGCTGATGGAGGAAATTGAAAAGATTTGTTCATCTTTTGTTAATGCTTAATATACTAGATTGTCGTTTTACTGAAAAAATAGGATTGATTTCTCTTTCCAAATGAAGTATAATATGGAAAACCATTTGCAGATGTTATGATTGGCAATCAATTTTATCGTATCTGCATCAGGGTTATTATATCATTCCTTTATGGAGGTACTGCATGACAAAGAAAAACCTATTTTACCCGGCTTTTGTACGCCGATTTTTAACAGCGTTCCTGAGCCTTGTAACGGCGGTTTTGGTGATACCGGGATTTTTGGCGCCGGTTTCTGCGGCGGAGGTAAAAGGATCACGGCTATTGATTCAGGTTCAGGGAGAAGATGGATATCGCGTGCCAGAATTATCTATCTATTATTTGCCGCCCGAAACCCCAACAGGAGAAGAACCTAAATTTTTAGGCCGTACTGACGCAAGGGGGGAACTGGTATTTACTGAACTGGAAGCAGGAGAATTTCAGTTTTTCTACAGTGTTCCTAATGTAAAAAGTAAAGTTCGGGTTCCATATTCTATTAAAGATATAAATGGACGGCCTACTTTGACCATATCTGATCCTCGCTTAATAGGGGACAAGGATGCTGAAACAGTAGCGGAATCCTTTTTGCAGCTCGATATTGTAGGATTCCAGGTTGTGGACGCCCAGGGGAATTCTCTCCCCAATACCAAGCTTTTCTTTCGGAAATGCCCGACCGTTAATTGTAACAACAGCAGCGAGGATGGACATGTAGAAGTTTTTACAACGATCACAGATCGGGAAGGCAACAGTGCCAGAGCAAATATGCTGACTGGAAGCTATCACATAAAAGCAACTGTTTATGATGAATATCATCGGGAACAGTTTTCAGAAGAAACTTTAATAACAATTGCACCTGAAGATGAGAAACAATCCCGCACAATCCCACTTTCCGGCATCAAACCTGTAGAGACAAGCCAGCCAACTTCCAGTGTGTTGACTCTTTATTTTGAAAATGAAAAGGGACATCCCCAGGCAGATATTCGCGTTGGCTATCGCGAGCCTGGAGATGAAACTGATTATTGGCTTGGCTGTACCGATTCCCAAGGGAAAATTTCTATCTCTAATCTGAAAAAGGGAGAGTATACTTTTTTCTATTATCTTGATCCCTATAATAATCAGAATTCAAACCGCACAGATTTTGAATATGAAGTGGAAGATACAATGGCTTCTGACGCTGTAACTGTTATTCTGCCTATCTCAGAAGTTGATGGAGGAGTGTACAAAACTCCTTTGCAGAAATGGGTTATAGCTTCTTCAAAAGAGGAAGAAATTGACGCTGATTAATTATCTATGGATTAGATGTTTTGAAACACGCGGGAGCGTGGTAAGTTGTTTTGTTTATATTCATTTTTTGGTTGCTTTTTCCGTTCTCATATGGTAAAATATTTAGGCATTTGGTAGCCGCTGTGTTTTACAGTGGGGATTAGTGCCCAGTGAAAACTGTGACATTAAAGCGGGTATTCCTCTGCCGATAGAATCGGGAATGAATATCTGAAAACTTTTAGGAGGAAACAATTAATGGATGCAATCAAATTAATGACGCAGGATTGTATGAAATCTGAACTTCCTGTATTAAACATCGGTGATACGGTTAAGGTTCACTGCCGCATCAAGGAAGGTGAACGTGAAAGAATTCAGATTTTTGAAGGAACAATTATTGCTAAAAAACATGGTGGGATCAATGAGACTTTCACTGTACGCCGTGTAGCGTATGGATGTGGGGTTGAAAGGGTATTCCCGGTACATTCCCCCAACGTGGAAAAGGTAGAAGTGGTTCGTCAAGGCAGAGTCCGCCGTGCTAAATTGTATTATCTGCGTGACCGTGTTGGTAAGGCTGCAAAGGTTAAGAGCACAATTCGCTAATTACATCATAAGTAGCAGGAAGGGGACGTTTCGATGTCCCCTTTTTTGCATAGAATTTCGTTGCAGCATGGAAAGGAAACGGGATTGCTATGGGAATTAAAATTCCAGATTATGATCCGTCAGTGTCCAGCCTGGGGCGGGAATTGCTGGAGTGGCTGGAGGCACTTACATTTGCAGGTGTGGTGGCGTTTTTTTTGTTTACATTTATTGTTCGCCTGGTAACAGTGGAAGGCCATTCAATGCAGCCTACCTTGGAGGAACATGACCGTTTGGTGATTCAGACGCTTGGATATGAGCCGGAATTGGGAGATATTATTGTTATCAAACTTCCTGAGACAAACGCGCTTATTAAACGTGTTATTGCTGTTGAGGGGCAGACAATTGATATTGACTTTGAAAAAGGAATTGTCTATCGGGATGGGGAAATTCTCGACGAACCTTATATTATGGAGCCTACTTATCGGAGTAAGGATATGGTTTTTCCGGTTGAAGTGCCAGAAGGATGTATCTTTGTTATGGGTGATAACCGAAACCATTCATCTGACAGCCGGGATATGACGGTTGGCATGGTGCCAGTAGATCGGGTGGTTGGAAAAGCCGTTTTTCGCTTTATGCCTTTGGAGGCAATAGGCGGATTGTACGATAATTTAAATGATGATATAAAAGATTCTGCGGAGCTATCTCCTGCTGCCTAATAGATAAGCCAGGTTTCAATGCTGCTAAAACCATCTCCTCCAGAAGAAAAGGAAAGGAAAAACAAACATGAATGATATACCACCTATCCAGTGGTTTCCAGGGCATATGGCGAAAACCCGCCGTCTAATGGGAGAAAGCCTAAAACTGGTTGACATAGTGGTAGAGTTGATTGATGCAAGAGTTCCCCGTTCCAGCCGCAATCCAGAGCTGGATAAATGGGTAAAAGGGAAACCGCGCCTAGTAGTTATTAATAAATGTGATGCCGCTGACAGCAACGTTACCCAAAAATGGCTGCATTGGTTTGAAGAAAAGAATATCCCAGCAGTTGCTGTTGACTGTAAAACAAAACAGGGAATCAAAAGCGTTATTCCCGCTGTAAGAAAAGTCCTGGCTCCAGAATTAGCCAAAAGAAGCGAAAAAGGAATGTCTGGGAAACCATTAAGAATGATGATTGTGGGGATTCCCAACGTTGGAAAATCCTCCCTGATCAATACTCTTGCAAAAAGCAAGCGCGCTAAGGTAGAAGACCGTCCCGGCGTAACAAGGGGAAGACAATGGGTCTCATTGGAAAACGGTGTAGATTTGTTAGATATGCCTGGCGTTCTCTGGCCTAAATTTGAGGATCCCATTGTGGGGGAACACCTTGCCTTTACCGGGGCTGTAAAGGATGACGTTTTAGATATGGAATGGCTTGCAATGCGTCTGCTGTTCCTGTTAAATATGGATTACCATAATTTATTGGCGCAAAGGTATGGCTTGGAGGAAGATTCCATAGGTATGGATGGCCCCGGACTGCTCGCCCAGGTTGCAAGACGGCGAGGGATGCTTCTGCCAGGTGGACTGCCGAATTTAGAACGAGCTGCCGTAACAGTTTTGGATGAATTTCGGGGTGGAAAAATTGGCAGGATTTCGTTAGAAGCGCCGGAAGATACTTTCGCCAAATTTAAAGAACGCGCTATCCCTGACCCCACGCAGGAGGAACAGGGTACAGGAGAGGAGGGCGACGCTTGACATTAACGATGGAGCAACAAGCCGCCATGCTGGAATTGGAAAACCAGGCATATGAAGCAGGATTTCAGGCAGTTTGCGGGGTTGATGAAGCAGGGCGCGGGCCGTTGGCAGGCCCGGTATTTGCAGCAGCGGTAATCCTTCCGCCAGGGCTAATCATTGAGGGGCTTAACGATTCCAAACAGTTAAGCGGGAAAAAAAGAGAAGAATTATTTGATACCATTCAGCGGGAGGCCGTCTGTTATGGAATTGGAATGGCTGATCATAAAGAGATTGACCGGATTAATATTCTCCAGGCAACCTTTGAAGCCATGAAAAAGGCGGTTGCGAAGCTTTCGACTGCGCCTGATCTGGTTCTGGTGGATGGCAACCGTGACCCCGGACTGGGAATAGAAACCCGCACTATCGTTAAAGGTGATGCGAAAAGCGCTTCTATTGCAGCGGCGTCAATTTTGGCAAAGGTCAGCCGTGACCGTTTTATGATGGAACTGGATCAGCAGTATCCTGCTTATCAGTTTGCAAAACATAAGGGGTATCCTACCAAAGCCCATTATCAGGCTATCCGGGAAAATGGCGTTTCGCCTGTCCACCGGAAAACCTTTTTGAAGAAGATGCATTGATGGGCGGGAAAGGTTCAGTCCGTCAGGGCAGACAGGGGGAGGAATACGCCGCTTGTTTTCTGAAGGAACATGGGTATCGAATTTTGGCGTCTAACTTCTGTACCAAACAAGGAGAAATTGATTTAATTGCGGAAAACGGCGAATACTTAGCCTTTATTGAGGTGAAAACCAGAAAGATAGGCGCATTGTCTCCAGGGTATCAAGCGGTATCCAAGGGAAAACAGGGAAGGATTTATGCTGCTGCAATGGAGTTTATATATCGGTTTCCTCTGGATTTACAGCCCAGGTTTGACGTTCTCTGCCTGGAAACTTCCTGTGAATCGGAATTTCGGGTTGTGTCAACCGAATATTATGAAAATGCATTTACAACAGAAGGGCTGAAATGTTTGTGATTTTTGCATCGAGGAGGATTTTTATATGTATGTTGACCTGCACAGCGATACCATTACTGTTCTGAACCGGAACCATGGCCAGCTAGCCCAAAACAATCTGATGATTTCCCTGGAAAAAGGTGCAGCTTTGAAGGATTGGGCTCAAACCTATGCTATTTTTATCCCTGATACCCTGCGGGGTAAAGAAGCTGCGGAATTTTACGATGATAATCTTGGATTTTTCCAAAAGCAGATGGAGAAAAACAGTGGAATGGTTTCCCAGCCAAAATTTTTTGACAATATTGCAGAAACATGGGCAAGGGGAGGAGCTGTAGCAATTTTAGCGGTGGAAGGCGGCGGTTCCCTTTTAGCGTGGGATTTGGATCAGGTAGAAAAAATGTCCGATGCAGGTGTAAAGTACCTTAGCCTTACATGGAATGGGAAGAATGAACTTGCATCTGGGAATGAAACACAGGAAGGGCTTTCTGAATTGGGGCGTGGAGTTGTGGCGGAACTGGAACGCTGGGATATTACGCTGGATGTTTCCCATCTCAATGATAAGGGCTTTGACGACCTGGTTCATACAGCAAAAAAGCCTTTTATTGCTACCCATTCCAATTTGCGCTCGGTTTGCGGCCATAAACGCAATCTTACCGACGACCAGTTTAAAGAGATTGTTAAACGGGATGGACTTGTAGGAATTAACTTCTGCAAAGCCTTTCTCAATGACGATAAGGAAAAAGCCGGATTTCCTGACCTGCTCCGGCATATTGAACGGATGCTTTCCCTAGGTGGGGAAAATGTAATTGCCATAGGTTCCGATTTTGATGGAACCACCGTTCCCGATGGAATGGGTTCTGTGGAAAACCTGGCAGATGTGGAAAATTATCTGCTTTGCGCTGGACTTGGGAAAAAACAAGTGGAAAAGATTATGGGCGGAAACGCTTATGAGTTCCTGCGGCGGAGATGGGGCTGATTTGTTTCCTACAGCCGTAGATTTGTGAGAAAAGGATGATTGAAAATGAAATATGTCAGTACGCGGAGGAAGGATAAGGCTGTTTTCCCTGCTCAGGCGATTGCCCAGGGAATTTCCCCGGAGGGCGGGCTTTTTGTACCAGATGAGCTACCCAAGTTTTCTTTGAAGGAAATTGGGGAAATGTCCCAGATGAACTATCAGGACAGGGCGTACATGGTTCTATCCCGTTTTCTAACCGACTTTACGCCAGAGGAAATCCGTTCCTGTATTCAGGGGGCTTATGGAGAGAAATCGGAGCCTGCAGATAAATTCGGCGGGAACCCTGCACCAATCGCCAAACTCTGCCCAGATACTTATGTATTGGAATTATGGCACGGCCCAACCTGCGCATTTAAAGATATGGCTTTGCAGCTCCTTCCGCGGCTGATGTCTGTCGCTGTCCCCAAAACCATGCCAGGAAAAAAGGTCTGCATCCTGACCGCTACTTCCGGCGATACTGGAAAAGCTGCCCTGGAAGGTTTTAAGGATGTACCAGGTACTAATATTATGGTTTTTTACCCCCAGCATGGGGTCAGCGAAATGCAAAAACTTCAAATGGCTTCTCAGGAAGGAAAAAATGTTTCAGTCTGCGCTGTGGAGGGCAATTTTGACGACGCTCAAACCGGAGTGAAAAATCTTTTTACCAATCCTGAACTCAAGGAGAAGTTGGCAGCATATAATATGGTTTTTTCCAGTGCGAATTCTATTAATTGGGGACGTCTTGTACCTCAGATTGTATATTACTTTAGTGTTTACGCTGACCTTTTGGCTGACGAGGAAATTTTCTTGGGTGAGAAAATAAATGTTACTGTTCCCACAGGGAATTTTGGCAATATTCTGGCTGCTTATTATGCGAAAGAAATGGGGCTTCCTATCCAAAGGCTGATTTGCGCATCTAACCGCAACAATGTATTGACCGATTTCATTCAAACCGGAGTTTATAACAAAAAACGTCCATTTTATGCAACAACCTCTCCTTCAATGGATATTTTGGTTTCCAGCAACCTGGAACGGCTGCTGTTTGCTCTGAGCGGCGGGGATGATAACCTTGTTTCCTGCTTGATGGATTCATTGAACAGGGAAGGGGAGTATCAAGTATCTCCAGAAGTAAAAGAAAAACTGGATGAAGGTTTCTCTGCCGCTTGGTGCAACGACCAGCAGGCTGCACAGGAAATTCAAAGACTTTTCCAAGAATTTTCTTATCTCTGTGATCCCCATACGGCTGTTGCGGCCTATGCCTGCCGCCAGTATCAGGAGACTACTGGGGACAAAACAAAAAACGTTGTCGTTTCTACTGCCAGCCCTTACAAGTTTCCCTCCAGTGTTCTTAAAGCAGTAACAGGGGAGAATCTTCAAGCACTTACTGCTCAGGAAGAATTTTCTCTTGCCGACAGGCTGGAGCATCTCTCTAATGCTCCTCAGCCGCTGCCGCTTTTTCAACTGCGGGAAAAGCCTGTCCGCTTTACCGGATACTGCGGTAAAGAAGAGATGGAACAGGCAGTCTGTGCCTTCCTCGGGCTTTGATCTTCCTGCTGGAAAGGAGACAGGATGACTCTTTATACAATTGGAGACACCCACCTTTCTTTGGGCTGTAACAAGCCCATGGAGATTTTCAGCGGCTGGGATCATTATGTTCAGCGCCTTGAACAGAACTGGCGTGCAAAGGTTAAACCAGAAGATACCGTCGTCGTTACAGGGGATATTTCCTGGGCGATCTCGCTGCCCCAAGCTTTGGCGGACTTTCAGTTTCTCCACAGTCTCCCCGGAAAAAAGATTCTATTAAAGGGAAATCACGATTACTGGTGGTCTACCAGAAATAAAATGGAACATTTTTTTTCTGAAAATGGTTTAAACTCCCTTTTTATTCTCCATAATAATTGCATCCCCTTTGGACGCTTCGGTATTTGTGGAACCAGAGGATGGATATTTGAAAACGGAGAACCCCAGGATGCTAAGGTATTAGCCAGAGAAACCGGAAGGCTGGAAGCCTCCCTTGCTGACTGCAGCCGTCAAGGGCTTATTCCGCTGGCATTTCTCCATTATCCGCCGTTATATGGTTCTGAACGCTCAAAGCCTATTCTGGATACTTTGCTTGAATTCCAAGTCCGCCGGTGTTTTTACGGCCATCTGCATGGCTCCGCTATCCACGCTGCTTTTCTGGGGCCATGGCACGGAATTGAAATGTCCCTTGTTTCCTGTGATTTTCTGCGTTTTGATCCTGTTTTGGTGGAATCGCTGGAATAGGCAGGAGTGCTGCTGATACAAACTCCCTCTGCTTTTATTGTCCACAAGCCGAATTTTTTGTTAAATTCATAACATTTGGCGAAATTAACTGCCAAAAAATGACGTTGCGGGGTTGCGAATACCTTTTTATTGTGCTATAATTACAAGGATTCATTGTCTGACCGCTGCCAATCTCGGCTGCCCGGATATATCCAAGGCTGGCAGGCTTTACAATATGGCAGGATGTGACAAATTTTAGACAGACCGCCGTGATAAAATGATACGGTCATATTACAGGAGGAAATAATCCCATGAGTTTAGTTTCGTCTAACAAAACTGAGACCAATACTTACGAACTGCAAATTGCCATTGGCAGCGAAGAATTTGAAAGAGCTGTCGAAACAGCATACCGTAGAAATAAGAATAAGGTAAACGTCCCAGGCTTCCGCAAAGGGAAAGCCCCCCGCAGCTTTATTGAAAAAATGTACGGCGAAAGCTTTTTCTATGAGGAGGCTGTAAACAGCCTGTATCCAGCTGCTTATTCTTCTGCAATAGACGAAGCGGGTATTGAGCCTGTTGACCGCGCCGATATTGAAATTACAGAAGTGAGCCGCGAAAGCGGTGTGGCTTTTAAAGCTACAGTAACAGTTAAACCGGAAGTTGAGATTGCAAATTATAAGAATATTGCAGCAGCAAAGAACAAAGTTGAGATTACAGATAAGGAAGTTGATGCAGAAGTTCAGCGCCTGCGCGAACGCAACGCCCGGATGGTTGATGTAGATGACCGTCCTGTAGAAAAAGGGGATAATGTTGTCATTGATTTTACCGGATATGTGGACGGGGAAACATTTGAAGGCGGCAGCGCGGAAAAATTCCCATTGACGATAGGCTCCAATCAGTTTATCCCTGGTTTTGAAGACCAAGTAATTGGGCACAATGTAGGGGAAGAATTTGATATTACTGTTACATTCCCGGAAGATTATCAGGCAAAGGAACTGCAGGGGCAGTCTACGGTATTTAAAATTAAGCTGCATGAGATTAAGACCCGAGAGCTGCCTGAGGTAGACGACGAGTTTGTTAAGGATGTCAGCGAGTTTGACACATTGGACGAACTGAAAGCTGATCTGGTGAAAAAGTTGACGGAACGCGGCGAAAAAGCTGCTCAGGAAGCTTTTGAGAACCAGTTGATTGATACTGTTATCGGAAACATGACTGCGGAAATTCCTCAGTGCATGATCACATACAGCATAGATGAAATGGTACAGAATTTCGAGTACCGCCTGCAAATGCAGGGGCTTGATTTAAAGACCTACCTGCAGTATGTTGGAATGGATCTGGAAGCTTTCCGTAAAACTTTCGCAGAACAGGCTGAGAAACAGGTAAAGATTCGTCTTGCACTGGAAAAGATTGGCCAGCTTGAAAACCTGGAAGCCAGCGAAGAAGAAATAGAAAGCAAATACGCGGAACTGGCGAAAAATTATAATATGGAAGTTGAAAAGATCAAAGGGGTTATCCCTGCATCCGATGTGAAGCAGGATATTATTTCCCAGAAGGCAATCGACTTAGTGCGGGATACTGCCGTTGTCACCGAGGCAAAACCTGAACCAGCAGAAGAATCCACTGAAAATCAATAAGGAATAGTAAGTCAGGGTTCAGAGTTTTAAGCTCAAGCTTGGGAAAAGGACGAACGGCGGCCGCTGACCACAAAGTTCAACTGCGCACAAAACGGCGGGGAGCACCCATTCGCTGAAAGGGAACGCATCCCGCCGATTGTGCGGCATTTATCAGGAGGTGCTTTATATGGCCTTAGTGCCAATGGTAGTAGAACAAACCGGCAGAGGAGAACGTTCTTATGATATTTTCTCTCGACTGCTTAACGATCGTATTGTGATGCTCTGCGACGAGGTTAATGACGCGAGTGCAAGCCTTGTTGTAGCCCAGTTGCTGTATTTGGAAGGGCAGGACCCTGAAAAGGATATCCAGCTATATATTAATAGCCCCGGCGGGTCTGTTTCTGCTGGCCTTGCTATCTATGATACCATGCAGTATATTAAGTGCGATGTGTCCACCATTTGTCTGGGGTTGGCTGCCTCTATGGGAGCTTTCCTTTTGGCAGGCGGTGCCAAAGGAAAGCGAATTGCTCTCCCGCACAGTGAGATTATGATCCATCAGCCCTCTGGCGGTGCCAAAGGCCAGGCTACTGATGTGCAGATTCATGCTGAACAGATGCTCCGTATTAAAAAACAATTGAACGAAATGTTGGCGGAAAATACAGGCCGCACTTTGGAAGAAATTCAGAGGGATACAGAGCGTGACCACTTTATGACCGCAGAGGAGTCCAAAGAATACGGGATAATTGACAAAGTGATTTACAAACATTAAGGTTGGTGTATCCATGGCAAAGTTTAATGAAAGCCAAAATTTAAGATGCTCCTTCTGCGGGAAGCTCCAAAGCCAGGTAGAGCGTATGATTGCTGGGCCAGGTGTGTGTATCTGCAACGAATGTATTGAGCTGTGCCTCAATGTTCTTGAGGATGCCCCAGCTCCCCACCGCGCTCCAGCCTCCGCCCGCAAAAAAGAAAAGGAAAAAGAAGAAGTAATCGTCCCACGCCCCATGGAGATTAAGCGTATATTGGATGAACATGTCATTGGACAGGATGAGGCAAAAAAATCCTTGGCAGTGGCGGTTTATAACCACTATAAACGTATCTTTTTTGGCGAGAATGATGATTCTGTTGAACTGCAGAAAAGCAATGTACTTCTTCTTGGTCCAACCGGCGTTGGCAAAACAGAACTTGCCCGGACTCTTGCCCGGATCCTTGATGTTCCTTTTGCGATTGCCGACGCTACTACTTTGACAGAAGCCGGATATGTGGGTGAGGATGTGGAAAATATCCTGCTGCGTTTAATCCAGGCTGCTGATTTCGATGTGGATAAAGCGCAAAGAGGAATCATCTACATTGATGAAATTGACAAGATTGCCCGCCGCTCTGAAAATCGTTCCATTACTAGGGATGTTAGCGGAGAAGGCGTTCAGCAGGCGCTGCTAAAGATTTTAGAGGGAACAGTTGCAAATGTCCCCCCGCAGGGAGGCAGGAAGCATCCCCAGCAGGAGTTTATTCAAATTGATACTACAAACATCCTCTTTATTTGCGGCGGGGCTTTTGACGGTATTGAGAAAGTAATTGAGCGCCGTGTGGCTGTTTCTTCCATGGGGTTTGAGTCCTCACTGCGTTCTACCAAAGAAAGCGATCGAGACAACCTTTTAAGCCAGGTTACGCCTTATGATTTAGTGAAATTTGGGTTGATTCCAGAACTTGTAGGACGTATTCCTGTCATTACTACCTTGAAAGCTCTTGATATTGATTCTCTGGTTCGGATTTTAAACGAGCCCAAGAATTCTATCATTAAACAATATGTCCAACTGTTTAAAATGGATGGGATTGAACTCTCTTTCCAGGATGAAGCTTTGCGGGCAGTTGCTTCACAGGCGATTGAACGCAAGACCGGTGCGAGGGGACTTAGGTCTGTTATTGAAGGAATATTAGGAGATCTAATGTTTACCTGTCCAAACGATCCTACTATTACTTCAGTAGTGATTACTGAGGATTATATCAGTGGGAAAGAATCTCAGCCAAAGTTTTCATATGATTCCACTCGCAAGCTGAATCCCATTACAGTTGGAATTCCGGCGAGGTCTAATGCTAAAAACAATCGGAAGACTTCCGTTTGATAAGCGCCGTGGCGTAAGGCTTGGCACCGCCCCAAACAGGGAGGCGGTGCCTTTTCATTGCGAATATGAAAAACGTACAGGCGGGAAAGTTACCATACATTCCAAAGCAGGCCAATTTCCGTTAAAACTGGGCGGTTTATCCGAAAAAAGAGACAAAACAGCGGAAAAAAGAACAATTTTATGTGGAAAAATGCCTCAACTGTTTCCAAAAATGCTTTTTAAAGAAAAAAACGTAAAAATATTTACAAAATACAGACAAAAGCTTTCAATCCAGCACTTGAAAAATAAAGAATACTTCGATATAATTTTAAAAACAGGAGTTTTTTAGTGGAGATTTTAAAGAACTGTAAAATCCATCCTGTGAAAGTTCTTCTGCGCATATTCAAGCATTTTAGAAAATTCTTTTGGGTTGGACAAAGAGGATGCAGTCGAACATTGCACACAAATCTATACTGTTGTATATTGCGGAGGGGAGAAATCAATGGAAGATAAGAAAAAAGAACTGCTCCAGCTCAAAGTGCCTATGTTAGCACTTAGAGGTTTGGTGCTGTATCCCAGAATGGTGCTTCATTTTGACGTAGGCAGGGAAAAGTCTATATTGGCGCTTAACGAGGCTATGTCCAAAAAGCAGCTTATTTATCTGGTTGCTCAAAAAGATGTCCGTGACGACGATCCAAAAGCCGCCCAGCTATACCGGGTAGGGGTTGTTGCGCAGATTAAACAGATATTGAAAACGCAAAGCGAAGCAGTTAAAGTACTTGTGGAAGGGAAATTCCGTGCAAAAACATTGGAAGTTGTGGAAAATGCCCCCTTCTATCAGGCAGTTGTACAGGAGTACCCCCTGAAACCCAATCGCGGCAGAACGTCTATGATGGCGAATGCTTTGATGCGTACCGTAAAAGATCAGTTTGACGAATATGTTTCACTGTCCCCCCGGATGCCAAGGGAATTGGTTATGTCTATTATGACAACCGATGATCCTGTTTTTCTGGTGGAGTTTATTGCAGGTAATATCCCGATCCGGGACGATCAGAAGCAGGAAATCCTGGAGGAATCCTCCATTACAAAACGCCTTGAACGAATGGCGGCAATCTTGGAAGCGGAAAACGAAATCCTTGAAGTAGAACATGATATTTATGAAAAAGTCCGCGACCAGGTTGACAGGAACCAGAGGGAATATTACTTGCGGGAACAGATGAAAGCCATTTCAGCGGAACTTGGCGACGGGGAAGACACTGGGGATGATGTGTATCGATACCATGAAACAATTAAAAGGCTGGATATAGACCAGGAGTATAAGGATAAGCTCCATAAAGAAGCTGACAGGTTGATGAAAATGTCGGGAAGCAGCCAAGAGGCTGCGGTTATTCGGGGATATTTGGATAACGTGCTGGAACTCCCCTGGAACGAACGCACCAAAGATAAAATAGATGTGACAAAGGCTCAAAAACAACTGGATAAAGATCATTATGGTCTGACAAAAGTAAAAGAACGAATTTTAGAGGTTATGGCAGTACGGAAATTGTCACCGGATATCAAAGGACAGATTCTGTGCTTAGACGGTCCTCCCGGAGTGGGCAAAACATCTATTGCGAAATCAATTGCAAAGGCGATGGGGCGTAACTATGCGCGAATTTCCCTTGGCGGTGTGCGGGATGAATCGGATATCCGCGGGCATCGCAAAACTTACATTGGTTCTATGCCAGGTCGGATTGTCAATGGGCTGAAACAGGCCAAAAGCAGAAATCCTGTTCTGTTGCTGGATGAAATAGATAAGCTTGGAAATGATTTCCGTGGGGATCCGGCTTCTGCTCTGCTGGAAGTATTGGACGCAGAACAGAATAACGCTTTCCGGGATCACTACATAGAGGTTCCCTTTGATTTGAGCGAAGTTCTGTTTATTGCTACAGCCAACGATTTAAACTCTGTCCCGCGTCCTCTATTAGACCGTATGGAAGTTATCTCCATCACCAGTTATACCAGAGAGGAGAAATTCCAGATTGCCCGCAGGCATCTGCTTCCAAAACAGATGAAACGCCATGGCCTTAACAACAAAACCTTTAAACTGTCTGACGAGGCTGTTTATGGGCTGATTGATTTTTATTCCCGTGAGTCGGGCGTTCGCGGTTTAGAACGTCTGCTGGCTTCCCTTTGTCGTAAAGCTGCAAAACAGATTGTTACCGGAAGCACTAAAGTCATGATTGATGGTGTGGATTTGGAGGAATTCCTGGGTCCTAAGAAATACCATCCAGAACGTATTGAGCTGGATGACGAAATCGGTATGGTGAATGGTTTGGCATGGACCTCTGTTGGCGGGGAAATGCTTCAAGTTGAAGTTTCTGTGCTGGAAGGTACCGGCAAACTGGAGCTGACCGGTTCTTTAGGCGATGTGATGAAGGAATCCGCCAAAGCCGCTGTTACCTATATTCGTTCTTGTGCGGAAAGGTATCATATTGATAAGGATTTTTATAAAAACAAAGACATTCATATTCATGTGCCGGAAGGTGCAGTCCCCAAGGATGGACCTTCTGCTGGCGTTACGATCTGTACAGCGGTAACTTCCGCTTTATCCGGTATTCCTGTACGCCGGGATGTGGCAATGACAGGTGAGATTACTTTGCGGGGCCGTGTGCTGCCTATTGGTGGTTTACGGGAAAAGACAATGGCGGCTTATCGGGCAGGGATTAAAACGGTTGTGATTCCAGAGGAGAACCTTTCCGATCTGGAAGAAGTTGATCCTGTAGTGAAGGATAGTATACGCTTTGTGACTGCTAAACAGATTGAAACGGTTCTGGATACAGCATTGGTTCGCCCTGTTGAGGAAGCAGAGATGGTTGTTGAAAAGGAAACACATCAGCCTATTGTTCCCCCGCAGGCAGCACCCCGCCCAGTGGCGGTGATTTAAGAAAATGCAAAGCAAGGATCAAGCTATTGCGGATTAAAAAGGTTTCGGGTCCAGTGGGCTTTCCTCAAAAGCCCCCGACAGGTCCAGGACGGCGTCCTGGTCGCGCCCGCAGGCGCGAAATACCCCAGCCTGCTTAAAGAAAATAGAAACCTTACCTAAGAAACAGAAAACTAACCGTTTCATCCAACTCTGCAGAGTTGGACAGAGCCGAAAGTTCCTTCTTGCAGCCATGATGGCGTACCTAGTGCCGAAAACTTTACAGTAAGATAATGTAAGACCGATAAAGCCCTCCCTTTTTAAAAGGAGGGCTTCACCTTTGACAAGGAGTTTTTTTATGAATTATCAAAACGTTGAATTTGAACGTTCCTTTGGCTTATCCAGCCAGCTTCCCATATCTGATTTACCTGAAATTGCTTTTGCAGGCCGTTCTAATGTAGGCAAATCATCCATGATTAACAAGCTCTTTAACCGCAAACGCCTCGCAAGGGTCAGTGCTACTCCCGGCAAAACTGCAACCGTGAACTTTTTCCATTTAGAAGGAATCCGGTTTGTGGATTTACCGGGCTATGGCTTTGCCAAAGTTTCCAAAAGTGAAAAGCAAAGATGGGCTGACTTAATGGAAGGATATTTTGATGGTTCCCGAAGCTTGGAATTGGTATTCCAGCTTGTAGATATGCGCCATCCACCATCCAAAGACGATTTGCATATGATAAATTTTTTAATCCAGCAGGAACTTCCTTTTGTAATTGTACTTACAAAAAAGGATAAGCTTTCTAAAAGAGAACAGGCGGAACGTTTGGAAGCATTAAAAACGGAAATACCATATGCAGAGCAAATTACTATGGTGCCTTTTTCCTCTGAAACTGGGGAGGGTGTAGAGGAAATCCGCCAGATTATTGATGAAATTGCCGGGGGGTTAACAGCAGAGTAAAACAGTGTTTTCTGTCTTTACTTTTACGATTCACAATGATAAAATAGGGATATGGCAAACAAACACCAAAGGAGGAGCCACAATGAACAGCAAAATCAAAGAACTTCCAGTTGAATTTTTATTCCAGGCTATATTAAAACTGGAAACATTGGAAGAATGTTATGATTTTTTTGAAGACCTTTGCACAATTCAGGAATTAAAAGCCTTATCCCAACGTATACAGGTGGCTAAAATGCTCAGCGATCATAAGGTATATAGTGAGATTGTTGAAGCAACAGGGGCAAGCACTGCCACTATCAGCAGGGTAAACCGTTCTCTTAGCTATGGATGCGACGGCTATAAAAAGGTTTTTGAAAGGCTGGACCAGTAATGGCAGGATATGGGGTTTTTTCCCGGTTTTATGACCGCTTGACGGAAAATGTAAATTATCCTGTAAGGGCAAGATATTTTGACCAGTTAATCCGCCGCTGGGCTGGACGGCCAGTTGAACTTTTGTTGGATTTGGCTTGTGGAACTGGTACATTATCTGTGGAACTGTCTAAACTGGGATATGATGTAATTGGGGCAGATGGATCGGAAGAAATGCTGGCTGCGGCATTAGAAAAGAAAATGAAACACCAGGCAGATATTTTATTTGTATGCCAGGATATGGAAAACCTAGATTTATATGGTACAGTTGATGTTGTTGTCTGTGCATTGGACAGCCTGAACCATGTTACAAGCCCGGAAACTTTGCAGAAGATATTTAATCGGGTTTCGCTTTTTCTTGCGCCGGGTGGTTTATTTTTGTTCGATGTAAACAGTTTGTATAAGCATCGGGAGGTTTTAGCTGGTCAGACATTTGTTTATGATTATGGAGATATTTATTGTGTCTGGCAGAATACCTGTGAGGATGGGGAAACTGTTGAAATTTCCCTGGATATTTTTGAGCAGCTGGAAGACCGGAACGATTACCAAAGGTATTCGGAGTGTTTTTCAGAACGGGCATATTCCCATGAACAGATACTGGGCTTTTTAAAGGAAAGCGGAATGGAGCTTTTAGCAGTATATGGGGATGACACGCTGGAGCCGCCCTCGGATATGTCTCAAAGGTTAATCTATGCAGCGGTTCAACCTAACCCGCGTTAGAAAGGAGAAATAACGGATATATGGGGAAAATAGTCAGGATGATTTCCCAGGACGGCGGCGCTTTTTGTATGGCTGTCGATTCTACGGATATGGCAGCGCAGGCGGAACAGTATCATAAAACATCAGCAGTTGTTACCGCGGCTTTGGGGCGTTTGCTGACAGCTGCTTCCATGATGGGGATTTTGCTGAAAGGCGAAAGGGACAGCGTTACTCTCAGGCTGGCCGGAGACGGCCCTGCTGGAGTTTTAATTGCTGTATCGGATTCTCAGGGGAATGTGAAAGCTTACACAGGTAATTCAGTGGTGGAACTTCCGCTGAATTCCTACGGAAAACTTGATGTGTCGGGTGCAGTTGGGAAAAATGGCACCTTGACAGTCATTAAAGATTTAGGAATGAAAGAGCCTTATATTGGACAGACCCCCATTGTTTCCGGTGAAATTGCTGAAGATATTACCCATTATTTTGCTGTCAGCGAACAAACGCCGACGGTCTGTGCTTTGGGTGTTTTGGTAAACCCGGATTTAACGGTTCAAGCGGCTGGAGGCTTTTTGCTTCAACTTCTGCCAGGGGCAGAAGACGGGATTATTGGCCAGCTGGAGAAAAATATTGAGGGTTTGCCGCCGGTTTCCCGTATGATTGCGGACGGAGTTACACCAGAAGAAATTTGCCGGAAAGCTTTGAAAGGGTTTTCACCGGAACTTTTGGATACACAGGCAGCAGAATACAGGTGCGATTGCAGCAGGCAGAGGGTAGAACGCGCCCTCAGAAGTTTAGGGAAAGCAGAATTGGAACAAATGGCTGAAGAACAGGAAACAGTTCAGGTTGAATGTCATTTCTGCGATAAAAAATATATCTTTTCACGAAAAGAAATTCTTCAATATGCCAGGAATCTTTCAGAGGACGGGATTTAATTATAAAAATTTTACCTTTTCTGACCTTGTTTTTTATATGAATTCACATTATAATTATTTTAAAGTCCTTACTGAAATGACGGACAAACTGAAAGGTGGTATAACAAATATGTATGACATTTCCAAAGGCTATGAGGCCGCAAAGGAATTCTATGCACAATATGGCGTTGATGTGGACAAGGCGATTGAAATTTGTGATAAAGTCCCACTTTCCATCCACTGCTGGCAGGGTGACGATGTTATAGGTTTTGAAAAGTCCTCCGGCTCATTGACTGGGGGAATTCAGACAACTGGTAATTATCCAGGGAAGGCGCGTACTGCGGACGAACTGCGCGCAGATTTGGATTTTGCGATGAAATATATCCCTGGTGCAAAAAAATTAAACCTTCATGCAAACTATTTGGAAGCCGATATCTTTGTAGACCGTAATGCAATTGAACCAAAGCATTTTGAGAAATGGGCAGATTGGGCAGTTGCCCGCAATCTGGGCTTGGATTTTAATCCAACCTATTTTTCACATCCCAAGAGCGAAAACGGCACTTTGTCATCTTCCGACGAAGAAACCCGTAAATTCTGGATTGAGCACGGAATCCGCTGCCGCCGCATTGGGCAGTACTTTGCAGACCGTACCGGAAAATCCTGCGTAATTAATCATTGGACTCCCGACGGCGATAAGGAATTTCCTGTGGATACCCTTGGCCCCAGACTTCGCCTGAAAGACAGCTACGATCAGATTTTTGAAGCGACCAAAGATGTAAAAGATGTTATTGATGGCATTGAATCCAAGGTATTTGGGATTGGGCTGGAAAGTTATACAGTCGGTTCCCATGAATTTTGTATGGGATATGTTATGAGCAAAAACATTGACCATATTATTATGACGTTGGACACTGGACATTATCATCCGACTGAAGTTGTTTCCGCTAAACTGGGGGCTGTGTTTGCTTTTTCAAACGAAGTCCTTCTCCATGTTTCCCGCCCTGTTCGCTGGGACTCCGACCATGTAGTAGCTTTTGACGACGAAACCCGCGCTATTATGGAAGAACTTGTCCGGCTGGGAAAACTGGAACATACTTACATTGCCACTGATTTCTTTGATGCCTCTATTAACCGTACCATTGCTTGGATTACTGGACTGCGCAATGTGAGAAAGGCTATCCTGAGCGCACTTTTACAGCCTGTTGGCATGATGAAAGAAACAGAGGCTAAAGGCGATTTCTCTGGCCGCCTTGCAATTGTCCAGGAATTTAAAGCGGCTCCCTTTGCCATGGTTTGGGATTACTACTGCCAGAAAACCAGCGCAGGCGTTGGCCTCGAATGGCTTGAAGAAGCAAGGAAATATGAGAAAGATGTTCTTTCCAAAAGGTAATCATTCTGCCTGCCCTTTATATTGCTGTTGGTTTGCAGCCTAATGGATTTGTAAACCGCTTTGCCATGAATAAAAAAGGTGCGCCTTGAATGAAGTTTCATTCAGGCGTACCTTATTCGCTCAATAGCACTCGTTCCTTTTCCAGTGAAATCAATTTTATGGAGATATTGAGGTTGATATTGACAAACACCCCACCGGGGTGTTTGTCAGGGAAGGCGGAGAAAAAGGGAAGGCTCTTCTGTCTTTTTCTATCGCAAAAAGAAAGAAAAAAGTTCTTTGCAAAAGGAGTTTTGCGTCTTGCGGCTTCAGTTCAGCAAAGCTGAACTGGCAACCGGGGACTCTGAGCAGCTCCGCTGCTCAACCCTGGACCCCTGCCACTTTCGAGAAAGC
>CAJUSD010000017.1 GCA_910589145.1 uncultured Oscillospiraceae bacterium
GGATTTCCAAGTCTGCAAACTTTAACGGCATAAAGCTTCTGGATGGTACTATGGGTTTAAACAAGACTGCCTTTACTGTCGGCGACACTGGCGGGGTTAAGGCTGCGCCTGGAGAAGATTTAACTGATGATATTATCACTACTGCAATGCCAGATGATAAAGCTACTGGTGCAGTAGCAGGCACAGATACCATTCTGCATAAGGATGGCGGAGAAGCGCAGGCAGGCTTCTTTACTGTTGATCTAAGCCAGCTGAATATGGTTAGTGCAGATGGAGCAAAAGGTGATCTGACAATTAATATTGGTGGTGTTGCTATTGATATTGCCGCCGCTAATAATGGCGATACCATGAATGGTAAGCAGATTGCCGCTGCTGTAAAAGCAGAATTTGATAAACTAACGGGCTTTGCAGGAATTATGGTAGATGGAAGCGGTAATGTAAGTAAGGGTGCAGCCGCTGGTACTACTAATAAAGGTGCCCTGCTTTATGAAGTAACTGATAACGGTGATGGTACACTGACTTTTAAAGCAACAAAGTACAGCGATGGAACAGCTTGGAAAGACTTGGGGGGAACTGGAAAAGATCTTCCTACTGCCGATGTAGCTGATGGAGCTTTAGTAAGTACAGGCTTTGATGTAACTGCTACTGTAAAAACAGCCGCTAATGTAAAATCCTTCACTGGCAATCCAAATATTGATGGAACTAACACACAGATACCTAAGAAACCTGGTGTTACTGAGTTTGGAAATACTTTCCTCACTATTGATCTTGAAAAACTTACCGACGGTGTGGAAATGACTATTGCTGGTGAAACAAAGGTAATTGGTAAGGATATAGACCTATCTGACTTGGATTTAACACAGCAGGCTGGTAAATTGGAAGCAATGGATCGTATTACCCAAGCGTTTGCAAATAATCAGCATGTTTCTGTTGGTCAAGATGCAGGTACTCCTGGCAAGCTGACCCTTTCTGAGAAGGTTGATGGTGAAGGAAAGAGCCTTGCTTCTGAGGAAATGCAGGAAAAGATGAGTACCTTAGATGGGTTCAAGAGCTTGGTTTCCTTTAAGAGCGCTGACACAGCCGCTGGAACCGAGCTGACTCTTACCCCTGATAAGATTGTTTCCGGTGATTCAATCCGCATTGGCGGCAAAGCTTACACCTTTGGCGATGGCAATGGACAGATAGCTTTAGGCACTAATGGCGCTGATGCTGTTACAAATTTAACCAACGCTCTCAAGGCAGATGGATACACTGTTACTCCTGATACAAATGATCCTAACAAATTGGTGATCTCTGCTGGAGCCGGTAAGGATGCCCCCGCCATCATCGGCGGTGGACTGACCCTCCAGATTGGCGATACTGCTGACAGCTTCAACAAAATGAATGTAGCTGTTGCCGATATGAGCGCTAAAGGATTAGGATTGGATGGCCTGCAAATTACAACTGCAAGTCTGTCCAGCGAAGCTATTGACAAGATTAAAACCGCTATCAATACCGTTTCCACTGCCCGCGCAGATATGGGCGCATTGCAGAACCGTTTAGAGCACACCATCAACAACCTGGATGTAGCTGTTGAAAACCTGAGCGCAGCCAACAGCCGTATCCGCGACACCGACATGGCGAAAGAAATGATGAACTACACCAAGATGAACGTACTGGTGCAGTCCGCCCAGGCAATGCTTGCACAGGCGAACCAGCAGCCCCAGAGCGTCCTCCAGCTCCTGCAATAATTTCACCAATAGTTAGCCTTGTTAAAAGCATAATCTTTAGACTGGCTGTATAAGATAAACCGCCTGCCCCGGCCGGCAGGGAGCAGGCGGCAAGAAACAGAGGGTATTGCAAGCGCTTACCCTCTGTTTCTCCATCCAAAATTTTTTATTCAGTTAGGGCGGCTCAATTTTCGAGCCGCCCTAACTGTTTTATTCATTGGACTCAATTAGATTTTCCTTAATATAATCCCAATTAATATCATATCCCAGCCCCGGAAGCTGTGGAACTGCCACATAGCCTTCCTTGTCCATGGAATCAATGGGCTGGTTAAGCCATGGCGGGCAGTTGTTATATTCCAGGAAAGGATGAAGCATCCCACGTTCATAGTACTTGCCCGGTACCATCATCGCCGCCATTACATGAAGGTTTGCACTCCCTGTCCCATGGATTTCCAGAGGAATACCAAAGGATTCACAGGTATGAACCGTTTTCATCATAGGCGTAATTCCGCCTACATCCCCGCTCCCGGTGCGCACAATATCACAGACCTGGTTTGAAATCCACTCTGCGCGGGTGAAGTATTTCCCCTTTGCTACTTCCGGCCCGATAATCGGAATGTCCAGCTTGGATTTCAGCCATTTGTAAGAACTTACATTGTATTCTTCCATAGGTTCCTCATACCATAGGTAATTTAAACCCTGTATCGCCTTTCCAAGTTCCAAAGCCTCGTAGCGGTCATAATAGTGGAAACAGTCCAGCATTAAGTCAATGTCAGGCCCCACCGCCTCCCGGACTGCCCGGCAGCAGGCAATGTCCTTTTTCACGTCCGGCTTGCCGATGACATTATCATTGTCCCAGCTGTCGTCTGCCCAGGTGTGGAGCTTGATGGCTTTGTAACCCTCCGCTATACACTGTTTCGCAAAGGCAGCGTAATCTTCCGGGGAACTCAGGCCGCCCTTAAAATGATCCCCTACCATGGTGCTGGCATAGGCTTTCACCTTGGTGCGGTGGCCTCCCAAAAGCTTATATACAGGCTGTCCGCAGTATCTTCCAAATAAGTCCCATAACGCTTTATCCACCTGTGCCAAAAGGGAATCCGTCAGGCCGGAATTGTGGTTGCTCCGCTGCATTTTGTACAGCATATGGAAAATCTTTTCCCGGCTCAGGGCATCCTGTCCCATAATAACCGGGCGAATACGGTTCCGCAGCAGATTGAGGGTGGAATTTGCAGTGTTCTTGACTGCGACAGGATCAACCTGCCGGAGCGCTTCGCTGACAGGGCCTCCGGGAAGCTCAACGCCTTCCCTGGGGGTATAATAGGTTTCACCGGAAAAGCTGTAACCGGTAATTCCTTCGTCAGTTTCAATGCGGATCATGGTGACGGTGGAGGGGCGTTCCTGGCCGGGGTGGACGTGGCCGATGTGGTCGGCATGAACCCAGGAACGGCTGCGGATAAGATCTGCCTTTAAATCTGTGATAATCATTTGGAAACTCCTCCTTTAATGATTGTTTTTCATTTTTATTATATCAAAATAAAAAGTGTTTGTAGAAAAAATTTCAATTTTTACAACTTCGCAACATCTTCATGATAAATTGATAATGCACCCAGGTTATTCTCTAACTGTGATCACAAATACATCAACCGAAAGGAGACTCTAACAGAAAATGAAAGAAAAAACACCCCGTTCCGGGAGAAACGTCCTTTTGGCGGCAGCCGGTATGATTGCGGCGGGAACCCTTGTTTTTGGATGGCTCAGCGAAGGCGTATTGGCGGCAGAATCCGCTGGGACTTCTCAGGTTCCCACCAGTTACAGCCGTATCGTCCTTCCTGAAACAGCCCTCCCCCTGGCAAACAGTTCCAATCCAGAGCTGCCGAAAAGCAATGAAGAGGCTAACTATATCATCGAAAAAGATGAGTTTGGAGGCAGCCCCGATGCAAAGGATATTCCAATGGAGCAGGCTGCCAGCATAGGCGCACAGGAACTAGAAAAGATTTTCGGCATTGACCTGGAAGACGCAAATATCACCATGAAGTATTTCCCGGCAACAGAATTGTTCCCCCGCGCCTACTGGTATGGAAGCGTCGAGCTTCCGGGGAAAAAGGTATCTCCTGACAACCCTGGTATAAAGAAGTACGATTTTAATGTGGATGCTGTAACGGGAAATGTATTCTGTTGCCAGGTGGTAAGGTATGTTGACGGACCGGAGATTTCCGGTTTCAGCGGGTTTGACAAGGAGCTTTCCAAAAACGCTTCCAATTATAAGGAAAAAGCAAAAGAAATAGGGGAGCGTTTTAACGTTGTACAAAGTAAAATTGTCTCCGCCGAATACACATCCCAAGGGTATACAGCTAACGATCCTTTTGTCACTGTCACCCTGACCGGCGAAAACGGCAGGCGGGCGAAAATTGAGATTTCCCAGTATGACCAGACATTGGTTGGCATCCAGTATGAGGAATGGATAGTTTTTGCTGATATGGGAACAGAAGCCCTGCACCGCCAAATAAAAGCGGGAGCTGGAGGAGACAAGATAACACATATAGAAGAGGTTTTTGATGATGCAGATATCTCTTATAAAAGCGGGGATGGCAGCCAAACGCCCTGACAGAAATTCCCCATATACCATTTCGCTGCACACTATGATATAATGGGACAGACAGTGCTTCCGTGCTCTCTTTTTATGGGCGGCATGGGAGCATTTTTCTGATAATGATAGCTGATAACCGGGAGGGGTAGAATTGGCAAATATCCTGATTGTAGAAGACGAAGAGCCTGTAAATGAACTGATTTGCCGGAACCTGGAACTTGTGGGGCATCACTGCCATTCGAACTTTGACGGAAAAACCGCCCTTGACGAGCTGGCGCAGGGATCCTATGATCTCATGATATTGGACATTATGCTTCCTGAGCTGGACGGTTTTGAGGTATTTGAGCGGTGCAAAGGCCAGCCCACCATTTTCCTGACAGCCAAAAGCGGGCTTTCCGACCGGCTGAAAGGGCTGACCATGGGGGCGGATGATTACATTGTAAAGCCTTTTGAAATGCTGGAGCTTTTGGCACGCGTGGAAGCAGTTCTGCGCCGCGTTCAACCCAAACGGAATGACTTTGAAATTGCGGGAGTGCGCATTGATTTTGACAGCCGCCGTATCTGGCGGGACGGCATTGAGACAGAATGCAGCCCCAAAGAGTACGAGCTTTTTGAAACCCTGGTAATCAACCGCAATATCGCCCTTTCCCGCGAACGCCTGCTGGAACTGGTGTGGGGGTATGATTTCGAGGGAGATACCCGCACCGTTGACGTACACATCCAGCGGCTGCGGAAAAAACTCGGACTTGAAAAACAGATACGCACTGTTTATAAACTTGGATACCGTTTGGAGACAGAACGATGAAAAACAAAACGGTTTTTATGACCCTGGGTCTGTTCCTGCTTTTCTTCAATGCGGCAGTGCTTCTGGCTGCTTCTGCGATACTTCAGGGTATTCTGCATACACAAAAGGAACGCTGCTTGGGAGAACATTACATGATTGCTTCCTCTCTTCTGCGGGACATGCGGGCGCTGGATATGCGGGAAATAGAGATTTCCTCTTTTATTGATGAACTTATGCTCCCTTATCTATATTTTTCGCAGGACGGCCTGACGGATGTGCTTCTCTATCAAAACGGGAAGCCTGTTTATTCCAATCTGGACGACAGTCCAATGCTTCCACTGGGGTTTTCCAACATATCCCAGACAGGCAGGCTGATATCTATTGAGGATAAACGATTTTTATGGATTGCGGGACAGCTTCCTGAACCCTATCAAAGCTATACGCTTGCCTACCGTTTTGACCTGCGGGAAGAATTGGGGGGCTGGAGGCAGAACAGGAACCTGCTCCTACTGGCAAGCACTGTGTTTTCGGTGCTGTTTACCGGATGCCTGTACCTGCTGATGAGCTGCCTGTTCCGCCCGCTGGAAAGGGTGTCCAAAGCTGCTCAGAGCATTGCCGCCGGAAATTTCGGGGAAAGGCTTCCCGTTTCCGGGCGGGATGAGCTGACAGAGCTTTCCCGGAGCTTCAACCAGATGGCAGAGGAAATCCAAAGGCAGATGGTTTCTTTGCAACAAGCCGCAGAGCAGAAGCAGCAGTTTATCGACAATTTTTCCCATGAACTGAGAACCCCGCTGACTACCATTTACGGCTATGCCGAATACCTTCAGAAAGCGGCAGTTGCACCGGAGGACCGGCAGTCTGCGCTGGCGTATATCCTTTCTGAATGCAGGCGGATGCAGAACATGGCGGGACAGCTTTTGGATTTGGCTTCCCTGCGCGGCGGAAACCTGAATTGGGAACCATTGGATGCCGCTGCACTGTTTGAGGCGGTCAGAAGCTCCGCCCAATACAAGGCTGCGGAAAAACAAGTATCTGTTGCCTTTCAGCGGGAAATCAAAACCCTCTCCGGCGACTTGGAAGTACTGCGCCTGCTGCTGGATAACCTGGTCGATAACGCCATAAAAGCCTGTAAACCAGGGGAGGGAAAGGTTTTGGTGCGGGCATTCCGGGAAGATGGGAGGGATGTGCTTCTTGTCCAGGACAACGGGAAGGGAATGTCTGCCGAACAGCTTGCCCACATCCGGGAACCGTTTTACCGGGCGGACAAAGCCCGGAGCCGCAGGGACGGCGGGGCAGGGCTTGGGCTTGCCCTCTGTGAACAGATTGTACAGGCATACCAGGCGGAGATGAATTTCTCTTCCCGGCTGGGACAGGGTACGTCTGTAAGAGTGGTTTTCTCTGAGGGGCAGAAAACGCTTAAATAACGTGGGTAAAATGAAAAGCTTTTTCATCATTTTTGCTTTTCGCTTCCAGGGACGCCATCATTGTAAACGTTCAGTTTGCTGGACAGCTGCAAGGAGTAACTGTTATGTTTGTCAAACGCAGGGAAATCAATTTTGTGGAGATTTTGAGGTTGATGTTGAAAAACACCCCACTGGGGTGTTTTGCAGGGAAGGTGGAGAAATGAGTGTGCTTCTTCTATCTTTTTCTATCGCAAAAAGATAGAAGGAAAGAAAAATGCTCTTGCCAAAAGGGATTTCGCGCCCGCAGGCGCGGCCGGTGGCTTTGAGCAGCTCCGCTGCTCAAACCTGGACCCCCGCCGCTTTCGAGAAAGCGGCCAAAGCTTTTGATACGGGTTTGGTTTGTGACTGACGTTGCTTTGTGCACGCGCCGAGGGTTTTCTGCTTCTGCAATGATTCTGAAAATTGATTTCCGTGCGTCAAACTCTACGGATACGACAAGGGGGCTTTTTTGTCTGCCATAGCTTGTACCAGGTAAATTTGTTTTATTGAATGCTGGAACTCATCCTTTTACAGAACCGACCATGACGCCTTTGGTGAAGTATTTTTGCAGGAAGGGATATACGATTAGAATCGGCACAGTGGAAACCACGATAACCGCCATTCTCACGCTTTGCTGTGGGACGACATAGCTTTCCTCCATAGCCCCGGAATCACCCAGCCCCGCGCCGGAAGCCAAAATGACCATTTGCCGGAGCAAAATCTGGATGGGCCATTTTTCGGAGTCATTGAGGTATAAAAGGGGCTGCTGAAACTGGTTCCAGTGGGCTACTGCATAAAACAGCGTAATGGTAGCCAGGGAAGCCAGGGACAAAGGCAGGATGATCTGTATCAGAATCCTGAATTCGCTGCATCCATCCATGCGGGCGGATTCCTCCAATGATGGGGGAATCTGCGCAAAGAAGTTACGCAGAACAATAAGGTTAAAGGCATTGATAGCCCCTGGAAGAATCACAGACCAATAGGAATTGATCAGGTTCAGTCCTCTTACAATAATGTAGTTTGGAATCATCCCGCCAGAAAACATCATGGTAAAGACAACCAGAAAGTTGATTACCTTTTTTCCAGGCAGGTAGTTGTGGGCCAGAGGATAGGCCATCAATACTGTCATAATCATATTGACAGCTGTACCGCAAACCGTAATAAAGACAGTATTCCCCAAAGCATGGAAAACGGTAGAGGTTGAAAAAATATACCGGTATGTATCCAGGGAAAATTTTACAGGCCACAATATAAACCCCGCGCTTGCCAGATATTCGGGGGTGCTGAGGGATGCTGCAATAACATGAATGAAGGGAATCACACAGAACAGGGCAATAACAGCAAGGATAATATAAATCAGAGCCATGCCTGCACGATAGCCCAAAGATCTTGTTTTGACCACGGAAAAACGCCTCCTTATCCTTAAAATACGCCGTCTTCACCCATATTCTTTGAAAGCCGGTCGGTAATGATAACCAGAACCAGGGCGATAATGGATTTAAAGAACCCTACAGCGGTGCTGTAGCTGTATTGCCCAGCAACCATTCCCAGCTGATAGATATAGGTGTCGAACACTTCGCCCACATCGCGGTTCATGGCATTGAGCATATTGTAGATCTGGTCAAAGCCGGTATCCATAAATTTTCCCAACCGTAAAATAAACATAGTGACAACTGTTCCCCTGATAGAAGGCAGGGTGACATGCCAAAGCCGCTGAAAATGAGTGGCGCCGTCTATATAAGCTGCATCATAGAGCTGGACATCTACGCCTGCCAGAGCAGCCAGAAAAATGATTGTGCCCCATCCAGCTTCTTTCCACATCATTTGAATCACAATCATGGGACGGAAAGCCGACGCGCTTATGAGAATGTTGAGCTGTCCGCCGGTAAGGCTGTTATAAAGCTGGGTAATGCTTCCGTTCTGGTTATTGAACATAATATAACACAGTCCAACAACAACGACCCAGGAAATGAAGTGTGGGATATAAATAAGGCTTTGCACAATCTTTTGAAACCATTTATTCCCTACCTCGTTGAGCATCAGTGCAATAATGATTGGGAGCGGGAAATAAAAGACCAGGTTAAAGACAGCCAGCAGCAAAGTATTGCGGAAAAGCTGCCCGCATTCAGGGCTGGTGAGAAAACGCTTGAAGTGTGCCAACCCAACAAATTGGCTGCCGAGAACGCCCTGGAAGGGATTATAATTCTGGAAGGCGATGGTAAGCCCCCACATGGGGCCATATTTAAAGACGGCAAAGTAAAGGATGCCGGGGATTAACATAAGGTAAAAGGCGCGGTATTTTTTCAAAACAGCCCAAAAGCCATGTCTTTTTGCCGCATTTGTGGGAGTTTGCGTCTGAATGTGGGGTGTTTTAGGCATAGCTGCTATCCTCCCTATAAAGATTTTATAACAAGCAGATTCTATATATCAAGGAAAAAGGCGTTCCCGCCGGTAAAGTAGGAACGCCCTTTTATGACAGGAAAGGCAATCTCCAATAAAGAGGCGGGATTATTTGCCGCCTGCCGCTTTATAAGCGTCAGAATATTCCTTGATGATATTGTCGCCGCCCTGGGCCCTCCACTGTGCAACCACAGCATTAAAGCCGTCCAGGTCAAGCGCACCGATAATATACTTGTCCCTTGCATCATAGATCATCTGATCCAGGGTTCCGCCCAAAGAGCTTTGGGTTTCAGAAATAAATGGATTTACTACATTAGGAATAGCGTAAGGCTCGTTGGCTGCAATATTGTCCAGAACTTTTTTCTGAAGGTATTCATAATTGGCAGTGCGCTTGTTGTCAGACCAGTTGAGCTGGAGCTGTCCAAAGTCTCCGCAGACAGTGGAGAAGTCCTCGCGGTTGATAAGGTCAATGGTTCCGTCGGATTTTACGGTAAAGTGGTCGCCCTCTACGCCGTATCCAGTCAGCTCCTGCATGGCCTGGTCTTCCATTTTATCAAAGAAGCCAAGAACTTTCAGCAGGTCGTCCTCGCTTTTAACCGCCTTTTTGGACATCATATACATGCCTTTCCAGCCGGAGGTAGGGTAACAACGATAACTTCCGTCAATTTTAGATTTAATCAGAGTGAAAAAGTCGTTTTCCGCTTCGGGAATGGTCTTTTTGATGTTCTGTACACTTTGTCCGTAGGAATCGTACATAGACATATAGAACATTCCGCATTGGCCGGAAGACCAGTATTCATAGATGTTATTTTTGGAGGCAGAGGGATAATCCTGATTCATGGCCTTTTCTGCGTAAATTTTGCGGAAAAAGTCCATAGCGTCAATATAGGGTTGGGTCATAAAGGTAGGTTGTACGCCGCCGTTTCCGTCAGCTTCCCACTCGTTGCCGCCGCCCATGGCAATTACCATGCTGTGGAATTGGAGTTTAACCGCAATATCCGCAGCCATTGCCAGGCCAAAGGTGTCATCCTTCCCATTGCCGTCAGGATCATTAAAGGTAAAAGCATGGATTACATTATAAAGTTCATCCAGGGTGGTAGGTTCGGCCAGCCCCAACTTATCCAGCCAATCTTTGCGGTAGTGCCAGCCGCTCCTTGCCAGGTCTGCGGATTTGTACAGGCTGTATATTTTGCCGTCATAGGAAACATTGTTGGCAACGTCCTTATTCATTTTGCTCAGGTTGGGATACTGCTGTAAATAGTCATCTTTAATTTCCCAGAACACACCGCCATTGACTGCCTGTACAATAACAGGGGCTTTATTGTCGCGGACAGCTGTCACCATAGGCAGGTCATTGGAGGCAACCAGAATATTGATGTTTTCATCAAAACCAGCGGAGGGCTTCCAGGTAATATTCAATTTGGTATTGGTGTACTCCTCTATCTGTTTCCAGACAGGGGATTCTGGCTTTTGCATCTCAGTTGCAAAAGTTTGGGCTAAAATACTGATGGCAAATGGTTCTTCACTGGCTGACTGGGAGCCTGGAGAAGCGGGGGCATTGGAATCTGCCGCAGAAGAAGGGGCATTGCCGGACGGTGCTGTACTTCCAAGGGCAGAACTGGATGAAGAAGGAGTGCTGCTGCATCCGGCTATCATACTGGTAAACATTGCGCCTGCACATACTGCGGCGAGAACTTTTTTTAGTTGTTTCATTAGACGACCTCCTCAAGTGTTTTGTTCTATCATACATCTTTGATATTGTAGGAAATGTCCGCTATAGGTGAACAATGTTTTAGCGGCTATCCTGGTTCCACTTTAACGTGGCAGCGGCAAATTTACAATAATCATTTAAGAGAGGGGATATAAAATAACCGGTTTTATATGGATTTCCTGTAAAATGCCATGCTCATTTCTTATGAAAAATTTAGAAAAGCAACGGGAACCAGGGTTGGAAATGCGTATTTTTATGCTCATTTCTTTTGTTTTTCAGGTTTTTCTCAAATGATATGATTTATGTCTGGAATTTCCTGCAAAAAAGCATTTGTTTCATTCCCAGACACATGATATAATGAAAGAAGCAGAAAAATCGGTTCATTAAAAAATCAGCAGCGCTGTGGCAGGAGGCTGACTATGGACATCCGCTCTTTTTTCCGAAAGCCTAAAATCCTTTCCAAATTTCTTATTTTTGGCTGTATTCTATCAGTAGTCCCGGTAGTAATTTTCAGCCTTTTTTGTTATGTAAGCGTTACCCGGCAGATCACGGCCAATGTTGACATGGTAGAAGAAAAACTTCTTTCTTCCACCCAGGCGGTGATTGAAAAGAAACTGTCCCATATTGACCAAAGCATATACGAGCTGAGCGTCCTTCCCTCTACATTGGAATCCCTGCAGCTGTCAGTATTTAAATACAACTGGACGACCTTTTCCAATGTCAACGGCCTGCGGCGGAGGATCAATGAAACGCAGGCCCTGATTGAAAAAGAAAATATTACCGCCAATGTGACTTTAATTAGCGAACTTGGAGGCTGGGTGCTGGACAGTTCTGGTTTCTTTCAAAAGGAAGTACAAAGGGTTCAGCCAATCCTGGATTTGGCATCCCATGCCCAGTACCCTGACGAATCCCTGGTGAAAACCAAACTGGGAACCATAGTTCTGGGGCAGGATGACAATCTTTATATGATACGGGCTGTAAATAATTCCTCGGCTGCAGTTTTCGGGATTTTTGTAGTAGAAATTCCAAAAAACCAGCTTTTTGATGCAAGCTGCCAGGAAAGCGGAGCAGAAAATCTTCTGGTTCTGGATCATGTGGGGGAGCAGGTTTCTTTTTTTCTTTCCTCCGAACCTGACAGCCCTGTTCTGGATAACACGGAATTTCTCACCCGATATCATGGATATTTTGAACAGCCAAAAGGCGAACATTTTACTGCTTCCATCAGCGGAAAGAAATGGGGCATTACCCGTCTTTCCTCTGATTATGTGGATTGGCAGTTTTGTTCTTTTACTCCATATGGACGGCTGCATTTGGAGTCTACCTTTTTTACTGCCACCCTGCTCGCCATCGCAATCTCTATTATTTTTGTAGCCCTTTACTCACTGAATGCCTTTACAACCCGCATTTACCGGCCTATGGAGGAACTGATCGCCAGCGTCCGCAGGCAGGACATTCCAGGAGAGGGTATCGTAGAAGATGCAGCCTGTGATGAGTTTTCCGTCCTTTCCCACTATATGGACTCTATGAGGGAATCCAACCAGCTTTTGGAAACCATGCTGGGAGAGCAGAAAGGACAAGTTGAAAATTTATTTTTCCTCAATCTGTTGGATGGGAGAATTTCTGAACAGCAAATTGAGGATAGGTGCTGTTTCCTTTCAATTTCAGCAAATGAGAAATGGTTTTTTCTTTCCCTGTATAAAATTGAGAACTCTACTGACTCCGACTTTCGTATGATGGATACTGACCTCATCCTCTTTGCTGTAAAGAACATTGCAGACGAGCTTTTTTCCAATCAAAAAATACTTTTTTCTTCGATTCGGGGAAATGGGTTCCTTATCCTTCATCGTTCGGCTTCCCCTATCTCCCAGGCTGCCCGTGCCGAAACCGAAAAGATGTGCAATGAACTTTTGCATATGGTGCTTTGTACGCTGCATATCCAGCTTGCAGCGGGAATCAGCGATCCTTATGGAAATCTTTCTGGTACCCATCTGGCATTCCTCCACGCTAGGGAAGCCCTCAAATACCCCAGCAATGCCAGTGGAGGTTCTGTCCGCTTTTACGATGGAATCGACAAACAAATACAATCCCAATTCCTTTTTCCAAAACAGACGCTGGATTCATTAATGGCGGCACTGAAAGCCAGGGATGGGGAAAAATGCACTATGCTTTTACATGATTATATTGATCTGCTTTTCCGCCAGCCAGTCCCTTATGGAGAGTTTGAATATGCTATGGCAAAACTGATGATTACTGTCAGTGAGTTTCTTCGTGAAAAGGAGATTTCCGCTGGCACAGAATCCCCTAAGCCCCCGGAATTATCTGAACTGCTCCAATTAGGTTACAGCCGGGATGTGGAGGCTTGGCTGTTATCTAAACTTATCCACCCAGCGCTTGCCATACAAACGGAACACCCCAAGGCATCTGTTGCCCAGCAGGTGTCAGAGATTATCCATCAAGAATATAACACGCCGTTGACGTTGGAGTACTGCGCTTCCAAAATTGGATACCATCCTTCCTATGTCAGCAGAATTTTTCGCCAGCAGATGGGATATAGTTTTAAGGAGTATCTTTATTTATATCGAATTGAGCAGGCAAAAAGGCTTTTGGCCCAAAGTAATATGAAAATCCAGGAGATCAGCAATCATTTGTGCTATAATAATCCTCAGAACTTTATTCGGGTATTTAAGAAGGTGGAGGGAGTTACTCCAGGAGAATATCGGATGGAGGCGCAGAAGAAAAAGGAAGCAGTTACTTAGAGCCTGCCCTTGCCGGGCGACAGCCTGCGGAAAATCGCCTTGTTTGGCAAAAAATCTGACTGCGCAGCCTGGGCGCGTTTCATTCTGGGATAAGCTCTTAAGCGTTTTCTGAATCATGGGGAACCAATATAATTTAAAAATCCCCCATTCTTTCAGGCAGAGGGGCTTCTGTAAACTCTTTGGATAAAATCGTTCCGTTTTCACACAATATATAGGAATACCCATCGGTTTAAATCATTTTGGGGCTTAGGCGGAAGCTGGCCCGTTTGAAAAAGGAGATAAGCGTTTATGAACCGTACAGCAGGAATATTGCTCGCTGTTTCCAGTCTGCCGTCAAAATATGGAATCGGCTGTTTTTCTCAAAGTGCATATCACTTTATAGACTGGCTTCGGGATGCTGGGCAGACTGATTGGCAGATACTTCCATTGGGGCCGACTGGGTATGGGGATTCCCCTTATCAATCCTTTTCTACATTTGCCGGCAACCCATATTTTATTGATTTAGAGGAATTGGTAAAAGAAGGTGTTCTTTCAGAGGAGGAATGCTGCAATGCAGATTTTGGAGCAGACCCAGGCAGGGTAGATTATGAAAAAATATATCTTAACCGGCTTCCTTTGTTACACAAGGCTTTTAAGCGGAGCAATATAATCCAGCAGTCAGAATACCGGGTGTTTGTGGAAGAAAATAAATGGTGGCTGTCAGATTATGCGCTGTTTATGGCGCTCAAAAGCCGCTTTGGCGGTAAATCCTGGAGCGAATGGCCGGAAAAATTCCGTCTCCGTCAGAAGGGCATTTTGGAACGCTGCCACAGGGAATTACATTCAGAGGTTGAATTCCAGCAATATCTTCAATTTCAATTTTTTCGCCAGTGGACAGCATTAAAAAGCTATGCCAACCGCCAGGGAATCCAAATCATTGGGGACATTCCCATCTATGTGGCAATGGACAGTGCCGATGTGTGGGCTAATCCAAAACTGTTTCGCTTGGACAAACAAAACTGTCCTGTTGCGGTGGCAGGATGTCCGCCGGATGGTTTTTCCGCCGACGGCCAGTTATGGGGAAATCCGCTGTACCGCTGGGAATATCACCGGGAAACCAATTACACATGGTGGATATCCCGGCTCCGGCACTGCTTCCAAATGTACGATGTAACCCGTATTGACCATTTCCGCGGATTTGACGAATATTATGCCATTCCCTTTGGCGAAAAAACCGCAGTGAACGGATGCTGGGAAAAAGGGGTGGGGCTTGATCTGTTCCGTCGGGCTGAACAGGCTCTGGGGCGGCATGAAGTAATTGCGGAGGATTTAGGCTATGTTACAGACTCCGTTCGTCAAATGGTACGGGACAGCGGTTTTCCCAGCATGAAGGTTCTGGAGTTTGCCTTTGATTCCAGAGATACAGGGGCCGCTAACGATTATCTGCCCCACAATTATATGGAAAACTGCGTTGCCTATACAGGCACCCATGACAATGAAACACTTACAGGATGGTTAGACAGCATTACAACGGAGGAAAGGCAGGCTGTGCGGGAGTATTTGGGGGATTTTTATACACCTAAGGAGAAACTTTATAAAGGCTTAATTGCTTTGGTTATGCGCAGTAATGCGAAAAGCTGCATTATTCCAATGCAGGATTACCTTGGTTTAGATAATCAGGCGAGGATGAATACACCGTCAACAGTTGGAATAAATTGGAAATGGCGATTGGGAAAATCAGATTTGACAGATGCGCTGCAGAAGGAAGTGAGGCAATTAACAATACGCTGCGGACGAATCAGCCAATCGTTTCAATAAAGAAAATAGCTATGTGGGTACACTAGGTTGTGCCCACATAGCTGCTTTGAAAAACAACATATTGTAAAAGGGACAGCTTTAGGCTGTCCCTAACTTTTTTACACCATCATTTCATCTTTACAGGCTTTACAGATATTCTTCCCTTTAAACCCAATAATTTCATCAGAACTTCCGCAAAAGATACAGGTTGGCTCATATTTTTTCAATACGATTTCGTCCTGTTCCACGAAAACTTCAAGGTAATCCTTTTCGCTGATGCCCAGAGTTCTTCTAAGTTCAATAGGTAGAACAATCCGGCCTAGTTCATCTACTTTTCTGACAATTCCCGTTGCTTTCATGTCTAATCCTTCCTTTTTCGACATTAATAACTGTAAAATGGCGGAAAAAATATTTTCCTTAAATTCCCTATCCCATTATAATATACAATGAAATGTGTTAAATGTCAATGAGTCTTTAATAGAATTTCTAAAAATTTGAAAATTTTTTCATAAATTTCCTGAATTATGAATATATTACCATGAAAATGTGTTACAGTCTACAATTTGTTAAGATATAGCATTTTTATTCTTATTTTTCAAAGGGGGAGGAATCATTGGCATCAAAGATAAAATCGGCAGAAGACACTAAAATCCAATAGGTAAAACACATAAAAATTACAGTTAAAGAAAGGTAAATTTTCATAAATGAGAGAACCAGGAGGAGAGTAATATTGCTAAATCGTATATTTTTAGGGATGTTGACCGTTTCATTGGTTGCAGGGCTCATTTTAGGCCGGGGAGAAGCTTTGACAGAATCGCTGTTGGAAGAATCCACTGGGGCAGTAAAGCTTGCAATTGAAATGGCTGGTGTTTTATGTCTTTGGGGAGGTTTAATGAAGGCGGCAGAGAAGGCGGGACTTGCCGCAGTAATTGGCAGATTTTTTTCTCCATTGACAAAACGGCTTTTTCCCAAGCTTAGTAAAAAGGAGCTAAAAGACGGCAAACCCGCAGAAGGTTCTGCGCTGGAGGCAATTACATTAAATCTTTCTGCGAATTTCCTTGGCTTGGGAAATGCAGCTACACCATTAGGAATAACCGCAATGGAACGGATGGCGGCATCATCTCCCGAAAGCCATTGCGCTACAGATGAAATGGTAATGTTTTTGGTTTGTAATACTGCTGCTGTTCAGCTATTTCCTTCCACTCTTGCGGCGGTACGCCAGGCGGCAGGAGCGGCTCATCCCTTAGATGTCCTTCCAGCAGTTTGGGCATCCTCCTTGATGACACTGGCGGCTTCTTTGGGGACTGCCTATATTATGTCCCGCCTACACCAAAGAAAAGGAGAAAAAATAAAATGAATGGATTGACCTCTTGGTTCCTGTCCATAGGAGGATGGGTCATGCCGGTGCTGTTTTGTGGAATTATGTTGTATAGCGGTGTGAAAAAAGTAGATGTTATGTCTTCCTTTCTGGAAGGGGCTTGGGAGGGGCTGCAAACCGCTGCTAAACTGATTCCTACCTTGGTTGCCCTTCTCTGTGCAATCGGGATGCTGCGGTCATCAGGTGCGCTGGAACTGATTACAAAGCTATTGGAACCTGCTGCCCGCCTTTTAGGAATTCCTACGGAAACACTTCCGTTGGCTTTAATGCGTCCCATTTCCGGGAGTGGTTCCCTGGCTATGCTGCGGGAGGTTTTGCAGGCATATGGACCGGACAGCCTTCCGGGAAGGGCTGCCTCTGTGATGTATTGTTGTGGAGATACCGCATTTTATATTATACCGGTTTATTGCAGCACCATAAAAATTACGGATTACAGATATGCCCTTCCTGCTGCCCTGGCTGGTTGTTTTGTTGGAACACTTTGCAGTGTTTGGACAGTAAAATTATTTTTTTAGGGGAAATATTACATATAAAGAGGGACTCTTTCCCTAACAGAAAGAATCCCTTCAGTAATAAATATTGAGATAAATTGTTTCAGTCCATGCCTGGAAATTTCACAGGGAAGGATTTAAATGGACTTAGCTTTCCATTTGCCTCTGCGATAGCAGATAGCGGTAATCAACGCGCCGATCACCCAGGAAACCAGCAGAGAGATAAAAATACATTCGCTCCTTCCGTTTGGATATAATTCACTTCTAGTCAGCCAAGCAATCCCATATGCTACCGGAACACGCAGCGCAACTGTTGTAAAAAGAGAAATCCACATAGGGGTCATTGTATCGCCTGCACCACGCATTACGCCGGAAAGGCTCTGTGTTACCGCCATAGCAATATAACCGGCCGCCAAAATGTGCATCATATGGTTGCTCAGATTAACCAATTCAACCGTTTCGGTAAATACCCCCATAAGATATTTTCCAAAAAGCAAAATTAATAAGGTAATAACTGTAGAAACGGCAGCTGCTATCAACGTTCCCTGTTTGGCTCCTTCTTCTACCCGCTTATAATCCTTTGCGCCTACATTTTGCCCTGCATAGGTAGTCATTGCAGTGCCAAAAGAAAAGTTAGGCATCATGGCGAATCCGTCCACACGCATAATAATTACATTGGCGGCAATTACCATTTCCCCAAAACTATTGGTAAGCGATTGCACTATAATCATAGCCATAGAAAAAATGGCCTGTGTCAAACCGGATGGAAGCCCAAGCTTTACAATCATAATGGAATGGCGTTTTCCGGGTTTTAAGTAATGAGGTTTCAGATCAAAAATTTCCTTCATACGGGAAAGTTTCCAGAGACAAAGCAAAGCTGAAATACCTTGGGCTATGGCAGTGGCCAAAGCCACTCCGGCGACTTCCATCGAAAGCCCTGCCACAAACCAGATGTCTAATATAATATTAAGTACCGTAGAAACAAGTAAGTAGATAAGAGCTGATACAGAATCACCAAGGCCGCGGAGGATACCGCTTAAAATATTATAAAAGGCCATTCCGGCAATTCCAATAAATAAGATTGTCAGATAAGAGTCGCACCAGTTAATAATACTATCCGGGGTGTTAAGCAAGTGCAGCATAGGACGAATCAGCATTGGAGCTAAAGCCATAATAATCACAGATGAAATAGCGGTTAAGGTAATGCAGCAGCCGATGGTACCAGATAGTTCCTCCCGTTCTTTTGCTCCAAAATATTGGGAAACCATAATACTTGCACCAACAGAAATTCCTACAAATAAAACTAATAATAGATTTAAAATCGGTCCTGCACTCCCAACAGCAGCTAAAGCATTATCACCGACATACCGTCCGACGACAATGCTGTCCACAGTGTTATAAAGCTGTTGGGCAATATTTCCAATCAGCATTGGAATTGCAAAGGCCACGATTTTTTTCCAGGGCGCCCCTGAAGTCATGTCAGTAGGCGCAAAAAGACTCTTTAAACTTCCCATAATTTTTCCCCCTTTACACGGTTTAAGTTTATCTAAAAATTGAATAAATAGAAGGAGTGGCCCGGACAGGCCGGACCGCTCCCGTACTTTTTATAGATAGAACATTTCTTATCTCATAGTATAGCATAAAAATGGAATTTACGCAATTATTGTAGAAAATTTTTTCAAGTTCAGTTTTATTAAATGATTTTATCTGTTTATATCATTTTAAATCTTTTCTTTTATGAGCCCAAGTTCCAATGCAGGAATCCCTTTTTTCTAGTTGTCAATCAAGATAAAGAATGTTATAATACCATCGGGAATTATCTGGAAAGGTTTGATGTTATGAAGAAAAAAATGACTGCTGTATTTTTATCTATATGGATGTTGTTTTTGGCTGCTGCCTGTAATGTACAAGAGCAGGCTCCTATCAGCAGTCAAATAACTGAAGATACGATTGAATTGACGGTATGGGGCGCAGAAGAAGACGAGGCGTTACTTCAAGAGATTTTTGCCTCCTTTCAAAACCATTATTCCAGCGAAGCCAGATTTCAAATTACCTACCAGCCCCAAAGTGAATCCAACTGTAAAGATACCCTGTTGGGAAATCTGGAAGGCGGAGCGGATGTATTCGCCTTTGCTGACGACCAGGTAGCGGCTCTGGCCGCAGCTGGAGGCTTGGATCCAGTGGAAAACGCAGAAGATATTCGGAAGCTGAACCTTCCAGCGTCAGTAGATGCCGCCAGTGTAGAAGGAGTTCTTTACGCTTACCCTTTGACGGCGGATAACGGCTATTTTCTCTATTATAATAAAGCCTATTTTTCTGAAGAGGATATCCAAAGCTTGGAGCGGATATTGGAGATAGCGGAACAATCTCAGCGCCTGTTTGTTATGGATTGGTCTTCAGCTTGGTATGTCTATTCCTTTTTTGGCAACACTGGCCTGAAGGTTGGCATAAACGATGATGGCCTGACCAACTATTGTACCTGGAATAGCACTGATGGGTCCATCCGTGGTGTAGACGTAGCACAAGCCATGCTGACTATTGCGTCCAGCTCTGGGTTTGCCAGTAAAACAGATACAGAATTTTTGGCTGGTGTTCGGGATGGGACCGTGATTGCTGGAGTCAGCGGCGTATGGAACGCAGTGGCAATTGAAGAAGTATGGGGAAATAACATTGGAGCAGCTAAACTGCCTACATATTATTGTAAGGGGCGACAGATACAAATGGCATCTTTCTCCGGTTGTAAACTTATTGGTGTAAATGCCTACTCCCGACATCCAGAATGGGCGGCACGGCTGGCGGAATGGATTACCAACGAGTCCAACCAGCACCGTCGCTTTGAGCTGCGTGGACAGGGACCCTCTAACACAGTTGCGGCCAATTCCCCAGAAATACAATCATCTCCGGCAATCGCTGCATTGCTGGCTCAATCGGAATTTTCCCAACTTCAACGAATAGGCGGCAAATTTTGGGACCCTGTGGCTGAATTTGCTGGCAATATGGCGGAAGGGAATCCCTCTGGAGCATCCCTTCAGGCTCAGTTGGACCGGCTGGTGGAGGGTGTAACGGCACGGTGACAATGGAAAGCCGACAGGGAAAACTTGTTTGGTGAAATTAAGTATTATCGGAGGAGATCTCATGAAAGGCAAGATAACACTACAACAGCGTTTGATTTTGCCCATTATTTTGTTGGGACTTGTGACCCTGCTTTCCAATATTCTGGCAGAGTTCAGTATTCACAATGTACATGCCAATGCTGGGACAATTGTGGATGAATATATGGTCAGCGAGGCACAATTGGAGGAAATCAGACGTTCCATGATGGATATTCATCGTCTGGCCTTGTCCCATATTGTGGCTGCAGATCATGCCACAATGATCCAGCTGGTTCAAGAGATTAAATCTGAGGAAGCAGTTCTGGATAAAAAGCTGGAAGCCTATGAACACTTGGTTTCCAAAGAAAATCAGGAGGTCTATCGTTCGCTTTTGCAGGACTATGAATCATTCAAACATTCTTTGGTTTATTTGGTCTGTGCCAGTGCCGACAGCAAAACACAGGATGCCTACGCTGTGGCAAATGGGGATGTTGCTGCTTGGAGCAGTGCTGTGGAAGAAGATATAGACACCCTTTATAACTCTGTCAGCCGCCAGGCAGAAACTGCAAAAGGGCGCCTTTCTATTGTCTATATTGTTTCATTAGCCACCAGCGCCATCACCCTTTTAATGGGAATCCTTCTAGTGGCAGCAGCATTTCGCATGATACGGAAATACGTTATTGCCCCTATCCATGATGCGATAAATATTCTCCAGGGAAGTTCTGAGCGTATCAGCGGAGTGGTCAGCGAGGTTCGCCAGAGAATTCAAACATCTAATGTCAGTGTGAGGGATCTTTCTAAAGTAACAGAGCAGCTTTCTGCTGCCCTTGAAGAAATTTCCGACAGTACCACCGCCATTAGCACCAGCGCTTCCGGCACGCAGAGCAATGCGAGAAATATGGTAGAGGAATGTTCCGCTATTACAGCCTATTCCGTGGAAATGAGAGGACGCGCCGAGGAGATGGAACAGTCTGCCAGGTCAGAAATAGAGACTGTCCGTGCCAACACTGAGAAAATCATGTCTGTACTCAACAACGCCATTGAAAAAAGCAGAAATGTTAATCAAATCGAAGTTTTAACCAAAGACATCCTTTCTATTTCATCCTCTACTGACTTTATCGCCATAAATGCCTCTATTGAAGCGTCACGGGCTGGAGAAAACGGAAAAGGATTTGCTGTCATTGCCAGGGAAATCCGTGAATTAGCTGATTCCTGTTCTGAAACTGCCAATCATATTCGGGAAGTCAGTGCAGTAGTCACAGGAGCTGTAGATTATTTGTCCAGCAGTGCGCAGGAATTGGCGGATTACCTCGGCCAGGTCGTTCTTTCGCAGCTTGAAAATTCTGTTCAGGCAGGGAAGCAGTATCGGGAAGACTCTGACTATATCGGGCGTTCCATGGAAGCCTTCAACCAACGGGCAGGCCAACTCAAAACAGCTATGGACGAAGTCGCTGGCTCTATTTCCAGTATCTCCAGTGCTATTGACGGCTCAGTTTCCGATATTACGGGCGCTGCTGACAACACCTGTATCCTGGTAGAAGATATAGCGGGTATTACTGCACGCATGGATATAAATCAGGAGATTGTTGGAGAACTGCGGAAACAGATGGACATATTTGCTAATTTATAAGGCTGTACACTAGAATAGAGGTGCGAGGTGATTTAATATGCCGTTTGTTCCAAAGAAAACACAGGAAAAGGTAAAGTCAGCATATAAAACAATTTATCTGCGCCAAACTTTAATTGATGAATTAGAAAAAATTGCTAAGGAGCATTCTACCAGTTTTAACAATGTTGTAGTCAGCATGATTGAACAATGCCTCGAAGAAGATCAGGACAAGCCAAAATAACGGCTTGTCCTGATGTTTTATAAAAACTTTATACCAGGGTTGCCATCCTTTTACTCTGGTATCAGCAGCCGTGCAGCTGCTGGGTAACCAGAAAACGTAAGCCCTTTTGTCCAACTCTGTGGAGTTGGACAAAGCGGAAGAGACCCACCTATTACGGAACCCATCCCCGGAAAATTTTCTTTCCCACAATCTTGGTGCTCCCACGTTACAAGATGGCAGACCTTTAGGGGTGCAGCTTTGCTGCACCCCTTGAACCTGAAGCCTTTTTTAATTTGCCTTTGATTTGTTTCTCAATGAATAAAGGCGTCATGGATAGCCCGTACAGCCTCATCCGATTTATTTTTATCAATCAACACAGAAATTTTAATTTCGCTGGTGGAAATCATACGAATATTAATATTTGCCTCAGCCAGAGCGCCAAACATTGAAGCAGCTACACCTGGATGGGACTGCATCCCAGCGCCAACCACTGACACCTTTGCAACATTATCATCACACAGCACATCCATCGCGCCCATAGTATCCTTAAATACCTCACAGACTTCCATAGCAGCATCTTTGTTGCTGGAGCTAACAGTAAAGGAAATATCCTTAGTATTGTCACGGCCTATGGATTGGAGGATAATATCGATGTCGATATTTTTAGAAGACAGCGACGCAAAAATCTTGTAGGCAACGCCGGGAACGTCTGGGACACCCATAACAGAAATCCGCGCAACATTGCAGTCTTTCGCAACACCTTTAATCAACATCTTTTCCACTTTTGCGACCTCCTTAACCACTGTGCCAGGTTTTTTCTCCAAGCTGGACAGTACTTCCAAATTAACATTGTATTTTTTTGCCATTTCGACCGAGCGATTATTCAGAACTTGAGCGCCGAGAGTAGCCAGTTCCAGCATTTCGTCAAAAGTAATTTCTTTTAGTTTGCGAGCATTTGGAACTTTACGGGGATCAGCGGTATAAACGCCGTCAACGTCAGTATAAATTTGGCAAAGGTCAGCCCGCAAAACTGCGGCCAAAGCAACAGCGCTGGTATCAGATCCTCCGCGCCCAAGCGTTGTAATATCATCGTAGCGGTTGACCCCCTGGAATCCAGCTACTATCACTATTTTCCGCTGGTCTAGTTCTTTTTCAATACGTTCCTTATGGACATTACGAATTCTGGCTTGGCTGTGGGCGGAGTTTGTGAGAAAACCTGCCTGCCATCCTGTCAAAGATATCACTGGAAATCCCAGCTTTTCAATTGCCATGGCCAGAAGTGAGATGGAAATCTGTTCCCCAGTAGATAAAAGCATATCCATTTCTCTTTTGCTGGGGTGGGGGTTGATCTCCATTGCTTTATCAATTAAATCGTCGGTAGTGTCACCCTGAGCGGAAACCACTACGACCATGCTGTTGCCCTCTTTATATTTATCAGTGACAATTCGAGCGACATTCATAAGCCGTTCTGCATTTGCGACAGATGTGCCTCCGAATTTCTGTACAACAATTCCCATGCTTTTCCCTCCATTTTCTGTAAATCGTCTTGCGGGGGATTGGGAATAATCCCCCGCATTATAAGATACAGCAAAATTCAATTTTTGGTCAATGAAAACCGGCCTTTGTGAAAAATTTTCCTGAAAAAATCTCTATCTATGCAAAAACTTAAAAAAGTTGAGCGCCATGATTGTCGATTTCCAGCATTTTGATTTCCCAGCCTGTGAACCCCATCTCGTCAAGAGCTTTTCTGGCCTTCTGTTCAAAGTCGGTAAGCTTTTCATCTACAATCGCCATCAAAGTGGAACCGGCTCCACTGATATAGGCGGCATATGCTCCAAGCTGGTAGGACAGATCAAAAACCTGTTCTGCGCCTTTAATCAGGCCCAAACGGTAAGGCTGATGCAAGGTATCCTGGGCCGCTGTCCTAAGGTTCTGATAATTTCCACTGTACAGGGAAACTGACATTAAAGCAGAACGGGAAAGGTTAAAAACGCCGTCCTTATGTGGAATCTGCTTGGGCAGAGCAGCGCGGGCAGTAGAAGTTTTCAGTTCAAAGTCTGGAATAAAGGTAGCAAAACGCAGATCATGTTTAATAACCTGTTTAACATAATAAACCGATCCGGTATCATCCAGCACAGCAGTGACAAGCCCTCCCACCAGAGCAGGAGTAGAGTTATCAGGATGCCCCTCCATTTTAGCTGCGAGGTTAATCAGTTCATTGTGTTTCAGGGGCCTGCCCAGCAGTTCATTCGCTCCCATAAGGCCGCCAATAATACAAGCGGAACTGGAACCCAGCCCCCTTGCCATGGGAATGTTGTTTTCCTGATGGATGCGGAGGCCATGAAAGGGTTGGCCACATAATTCAAAAAGGCTTTTGGCAGTAGTATAGACAAGATTAGATTCATCACAGGGAATAGGGACATTATCCATTGCGCTGATCTGGACTCCGTCAAATTCATCTATAAAGACGTAATTATAAAGGGTAACGGCAAGCCCCAGGGAGTCGAATCCAGAACCAATATTGGCGCTGGTAGCGGGGATTTTAACCTTAACCACAGAAAATCCCTCCTGTTATTATAGTCTGTATGATTAGTAATCCAGAACCCGGAGCATAGCGAGCTGACGGCATCCTATCTGTTGCAGTTGGGCAGATTTTTCATCCATAGCGGTTTCTGTCATACAAGGGGCAACGAAGGCGAATTCATCATTTGGCTGGCCGGGACGGTGCAGAAGCTTGATTTCACCGAAGATTTCTTTTGCTTTTTGAACGCAGTCAATGCTGCCCTGCATCCTCAGATAGAAAGAACTGGACTGCTGTTTATAATCCAGCACATGATTTTTTCCATCGTCTTTCCATTGGAGCGACTTGCTGGTTGAGGTGGCCTTTACTGCATCCACGATGTCAGCGATTACTGCGGATGCAGTGGGAAGTTTGCCTGCTCCCTTGCCGTAAAAGACCACATCCCCAGTAGCGTCGCCTCTGACAAGGATCCCATTAAACACATCATCCACAGAGGAAAGCTGGCTGTCATGAGAAATAAATGCAGGAGAAACCATAGCATAGATTTTTCCGCCATCCTCGGAAACCCGTTTCGCGCGGCCAATCAGTTTAATGACTCCGCCCCAGTTTTCCGCATAAGCCACATCTTCCAGAGTGACGCTGCGGATTCCTTCCGTATGAATAAACTCCGGGTATATATGCCGCCCAAAGGAAAGGGAAGCCAAAATACAGATTTTACGGCAGGCGTCATGTCCGTCAACATCTGCAGAGGGATTGCGTTCCGCATAACCAAGTTTTTGGGCTAATGCCAGCGCATCGTCAAACCCCATCTGTTCTTTTATCATTTTTGTAAGGATAAAATTGGTGGTGCCGTTTAAAATACCGGCGATTTCGTCAATTTCATTTGCTGCAAGGGAAGAATGAAGCGGACGGATAATTGGGATTCCGCCGCCTACACTGGCTTCAAAAAAGAAATTGACATTGTTTCGGCGTGCAATTTCCAAAAGCTCTGCACCTCTTGCAGCTACCAGTTCCTTATTGGAAGTGACAACGCTTTTTCCATGTTCCAGGCAGGTTTTCGTGTAGGTAAAAGCGGGCTCCAGTCCGCCCATAACTTCCGCGACAACATCAATATCAGGATCATTGGCAATAACATTAAAATCCTTTGTAAACTTATCGGCATAAGGGCTGTCGGGAAAATCCCGCAAATCCAGGATATATTTAATATCCATAGGTTTATTTCCTATTTTTCTCTGAATACTTTCACGGTTTTTATAAAAGACCTCTGCTACGCCAGAACCAACCGTTCCATATCCCATTACTGCAATATAAATCATGGTGAATACTCCCTCCAAATATTTTCTGAAATTACTGAGAATTAATTTTACGTACATCCACCACGCCGGAAACAGAACGAAGCAGTTTCAAAAGCTTGTCGTCATCCATTAAAACGCCAATTGTCCGGGCGGAAACTGTTACTAAAGCCACTCCATCCACCGGTATACTTTGGTTGACCGTTAATATATTAGCGCCAGCTTTATATAATTCCGCAATGAGGGAAGCAAGTACGCCGGGTTCATCTTCCAATGTAGCGGAAAAAGTGGCGATACTATCCCCCATTTTGTTTTCATATGGAAAAACACAATCCTTATATTTATAAAATGCGCTGCGGGAAACACCCGCCAATTTTGCGGCTTCTGAAGAACTTTTGGCTTTGCCTTTTGCAAGAAGGCGTTTGGCATAGACTACCTTATAAAAAACCTCTGGAAGTACTTTGCTGTCTACCAAGAGGAATTTTGGCCTTTCTTCCAATGCGTCCACCTCCGAAAAACGATTGTTTTATGAGCAAATACACTATAACATTGCAGAGAATTTTTCTCAATCGCCAAATTCCATCATAAATCCTTATTTTCTTCTGAATTTCTCCGAAAATTAAAATTTATATGCAGTTTTTTCTTTCTTTCATAGAAATATCTCTTATTTTCTCCTGGTTTCTGGATAAATATCATTTTGCTTTCCATTATAAACGATATTTCAGTAAAAACACAATCAGAAATTCATTCTGAAAAACAGCATTTTTTCGTATAAATCTGACAAAACCGCTTTGGAAAAGTTCATTTGCAGGTACAACCTAAGATAAGTACAATCTGGAATAGATTAAAAAGTTCTTTGGTCATCAGTTCAGCTTTGCTGAACTGACAGATCTGCTGAACCTGCAAGATGCAAAATACTCCGCACTAACAAAAAAGCCAATCCGCCCAAACCATTCCTTAAATTATATATTAAAAGACGGGTTTGTCCGCCCATAACGGAATTCAGAATGTTGTACCATCTTTTGGGGGATAATACATCCTATCTTTCGCATACTTATAGAATAAAAAATACGGACATATAAAAAGTTGCACATAGTCCAGTTGGGAGGATTTTCATGAAGCCGGAAAAACAAAAAAATTTCTTGATCCGTTTTTGTTATCTTGCAGTTATCCTGTTGCTGGTGGCATTGGGGGCGAAAGTTCTATTTGTCTGGATGTTTCCGTTTGCGGCAGGACTTGCTGTGGCAGTTTTGCTGCGGCCTGCCATCCGCAAACTATCCGATATTTCCCCGCTCCCCCGAAAATATGCTGCCGTCATTGTTACAACGCTGCTTTATCTTGCTATTTTAGGAGCTTTATGGTTTCTGGCAGTTCGGACTACCGATTTAGCCGCCGGAATTTTAAGTTCTGCCGCATCCGCACTTCCTGACTTTTTAGAAAATACCCTTGTCCCTATGCTTGCCAAAATGCAAAAGCATACATTTAAAACATTATCCAGACTTTCCCCTAATTTCTCTAACTTATCTGTATCTGACACGCTTTCCGAAACACTTCAGGAACAGCTTGGAAATCTTTCAGCTGCTGCTATGGCCTGGGCTGGACGATTGGTCAAAAATATTCCTTCTGTATTGTTTACACTTACTTTAAGTGTGCTTTCTTCCTTTTTTATTGCTATGGATTATCCCCGTGTGACTGCTTTTATTTTAGCTCAGATTCCTGCTAATGCGCTTCCGGCTATCTTCGCCTGTCGGAAATTTATCTGCGGGCAGCTTTGGAAGATTTTGAAGGGATACGCTATCATTATGGCCATTACTTTTTTGGAATTGGCTATAGGGCTTTACCTTTTGCGTGTTCCGAATTTTTTTGCTGTCAGTGCTTTGATTGCATTGCTGGATATTTTGCCGTTAATTGGAACAGGTGGGATTTTGATTCCATGGTCTGTGATATGCTTTGTTCAGGGGGAGCGGTTTTTAGCTGTGGGTTTGGCTGTTCTGTATGCCATTATTTGGATTGTTAGGACGCTGTGCGAACCTAAGATTATTGGAGATCAAACTGGGCTGCCGCCTGTGGTTACGCTGACAGCTATGTTTGTAGGATGGAAATTGGCTGGTTTTGCCGGGATTTTAATCGCACCCTTGATTGTTATGCTTTTATGCTGGCTGAATCATACCGGTACTATTCGTTTATGGAAGACAATTGAAGAGGGGTGAAAACACAAGGGCGGATTCAATGGGAAACTTTCTTAATTGGACGGTTTTCTGTTTTAGGTACGCCATCATGGCAAACTTTCAGTTTGCTGGATGGCTGCAAGTGAGGGCTTTTAGGTTTGTCCAACGCTGCGGCGTTGGACGAAGCGGAAGAAGCCCGCCTATATGGGGCGCTCCCTCGAAGCTGGTTACATTCACAGTCTTATTGCTCCCATGAAGCAATGTTAGCGGGCTTTTTTAATAATGGCGAAATGATAGGGGGCTGTCTTCTTTGTTTTTGCTGTTTTGGAGCAGGCAGGGGTATTTCGCGTATGCGGACGCGACCAGAGGAACTTTTTAGGAAAGTTCCTCTGGACTCTTCAAACCTTTTTGAGATGTTTTAGCTTGTGCTTGTCTTAGGCTGTGCTTGTATATCAGCTTTTTCACAATATTTTGGCCGGGGATCTCTTTAGCAGATTCCCGGCCTTTTCAATTACCCTATTGGAGACAGCGGCTGACTTGACGCAGTATTATTACTTTCTCCGGTATCCTCCATCAAGGAAACCGTAACGTCAAATTTTTTATCACTATACCCAGTTGTTCGACGATAAATGCTCAACGAAACTGAATCCCCTGGTTTTTTGCCAAATACAGCGTTTTTTAACTCATTTGACGAAGTAATAGCAACACCATCAATTGCATAAATGATGTCCCCGGCAACAACGCCCTTAGCCGCAATATCAGAACCTTCCTCAGTAGAAATAATCATAGCACCCTGAGGAATTTGATAGGAAGCAGCAGTATAAGCGTCAATTGTCTGTACAACAATACCGAATTTTACCCGGCCTGTCACCCTTCCATAAGCTTTCAGGTCGTCAATAATGGGTTTTGCTTCTGTAATGGGGATAGCAAACCCAATTCCTTCATAAACCGTAGAGGCAACCTGAGAGATTTTAGCAGTATTAATCCCTATTACCTGACCATATTCATTGACAAGCGCACCGCCGGAGTTTCCGGGATTGATAGCAGCGTCTGTCTGGATATAAGTAAAATCTGTTGGAGAAGAGGAAAGGGAACGATTAACAGCAGAAACAATCCCCTGTGTAACACTTCCGGCAAGCGTCAATCCTCTGGGGTTGCCAATCGCAACCACCTTTTCACCAACCCGAAGCTGATCTGAATTCCCAAACTCCGCAAATTGCAGGTTTTCCGCATTAATTTTAATAACAGCAATATCGGTGTCGTTATCAGCTCCAATTACTCTCGCCTCATATTCCTGGCCGTTTTCCATAACTACCTTTAGACCAGATGCGTTTTCAATTACATGTGCATTGGTAAGAATGTACCCATCTTCAGACATAATGATACCGGAACCTTCATTGGGGGTCATGATGGATTGAATACTGGAGCCGCTGCCGTAATTAAGGATCCCTACAACAGAAGGTTTAACCTTTTCGGCTATGTCAGGGGTGGATAGAGGTTCGCCTTCTGTTGTGCTGGATGAAGGAGCTGTTGGACGGTCGGTAAGGGTAAGCCCTGGACTGGACGGGTCAATATCGGATTCTTCTGAAACGCTGTTGGAACTGCTGACAAGGCCACCATAATCAGAAGGACTTTCAGCAATGTTTCCGCCCAGCATATACCAGGCCCCTACTCCTGCCAGGCACAGCACTCCAAGCCCAGCAGCAAGCCCCAGAATGCTGAGGGCAATTTTTGCGCCCTTCTTCTGGCTGATTTTCTGGCGGCTTTTAGCATTGTCATATTCTTCAAAATTCCATTTATAAGGCTCGGAATTGTTTAACGCATTGGAGTCCTGCCAGCCTCCCTGGCTGTTCTTCCCCGACGGCTGGGAAGATGTTCCATAGGGGTTTCGATAACCGGACGGACCATATCCATACCCGTTTCCACCGCGGTAATTTCCCTGAGAAGAACCTTGAAAACCTTGGGGGGAATTTCCCGGATATCCTTGTTGTCCGCCAGGATTCCATTGGTTTTGTCCATAGCTGCCATAATAGGGATTGGACGATGAGGATTCTCCACCCATGCTGCTTTGCGCCGCGTTGTACGGGTTTTGTGGGTCTTGGGAATTCTGTGAATGCTCAGAGGGAGGGGGATTTTGCTGGTTCTGTTGATTTATGGTTTCCTGCGGCCGCTCCAGAGGAATTTGATGTTCTTGGGATTCACTCCCCTCCTGTGGAAAATCATTTTTATTATGGTCGAAGTCGCTCATATCTGTATAAACCTCCTCAAAAATAGCGCAAAAATCAAAAGGCTGAATGATTAAATAATTTTTGTGCGCAATCTATCCTACAATATGAAAATTATATCGAAAAAATGTGACAAATACGTGATGAAACAAAGACAGTTTCTAAACTTTTTATGACGATGCACCTTTTAAGGTTTAAATTTTTCGCCTTTTCTGGCATTTTTTGGAGAAGCAGAGGGCAGCGAAAAGACGAATTGGCAGTATTCGCCTTCAATACTGTTTACAATAATTTCTCCAGAATGTAGGTTTACAATCGAACGCACAATATGCAAACCTAACCCTACGCCGTTTTTATCCAAACTCCGCGACTTATCGGTTTTATAAAAGCGGTCAAACACATGGGAAATTTCATCTTTAGGGATGCCTGCACCTGAATTCTTTACGCCTATATAAGTAATATCGCCTTCAGATACAAAACTAAATTCAAGATAACCCCCATCATTGACAAACTTGACGGCATTGTCGATTAGATTATAAACAACCTGATGAATGAGATCAGGATCAGCATCTACCATAACTTTTCCGTGATCGAGGCCGCGTACATCCAGATGTTTTCCCTCAATGGCCTGTTCAAAGGTAAATACGGTTGTCACCACAATTTCGTTAATGTCGAATTCCCTTCGATGCAAGGTCGTTTCGCCTGCCTCGATTCGCGCCATGTCAAGCATAGAACGGACAAGCCGGGAAAGCCGCCTGACTTCTTCGGACACAACTCCTAAATAGTAATCCCGCTTTTCATCCGGGATAGTGCCGTCCAGGATTCCGTCAATAAATCCTCCAATGGTGGTCATAGGCGTTTTTAATTCGTGGGAGACATTGGCGACAAAACTTCGGCGGGTTGATTCCATTGCCCCCAGGGAAGAAGCCATATTGTTAAACGCCATTCCTAGGCGGTCGATTTCCGTATAACCTTCCACAGGAATCCTGATTGTAAAGTCACCGTTAATAAAGCTTTGGGTTGCGTCGAGCATTTCACGCAATGGGCGGACAAGACGGTTTGTGACAAAATAAATTGCAATAAAGGAAACCAGCAGTACTAAGAATGCACTGAGCAGGAACATTTGAATCATTTCAATGAGAAAAGAGTTAATTGCGTCTGCGGAAATGGAACCGAAAAGCACACCGACTTTTGCGCCGCCTGCCTCCACCGGAATGGCCGCACAATAATAACGGCTGTTATAAATCCCGCCCATATTGCTGATCTCCTGGAAGCCTCCCTTTAACGCTTGGGACATGATCTGGCTGTCGATCTGGTTTGCAAGATGGTTGCAGTTAGAGCCATGGGAACAGATTAAAGTATTTCCTTCCAAGTCAGTCAGATAAATATCCGCATCAATGGCGTTGCCCAAAACTGTATAAATCGGTAAAATGGTATTCTGTGTTACACCGGCATAATTGTTTAGCTGGTAATTCGTGACAGTGACATTAGCAGCTTGTCGAAGATTTCGATTGAGCAGTTCAAACTTGTCCATTTGAAAATACTGGCCTACCAGCATCATAAAAATTGTGCCCAGAAAAATGATAGCCGCTAAAATAATTGTACTGCATACACTGAAATATTTGGAAAATAGGCTTTGCTGCATGAAACCACTCCTTCAATTTCCTCCTGCCTGCCGAAAAAAATCCAAGGGATTCTATAATACATATCAAGGCTAATTTTTAATTGATGTTCACCTCTGCACAAGGTATAAAAAAGCGGGACGATGCAAAACCGTCCCGCGGTCTAACACAGGCAATGTCAAAATCTCTTATTCGTGGACTTCAAACTTATACCCAACGCCCCAAACGGTCTTCAACAGCCATTTATCCGATACGCCCTCTAACTTTTCCCTCAGACGTTTAATGTGTACGTCTACGGTTCTGGAATCGCCATAGTATTCAAATCCCCAAACCTCGTCTAGAAGCTGGTCGCGAGTATATACACGATTTGGATGGCTTGCCAGATGATATAAAAGCTCCAATTCCTTTGGAGGGGTATCCACAGCTTTGCCGTCAACTTTAAGCTCATATTTGACCATATTTACTACAAGTTTATCATAAACAACCTCTTTGCTGTTGTTTTCCGAGGAAGAATTCCCTGTACGGCGCAGAACCGCCTTAACCCTTGCTACAATTTCCTTTGTATCAAAGGGTTTGACAACATAATCATCCGCGCCCAGTTCCAGGCCAAGCACTTTGTCGAATGTTTCGCCTTTGGCGGTAATCATAATAATAGGGCAGTCCGATTTTTTACGGATTTCCCGGCACACCTGCCAGCCGTCCAGCTTGGGCATCATAATATCCAATAAAATAATATCCGGCGGATTTGCATTAAACTGGGTCAATGCCTCCTCCCCATCATTTGCAAGAAATACGGTATGACCCTCTTTTTCTAAGTACAGCCGAAGCAGTTCGCAGATATTTTTATCGTCATCCGCTATCAGGATTTTAAACGCTGACATATTGTTATGCCTCCCTTTTTTCAGAAATCCTTTTTGAAATGTGTCTGACAGGGTTTTCAGCTTACAGCAAACCCTCTTTTCTGTCAAACTTCAAATTGTGATTAGTATATGCTTCTTTCATTATACAATACTTTTGACTGGATATGTGAATCTTTTTTTAAGTTTTCCAAAAAGTTTTCTCAAAATATCCCTTTTAAATTGTTATATTGCTAAATTTGTTCCTGGCCGCTGGGATTTTGGCAGTATTTTTGTATTTGGTTCAGGAATTAAGTCTGGATTTTTTTCACAAAATAGCGTACAATAAAAAAAGGAATTAAAAACTATGGACGGTGACGGCATGATAACAATGACAGACCTTTTGCCAGACTACTTAACGCCCCATGTTCGGATGATTAATCCGGCAGTATGTTTGCATTTGGATATCAATACGCTGCTGCTGGATATTGATAATACGCTTTCCACCCACGGAAACCCAGAGCCTTATTTGGGAGTGAAAGACTGGGTTCATACAATGGCCGAAGGGGGGATTCAGCTAATTATTGTTTCCAATAACAATGAGAAGCGTGTGTCAACGTTTGCGAAAAAGCTGGGATTACCCTATATTGCACGAGCGGCTAAACCCCTTCCGTTTGCCTTTCATCAGGCAATGAAGCAAATGCACTGTTTTCCCTGCAATGCTGCGGTGATTGGAGACCAGTTGTTTACAGATATGCTTGGGGGAAGCCTGGCAGGGATTCGTGGAATCCTGGTGACGGAAATTACTCCCGAAAAGGGGTGGTTTTTCCGGTTAAAACGAAGATTAGAACGTCGTATTCTGGAGAAAATGAAGATTGTGGATGATAGTGTTTATATAAAGTAAATGTATTGTATTCACAGCCAAGGGAATGCAGTGCGGCGGGAAAAAGCCTGCTCAGACAGCGCGTTCAACGGTTGTGAATACAGGTTTTAATATGCGGGAGCTGTCTAAGAGCCTGTTTAATATCTCGACGTGTGCGGATTGACGAGCGGATTTTTTGCCTTGCAAGGCAAAAATCCGCAGGCATCCTGACGGATGGCAAGGATTTTTAACGCGGTCAAGGCGGAAAATACGCCGCCAAGACGGGCGCGGGGAGATATTAAACAGGCTCTAAGATGAGTATAACCTTTTTAATCTGTTTTAGGCAGTATGCATTTTTGGCAGCTCCCGCAGATTAACTTTTTACAGAAGGGGGAGTGTTAAAATGGCTTGGTTTGGGCCGGCTGGAATACCGGAAAGTTTTTCAGCAAAGGGTTTTAAGCATACCGAACAAATGCCGGAATATCTTTATGAAATGGGCTTAACCGCCTTTGAATACCAGTGTGGCAGAGGCGTTCGGGTTCGTCAGGAATCTGCTGAAAAGCTGGGTGCAGTTGCCAAAGAAAAAGGGGTTCGCCTTACCCTCCATGCTCCATATTATATCTCGTTATCCAGTGTAGAGGAAGAAAAACGGGAAAATAGTATTCAATATATCCTTCAATCCGCGCAGGCATGCCATTGGATGGGAGGGGATAGGATAGTTGTACATTCTGGTTCCTGCGCAAAAATGACACGGGAGCAGGCAGTTATACTTGCAAAAGAAACCTTAAAAAAGGCCCAGCAGGTTTTAGATGCAGAGGGACTTTCCGATATCCATATCTGCCCTGAAACCATGGGGAAAATAAACCAGCTTGGTTCTTTGGAGGAAGTTTTGGAACTTTGTTCCGTAGATGAAAGGTTTTTGCCCTGTATTGACTTTGGCCATCTTAATGCCCGCAGTTTGGGTGGATTAATGACTTTTGAGGCAATGGAGAAGGTTTTTACCGCTATTGAAAATAAGCTGGGCATAAACCGTCTGCGCTGTTTCCACTCTCATTTTTCTAAAATCCAGTATACTGCCGGAGGGGAAAAATGCCATCTAACCTTTGCAGATAACCAGTATGGCCCTGATTTCGAACCGGTTGCAGAATTAACGGTGAAAAAAGGCTGCCATCCAATTTTTATTTGTGAATCAGCAGGAACCCAGTCTGAAGATGCCTGTACAATGCGCAGCTTATATCTTTCCGCAGGAGGTGGGCTTTCCAAAATATAGAAATCGGCATAAACCTATCACAGACAACCGAATGATATTAGCAGAGTAGTAGAAAGGAAGTTGCTTTATGGACAAGATACAGGAACTTTTTACACGTATTCCAGACGAAATAGACGCTGTTCTTATAACGTCTTCTGTCAACCGTCAATATTATACAGGGATGCGTTCCAGTGCAGGCATTTTGTTCGCCACACGCCAGAAGACATATTTTTTAATTGATTTTCGTTATATTGAGCTGGCAAAAAAGACAGTACACAATGCAGAGATAATACTGTTGGATGGAAATGGAAAAGACCTGCTTCAAAAAATTGTCCAAAATCACGAGGTCAAAAAGGTTGGAATTGAAAGTACGCACCTTTCCGTTTCGGAATATATTAGGTTTCAGGAGTTCGTTTCCCCGGCTGAACTTCTTTTTGATAACTGCGTCAACGACGCCATCGAACAGCAGCGTATGATTAAGACGGAACAGGAGCTTAAAATAATTGAATCCTGCCAGGCACTGACAGATTTAACCTTTACCCATATATTGAACTTTATCCGGGAAGGACGTACCGAAAAAGAAATTGCATTAGAAATGGAATATTTTATGCGCAAAAATGGTGCACAGGATGTTGCATTCTCTACGATTGTCGTTTCAGGAATCAATTCATCCCTACCTCATGGCGTGCCCTCTGACAAAAAAGTAGAAAAAGGCGATTTTGTTACAATGGATTTTGGAGCGGCAATAGACGGCTATCGTTCCGATATGACTCGAACCGTTGCTGTTGGGCAGGTGGACGACGAACACCGCCGCCTTTATGATACTGTTTTGAAAGCCCAGCTTGCTGCCCTTGACGCTGTTGCCGTTGGCAAAGTTTGCAGTGATATTGATAAAGTGGCAAGGGATTTGATTTATGGGGCTGGATATGAGGGATGTTTCGGCCATGGCTTGGGCCATAGTGTCGGACTGGAAATCCATGAATCCCCCCGTTTTTCTTCCTCCTGCTCCGATGTCTGCCAGCCTGGGCTTATTATGACTGTCGAACCTGGAATTTACCTGGAAGGGCGTTTTGGATGCCGCATTGAGGATATGATTTATATTACCCCCGCCCATGAGGTGAAAGACCTCACCAAAAGTCCCAAAGAACTCATCTGTCTCTGATTTTGAAGATACAGCAACCCCAATTTGTACATCAATTCCCAGGAATTTTCCAAAAACTCTTGCAAAATGTCCTTTCTTACGATAGAATAATATGGACAATGCCTTCTTTATAGAAAACGACATAAAATATTTCCCTAAAATCGGCTTTAAAATCCATCAGCCAAAGCTTTTAAAGCTGGTATTAGGGCAGTTTCAATGTCATTTGCTATAACCCGTTATCCCATGGGAAACGGACGAAGATAATATTTTTGGAGGTTTTTTTATGGTAACTGCTGGTGATTTCAGAAACGGCGTAACCTTTGACATGGACGGAAATGTCTACCAAATTATTGAATTCCAACACGTTAAACCTGGAAAAGGAGCGGCTTTTGTCCGCACAAAAATCCGTAATGTTATTAGCGGAGCGGTAACAGAACGTACCTTTAACCCAACGGACAAGTTCCCGACTGCTTTCATTGAAAGACGTGAAATGCAGTATCTTTACAAAGATGGCGACCTTTATTATTTTATGGACAATGAAACCTATGAAAATATCCCGATTAACGCTGAAAAACTTGGAGACAACTTTAAATTTGTAAAAGAGAACCTTGATGTTAAGGTACTTTCCTACAAAGGGGTTGTTTTTGGCGTAGAGCCGCCTTTCTTCATTGAACTGCAAGTAACTAAAACAGATCCCGGCTTTAAGGGTGACACTGCTACCAACGCCACAAAGCCCGCCACCCTGGAAACCGGTGCGGAGATTCGCGTTCCCCTGTTCATCAACGAAGGCGATATGATCCGCATTGATACCAGAACCGGCGAATACATGGAAAGGGCGTAACCGCCTCTTTCAAACAAGGAGAAATTTTATGACCATTACTGAAAAAGTCTCCTACCTCAAAGGGCTGATGGAGGGTCTTTCCATTGATTCTATTTCAAAGGAAGGCAAAGTGTTTCACGCCATTTTAGACACATTGCAAGAGATGGCTCTTTCCATAGAGGAAAACTCTAAAGTAATCGACGATATGACCGAAGCTGTGGAAATGATTGATGATGATCTTACCGCTGTTGAGGATATGGTTTATGGAGACGATGAGGACGACTTCGATTTTGACGATGATGAAGATGACGACGATATTTATGAGGTTACCTGCCCAGAGTGTGGAAAAACGTTTAAAGTAAGCGAGGATATGCTCGACGACGGAGAAACAGTTTGCCCTTCCTGTGGCCAGTCATTGGAATTTGACCTGCAAATTGACCAACCCAGCGAGGGTTCCAATGATGCTCCAATTCGTTTTTAATGCAGATATTGCGCCAAAATCGGATTGAAAAGCCCTGGAGTCCAAAGACCATACTGCGCACAGTGCAGTAAAAATTCAGCCAGGCTGTACAAATTTGTACAGCCTGGTTCTTTATTTATCCTTGGATTTCGAATTCTCTGAGTAGTTTCCACACCGGTGATTCTCTTCATATAGATATCTATAACGATAACGCCATATTTTCGCGTGCCGAAATTTTACAGGAGTACTTCCTTGTTTACATACTGTTACGCCATTTCTCCCCCTCCCGCTGCCTCTTTTGCAGAAAAAGACACATCTCAAGCAAGTGCTCTTGACAAAGAAAATAAAACGATCTTTGAAAAATTGTTGTCAATAGCTGCAAACAGTAATTTTCCAATGCCATTATCTTTTGAATCAGGCTTTTGCAGATTGTCCCTGTTTTTGCAGGGATAATCCCAAAAGGCTGGATTTTTTTTAAATTTATGGTATTCTGATTTTGGTATTTAGGTTTAAGCAAATGACAGAGCCTATTTTTCAAGGCAGGTTCAATAAAGCCAAGAGTGGAGCACAGCCCTCGATGAGTACAACCTGGGGCTGACTCATTTGGCAGAATCTGAAATTTTTCTCTGGCAGCCAGCGAACTACCAAGGTTGCTGAAACGGTGTTCCTAAAACTCACAATATTTTAGAGCTGTCATCAACAATTTTCTTGATATGAATGATATCAAACATTAATTTGCCAGTTCCAATTCCTTTCCTATCATAATAGACCGCCCCTGAGAAATCTCAGGGGCGGTCTTGCGTGGTTTGGCGTTTTATGGTATCCTTAAAGCAGAAAGAACGTGAGTTCGGAGAAAATTGGTCAGAATTACATCAAGTCAAAAATTTTTTTCGCAGAAAGGCGGAATTTTTATGTCGCTGGCAATCCCTCAGCCTGTACAATATCCAAAAAGTATTCTTGCATCAGCGGAAAGCTATGTGGCGTTGGATATCGAAACAACTGGCCTGAATCCCGCCCAAGAGCAGATTTTGGAACTGGCTGCCGCCCGAATGGAACACGGGAAGCTTGTGGAACGTTTTTCCCAGCTTATCAATCCAGGGGTTAAAATTCCAGCCTTTATTACTGATCTTACTGGAATTCGGGACGATATGGTCGCAGGTGCACCTAAAATTATAGACGCTCTGCCAGCATTTCTGAATTTTTTAGGGGATAGCCTGCTATTAGGGCATAATACCGCTTTTGACCTGCGTTTTATTCGATATAACAGCATGGTGGTTTTGAAACATCGTGTGATGAACCCCTATATGGATACACTGCGAATTTCACGGCTCCTTTTTCCCGACCTGCCCAACCACAAACTGACGACTCTGATTCATGCCTTTCATGTGGGGGAAACCGTGGAGCATCGCGCCCTCTCTGATGCAATCCAAACCGCTTGGTGTTATGAATATATGAAAAAATATGCCAGGGAGCACAACATCTCTTTGGAAGAAAAATCAAAAATGAAAAAAAAGTCTGAAAATTAGGAGGTTTTGTCATGTCTTACGGATTAAACAGTTTGATGTTTACCATTATTCCAATTATCATAACAATTGGATTTATACTGATTTTTGGGATGATTATTTTCACATTTATAAATTCTGCCCGGCAGAAACATCAAGATAATATTTCCCCAGTACTCACTGTCCCTGCCTCAATGGTAACAAAACGTTCCGACGTGCGCCAATCTGCCACCCATACCAGTACCAATCATCTAAATCATATTCATACTTATCGGCGTTATTACGCTACCTTTCAGTTTGAAAGCGGAGACAGGATGGAATTAGAATTAAAGGAGAATGTCTATGGGCTGCTTGCAGAAGGGGATTATGGAAAACTTACCTTTCAGGGAAAACGGTTTATCAACTTTGAAAGAGATTTAAAAGGATAAAGTAAAGCCGCCCAAAAGGACAACAGGGAGGATGTTGCCATATGGAAGAATTTCTAATGAAGCCAAAGGTAGATTTTGCATTCAAGGAGATTATGAATGACCATCACGCTCTAAAAAGTTTTTTGGCGGCGGTTTTGAGCCTTAATCCCAAAGACATCAAATCCGTAAAAATACAGAATACTGATTTAAGGAAGGTTCATGCGCAGGATAAACAGGGGATACTAGATGTAAATGTTCTTATGAACGACGACACAGAGATTGACATTGAAATACAACTTGCAGAAATAAAGATATGGCCTAACAGATCTGTATTTTATCTGGCGAAAAAGTATGTGGATCAGATAAAAGAAGGGGATTCCTATGCAGTTTTTAAGAAATGTGTGAGCATTAGCATATTGGACTTTGAACTTTTTAAGGGAGAGACAGAATTTTATTCCTGTTTCCACATTAGCGAAGACAGCCGGAGATTCCTTTATACTGATAAGATGGAATTCCACGTAATAGAACTTCCCAAGCTGCCAGAGCTGAAAGAGGGATGCAGTTCTCTTTTGTTATGGGCGAAATTTATCAGTTCGGAGAAAAAGGAGGATTTCGAGATGTTAGCAGGAAAAGACGAAGGCATCAACAGCGCTTATAAAAGGCTTCGGGTTATCAGCCAGGATGATGATAAGCGCAAAGACTATGAAGCTAGGATGAAAGCTATCCGGGATTACAATCAGGGAATGATTGAGGCCGAAGAACGAGGGATAGAAAAAGGCCGTGAAAAAGGACGGGAGGAAGGACGGGAAGAAGCCTTTTTTGATATAGCAAGAAAAATGCTGTCAGCTGGGATGGACATTAAAATGATTGCCAGTATGACCAACCTGTCAGAAAACCAAATTCAAACCTTGAAATAATATGAAAGGGGACCTTTTCTAAAAGGCCCCCTTAACTTTAAAACTTTTTAATCTGCTTTTCGCAGTACTCAACTATGGCTTATGCCCGATTGAATTCTGATAATTCCAGACCCTTATTTTTTTCTTCTGCCCATCCAATATTCCACTGATTCGTAAATAGGAGCAATAAATTTCCTTTAAAATCCTGTACAATCTTTGTATCGGAAGTAAGGTTTAATTTTGCTGGTTCCTCGACAGGGCTTTCAATCCATCGAATAAACTGATATGGCAGATGTTCCATATTAATGAGTACATTATACTCGTTTTTCAAGCGATACTCTAATACTTCAAACTGAAGAGTACCAACTACTCCAACAATAACTTCCTCCATACCGGTTCCAGGGAGCTGAAAAATCTGTATAGCGCCTTCCTGGGCGATCTGGGTAACGCCTTTGACAAATTGCTTACGTTTTAAGGTATCCTTTGTGCTGACCCGTGCAAAATGCTCTGGCGCAAAGGTTGGGATGCCCTCAAACTGAAAATTTTTCCCAGGAATGCTGATGGTATCCCCAATAGAAAATACGCCAGGATCAAATACGCCGATAATATCTCCCGCAAAAGCCTCCTGAATAATTTCCCGCTCCTGAGCCATAAGCTGCTGGGGCTGGGAAAGTTTCATCTTTTTATTTCCCTGAACATGGTAAACTTCCATATCCTTTTCAAATTTGCCGGAACAAATCCGCATAAAAGCAATTCTGTCCCGATGTGCCTTGTTCATATTAGCCTGAATTTTAAAAACAAAGGCTGAAAAGTTTTTAGAAAAGGGATCTATTTCCCCGTTATCGGACTTTCGCGGCAGCGGTGGAGTGGTCATACGCAGAAAATCCTCCAGAAAGGGTTCAACTCCGAAATTGGTTAACGCTGAACCGAAAAAGACTGGTGAAAGTTTTCCATGGCGGACTTTGTCCATATCGAATTCATAGCTTGCACCATCTAAAAGTTCAATATCATCTGCAAGGATATTTCTGAGTTCTTCTCCAATCAGCTCTGTTAATTCCGGCGCGTCCAGCTCTATTTCCTGCTTTTCCACCTCACGGGAGCCATTATTTGCAGTAAAGGAAATGATTTCCCGTTTTTGGCGATCGTATACCCCTTTAAATTCCTTGCCGCATCCAATAGGCCAGTTGATAGGATACGTTCCAATGCCCAATTCATTTTCAATTTCTTCCATTAAATCAAAAGGATTGCGCGCTTCCCGATCCATTTTGTTAATAAAGGTAAAGATGGGAATATCCCGCAGCAAACATACTTTAAACAGTTTACGGGTCTGGGCTTCTACACCCTTAGAGGCGTCAATTACCATAACGGCGGAATCAGCGGCCATCAGGGTGCGATAGGTGTCCTCAGAAAAGTCCTGGTGTCCAGGCGTGTCCAAAATATTAATACAATTTCCATGGTAATAAAACTGCATTACTGACGATGTTACTGAAATTCCACGCTGCTTTTCAATTTCCATCCAGTCAGAAACCGCATGGCGGGAATTTTTTTTACCTTTGACAGTACCAGCCAGAGCGATTGCCCCACCGTACAGCAAAAGCTTTTCTGTCAGTGTTGTTTTTCCCGCGTCGGGATGAGAGATAATGGCGAACGTTCTTCTCTTTTCGATTTGCTCTATATAGCCAGCCAAAATGTTTCCTCCTACTTTATAAGGGTTTTTAACAATTCCTAGAATTACAGCTTAAAGCTTCCAATCTACACCCTTATCTACCTGCCTTTCCCATATATACGTGATTATTTTACCAGCTTTCAACTATAAAAGCAATAGGCGAATCCCCTTCTCATTTTAAATCATTCAGCAAATATGGAAAAATCTGAATTAGGGTTATCACGGCTTTGGAAAAGGTGTATAATGGTTTATAGAAAACATCAATACTCTTTAGATAGGGGCGGGTTATGTGGAAAGCACAGTTTTAAAAATTGGGATTATTGGATTTGGAAACTTAATGGAATCCCTTCTTCCATGCTGCGATTCCCTTTTAGACGGAAACCGGGAAGGAAATATTTACGCTGTCAAGGGCAGCGCTGAGGGCTTAGCTGAAAAACAAGCTTATTATAACTTTCCTATTACAGCAGGAAATCCTTTGGAAATGCTGGAGAATGTGTCCCCGCAGGTCATCCTGTTTTCGCCTCCTCCAACTTTGGCAGAAACTTTGACGGAAACTGTTTTAAAGCCATATTACAATAGGCTGCGGGATTCCAATCAAGCATACCCTCTTTTAATTTGTTTTCCTCCTAAGCCTTTGCCGCGTTACTACCGTAAGGTTCTGGGAAATGGAATTTCTCAGATTTCCCTGATGCCCTGCGTGGTTCAAAAAGCCGGCGGGTTTTCTATTGGCAAATATGGGTACAGCCTCGTTTCCATGGATGGGAAGGCAATGCCAAGTCAGGAACATTTAGACCAGCTTGTTAAATTTACCCAGCCTATAGGGACAATGCTCAATGTTTCACAGGATGATCTAATGGCTGCACTTTCTGGTATGGTGGCAGCACATAATATTTATGAGTTATGCTTTACCCTTCAAAGGGCTTTCCAGTTCTGTGGGCAGACTGTGGAACTACCGCAAATTGCTTCGGAAATGCGGTTTGAACTGCGCAAGTTTGCAGTAGAACTGCCGAAAGACAATGCCCCTGGCATCCCTTCCTGCCGCCAGGAAACCTTTGGCTCCCTTTATCGACAGATTACTGATATTTCTATCAGGGCTTGGTATGAGGGATTATGTCAGTTTGCCACAAACCAAGGACTGGATTTAAATGAATACAGCAGGTTTTTACGGATTACATTGGATGTTTTACTTATGTCGGTACAAGAGGAAACGCCGGAACATTTAAGGGAAATGTCTGAGGGCTGCGCTACAAAAGGCGGATTGCTGGAGAAGGCGCTTCAAGTTTATTTTCCTGAAATTGAACGGCCTTTGATACGGTGGATTATGGAGGAGTCTGCCAGGGTGGGAAGGGACTCCATAAATGAGGAACGAGCATGGCCTGTAGAATTGGTAAACCGTACCTCTAAGGTTGTACAGAAGGTTTTTGAACGGGGAAATAATTTGTTAAATTAATGAATTTGCTGTTTCCTTTTCTTTGGGATCCGAAAGGCCGTATCAACGGTAAAAATCCCCAAAGCAATCGCCCCTGCCATTTGCAAAGTCTCATAAAAATACGCAGAAGTGGCGGCAGGTGTATCATACAGCATACTCCAAACAATCAAATACATCCCTCCGCCTGGAACAAGCGGGATAATGCCTGGAATTAAAAATACAGTTGCCGGGACAAACTTCCGCCTTGCCAATATCTGGGCAGTCAGCGCAACGCAAACTGTTGCGGCATAATTAGCCCAAACCAGATTCCAGCCATATTCTGATGCAAGAAGATAAACCGCCCAACCAATAGCGGCAGTCATTCCAGCATTGATAAAATAACGGGAGGGGATTTGAGCGGCAAGCCCTAACGCGGCTCCTGCTAAAAATGCCCCCAACAGCTTTATCAGAAACAGAAATATGGACACAGCTAAATTAGACATAATCTTCCCCCATTCCCAGTTTTTAAAATAGTCCAGAGATAAAACGGAATAATCCCATTCCCGCAATAGAACCGACTGCAATCGCCAGAGCAATTACAAAAGCTTCTGCTGCGCGGGAAAGCCCTGCGGTGTAATCACCTTGCAGCGTGTCCCGAATTGCGTTGGTTATTGGCACACCGGGAACCAGCGGCATAATAGCGCTGATGATAATCGTCTGTCCATTAAGAAAGGGGAACAACAGGCAGCAAGCTTCAGTGACAAGGGCAATCACCAGAGTTTTCAAAAGGTTTTCCATAAAATTATTGGAAAACCGTTCTGCTAAAACAAGCCCTGCCAACTGCATTGCGGCACAGGCAATACCGGAAACAAGTGTTTCCCCTATCCTGCCACCAAATAATACTGCAAATCCCATAGTAGACAGAAGAACCGCAGCAGTAACCCATTTTTTAGGATATGGGGGCAGGCTGCGGATTTCTTTTAAACGAAGGATAGCTTCCTCCGGGGTAATATCCCCTCTGCAAAGTTCTCTGGAAACCTCATTGACCTGACAGATGCGGCTGAGATTGTTAGCGCGGCTGTTTATCCTCCGAATCTGTGTAACCGGAGGTATGGACGGATCCGCTAACGTTGCAAATATACCTGTAGTAGTTGCAAATACTTCCACTGATGCAAGCCCGGAAAGGCTCATAATTCTCCGCATAGTGTCTTCTACCCGGAAAATCTCCGCTCCACTCTCCAGGGTAATTTCCCCGGCCAGCATTGCAGCATCATATAAAAGCTGGTATCCATTTAACAGATTGGGTTGTTGATATTCTGGCATCCAGTTCACTTCCTGACCGTTTTTATTTTATTTGCTAACATATTATCATAAACAAATAGGATTGTATACTGTAAATCTTTCATATGTTCAAAAACCCTCTTTTCAGATTGATGCTGCTAATTCTCTAGGGCGTGTCCCTAAAGTCGGGGTGCCTGGATTTTTCGCAGGGAGGGAGTGACTGCAAGGAGAAAAGCGCAGGGAATACTGTATGTATTCCGAGCATTTTTGACGCAGCAAGCACTTTCTCCTTGTAGAAAAAGACAAGTGCCAAGACTTTAGGGACACGCCCTAGTATCCAAATTTTTATCCAGGTGGCTGAACAGGATATATAAAATGTAAAGGGACTATTTCAAAGGATTCAAAAAATAAGGGCTGTTCATTTCTATAAGGTTGTGTTAAAATAATTTTGTATGGAATTCTTTTGACATGGAAAGGCGTGACAATTGAAAATGGATATTTTTGACATTCAAACAAAGGTTGTCCTGGGGGAAGGCTCCTTGGAAAAAATGAAGGATTTGGGTGTTCATGACGCCTGTATTATTTGCGATCCTTTCATGGTTTCTTCCGGCAAAATTAACGAACTTTTGACTGTACTCAGGGAAGCTAATATTAAATACAGGGTGTTTTCAGACATTGTCCCCGATCCTTCCATTGAGGTAGTAGTACAAGGGATTATCCGTATTTTGAACCATAAGCCCGATGCAGTCATTGCCTTTGGAGGCGGGTCAGCTATTGATACGGCTAAAATTGTAAGCTATTTTTATACGACCATCCAAGGGGTGGAAAAACCTTTGGGCATAGCAATCCCCACTACCAGTGGAACGGGGTCAGAAGTTACATCTTTTGCGGTTATTTCAGATAAAGCCAAACAGGTAAAATATCCCCTTCATGATAAAACGTTAATTCCTGATGTAGCAATCCTTGAACCGGAATTAATCCGTACTGTTCCCCCTTCGGTTACAGCGGATACGGGAATGGACGTGCTTACTCACGCGCTGGAAGCATTTGTTTCAACAGGTGCATGTGATTTTTCCGACGCTTTCTCAGAGAAGGCAATGCGGTATGTGTTCCGTTATCTTCCCATTGTCTATAAAAATCCCAATGATATGATTGCAAGGGAAAAAATACACAATGCTTCCTGTATGGCGGGTATGGCGTTTAACCATGCAGGGCTTGGAGTAAACCACAGCATGGCGCATGCTTTAGGTGCAGTGTTTCATATTCCCCACGGTAAGGCAAACGCCATGCTTCTGCCATATGTGTCGGAATATAACGCTGGTTTGGTTTTTTCCAAACTAGAGTGTAACAAAGCAGCAGTTCGTTATGCATATTTGTCTGAAATATTGGGGATGCCTGCTTCTACTACAGCGGAAGGGGTGGAAAGTTTGATTTCTGCCATGATCCATCTGATGAAAACAGTAGAAATTCCCTTAAACCTGAAAGATTACAACATTCCTGAAAATACGTTTGCAGAAAATTTGAACGCATTATGTGAAGCCGCCTTTCATGATCGCTGCACCTCAGCCAACCCGGTGAAAATTACCATAGATGAAATCCGGGAAATTTATATTCGCTGCTATACTGGTACCCGTACCATAGCAAAATAAAACCCCAGATTTGAAAAAAGGGGGCATATATGATATATACGGTTATGATTGTGGAAGATGATGAAGTTATTTCCCAGGTGCTTTCCCGACAGCTTAGGAAATGGGGCTATCAAATACAGACAGTAGAGAATTTTGAGGCTGTTTTGGAACAGTTTCTTACTGTCCAGCCGGATTTGGTCTTATTGGATATCTCCCTCCCCTTTTTTAATGGATATCATTGGTGTACGGAAATTCGAAAAGTCAGTAAAATCCCTATTCTGTTTATATCTTCTGCCAAGGACAATATGAGCCTGGTTATGGCTTTAAGCATGGGTGCAGATGATTTTATTGCCAAACCATTTGATCTTGATGTTGCCATTGCGAAAATTCAGGCTCTGCTCCGCCGTGCTTATGACTTTGGTCCGCAAGCCAGTCAAATGGAATATCGCGGCGCAGTGCTTTCCTTGGGCGATGCAACGCTCTCTTATCAGGGACAAACCCTGGAATTAACAAAAAATGAATTTAAGATTCTTCAAACGCTTTTGGAAAATCAGGGCTGCACGGTTTCCAGAGAGGGCATTATGCGGCAGCTCTGGCAGGATGACAATTTTATTGACGACAATACCCTTACTGTCAACATCGCCAGGCTTAGAAAAAAATTAGAGGAAACGGGTTTGTCAGGGTGGATTGTCACCAGGAAAGGGCTGGGATATATGGCGCCTTTGGATGAGAAGGGACAACAGCTATGAAAACAGTTGGCTTTATGTCCTCTATGTTTCGCTTTGTTGCAGTTAAGCGCTGGAATTTTCTGGAATTCGGCTTTTCTATGGGGGTTCTTCTTCTGGTTTACAGCCTATACCAGCTTCCCTGGGGGCCGGCGTTTTATACCATTATGGTGTTATCTGCTTTGAAACTGTTTTTCACTCTCGGGGAAGGTTATTTTTATTGGAAAAAACGTTGCCTTTTAGAAAAGCTTTTCGAGTGTACAAATGCACAGGCAGGGGTTACACCTATGTTAGACGCCATACTCCATGAAGGAGTTCATTTCAATCCTTTGGAACAACGATACTTTTCTATCATTCGCCTTTTAGAATCAGAACGCAGCGCATTAGCCGACAACTATGAACAGAAAAGCCTGGCTGCAAGAAATTACTACACCTTATGGTCCCATCAAATAAAAACACCTCTGGCAGCCGCAGGTCTTCTTTTAAAAGAGGACAAAATTGATAAAAACGCATTGATACAGCAGATTTTTAAAATTGAGCAGTATGTAGATATGGTTTTACAATTTGAACGTTTGGGAGACCGCGATCTGGAATTTAAAGCAGTTCCAATCAGGCATCTGGTCAATCAGGCTGTCAAAAGGGTTTCTGTGCTTTTTATTCATAAGCATATTAAGCTGGAGCTGGGGGAGCTGGAGGGGGATGTTTTAACAGATGAAAAATGGCTCTGCTTTGTATTGGAACAGGTTTTGACCAACGCTGTAAAATATACGCGGCATGGCTCGGTAGCCATTTATTGGGCGGAGCAGGGCATTTTGGCAGTAAAGGATACTGGTACTGGCATCCGTGCCGAGGACATCCCCAGGTTGTTCAGCAGAGGATTTACCGGATATAATGGAAGGGCAGATTTGGAAAAAAGATCTACAGGAATTGGATTGTTTCTTTGTAAAGAAACAATGGATATGCTGGGACATCGAATTTTTCTGCAATCAACTGTTGGGAAAGGGACTACTGTTTTTCTGGATCTTCGGAGAGGAAAATTAGAGGTTGAATAGGTTAATCCTATTCAACCTCTAATTTTCTCGCCTCGGTCTGCACCTGCATATCAGGCTTTCCTGGCTGGCTTTATGTCCTGATAGAATAATCCGTGCTGGTTGCAATGCCAAAGCAGCCTTCCATGTGCAAGGGTAGGAATCCGCGTCTGCAATTCCCATTCAGGATATTGCTTTTTCAATATCATTGTATCCCCTGTCAGCAAAGCCACAAATGTAATAAAATGTTCGCGCTCCATTGGATGGCTGGTAGTAATAAAGTACTCATCTTCTATTATCTCAACCTTAAGCATTTCATCTTCGGGAGCTTTTTGCGGCAGTACCGGCTGTAATTTTTTACCACAGCAGGAAATACCCGCCTCTGTAGTAGCGGTAATTAAATTCCCACAGGTTGGGCAGACATAAAACTTTAGTTTTTTCATATTACCTCTCCAAGTATCGTTTGCATCCAATTCGCCGGAAAGCAGTTTTTCCAAATCAACTTCAAATATTTTAGATAAATCAGTCAGCAGGGAAACCTCTGGGCAGCCTAAACCGCGTTCCCATTTACTGACAGTTTTGTCGCTGATGTTCATTTTCTCGGCTAATTGTAATTGTGTAAGATGTTTTTCTTTTCGCAGTTTATAAATTAACCTGCCAATTTTGATATGGTTCATTTTAACCTCCTCAAAAACAATTATAGCATTTGTCCTACGAAAAACAATAAACGCTCCGTAGAGTTTTACCTATAGCAGTCCAAGGAAACTTTAACCCTTTTCAATACGCCTCAGGTCATACTCATCGAAAGTCGTTCCTGCATCTTTGCTTTAAAAAACTTTATAAAACCCTTGTAAAACAGCAAAAAAGCGTATATAATAAAAAAATCAGCAAAGAAAAAAGCTATATCCTGAAAAAAGTCCTTCCAGAGAGCCGGGTTTGGGAAAATCGTTTTCCAAGGTGGAAACCGGCGGACGGTTCAGGGTTATCCACTTTTGGAGCTGCTGGCGACGAGCCGGAGGTTTGCGGCCTTTATCCCGCTTTCAAGTGGCAGTCTTAACTGTATGGCTGCAAATTGGGTGGCAACGCGGAGCCTTTCCGTCCCATAATATGGGATGGAAAGGCTTTTTTAATGCCGCCTGCCAAAAAGAACCTATATAAACAGGAGGAATCAACTGAAATGCTGGATATCAAATTTGTACGTGCCAACCCGGACACAGTAAAGGAAAACATCAAAAAGAAGTTTCAGGATGAAAAACTTCCCTTGGTAGATGAAGTTCTGGAATTGGACCAGAAGTACAGGGAAGCCAAAACACGCTGCGACTATCTTAGAGGACAGCGCAATACCCTAAGCAAACAAATCGGCGGATTGATGGCAAAAGGCGAAAAAGAGGAAGCCGAAAAGGTAAAGGCTCAGGTTGCAGAAGCTGCAAAGGAACTTGCTTCCCTGGAGGAAAAGGAAACTGAGTGGGAAGCAGAAATTAAAAAGCGTATGATGGTAATTCCCAATATCATCGATCCTTCTGTGCCTATTGGGAAAAGCGACAGCGAAAACGTAGAAGTGGAACGTTTTGGGGAACCAAAGGTTCCTGACTTTGAAGTTCCTTACCATGTGGAAATTATGGAACGGCTTCACGGAATTGATCTGGACAGTGCAAGGAAAACCAGTGGAAACGGTTTTTACTACCTTTGCGGGGATATTGCCCGGTTACATTCTGCAATACTTTCTTATGCAAGAGATTTTATGATTGATCGGGGATTTACCTATTATGTCCCGCCCTTCATGATCCGTGGGAATGTTGTTACAGGTGTTATGAGCTTTTCCGAAATGGAAAATATGATGTACAAAATCGAAGGTGAGGATTTATATCTGATTGGCACCAGCGAGCATTCCATGATTGGCAAGTTTATTGATACAATGCTGGACGAATCCCAGCTTCCACAAACCCTTACCAGCTATTCCCCCTGCTTCCGTAAAGAAGTCGGTGCCCATGGAATTGAGGAACGGGGCGTTTATCGTATCCACCAGTTTGAAAAACAGGAAATGATTGTGGTTTGTAAGCCCGAAGAAAGCCCTATGTGGTATGAAAAACTGTGGCAGAATACTGTCGATTTCTTCCGCTCGCTGGATATTCCCGTTAGAACCCTTGAGTGCTGCTCTGGGGATTTGGCTGACCTGAAGGTCAAGAGCGTTGACGTTGAAGCCTGGTCGCCAAGACAGAAAAAATATTTCGAGGTGGGAAGCTGCTCCAATTTGGGCGATGCTCAGGCAAGACGGCTTGGAATCCGCATTAAGAATAAGGAAAAGGGAAATTATTTTCCACATACGCTGAATAATACGGTTGTAGCTCCGCCAAGAATGTTAATTGCTTTTTTGGAAAATAATTTGAATGAGGATGGTTCAGTTAGAATTCCACAACCCCTTCGGATGTATATGGGAGGAAAAGATACGATTCGCTAAGATGTGGGCATAAATTCAAAAGTGAATATCATCAAAGGCAAATTAAAAGGTCTTCGGGTTCAAGGGGTGCAGCAAAGCTATGTGCAGCAAAGCTGCACTTCTGAAAAGCCCCTGGTGGTTTGATAAATTTCAATTTGCGGACAGTATCGCCTGCCTAGGAAAATATATAATCAAGTCAAACCGAAAGAATTTTGCAGCATTGGGATTCCACATAATCTGCCAGAAGCCAAACAATTTCTTTTGTAATCACTTTTGGGGCTTCTCTCTCCAACGTGCAAAAATATGAATCCATCAGATAAAGACGATAACGGTTAATCAGGTCAGCAGGAAGTTTGTTAATCTTATAAGCTTGGGCAGATTTTAAAGCCGGGCTGACATCCTGTACCCACCAGGATTGATTCTGCTGAAAATAATCATAACGGAAGCACTCAGCCCAGCCTGCATCGTTGGGGTTTTCATAAATCCTGGCAGTATCAGCCTTTTTAGATGCTGCCCAAATGGGTTCATGAAGGGTTTCATCAAAGGCGGCATCAGTAATATTATGAACAGCATACCCCAGCAGGAAATCGTGGTTAAGTTTCTCCCTCTTTTTCTGATAAAATTCCCCAATATTTTGATACCATTGTTTTGGGGTTTTCGCCCTAAGATGCGCTGCCCAGCGAATTCCTTTTTCAGCAAAGCCGTCAAGATTTACACTGTCTGGAGCGATTATTCCCAAATAATACCCACCCGGATCATTGATTTTTCCATAGAACAGACCGCCTGACTGCATTAGCCGCCAGGCGGTTTCTAAATGTATCATAATAGAAGCCATTTGGAACAACCTCCTAAACCTTTATATTCTGCTATCAGTATAACTTTTTTTATGGTATGCTTCAATCCCGTTTTCTAAAAAAATTCATAAAAACCACATAGATTTGAGCAATTTGTGGTGATATACTAAAATATACAAAATTGAATAGTCTAAAATTGAATTAAAAAGAAAATGGGAGGGAAATAAATGAATTTTTCTGAAATTCTGGAGTTTTCAGACAATACCAGAAAGGCATATGAAAAGATGTGTGAGCCTTTATGCCGAAAGTTTCAACTGCCACAAACGGCTTTTGACATATTAATGTTTCTTGCAAATAATCCACAGTATCACACAGCAAGCGACATTGTACAGATTCGTAAAATCAAAGCGAATCTGGTTTCTTTTCATGTAGAAAAACTGGTACAGGAGGGGATGTTAGAGCGCCGTTCCCTCCCAGAAGACCGACGAAAAATAATATTAGTCTGTACTCCAAAATCCCAACCTATTACAAAGCAGGGCAGGGAAATGCAGCAGACATTTATTCATGCTGTCACAGCAGGCATACCAAGAGAAGATTTGCAGATGATCCGCGAAACCATCAACCGGATAGGAAGCAATGCAGCAGAAATAATTAGGACAGGGAGGACACAGGAATGACTTCAATGTTAGCAGTTGTAATTGTAACATTTTTTGCAGGCATGGGGGCAGGATTAGGTACAGGATTCGCGGGAATGAGCGCTGCGGCAGTTATCAGCCCCATGCTGATAACATTTTTAGATATGGATCCGTATTTGGCAGTGGGAATTGCACTTGCTTCCGACATCTTGGCTAGCGCGGTTTCCGCCTATACCTATGGAAAAAATAAAAACCTGGATATTAAAAATGGGTTTATTATGATGGTAAGCGTGCTGATGTTTACAGTAGTGGGCAGCTATGTTTCCAGTTTGATGCCAGCCCAGACCATGGGCAACTTTTCCGTTTTTATGACGCTGCTTCTGGGGATAAAGTTTATTATAAAACCTGTTATGACCACTAAGGAGGATATGCAGGCAGTTTCCGCTCAAAAAAGATTGATCCAGTCTGTTATCTGCGGGATTTTAATTGGCTTTATCTGCGGCTTTATAGGTGCAGGAGGCGGTATGATGATGCTGCTCATTCTGACTTCGGTTCTTGGATACGAGCTAAAAACCGCTGTAGGAACGAGTGTTTTTATAATGACCTTTACTGCTTTGACTGGGGCAGTATCTCACTTTGCAATTGGCGGACTTCCCAATATTCCCGTAATGGTTTTATGTATTCTCTTTACCCTGCTATGGGCAAGGATTGCTGCTAAGTTTGCCAATAAAGCTTCCCCAAAAACACTTAACCGAGCTACCGGGGTTGTGCTTGTAATATTAGGAGCGGCAATATTGCTTTTTTCTATGTTTGGCTGAATCTTTACAACTGGAACCCTTTGTGGTATACTAACCTCAAAGATGACCGACAACAGCATAAAACAGAAAAGGGGAATCTGATTATGGGCCGTTTGGGATATGATTTGATATCCTTTGGCGGACTTTTTGCAAAGTCTGCCCTTCTGAATCAGCGAAACAGTTTGGAAGAAGAACTTACAGGTTTCGTTTGTACAGCGTCCCGCCTGGGTTTGGACACGGCGTTTTATGGCAAAGTTGAAAATAAAGCTCTGTGCAAAGTTCTGGCTTCACACGGAGTAAATATTGACAATCTTTTGCTTCCATCGGAAGAATTCAGCTTAATCCCTATCGATCACAGCGGTTATTTTTATTTTTCATCGTTTATGGCAATGGAAGAAGGCACACGGGAAGCGGGATTTTCCCTGGTAGAATATGCTCGCAGCCATGGGAATATTATTGTATTTTCTCCAAGCCTGCATCCCTCTCTCTGGGAAAACCCGGAGCAAATGAAGCAGCAGACCCAAAGGGCTTTATCCCTGTGTGAATCGGGAATTGTGAAAATGGATTCAACTGAACTGGTTTGTTTGATGGACGAGCCGGATATTGAAAAAGCTGCTGCTCATCTGATGGTTCAATACCATCCAAGAGTTCTTTTGACAATGATTGAAGGAAAAGGCTGTATGATCCGTTCAGTCTATGGGGATATATTGATACCAGGATTTCCGGCTGAAACATCGAAAGAAGCCGTCAGGGGGGACATATTTACAGGGGCGTTTCTCAGCCGTTTGGCATCTAATGGGAAATCCTTGGAAAAATGCAGTATAGGAGATATTGCATCATGTGTAATATTTGCTCATGCTGTATCTGCTCTTACATTGGAAAGAGCGGCTCTCCCCTCCCTTGAGGAAGCGGAAACATTTTTGCGGAAATGTTTAATATGAGATTAAAAAACAGACAGAGGAAAGGGAATTTTTATGAAAAAAAGCATCGTAGTAATTAAAGGGGACGGAATTGGACCGGAAATTGTAACGGAAGCAATGAAAGTTATGGATCGTACTGCTCAGAAATACAATCATGAATTCCAATTTACAGAAGTGGATGCCGGAGGATGTGCCATAGACAAATATGGTGAGTGCCTGCCGGAATCCAGTCTAAAAAAATGCTTGGAAGCTGACAGCGTTCTTTTAGGTGCAGTAGGTGGTCCTAAATGGGAAAACGTGGAGAAAAACAACCGACCGGAGAGGGCCCTTTTGCGTATCCGCAGTGAAATGGGATTATATGCCAATCTGCGTCCAGCAAAAATCTTCCCGCAGCTTTCCCATTCTTCACCGTTAAAAGATACAATTGTACAAAAGGGCATTGATTTTGTAATTGTTCGGGAATTAATCGGTGGGATCTACTTTGGTTCTCATGAAACCATTCAAATAAATGGGGAAGATCACGCTTCCGACATCATGGCCTATAGTGAACATGAAATTGAGCGGATTGGAAGAACCGCTTTTGAGACGGCTCGAAAACGCCGGAAAAGGGTTATATCTGTAGATAAGTCAAATGTATTAGATTGTTCCCGTCTTTGGAAAAAGGTAATGCACCGTCTCAGCGAAAATTATCCCGATGTGGAATACAGCGATATGCTTGTAGACAACTGCGCAATGCAGATTGTAAAGGATCCCTCGCAGTTTGATGTAATTGTAACAGAGAATATGTTTGGGGATATTCTTTCGGATGAGGCCAGCATGGTTACAGGTTCTATAGGAATGATTCCTTCGTCCAGCCTGGGAAGCGGCACAAATGGAATGTATGAACCAATTCATGGTTCTGCCCCGGATATTGCGGGGATGGATTTGGCAAATCCGATTGGGACAATTTTGTCCGGCGCTATGATGCTGAAATATTCTTTTGGTATGGAACAGGAAAGCCAGGACATTGAAAATGCCGTTCAGAAAGTCCTGGATGAAGGATACCGTACAGGGGATATTATGAGCGAAGGCTGCATTAAGATTGGATGTTGTGAGATGGGAAGCCGTATCGCTGACCATATTAAATAATACCCTATTGATCTAATCGCGTCTAACAAAAAACGTATATATACGTTTTCATTGAATAAAAACACATATCCCTTTTCACTTTTGTGCTGCCGCAACAGGGAACCGGCAATTTCACCACACATTGACCCTTGAAATTCTCAGTGATACAGTCAGTAAAAAATTGGGATTTTTAATGAATATTTTGTCGAAAGGGAAATCAAACATGAAATATACATTGGACTGTGATATAATGGATGGATTGGTTTTCATAGATGAAAGTTATCTGCCAGAATTGAATGATGAGCTGTTATATGCAATGGATATTTTACTTGACTCGTCTGGAACATCCGAATTGATTTATGATTTTCCAAATGAAACCTGGGATACTGTAAGACATAGGGAAACAAAACAAGTCCAGGAATTTTGTGGGCAAGGGAAAATGATAGTTTGGCTTTTGGACAGGGCTGCCAAGGAATGTGAGCTCTCTAAAAGTAACGAAATTGCAGAGCCTTGTAAGTGGCTGCATCTCCCTACAGGCAAATTGTTAGCGGTTACAGCGAGTGAGTTGATTCAGTGCCTTTCATATCCAGAATTGGAAATGGAGAAGGTTTTTGAATTATTGCTTGAGGCTGGATGGTATGCAATCCAAAATGAAGGCATTGAGAAAATGATGTATTGTAAGAAACAGCCGCCCAATTCTATTTTTTCAAACATCCAAGAAATATGCTGATCAATTTAATATGCAGTTGGTACAAGTAACAAAATTTAAGGGTAAATAACATAGCTTTAACAGCTATAAACATAAAATGGGGCAGTTTGTCTTGTCAACTGTCCCGTTTTTATTTATAATAGGGTTAGAAAAGGAAAAAATAAAACAGGGAATGACATGATTTGGAACAGCCTATTACAGAAAAGAATGTAAAACCTGATTTAAAGGGAACCTTAAAAGATTCTGTATTCCGCAATTTATTTGGACAGCGTAAATACGCTTTGCAGTTATACCAAGCAATCCATCCAGAAGATACAGAAGTAACAGAGGATGATATCGGCGATGTTACAATAGACAATATATTGATAGACCAGCAATATAATGATCTTGGAATGACAGTCCGCGGAACGCTGCTTGTGCTGCTGGAAGCACAGGCAACCTGGACAATGAATATTATTATACGAATTCTTCTTTATCTGGCATTTACTTGGAACAGAATTATTGAAGAAACAAATCAGAATCGGTATGGAAGTAAAAAGCTAAAGCTTCCCAAACCAGAATTTTATGTTGTCTACACTGGAAGCCGAAAGGAAAGGCCAAAATGGATTCATCTTTCCAACGAATTTTTGGAAGGAAATACAGAGTTTCTTGAGATGAATGTCAGGATACTTTATGGAGACAACAAAGGGGATATCATCAGTCAATATATAGATTTTACAATCGTATACCAGGCGCAGGTAAGTCTATATGGCAGAACCCGGAAGGCAATATTGGAAACCATACAGATTTGCAAGGACAAAAATATTTTAAAGGACTATTTAGCCAGCCGGGAAAAGGAGGTAATTGATATTATGATGTCGTTATTTGACCAGGAAAGGGCTATGGAGCAGTATGGAAATGATAAAAAAGAGGAAGGGCGATTAGAAGGACGGCTGGAAGGACGATTGGAAGGTGAAATGAAAAAAGCAAGAGAAACTGCTTTGAAAATGAAGGAGAAGGGCTATTCTGATGATGCTATTGCTGATATTTTGGAGATTGAATTAAATACTGTTCAATATTGGATTTCAGATATAAAGGCTATAATGCCACAGTAAACACATATATAAAGTACGTATTTTATATATCTTGATTCGACCGGGAAAAGGCTATGGAACGGATGTTTTAGAGTTTGGACTAGAGATTAGATTTCAGGTAAATAACCTTCTGACAATAAGCAGGAACCTTTTAACAACATAGTACAGCGTGCTGAAATATTCAGTGCGCTGTATTATTTTCTGAAAATCCTCCTAAAGCTTTCAAAACTGTTAGATTTGTGAAAGGCTCTGGAAAGATTGATCTATTATAATAATGTCAGTTTCAAAGAGAACTTAAAATGCAGGAGGAATTTTTATGACAATATTAGAAACCAAAGACCTGAAAAAATATTATGGTTCCGGCGATACTGCCGTCAAAGCCCTTGACGGCGTGAACCTGACAGTGGAAGAAGGGGAATTTGTGGCAGTGGTGGGAACCTCCGGCTCCGGCAAATCCACCCTGTTGCATATGCTGGGCGGTCTGGATCGCCCTACCTCCGGCACAGTGACAGTAGGCGGCATGGAGCTGTTTGCCATGGGTGACGAAGCCCTTACCATCTTCCGCCGCCGGAAAATCGGCTTTGTATTCCAGAATTACAACCTGGTTCCAGTGCTGAATGTCTATGAAAATATCGCCCTTCCCATCCAACTGGACGGGGGACGGCTGGACAAAACCTTTATTGGGGATATTATTCAGACTTTGGGCTTGGAATCCAAAATCCACAGCCTTCCCAACAACCTTTCCGGCGGCCAGCAGCAAAGGGTTGCGATTGCCCGCGCCCTTTCTACCAAGCCAGCCATTATCCTGGCTGATGAGCCTACCGGGAACCTGGATTCCAAAACCAGTCAGGATGTTCTCAGCCTGCTGAAAGTCACCAGCCAGAAATTCGGCCAGACCATAGTCATGATTACCCACAACGAAGAAATCGCCCAGTTGGCGGATCGCATCGTCCGCATTGAGGACGGGCAGATTGTCAGGAGGTGAGAGGCCATGATTAAAGTTTCCAACCAGGGCTGTATCCGGCGGCTGTCCAACCGAAGCCTTTCTGCTGCCAAATACCGCAATATCATTGCAGTGATCGCCATTGCCCTGACTGCTATGCTGTTTACAAGCCTGTTTACCATTGCGGCAGACCTGAACAACGCAGTCCAGATGTCAAATTTCCGCCAGGCAGGGGGAATGGCTCACGCTTCCTTTAAAAGTGTTTCCGAGGAACAGGCGGCTGCCCTTTCCCGGCATCCCAGCATTGAAAAGTATGGGATGCGGCTGTTTCTCGGTATGCCTGCGGCGGAGCCACCCTTCCTCAAAGCCCATGTAGAGGTAAGTTATATGGACTCCAAGGAGGCGGAGCTTTATTTTTGTGTCCCGGAGCATGGGACGCTCCCCCAGGAGGGAACCAACCAGATCGCCACTGACACCAGGGTGTTGAAACTTTTGGAGATTGAGCCGGAGATCGGCGCAAAGGTTCACCTTACCTATGAACTGGGCACCGGAACCCATTCCCGCCAGAAGGTGACAGGGGAATTTGTCCTGTCCGGCTGGTGGGAACACGACCCGGCCTGCATTGCAAGCCATATTGTTACATCCCGGAGCTATGCGGACGAGGTTTTAAAAGATTATATTAGCACGGATATCACCACAGACATGACCGGAAAATGGAATCTGGACGTGATGTTCTCCAGCTCCCTGCATATCCAGGATGATGTAGACAAAGTTCTTGCTGCCAATGGCTGGCAGGACGAAAGCCCCAACCGGGACAACTATATTTCAACCGGGATCAACTGGGGGTATTCAGGAGCGCAGCTCTCCAACGCCTTGGATCCTACGACAGTTCTGGGAGTAAGCGGGATCCTGCTGCTGATTATCTTCACCGGATACCTGATTATTTATAATGTGTTCCAAATCGCTGTTACCAATGACATCCGCTTTTACGGCCTGCTGAAAACCATCGGCACGACTGGGAAGCAGATTAAATCCATGATCCGGCGGCAGGCATACACCCTCTCCCTCTTTGGCATCCCTATTGGGCTGCTTTTAGGATGGATTTTAGGCGGCAGGCTGGCCCCTATTATTATACGAAACATCAGCGATTCCGCTATGAATATTGTCTCTGCACAGTTTAACCCCATTATCTTTATAGGAGCAGCCCTGTTTGCCTTGATTACTATCCATCTTTCCTGCTCCCGTCCCGGAAGACTTGCCGCCAGGGTTTCCCCGGTGGAGGCGCTCCGCTATTCCGAGGGTTCTTCCAGTTCCTCCAAAAGCAAAAAGGGCTTGGACGGCGGCAAGGTGCAGAAAATGGCGTTTTCCAACCTGGGGCGTTCCAAAGGGAAAACCTTTGTCACCATCCTGTCCCTATCCCTGTCGGTGATCCTGCTCAATACCGTTGTCACCTTTATAAACGGATTTGACATGGACAAATACCTGAAGCGCTGGGTATCCGCTGATTTTATTTTCGCCGGAGCCCGCTACTTCCAGTTTACCGGGATCGAGCCTGTCCCGGAAGATGTCCTGGAACCTATTAAACAGCAGGGAATTGGCAAATCCGGCCATGTTTACACCAATGGCTCCTGCTATGAGCATATGCCCATAGATCATTTTGAAGAGCTTTACAGATATTTATCAGAGAGCTATAAGGAAAATGTGCGGGCTCATGCTATTTATCCCAATAACGAATTCATGCTGGATAACAAGGTAAGGCTCCTTGGTATGGACGATTTCCCGTTAAGCCTCCTGGATATCCTTGATGGGGATATTGAAAAACTGAAGGATCCGTCCGGGAACTATATCGTCGCTGTCCCGGACACAGACGACTTTACCAAGCCGGATGAAAGCTCCTACTGGGCAAAGGTCGGGGATCAGGTGACAATCCGCTATGTGGATGATTTCAACTTTATTGACCAGATTACAGGAAAAGTGATAGAGCGTGAAGATACCGCAGCATGGGAAAAGGCGATGGAGGAAGTTTGGCCCATAAATCCCACAAAATACAGGGATGTCACCTACACGGTTGCCGCTGTTGCGACAGTCCCCTATGCACTCAGCCACCGTTTTGGCGGGGGAGACAGCTATGTCCTGCCTGCCGAAACCCTGAAAAGAGATGACAGCAATACCTACCTGATGTCCTTTGTCTTTGATGCCGCTCCTGAAAAGCTGGAAGATATGGACAGATTTTTGAAGGATTACACTGAAAGCGTCGAAGTGACCTTTGATTATGAATCCAAGGCTCAATATGTCAGCGAATTTGCCGGGATGCAGAGGACGTTCCTGATTGTAGGCGGGGTGCTGAGCGGTATTATTGGGATAGTCGGCGTACTGAACTTCCTCAACGCGGTGCTGACCTCCATCCTGGCCCGGAAACGGGAATTCGCGGTGCTGCAGTCCATCGGCATGACCGGGAAGCAGCTGAAGGCCATGCTGGTTTGGGAGGGAACCGCCTACGCTGGGATTTCGATTCTGCTTTCCCTTGCCCTTTCTCTGGGGATGAGCGGCCTTTTGAAGGGAGTGGCTGAGGGGATGTTCTGGTTCTTCACCTATCGGTTTACCATTACACCCGTTTTATGCGTTGCGCCGGTGTTTCTGATTATGGGTGTATGTATTCCTCTGGTAGTCTACAGGTTTGCAGCAAAACAATCTATTGTGGAAAGGCTGAGACAGACAGAGTAGCATATCCAATTCCAATGCCGAAAAAGGCCTCTTTGAAAAATGAGGTCTTTTTTCCTTTTATTAGATGGCAGCATGTTCTATTCAATCCGAATCATTGACAATCCGGCTCCTTATATGATATCATGAAGTAAGCTTCATATTAATAGGGGGATCAGGTTGAAAACAAAAGTAAAAGAAATGCGCATGGCGGCAAATCTAACCCAACAGCAGCTAGCAGAACGGGTACATGTATCGAGCCGAACAATTATTTCCATTGAAAAAGAACAATATAGCCCGTCGTTGATGCTGGCTTACCGGATGGCAGAGGTTTTTGGAATGTCTGTTGAAGAACTTTGCTGTCTAAAGGAAAACAGGGAGTGGGAGGATGAAAGGCGTGAAAAAATATGAAAGGGCTACTTTTACTGACAGGATTAAATGGAGGCTCCGTATTTTATGGGCTTCCCTGATTTTTATGCTGGCCTATATGATTTTTGTAGGAGAAACCGGCGGCGGGGATTCCAGAATCGTGACACGGTTAGCCGATTTTGTTGGGGATATCATTTTCTTTGGGGGATTGGCTTATATTATCTATCGGATCCGCTCTAACAGAAGGCTCCTCCAAAACAGAAGGCTTTTGGAGGAAAAGCTTTGTTTGGAGCAGGATGAACGAAACCAATATCTTCACGACAAAAGCGGCGGTATTGTTATGGACGCTTTGATGCTGGTTATGCTGTTTGTTACAATGACAACAGCAGCGTTCAATATGGCGGCATTTTACGCATCCTTTGCCATTTTGACTGCTGCTGTTCTTTTAAAAGCCAGCGTTTATCTATTCTATTCCCATCGGTGAACAGGCCGGCTTTTTCGTTTGCATTTTTAGACCTTGGAAATTACCAGGGAAAACAATTTAGTGGAGATTTTGAAGTTGATGGGGCTGATATTGAAAAAACCCCGGTGGGGTGTTTCAGCCTGTTGAAAAAGGCCCCCTTCGGGTGGTTTATTTCATGTAAAAGAGGATAAAAGATGATATAATGAAGAGGTTGAAAAAATGCTGGTAAAGAATGCCGCAATAGACTTTACAAAGATATATGAATTTGTGGAAGGACTGTACAGTGAAGACAACGGCCGTCCAAGCGTTGACCCAGTGGTATTGTTCAAGATCGTTCTGATCCAGCACATCTACGGCATACCATCCCTGCGCCGTGAATATGAACCTTGCATACCGATGGTTCATAGGATACCCGCTGAACGAAGCAGTACCGCACTTTTCGACAGTGAGCTACAACTTCAAGCATCGGTTCAATACAGCAACGGTGGAGTATGTATTCCGCTGGGTGTTAAAAGCGGCAGCGGATAAGGGATATCTGGATACAGAGGCAATATTTGTAGACGGTACACATGTGAAAGCGAATGCAAATCTGAAGAAGCAGGCAAAGAAAGCAGTATCCAAGCAGGCAAAACGATATGCGAAAGAGCTGTTCGATGAGGTAAACAGGGACCGGGAAGAACACGGTAAGAAGCCGTTTACCGATGACAGGGACCAAAAGCCGCCGGAGGAGAAAGAGACAATAGTATCCACCACAGACCCGGAGAGCGGAGTATGGAACAGGATATTTGATGTAACCACTTTTTTCTTTGATGACATCATAGCGTTTAAAGAAATGATGTATGAACAACGTCTGCTAAAACAGAAAAGGAAATGAAGCGCAGGAAACGTGAAGTCGGACAGGCGAGGAAGCGGATA
>CAJUSD010000018.1 GCA_910589145.1 uncultured Oscillospiraceae bacterium
ATAAAATCTTCCCAAATCAGTTCCATAGAATCATCAGCATCTTCTCAGAGCAGCGAGCCGGAAGAGCTGGCACACCCATATAAATGGAACCGATATTCTTCCTGGACACCTGACGGGAATTATTTTGTATGTATTGATAATAATGGATTTGATTTATATAATACAGATAATCAGTTGGAGAAGCATACAGACTTCTTTTTAAAAGGAGAAATTTATGTTGGCAATGAGGGAATTTATTTTTTTCCAGATGCTCCTTTGCGTGAAGAATGGGATGATAAACCAGGCTCTTTTTGGCAGGCTGGCGGCGAAATTCTAATATCTGGTTTTACATATATAGATTGGGACGGCAATATCTTAATCCAGCGTCCTTCCACGGAAATACAAACAGATGAACAGAAATATTATTTGGAAAATAAAGAAGTTACTCCAATCATAGGATATGTAGAAAAAATATTATTGGATGAGGATATATTTTTATTTATGCTTTATGATGATATGGAGTATCCTTATTTTGTACATTATATCCCATCTCAAAATAAATTCATTCATTTGGGAAGGCAAAATGTGAATCACCATTCTGTAAAAACACCCAAAGGCGTCTTTTGGGTATCCTGGAAAAACAAAAAACGTTATCTGCAATTAACAGGGCCTGACGGTACAATCCCCTTATTGGCGGATAGAAGTATTAACTATGTTTATGCGAATAATGAAATTGTGGTTGTGGTATTAGACGAGGCAGACCAGACAGGATGGGACTCAATTTTGTACGCCCCCCTGGATACCTTACAATTTAAAAAAATTGGGCAAATATATATGTATATATGGCCCTATTCCATAGAAGAAGTCCAGCTTGTGGGACCATATATTGTTTTTGAAGATTTTATTGGGGGAGCCGAATATTCTGAATCAGCTTTGATCGCCTATGATATCCGAACAGATGAATCCTGGAAGGTTAAGGGAGATTTAACATCTGAATTGCTTCGGGGAGCCAGGCCCAAAAATGGGGAACTGGAGGTTCTTTTCGACAAGGTCGTCGCCACAAAGGATAAAATTACCTTCTATCCTGATGAAAAATATGAATTTCATTGGGATTCCATCAACCCTCCGAAAACTCATTGCGTATATGTTTCAGAGGACCATTCCACCTTTACGATTAAGCCCTATCTGGGGTGGGAGGATTAGAGGAATATGAGGAAAATAATTGTTTTAATTGGGTTAAGCCTGATTTTAAGTTTCCTCACCGCCTGCACTCGTGACCTTGAAACCGTATCGGAAAGCAGAGGTATACAGCCGGAACCCATTCTATCGCAGAGTCCAGTATCTTCACAAAATAGTTTGCCAGAAGCAGAGCCGCCTTTGCCAAGCCGGAAACCCTTAAATACAGAACTTTTTGTATGGGGACATAAAGAGCCTGCAAAAGATAGCCCGCGAGGGTTTAAATCTACCTATCAATATACGTCTTGGACGCCCAGCGGCGAATATTTTGTAGGGTTTTATGATTATGGGGTAGATGTATATAATACTAACAATGAAGTTGTAAGCCAGTTTTACCTGCCGGAAAATATATCCCTTTGCACGGAGAACGGGAAAGATTTGAAATGGGATATTTTTGTCTGCGATTCTGGGTTTTATCTTCTTCCCAATTATTATCGTTATAAAGGGGAAGTTAGATATACTGCATTATGGCAGAGCGAAGATGAAATTTTAATATCCAACCTGATGTTTATAGACTGGAAGGGAAATATTTTGTTGCAGAAACCATCTGTTATAGAAGCTGAAAGCGGCCTTTTTTGGGAAGATAAACAGGTGTATCCCTTAAAACGGGCCCATACCGAATTTATTGCCATGGATTTGTTTGTGATTTCAGTTAATCTCGGAGATGAAACGGACGACAGCACCCACTATTTTTTTATTCCCAGTGAAGACAGGCTTCAATATCTGGGGAAAAAATTTGTATCCTCCCCTATAAAAGCTCCACAGGGAATTATATGGAATGACCACTCGGATATATGGCTTTCAACTGCGGAAGAAACCAGTGTTTTATTTGATTCAAGGAATTTCAGTTATTTATATCCAAACGGAATTCTGCCTTTTGAGGAGTATAAAGGCTCCATGGAACATTTTGCTTCTGACAGGCTGCTGGTGCTTGCGGTGGATTTAGATGTGTACGACCTGTTACAACATCCCCGAAACGCCTTTGGTAACAAATGGTCTTATTATCTGCTCTATGCTTCTTTAGACGATTTGCAGTTAAAAAATATTGGGGAAATGTCCACTTTTCCAAACTCCCTCACGATAAGAACCTTTGAACAATATGTTATTTATTATGATAACGAAGGCTGTCACATTTTTAATACGGAAACTGGAGAATCCTATTTAAGAACAATAGATACTTCCAGAGAAGTCATTGGACGAACCTCTGAAATTACCGGAGTGAGGGAGAGGGATGGGGAACTCCAAATAATTCTCTATTTTATGGACGGGGATATGTTTGGGGCAGATTCCGGCGGCTACCTGCTGATGACAAAAGATAAAGCGGTATTTTATCCTCAGAAAAACTATCTAAGAATAAACCCGGACTGTACCTATTATATGGAGATTGATGATGAAACCCAAATATTTTCCATCAAGCCCTTTTTAACTGGAGATGAAGAAGGGATTGAGATAAGCCCATAATATTTTTCTTTAACAGAAATCCCCCGCTCACAAAAGCGGGGGATAAAAACAATTCTGTCAATCTTACCCTAAAACAGCCTTGCCAAATTAGCAAAAACCGCGCAGAAAACCATTCCAACCAAGGTGGGCAGCGCCACGGCAGCTATTGTCCACTTCCAGCTTTTCGTTTCTTTATAAATCGTGAGGCAGGTAGTAGAACAGGGCCAATGGAACAGCGAAAAGAGCATAACGCAGACAGCCGTTATCCAATTCCAGCCGTTTTGAACTAGAATTGTTCTTAACGCATCCAGGCTTTCATATTCCATCAGAGAACCAGCTGACATATACGCCATTAAAAGAATGGGCACTACAATTTCATTTGCAGGAAATCCTAAAATAAAGGCAAGTAAAATTACGCCGTCCATTCCCAGAAAACGGGCAAATGGGTCTAAAAAGCCGGAACAAATAGCCAAAAGCGATTGTCCGTTCAAGGAAACGTTTGCCATCAGCCAAATAACCAGACCCGCAGGGGCTGCTACAGAAACCGCCCGTCCCAATACAAACAAAGTCCTGTCAAAAATAGAGCGTAAAATGGTTTTTCCTATCTGCGGCCTGCGGTAAGGGGGCAGTTCCAGTGTAAAGGAGGAAGGCACTCCCTTTAAAATTGTCGAGGAAAGCAATTTAGAAGAAAAAAATGTCATCAGAATTCCCAAAAGGATAATCCCTGTCAACAAAAGGGCACAGGCTGCCGACTGGAACAACCCGGTTCCAGCCCCCACAAAAAACATTGTAAGTATGGCAATTAAGGTTGGGAACCTTCCATTACAGGGAACAAAATTATTAGTCAACATGGCAATCAGACGCTCACGGGGAGAGTCAATAATACGGCATCCAACAATCCCAGCAGCATTGCATCCAAACCCCATACACATTGTAAGGGCCTGTTTCCCGCAGGCACTGCACTTTTTAAAATACTTATCAAGGTTAAAAGCCACTCTTGGCAAATATCCCAAGTCTTCCAAAAGGGTGAAAAGAGGAAAGAAAATGGCCATAGGCGGAAGCATAACGCTGACTACCCATGCTAAAGTCCGATAAACCCCATCTGCAAGCAAACTTTCCAGCCATCCGGGCGCCCCTAAATACAATAGTATTTGTGAAAGCCAATCCTGTACGCAGAACAGCCCCTTTGCCAAAACCTGGGAAGGATAATTTGCCCCAGTAATTGTAAGCCAGAAAACAACTGCAAGCAGCAAAATCATAATAGGGAATCCTGTACGTTTGCTTGTAAGGATACGGTCAATTTTTCTGTCGCGGTCCTCTTTGGAATAGCCTGATTTCTGAACCGCCCCATTGCAGATTGCTTCTGCTTGACGAACTAGGGAGGATACAATTGAATCCAACCGTTTTTCTTTGGAAAGCCCCTGACTCATTAGAAGGGCTTCCGTCTGCTCTAATGCCGCCTGGATTTCAGGAAGTTTTCCAATATCATATCCTAGGTATTCTTTTAGTCCTTTTAAAAGAGTTTCATCCTGATCTAACAGCCTGAGTGCCAGCCAGCGCGGTGGAATCCTATGAATATCCACTCCCTTTAAAGCTTTTTCCAGAATAGAAGCCGCCTGCTCAATCTGCTCTATGTATTCCACCTTAACAGGCTGCCGATAATCTTTTTCGAGAATATTCTCTACTTCCTGCATCAGTTTCTTTAACCCCTTTTTGCTGCGAGCCTCTGTACATACCACTGGTGTTCCCAGCCGCTTCGATATAAGTGGAACGTTTATAGATATTCCCTTCCGGCGAGCCTCGTCCATCAAATTGATACATACTACCACATGGGTTGTTATTTCGAGCATCTGTAATACCAAATTCAGGTTTCTTTCTAAACAGGTGGCGTCACACACTACAATAACTCCATCCGGTTCCCCAAAACAAATAAAATCCCTTGCCACTTCCTCTTCTGCTGAGTGTGCCATAAGGGAATAACATCCCGGTATATCTACCATTACATATCCTTGGCCATTGTATTCACAATAGCCCTGCGCATTGGTTACAGTCTTTCCCGGCCAGTTTCCAGTATGTTGGTTTAGCCCGGTTAATGCGTTAAATACGGTTGATTTACCGACGTTCGGATTTCCGGCTAACGCTATGATATGATCTGTATCATGCTGCTTATGTATGACAAGACCATTGTCCGCTGCACTGATTCCAACCGATTCATTGGTTAATCCCACTAAAATCACCTCGATATATTCTTTATAGCCAACCTGTTAAGAATCCGCCGTAAAATCCTTTTATGGTTTTATGGCGGATTTTTATTCTATTTTACAGAGAATTCTTTGGTTCAGCCAACTACTAGGACATTTGCAGAATCTTCTGTACGCAGGGCAATTAATGCGCCGCGTACCCGATAGGCAACAGGGTCTCCAGCTGGGCTTTTTTGAACGCATTCTATTTGTGTACCTTCGATGAAGCCAATGTCTTGTAATCTTCTGCGCATACTTCCTTTAGAAAGCAGAGAGACTACCTGGGCCGTTTGCCCTTCCTGTAAATTGGTCAATGGCCGTATGTGATTTTTGGACACTGTAATTTCTCCTTTACAAAGATGTGGTTTCCCGTTACTACTATATGCGGCTTTTTAAACGATGGTTCGACAGGTTACTGGATAAGGCAAAAGGTTCCAGTCCCTTTTCATATACCTTCTGTTGGGTTAGATTTACAAATTTTCCCTTCTGTCCAATCTACATGAATAAACAATGTTTGTCAAAAAGCGACAAAATGTTTTATAGTTGGTGAAAGGAGGGAATTTTGTGAGAAAAGTATACGGTTATATACGAGTCAGCACCAGGGAACAAAATGAAGAGCGTCAACGTATTGCCTTACAGGAAGCAGGGGTCCCATGTGAAAATATCTATTTGGAAAAGCAGTCAGGAAAGGATTTTGACAGGCCGCAATACCAACATCTATTAGAAAAAATGCAAAAAAACGATCTTTTATACATTAAAAGCATTGATCGTCTAGGACGAAACTATGATGAAATTTTGCAGCAATGGCGGATACTAACCAAGGAAAAAGGAGTTGATATAGCCGTATTAGACATGCCCCTGCTGGATACACGGAGGGGAAAGGACTTGATGGGGACGTTTCTCAGTGATATTGTTCTTCAGGTTTTGTCATTTGTCGCTGAAAATGAGCGGGATAATATCCGGCAAAGGCAGGCGGAGGGAATTGCAGCTGCACAAGCACGGGGGATACGATTTGGCCGGCCTCCAAAGCCCCTTCCCAGACAGTTCCACAGTGTATACCGGCGTTGGAAGGCTGGGAAAATTACAGGTGCTGCAGCAGCAAGAGAATGTGAAATGCCTTTAGCATCCTTTCGATATCGTGCAGATATTTATGAAAAGTCCAAAACCTGATGAACATTTCCCTACAGGAAAAACATTATTTAAAAGATACAACACGGTTTATAAGATATAAAAAGGAAAATTAACAGAAATTTCATAAAAAATCTGACGCAGAAACATCCTCCAAGTGGTTTTTATTTTATAGAACCGGGATACTTGTGGAAAGCTGTCACAAAAAAGTCACTTTATCCTGGTAACCTATAAATATAAAGCGTTAGAGGAGGAATAAAGGAATGAATGCAACTATTTTTACCCACTATCTGGAACTGTATGGAGGATTTGCTGTTTTTATTATTGTGTTATTGGAATATATGAACCTTCCCGGATTTCCGGCAGGAATCATAATGCCAATGGCGGGAATATGGGCTGCTCAGGGCGGTATGAGCTTTTTTATGACAATGGTGCTGTCCGTCAGTGCAGGGCTGGTGGGAAGCTGGATTCTTTACTTTTTAGGACGTTTGGGGGGAAATGTATTTTTAAGGGCTTATCTGAAACGCTTTCCAAAGCATCAAGCTCCTATTGACAAAACCTTTCATATACTTCGTGAAAAGGGATTCTGGGGAATCTTTATCAGCAAACTGATTCCCATGGTAAGAACCCTGATTTCCATTCCTGCGGGTGTGTTGGAAATGGAATTTGGAATGTATACCATTAGTTCAACGTTAGGGATTTTTTTATGGAACTTTGTTTTTGTTGGGGCGGGGTATGTATTTGGCGATCAAGTGCTTGCACTTTTTATAAAATAAGGGGGCTTTATAAATGAGAATTGCAATGATGACAAATAACTATAAACCCTATATTGGCGGTGTTCCTATTTCAATTGACCGCCTCGCCCAAGGGTTACGAAAGTTAGGACATATTGTCTATATTTTCGCCCCGGATTATCCTGGGGGCTGTGATGATGATCCTTATGTGATCCGATATGGCAGTTTTTCGCGGAAGTTAAAGGGGGATGTGAGGATTCCCAACTGCTTTGATCCCATAATTGAAGATATCTTCCGATTTTTGGATATTGATATTATCCATGTGCATCATCCAATGATAATTGGGCAAGCTGCCCTTTACCTAGGGAGAAAATATCACATTCCAGTTGTGTATACCTATCATACCCGTTATGAAATGTATCTTCACTATCTAACCCCCTACGCAAACCTGCAAACATGGGTACAAAAATCAGGCGGGACGCTTCTTCCCCAAATTGGGGACAAGCTTTTACAATCTGTTCGGGAACATTTGGTTCCAGGATTTATCCGCCGTTTTGTCAATCGCTGTAATATGGTAATCGCTCCCTCTCATACTATGGAACAGCATCTTGATTCCATGGGAATTAAAACACCTATTGAGGTTGCCCCTACAGGGTTGCCCGATTCGGCTTTTAACCCTGATCCCCATACTGCCGCTTTCCTGCGGCAGCAGCTTTTGAATGGGAAAAAATATCTTTTCTGTACTGTTTCTCGTTTGTCTGAGGAAAAAAATCTTTCTTTTATGCTTGAGGGATTGGCTTGCCTAAAAAAGCGGATTGGGGATTGCTTTCAGATTGTCTTTCTTGGAGATGGGCCTAAAAAAATGGATTTGATCAATCAGGCTGATTTGCTGGGAATTGGAAACTGTGTTTCATTTCTTGGCTGTGTTCCAAATGAACGCCTGTCTTCCTATTATTGCGCCTGCGATGCTTTTCTGTTTACTTCCCTTTCAGAAACGCAGGGAATCGTTTTGCTGGAAGCTATGGCTGCCGGCTGTCCGGTTGTTGCAGTTGATGCCTCCGGTACCAGGGACGTAGTTATTTCAGGGGAAAATGGATTTCTGACAGAATGTAATCTGGATGAATGGGCGCAAAAAACCGCAGATATTATACTGAACCCTGATTTACATGAGTACCTGGCAAGCGGTGCCAAGCACTTTGCATTGGACTTCCATTCAGACAAAATTGCAATTCAAATGCAAAGATATTATATTCATACCTTACAGCAGTTTGGTTATGCGTCAGGATTTCATAAACTGCAGACGCCACTTCCACAGTAGTAAAAGCGAATTACCGCCAACTTACTTTCCCATTTGCTATATAAAAATGGCGGGAAGGGTTACCCCATTCCCGCCAATGCTGAATGATAAACAATCATTCATCCAAAGTAATGCGTTCGTACTCCCTTGTACCAACGCCTAAAGCAGCAGCAGATTCCACGGTACGGACACCGTTTCTGGACTCAATCCGTTCAATTAAATCCTTTTTTCCAGGATCATTGGACTGATACACCAGGTCTAAACAAGCCTGATCTAATGCTACAGGGTCTAATGAAGATAAAATCCCAATATCCGCCATCTTAGGATCTTCTGCTACAGAGCAGCAGTCGCAGTCTACAGACATATTGCGCATAATATTAATATATGCAATATTTCCCTTAAAGAAATCCTTAATAGACAGGCAGGCGTCCGCCATAGAATCCAGGAAGGAATCATGGTCAGAAGACCAGATCTTCTTTTCATCACCCGCACCATGGATATAAGCTTTCCCATGAGAGGAGGCAATTCCAATCGAAATGTTTTTCAGTGCTCCGCCAAAGCCTCCCATAGGATGCCCTTTAAAGTGACTCAAAACCAACAGGGATTCATAATTTTTCAAATGTCCGCCTACATAGTTGGCTTTAATCTGCCTGCCGGTTGGGATAGGAAGCTCGATTTCTCCTTCTTCATCCATAATATCAACTGGTGCAATACTGGTCCAGCCGTGGAGCTTCATAGTATTCCAATGATCTTTTGACGAAAAACGTTTGCCCTGATAAGCAGTGTTGCATTCTACGATAGTCCCTTTTACATAATCCAGCATAGGCTTCATGAAATCAGGACGGATGAAGTTCTGATTTCCCACTTCGCCAGAATGCACCTTTGCCGCAACCTTTCCGGGAAGTTCAATATTCAGTGCCTTGTACAGCTTGATAACCGCCTCGGGAGTAAGTTCTTTGGTAAAATAGACTTTTGCTTTTTCCGCCATTTTAGTCTCTCCTTTTTAATAGATTTAAATGATTTGTTTTTATTATACTCCATAGAGTATACTCTAAGTCAATAGGGGGACGAAAGCATCCCTTTTAAGAAATATGTTACAGACTTAAACCGATGTAAACGCTGCAATAAATATTAGAAATAAGGTTATACGGCCAGTAACCGTATAACCCATCATAGAACCGTAGGATATATGGGGATAGCCCGCTTATGCTTAGTACATTGCTACTATCGAACAAGAACCGACTGCCTGCTTTCGCAGGAGGAAGCCCCCGATTCTATTAGCAGGGGAGGATGTCACTTGATGAGGGAGTTCATTATTTAAATCCAAAACACTTTTCTGCTGCACAACTTGTTGAAATTATGGAAAAAACCTATTCACCAGTTGATAAAGTAATTTTATCAACTGGTTTGTCATTTTATATCAAAAAGATAAATTCTTTTTGGAAGATAGAAAAACCATATAGGAAAATTCCTTTTTCTGCGGTACAATAATAATATACCACTAAAAAGGATATGGGAAACCATATCCAAAGACAGGAGAGATAGAAATGGAAGCGAAGCTGCATTGGCTGGCTCCCCGGCAGCAGGCACAATCGCCGGTGACGTTTGGGTGTCCTTGGCCGAAACAGACGTTAAAACGCGGTCAGATTACAGCCCTGCGGGATGAAGGCGGAAACTTCATTCCAGTACAGAGCAAAACAACCGCCTACTGGCCGGACGGTTCTGTTAAATGGACGGCCCATTCCGCAGTTTTGGATACTGCATCGGATAAGTCCTATGAAATTGTATTGACAGAAACCCCAGCAGCGGTTCCCCCAAAAGGAGAGGAAATCCAGGCAAAACAATTAGAGGATGGTTCTGTAACTGTAGAAAGCGGATCTCTGTTCTGCCATATCAAACCAAATACCCATGAGCTTATATCAAGCTTAACCCGCAAAAACGCCCAGCCTGAACTTTGCTGGCAGCCCATGTCTGCAAAGCTGATTGGGTACATAGAAAACAGGCAAAAGAGAGAGGGAATGGAGACAAATTCCCTTTATAAGCTGACAGGCATCACCCATAAGGTGATATTAGAGGAATCCGGCCCTGTACGGGCAGTGGTCAAAATCGAAGGCTGCCACGAATACGACATGAGAAAATCCCAAATTTTCCCCTTTTCAATCCGGCTTTACTTTTACGCGGGAAGCGATGAAATTCGTATGGCTCACAGCTTTATCTTTAACGCCAGTGAGCAGACTGATTTCCTAAAGGGATTAGCAGTGGAGCTTACCCTGACCGCCTCCGGCGAAGGCTATAACCGCCATGTAGGTTTTGCAGGGGAAAAGGGAATGTGGTATGAAGCCCTTCAGCCTATGTATGTAGGCGGGGGAATCTGGGGGAAAAAGAAAACTGCCCGTCCAGAATCCGGCGATGATGAGCGCCTTGTTTTGTATCGCCGCCAACAAATCGACGGCCAGTTTGTAGCATTGAACCGGGAAAAAAATCCAGAATTTGTGGACGTTGTTGAGGATAACGCCCTTTTTAATGATTTCCGCCTCAGTCAACCCTCCTGCGAGAATTATGTTATCACGAAACGCACTTTTCCAGACTGTTCCTATATTACAGCCACACAGGGAACGAGAAGCGGCGGAACTGTATTTTTCGGAAGCCGGGCAGGGGTAATTGCTGCCGGGATCCGGGATTTTTGGCAGAAATCCCCGATGGCTTTGGAAATCAAAAATGGCTCTTTAGAGCATCCAACAATGACTTTATGGCTGTGGAGCCGTTACGCTGAATCTATGGATTTCCGCGCCTACGACACTGTTTCCCATAAACACTCCTATGGCGGGGTAATGAATGTTCCAGAGGGAATCGCTAATACCAACGAGCTTTCTTTCAAACTCTTTGACTGTATGCCTGGTAAAGAAGCCATATTGGATTTTGCAGCCGATGTACAAACGGATTCCCTTTTGGTGGCAAACCCGGAGGTTTACCAGAATACCGGCGTATTTGGCAGCTACTGGGCAGAACCCAAAGACCCTAAATATAAAGATAAGGCCTATGAGAAGGCCCTTCTGGAATATGTACGTTTTTATATCCGGGAGGTGGAACAGCGGAAATGGTATGGCTTCTGGGACTATGGAGACGTTATGCACACCTATGACCCAGTTCGCCACTGCTGGCGGTACGATGTGGGGGGATTTGCCTGGCATAATACTGAACTGTGCAACACTTATGTCAACTGGTTAACCTTCCTGCGCACTGGGGATTATGAGATTTACCGTTTTGCCCGCGCCATGAGCCGCCATGCCAGCGAGGTAGATACCTACCATTTAGGCAAATTTTCCATGCTGGGAACACGGCACAATGTCCGCCACTGGGGATGCGGGGCAAAGGAACCGAGAATTTCCACAGCGGGACATCACCGCTTTTATTACTACCTGACCGCCGATGAGCGGATTGGGGATGTGATGGATTTTGTCAAGGATGCAGATAACCGCTGTGATTATAAAGACCCTATGGGCGGATTCTTTGGAAAGCATTCCCCGGAAAACCGCAATTATGCCCATGTCCGGGTAGGGCCCGACTGGACATCTTATGCTGTCAACTGGCTCACCCGCTGGGAGCGTTTTGAGGATGCCAAATACCGGGATAAACTGCTTACAGGTATTGAATCCCTGAAAAAAGTCCCCCTGCGCCTTTCTTCTGGTTCTACCTTCCACTACGACCACCGGGATGGCATCCTCCATTATATGGGGGCTGAAAATCCGGCGGGACATACCCATTTAGGGGATGGGAACTACTCCCAGCATATGGTAGTCTGCTTTGGCGGGCCAGAAACATGGATGGAGCTGTGCGACCTGCTGGATGACCAGGAAATGAGGGAAATGCTGGCGCAATTCGGAGAACTGTATGCTATGGAGCCAGAGGAACGATTCCAGGCCACTGACGGGCTGATTTCCGAGAAAAACGACAGGGCATGGGCTGGCCATGGCCCAATCTGGGGCCTGCGCACCTACGCATATGCAGCATGGCTCCACAACCGCCCAGAGTTGATGGAGAAGGCAGTCCAAAATCTGCGGTACGACGGGGATCTGGACGATGTGATCCAGGATGGGGTACAGGGCCGTATACTGTCCGACGGCAGCCTGCATATGATCCAAGTAGAGGCTAAGGATGCTCCCCGACCTATAGAAGAATTGGTTTACTCCAAGACAAACGGTATTTCCCAATGGAGTCTGAACTATATGGAAACGGCACGGCTTCGGGAAATGATGGGGGAAAAAGAGCCCAAAGGAGGGAACGGACAATGAAACGTGAAATGAAATGGCTCAAAGAACGCAGTCAAAAGCAGGTTCCTGTGACCTTTGGGGCGCCATGGGGCAGAGGGGAGCTTCCAAAGGGCTCATCCCTTGCCCTGATTGGCGGTGACGGCAAAGAACTCCCCTGTCAGGTAAAGCCTACTGCCTACTGGCCGGATGGTTCTATTAAATGGACTGCCCATTCTGCTGTACTGGATACCTGCCAGAATTATACAATTTCCCTTTCAGGCAAAATGCCTGCATCCCCGGAACAGCCTGTTTCCGCTTTCCAAGATGAAAACGGTGTGACCATTGAAAGCGGTCTGCTATCCTGTCGGGTGGAATATGGGGATAATCTGATCTCTTCCCTGGTACGGAAAGTAGATGGCTTCCAGCCCATGAGCGGGAAACTGGTGGCCCTGATTCAAAATGAGGAGCTTCATGACGACTGCGAATTCCGGTATATCTGTCGCTTCGAAGGTGTAACCCAGCAGATTACTCTGGAAGAATCCGGCCCGGTGCGGGCAGTGGTCAAGGTGGAGGGGCTTCACAGATGTATTGTTCCAGGGGATTCCGGCAGTGAGATTTTTCCTTTCTCTCTGCGGCTGTATTTCTATGCGGGCAGTCAGGAGGTTAAGATAGTTCATTCCTTTGTATTTGACATTAACGAACATACCGACTTCTTAAAGGGGCTGGCTCTGGAACTAACTATGGAAGCTTCAGGAGAACTCTATAACCGCCATGTTGGATTTGTCGGGGAAACTGGGATGTTCTACGAGGCGGTACAGCCTGCCTACTTTAAAAACAACTGGAAATATCCTGGAATGCCTGTACCGGAGGAAACTACCACCTATGAACGCCAGCAGCTTGATGGACAGTTTATTGAAATCCCGGAAGAAGGAGATTTTTCAGAGGTTGTCCATGATAATGCCTGGTGGAACAATTTCCGTCTGAGCCAGGATTCCTGCGATCATTATATCATTTCAAAAAGCACCCATGAAGAATGTGCCCAAATTACTGCTTTCCAGGGAAACCGAAGCCAGGGGGCCATGTTCTTTGGATGCAAAGCGGGGATCATTGCGGCAGCTATCAAAGATTGCTGGCAAAAGCCCCCTATGGCATTGGAAATTCAGAATGCGGCGGGAGATCATCCGGTTATGACCTTGTGGCTGTGGAGCCGTTATGCAGAACCGATGGACTTCCGCGCCTATGACCGGAAAAGCCATACCTATGCCTATGGTGGAATCAACAATCATCCAGAGGGGATTGCCAACACCAATGAAATCTATTTGTCTCTTTTTGGGGAAATGCCCGGAAAACAGGCTGTAATAGATTTTGCCGGCGATGTGCAGAGTGAAACTCTGCTGGTTGCGGAGCCGTCAGTTTACGCTGAAACCAAGGCTCTGGGAAGCTACTGGACCGAGACAGATGAGAAATACCGCGTTCCCGCCTATGAAAAGGCGTTAAGGGAGATGCAGGAATTTTACATTCATGAAATTGAGCAGCGGAGATGGTACGGCTTCTGGGATTATGGCGACGTGATGCACTCCTATGATACTGTCCGCCATTGCTGGCGGTATGATGTCGGAGGCTTTGCATGGCACAATACGGAGCTGTGCAACACCTATGTCAACTGGCTGTATTTCCTGCGGACGGGAGATTATGAGATATACCGTTTTGCCCGCGCCATGAGCCGCCATTGCAGCGAGGTTGACACCTACCACAGTGGGAAATATGCCATGTTGGGTTCACGGCATAATGTGCGGCATTGGGGCTGCGGGGCCAAAGAAGCCCGTATTTCCATGGCAGGACATTACCGTTTCTTCTATTATCTGACTGCTGACGAGCGGATCGGGGATATTATGGATTTTGTGAAGGACGCAGACTTTACCACTTTACAGAAAGACCCCATGGGAAACTATTTCCCGTCCCATCCCCAATTCTCACATTGTAGAACCGGCCCAGACTGGACTTCCTTCCTCAGCAACTGGATGACCCGCTGGGAGCGTACGGAAGACCCTAAATATCGTGACAAACTTCTTAGAAGCATAGAATCCATTAAAAAGGCTCCTTTGGGGCTGTCCTCTGGTTCTACCTTCCACTATGAACCGGAAACTGGGGAAATGCACTATATGGGAACTGACAATCCCGCTGGGCACAGGCATCTGGGAGATGGAAATTACCAGCAGCATATGGTAATTATGTTTGGGGGCGCCGAAATCTGGTTTGAGCTTTGCGAACTGTTGGAGGATCCGGATTTTGAAAAGATGGTGGCTGATTTCGGGGAATATTATGGTATGACCCCAGAGGAACGGACCCAGAAATCCCACGGGTTGTTTAATCCTGACAACGACCGCTGCTGGGGCGGAATTGGCGGCAGAATGACGGCCTTTGCTGGGTATTATTTGGACAGTGACCGGTATATGAAGGCAGGAGAGGAAAGCATTACCTTCCCAGCTCAGAAGATGACACAAGCTTTTGACGAGAGCGGGAATATGCAGTTATGGGATGTACCAGAGAAGGATGCGCCATATCCCATAAAGGAAGTGTGGAACCTGACCACAAATACAACTGCACAGTGGAGCCTAGGATATATGGAAGTGGCAAAGCTGCGGGAAATGCAGGAGAATAAGAAATAAACCAATAGAGTTTCCATAACATATTGAAAGCGGTTAAAAGGTCTTTAAAAAGAACCTTTTAACCGCTTTTTTGGCTTTAACCAATGTAGGTTTACATTTTATAGTTAATATCATACAATTTCTTTTATAGAATTATGTAATTAAAGCTGGACTTTTCTACCGTTAGTTGAATTCCCATGCCAAACTCTTCTATCCTGTTATTGTACAAAAACTTTGCCTCTGTTATGATAAACATACCCCATTTTATTGGGAAGAAGGAGGAAATACAGATGGACAACCTGAAAACCGGAAAAGTCATAAGCAAACGCCGAAAGGAACTGGGCCTCACCCAAAATCAGCTTGCACAAAGGCTGAATATATCCTTTCAGGCGGTATCCAAATGGGAAAATGGAACGGCTTACCCCGATGTTGCAACACTTCCCAATTTGGCTGCTGTCCTTAACACCACTATTGACGCTCTCTTTGGATATAGCGGCGTTGCTGCAGACTATGACAGCCGTTACAGCACCGAAGAATACTACTGGGGGTTGAAGCCCAACCGTATCTGCTATGATATCATGAAAATCCTTCCACCGGTAAAGCCGTACCGGGTTTTGGATATAGGCTGCGGCGAGGGAAAGGATGCGGTTTTCTTCGCCAAATGCGGCTATGGGGTAACTGCCTTTGATATTTCCGGGCCAGGGATTGAAAAGGCAAAAAAACTGGCTGAACACAATAAAACCAATGTCAATTTCTTTCAGGCGGATATCTTTGATTTCCGCCTTGAAGGTGAATTTGATATCATATTCAGCAGCGGGATGTTCCACTTTATCCCAGAGACCCATCGGGAAGAACTCTGCGGCAGCCTGAAAAACCATACTGCCGCAGGCGGCATAAACGCCCTGAACGTATTTGTTAAAAAACCTTTTATTGCCCGCGCGCCGGCTAGTACTAGGGATGAAGGGCAGCGCCGCCCCTGGCATTCCGGCGAACTGTTCGGGTACTATCACGACTGGCTGTTCCATATCTGCCAGGAAGAAATATTCGACTGCATGAGCGGCGGTACACTCCATAAGCACTGTATGGACACACTGATCGCTCAGAAAATGTAAGGAGGGGAACTAATTGAAACCTTTATACAGCGGCAAAGTACGGGAAATATATGATATTTCGGAGAATAGGCTTGTTATTGTAGCAACGGACAGGATATCTGCCTTTGACCATATCCTTCCAGTAGAGATTAAAAACAAAGGAATTATTTTAAACCGGATGTCAAATTTTTGGTTTGATAAAACAAAAGAGATCGTTAAAAACCATATTGTTGAGCAAAAAACTGAAAACATGCCAGCCTTTTTCCAGGACAAATGGTTCCAAGGCCGGACAGTGATGGTTGAAAAGCTCCAGATGCTTCCCTTTGAATTTGTAGTACGCGGTTATCTTCTTGGAAGTATTTGGGATGCATACAAAAAAGGTAAGCCCTTTTGTGGTAATATACTTTCTGGCCATTATCAAATGGCCCAAAAGTTAGACCATCCTGTTATTACCCCTGCCATAAAGCGGAATGACAGCCATGATGAATATATAAGTATTCAATATGTGCAATCAAAGTTAGGAGATGAGCTGACAGGACAAATTAAAACCATCTGTTTTAAGCTTTATGAAGTATGCAGCCGGTATGCATTTTCCAGAGGAATTATTATAGCAGATGCAAAATTTGAGTTTGGCTGGAATAGAGAAGGCGAACTGGTCTTGGCTGATGAGATATTTACCCCGGATTCCAGCCGGTTTTGGGATATTGGAGCATATAAGACCGGTGTTTCGCCCAAATCCTTTGATAAGCAATTCCTGCGTGACTGGCTGACAGAGCATCAGGCAGATGGTGCATATCCGTTTGACAGAGTACCGGAAAACATTTTGGAACAGACAGCACGGATATATCAGGAATGTCTTAAAAGAATTGTATATTAAACATTATTTTAAAGAGCGGTAAAAGAAATTTCTCTAAAATTTCTTTTACCGCTTTTATCATTTATGAAACAAATCAAAATAGATAAACACTATCTTATGGTTCTTTACAAGCCTTCGCATACAAAGTAAGAATTTTTACAGCATCCCCGCGTTGTTCGGAGGAAAGTCTGTGTAAAATCTCAGCAATAGGATTTCCGGGGGAACTCAGCAAATCCCCAAATAGAAGATAATCAACACTAATTGTCAATGTCTGACTTAATTTGATGAGAGTATCAAGCGAAACGCTTTTTTCGCCCCGCTCTATCATTTGATAGAACCGTAATGAAATGTCGATCTGCTCTGATACATATTCCTGCGTAAATCCAAGCATATTTCGCTTGCTCCGCAGACGCTCGCCAAATAAAAGCCGTTCATTATGGGTCAAAGGCAATCCCTCCTTATAGTTCGCATTTTACAATTGTTAGTTGCTATTTTTTACGAATTTTAAATTGCTTATACGAACTTATAGATGTATAATAAGATTGAAAATATATCAGAAATATCGACATTTAAGGGGGTTTAAAATGGAATGTCTAAAATATTCTAAGGAATCCTTTTCTCCACTCGTTTGTAGTATTTTTTCATTAGGCAAACCTACTTATGAATCTATTAGTGCATTTGAACAAACAATTGCATTTTTAGCAGAGGACTACCTTGTACAAAACTTTTTTATAACATTAGAAAGTTGTTATCCAGAATACTGTGAGAAGTTGAAAAAACTTCAGACTATATACAATATAGATACAAAAATTACAGTTATTACCCATTATCCAGAAGAAATAAACCAAACCAGTTCAAGCTTTTTTGATGTTTTCCTTTTTTGCGATAATGTCGAGAATATTGATACAAAAGCAAAAAATCTTAGATCACAAAATATAAGGGTAATAAAGGCATTAATTGACCGGTCCGACTTTTGTGTTTGTAATTTAGACAAAACAATTTTTGCCGAAAAGATCAGAAAATATGTGAGCCAAAAACCAAAGGCTACATTACTAGATTTAAGCATATCACTATGAAAGCAAATAACGGCAAAACAGAACTAAAACATTGGAATATTTTCGCTGCGTCGGTCAAAGGGGCTTTATGAGGGCTTCTTTGACTGCCTTTTCCTTGCCATTTTAAAAAAACATGTATACTATATTCAGAAAGCATAACAATGGATTTTATGAATGGATTAGGAGTAAATAAGAATGACATACAGAAGGTGTTCAGCCGGGAGAACTCCTATTGTATGGTGCTGGAACATTCAGGTGGGATTATCGCCTTTGCTATGGGATATTTCGAACAGTATGACGACTGTCCAGCCTATGATTTAATTGAAATTGTTGTAGCTGCTGATCGTCAAAACCAGGGGATTGGAACAGCGTTTATGAAAGAAATTGAAATAAGGGCAAAACAAAAAGGCGCTATGTTGATACAGCTTGAAGCTGTCAATGATAAATTTCATGAACATTTCTATAAAAAACTTGGATATCATAGTGTATCCAATTTAGTTCATAAAACAAAAAATTTATAAAGGAATAAAAGATTCTATATTTATAAATGCAGCCAGGAGCACTTTAATGTAAAGTTCTCCTGGCTGCATTTTACAAATCTCTTTCAACTATTTCAAGAGGTTATTTCCTGCGTAGGAACATTTTAAGCGCAAACACTGCGCCAAGGCAAACGGCCAGTACTCCAGCTAACACAAGGGGAACAAAAGATTTTTTCTCCTGTGTTTCGACATCGCCGCTTGCAGCCGGGAGAGAGTCCTGACTTTGGACAGGATTTTCAATAATGGAGCTATCCGTTTCAGAGGAGGGAACACCTTCCCCTTTAGCAGTCATATTTTTGTCAGTCAGAGTTATATTGGCTTCGTCTGGGGCGGAAACAGTCCAAACGCTCCCTGAAACAAGATCGGAAAGGTCAAGCAGCATACCTTCAGGGTCTGCATCCTGAGACCCGGAAAACTTTTCTTCTAACAGGGAGAGAGGGAAAAATGCTCTGTCAGGCTCGGAAGAAAGGGAATCCCCAGCCGCAATGAAAATAGGTTCCCCGCCATTCCATTGAATTAAAATGGAAGCCTGCTGGTTTTCCTCCAAAACATCCATAAAGGAGACCGGCATTCTGTCATAACCTTTTGCGTTAATCCGAACCAAATCACCTTCAGAAGAATTCCGAACAACAGCGGCAGCAGAATCCCAAAAATCCATCTGACCAGAGGGCAAAGCCAAATCGTCAGCTTTTTGGGGGACAGTATCAATTAAAGCTGGCTGTCCGCTGCCCCCTCCAATCAAAACATGGATTTTAGAAAGGGAGTCAAGTTTTAAAAGGATATTTTGCCCATCCTTTTGGAAGGGAACGGGAACCCAATCAGATGCTTTTTCGCCTTTCGCCTGATGGATTTCCCCAACAACATCAGCAGAAATATTTTCAGGCAGGGTAAACTGGAGGTAAAAGGCACCTATTGATTCCTGTTCCAATGATTCCTTATTTTTAATCAAGTCCGGCTTTAATTCCATAGCAGAACCTGCGGTAGGTTGGAGCGGGGTAAGGGTAAGGGTGACAGAATCGTTTATTTCAGCACTGGCAGCAGTTCCAATCCCCCAGGCAGATGCAGAGGTTGGGGCAGGAAGTCCAGGAACAGATTCTATGGAAGTTTCCAAAGAAATGTTAAGACCATTCTGTTGGAACTGATCCAAAAGTTTAGCCTGTTCCAAAGTAAGGGCGCCTTTTTCACTGCCCTGGATCTTGGAAACCCCCTGGACAATGGTTTGTAAAAATTCCCGGTCTTCATCCTGAAGGGCTTGATTGCTGTCCCCTAGCAGCTGGCCAATATCCCCGGCAATTTCCATAATATCGGACATGGAATTTTTAGACGGAGAGCCGCTGTTAATTTCGATCAGCAAACAGGATACTGGGACAGAACTGCCTTCATAACGCAGTTCCAATAATCCAATACCATCACCCATAGGAGTAGCATAAGCATCTTCAACACGGACAAGGCTGTTTCGGGAGAACCAATAGAAATTATCGGCAGTGGGCGTTTGTCCGGGAAGGGAAGCGCCGAGTACAGAAACAGATATCCGGGGCAGCCGCTGGGGCTCGCCAAGGGTTTCCAACTTGAGAAGCTGAACTTCACCGCCATCCACATTGGCGGAAACAGTGGTGACAGGGATACGGATTTCCTCTGTCACATCGGAATAATTCGGATTAGCAGATGTATAATGGAAAGAAAAGGTTTGATATGCGGACTGACCATCTCCCTGAAGTTTTTCAGAGGGATCCCCTGTAAAACTCCATCCTTTGGGAAGTTTTACATCTTCCATTGTCGGGGTGCGGTTTGTAATAATATGGAGGTTGTCCATCAGGGCACGGGTAGACTGATAAGAGGGGTTTGAGGAACCTTCTCCGGTCGTAATCTCGCCTACTGCCTGGAACGTATCATCCAAAGTATAATTAGAGGTCAGCCGTGACAGATTTAAGACAAGACTTCCCTTGGCATTTTTAGAAGAACCGGTTTGGGCATTCTCAAAGGATATGGAAGAAACGTCAAAGTCCCTGCCAAAGACAAGTTCCTCATCATTTTTGAGGCCATCCAGGGTAATAGAGGAAACTGAGCCGCTTGCCAGTCCATCGTAAGGCTTGGAAGGAAGCTCTGCAGAAACCACTGTTAAAGGGGCAGGTTTTATATAGAGAGGTGCGGATACAGAACCCACCTGTTCAGCGTCCTGATAAACGGCTTTTATGGTGTATACGCCAGCCTTTTCAGGCGAATCAGCAGCGTTTTCTATCACAGTACCATCCAAGGCAGTACCACTGTAAGTATAAGAAAATGCTGTGGAGTTTAGGGAAGTTCCCGGTTCAGCTTTTACAATAGGCTCCTTTGGAACATCCCCATATACCCAACTTTGGGCAGCAAGGGTTAAAAATGGACTAATATCCTTCTGTTCTACGACCGATACGGTTAATGAAACTTCATTGCTGCCAGAAGCCCATTCCGGCAGTTCCACCTCTCCGGTAAATGTGATATTTCCCTCATAAGTACCAAAGTTGTCTGGGAGAGAAGATCGCTCCCACTGAATTTCCAGTTCTTCCTCATTTCCTGACGAATAAACTGCCTTGGCAGTTTCGGGAAGGGAAAGGTTAGCTAAAGAGTATCCTTCTGCCTCAATAGGAAGCAAGATATCCCCGCCAGCATTAATTGTAACTGCTGTAGGATGTACAACAGCCCGAACAGTACAAGATATATCATCACCGTCTAAAGTGGTCTGGGCAGAAAACAGGAATTCGCCGCCCTGGGGTTCCCAGTCGTCAGAATCTTCTGAAAGGGTATACTGGACTGAAATTTCTTCCCAGGAGCCATTGTTATAAGCAACACGGACAGGGGCGTTTTGCTCCAAATAGTCCTGAAGGGTATTCACACTTTCATTCGCCTCATCGTCTGCAGATAGAGAAACAGAATCAACGATAGGGGTCAGGGAAATAAGTTCCCTTGCTTGGAAATCGACAATTCCCTCTATTTCACGATCACTTTCTGAAACCGTATAGCGCCAGACCCAGGTATTCCCTTCGTGGAAGGAAGCCGAAACCTCCCCGCTAATCCCCGAAACAGATAGAACAGGCATGTATTCATCGCTTCCCGATGCTCTCCATTCCAGGGTATCGCCAGGTTCAGCAGCAGAAAGAGAGGTTCCATTGACCAGTACAATGACAGTCCCATCTTTTTCCCCTGGACCGTCCCCGTGTGCTGTAACGGATGTAAGTGTTCTTACTCTCGTTTGGCTTGTTTCTGAACAAAAGCGTCCTTCATCTGCTGCAACGCGGGCATAGAGAATATATTCGGTCCCTGCATCCAGGTTTCGGAAACTGCCGGAATCCCTCCAACGGACTTCATCCCAGTCAATATCTTCTTCATCTTCAGCAGCAGTTAAAAAGAATTCCTGGCCATCCTCATAAACAGCCATGATATTGTACAAACCTGCCGCTGTCTTAATAGAAGGGGGTTCTGGACGGGCTGGGATTGAGAAGGCTTCCCCATCGCTGGCAGGGGTGTCTTGGTCTCCCTTGGCACGCATATACAAAACACCATCTGAACTCCCCGCTGCGGGAATATATTCAGAAATGGAATCGCCATCCTCTATGATGGTTTTAAAGGACTCATCTGGGCTGACTTCATATCTTTTGCCATCATATGTGATAGTCTCATCCTCAAAACTAATAGCTGCTTCATCTCCCTCTGGCAAAGAGAAAAGCGTGGAAAATGTACTTGGCTGGCTTTCGCCCGATGAAAAATTCTGTTCGGTTGCAGAGATACATGCTTCAAAGGTATAGGAAGAAGAAGGCTCCAAATTTTTAAAAACAGGACTTTTCTGCCAGTCCCCGCCATTGCAGCGGTAAAGAATATTGTCCCCATCTGCCTCTAAAGTAATGGAATCTTTGCCTTTGTCCTTTAGAGCAGGCGCCGGAGGAGGGCCGGGCCGCGCGGGAATATGTAAGCCGCCTGCAGTACTGGCAAACTGGTTTTCCTCCGCAGCAATCCGGTAAGATAATGTCACCTGTTCTCCATCCTCTGGTATCCGGCTGGAAATGGAAATGGGCCCGTCGGCTTCCCGATAGTCCTCCCCATCAAAGGAATACAAAACACCGTTTTCTAGTGTAACTGTTTCTGCATAATAATCAATTTCCGCTAATTCGGGATTTTCCGGCCTTGGCGGAATAGAAACTTCAATAGGATCGCTGGCGGGAGTATCGCCGTCAGCTTTGGCGCGAAGGTACAAGATACGGGAGGATTCCCCAGCTTCTGGAATGTACGCACTGATGGAACCGCTGGAGATATCTCCATCCTCTGAAAAATCAGGGCTGGCGTTTAATTCATATTGGGAAGAAAATTGAATGGTTTCTTCTTGATAGTCGATCTCGGTCAATACACCTTCAGGCATAGGCGGTTTTGTAACAAAGGCCAGCCTGGCAGGATTTGAAAGATTCCCCGCCTTGTCCTTAATGACCAGGGAAAGGGTATATTCCTCGCCGGATTCCAAATCCATCAGGGGGAAGTTGGCGGTTTCATCAATTTTGCCTACCGAAATCCCTTCAGCAATTTCCTCTGCATCCGGCCCATCTTCAGAGGTATCCCCGCTTTCCAAAAGGTAATATAGTTCTCCGGTTTCCCCGCTTTCAAGGGAAATAACAGCAGCATTTTCTGTAATATCTGCAACCGTTTCCCGTCTAATTGAGGGGGCAGTCCGATCAATTTGTATATGGAGAGGGTCAGAACTTATCTCGCTGCGGCTGCCGCACAGTGAAACAGCACGGAACCAAAAATAAGCATCCATTTCCCGGTATACATTAAACTCGCTTTGTACGGTATCCCACTCTGCATCTTGGGAAGGTTTTTCTGTTGTATCAGTAACACAATATTCATAACTTCCCAACTGATCCTCAGGAAGCCCGCCGGAAAGTGTGACAGCTATCTGTTCCCGGCTCCAGCCATTGGCGGTGCTTACCGCCTTAACGGAGGTAAAAGACGGACTGTAAAGATATATCCGAATAGATTGTTCTTCACTTTCAGTTCCAGCCCCGCTGACCGCTTTAAAGGTATATAAAACCTGCTGGGTGGCACTGGACGGATGAATCATTAACTGCCTGCCAGTAAGAGGGGTCCATTGTGCTCCATCGTCAATACTATAAAAGTAGGTAATATCAGAGGGAATTGTATCCTCATCCTCTGGGGTAATGGTAAATGTGACAGGTTGTTCTGAGGGTTCCCCCTCATCATAAGGCTGCCCATCCATAACTGCGGATACTGTAAACTCCGGCTCAAGACTGTCCAGCTTTACTGTATAGGGATCACTTTCGCCCTCACTTCCTACATTGGTGACAATCCTCACTAAGATGGAATCCGTATAATCTCCATCCTCTTCAATCGTAAAGCGGTTTTCACTGTCAGATTCCCATTCAATAGGATCGCTCCAGTGTTTCCCGCCGTCAATAGAATAAGAAAATTCCTTTACACCGCTTTCTGGCATGGGGGAGGGAGCTTTAACTGTAAGGACAACTTCCTCTGATGCCCAGCCTGACGGTATTCCGTCCAAAGAAGGCTTTCCCGCTCCAGCCTTGTCAATTTTCACATCATATTCTTGGGAGGGAAGACTTTCCAAACCGCTTTCCGATATTGCTTTAAACTCTACTTTACGGGTACTGGATGCAGTATAAACATCACCCTCAATAGGAGTCCATTCCCCTTCATTTATCCGGGCATAATAGGTTACAGGCGATGCAGGGGAATTTTCACAGGAGAGTGTAAAGGTTATATCTTCGTCTACCCATTCCTCTTTATAATCCGTTTTAACCCGTCCGAGCTCTGGGTTCTGAGTATCCAGCTTATAGGAAAACACCGGGGCTTCGGTTGATACCCCATCCCTATCTGTGCTGGTAGCCAACAAAATGGAAAGTTCCTTTTCCCCATCTTCTGTAATTGTTACGGAATCATCCCATGACCTGCCGCCGTCAGCACTGATAAACTGGAACCGTCCAGCTGAATCATTCGGGGTAAGTATAATTTCATCGGTATACCAACCGTTTTCCCCTTCTTCCCCTTCAACATCATAGGGAAGTCCTTCAAAAACCTTTTCTTCTATTATAAGTTCGCCAGGTTCATAAATAATGGTGTAATTTTCTGTTTCTAAACCCTCTGGCGCAATTGTTCCTGTTACTGCTTCCCGGCTGTTATTGGGGCTGCACGAAGTAGAAAGTTCATCAAAATCAATTTCAGATTTATCCTCACCGGGAACCAGGCCAAGAATGGAAATATCCTCTTCCGATAGTTCCGGCATGGGATCCCCCATTGTAATGGCGACAGGTTCTTTAACGGAAATTGTCAGTTTTGCAGGAGAAATCTCAATCTCTTTTTCCAATGGCACATCTTCCAAAGAAGAAACTCCATCTAAAGTATAGTTTCCGGCGTCCATTCCAGACAAAGAAAGATTTTCTAGATCAACAGAGGTATAACGTCCAACATTTCCTGACCTTCCGCCGCCGGAAAGGGAACCAAGGGCCGCCTCTCCTGTAATTATCACACGGTCGTCTAACGCGGTTTCCGGCTTGCCCTCAAAGGCAATTGTACATCGGAACAGGCGGCGGGAGCCATCGTAAACACGGCCATAGGCAGACGCCTCTACAACAGTTAGAGGAGCAGGGCGGACACCTACCTGTATCTGTAGTTCCATTGTTTCATTGGTTTCGTTATCCTCTGGTACAAAAACCATTGAATAGACTTTGGAAGGACCTGCCTTGGGCATTAGGCCAGGCTCTTTCCATTGAAATTCCCCCTTTACAGAGGCTCCTAGGCTGTTTACTACTATGCCGGGTGTAATTTCTGACTCCTCTAAGATCTGTCCATAAGTAAGGGTTGCAGCAGAGGGCATTGTTTGAATTGAAAATGCTCCGCCTTTGATTTCCAGCTCTGCGGCAGTTTCAGCAGCAAGGGTCCGCTCTCCAGCGGGCGTGTATTCTGCCCGAAGGATATGTTTTCCCGGAAGAAGCTCCTGAACCTTTACTGAAAATGGATATGAACCTTCGGAAGTTACTGTTTTACGTTCTATTTCCTGATTGTCAAGATATAGTACCATTGTTCCTGCTAGAGAGGGACGGGAGCCGCCAGAAATTTCGACGGCTGCCGTCAAACTGGAAACGCCTTTCATTGCCTCATATGTTCCCTTTTCAAATCGGAAGGAAAGGGGGGAAGCGGCTGATCCCGGTTGAACTGTCTGGCTGCTGCTTTGGGAGGAGGAAGCTTCAGAGGAAGTTGGCGCACTTTGGGAAGAACTGCTGGAAGACGCAGAAGGCTTTGAAGCAGTTTTTGAAGATGTGGTTTGCCGGGCATTCCCAACCAAAACAGTAATTTGGGGGAGTTCCATTCCACCGGAGACAGAATAACGGCTTGGGATAAGTGGTATAAACCGATACTCCCCTTCTACTTCCCCGTTAAATTCCGATACGCTGCCAGCAGGATCCAAATCCCATACAACAGCAATCATTACAGACTCCCTTTCACCTTCATCATTGCGGATATCGGCCCGCAGTGAGACGGGAAAGCGCAGGGAGCTGATATCAGTTCCCACATCAGCCCGCTGAAGCTGAATATCCTCGGAGAGGCTGTCAAAAGAGCGAATGACAAGCCCCTCCTGCACGGTTTCTTCCGGTGTATCATCGCCGGTACAATTCAGATAATTTTCACGGCATACGGGACAGCTTCCATCAATGCTGTCGTCTGTACAATGTTTTGTGCAAATACATGTCTGCGCCTGGATGCTCGGTGTGTCAACTGCGTTGACTGTCAGAACCAGGCTGGCAGTTGTGGCTGCAACTGCCAGCAGGAACGATAGTTTCCTTAATTTATTCATTTGTCTATATCCCTTCTGTTATCCCAGCCCCCTCAAAGGTCTGGAAGCGTTTGTTGACTTTTTCACTATCTCCTAGTTTATACGTTTGAGGGATTCTTTTCAAGAGGGAAATCCATTCCAAAAGGCTGTTTTCTGGTAATTTCAGAAAAGATTGGAGGGAGAAGGTCCCAACTTTTAGTTCTGTTTACTGGAGCAGCAGATAGAACATGTAAAATCCTCCCAAATTCGACCAATTTTTCTATATATAGAAAAACCATAAATCCCAGCGGTTATTCCACTGGGATTTATGGCCTTTATTATAAATTATCCTTAATAATCCTTACGTACACCCATACCAGTAGGGGTTTTGGCGTCTGTATTCGTTGTAACAGTTACATTTTTTGTAGCATCGCTGCCTTTAACCAGTTTCCCCATAACAACAAGCCTTTGGTTTGTCTGGCGAACGCCGTTTATATAATATGCGTCAATACAGGTAGAAAGAGAAATTAACTTATCATCAGTGGTCACGGGAATATCATAATCAAAGAAGGAAAGGGAGCGAACCTCCGAAATCAGGCTGGAAAATTGTTTCGTTGTATAAGTAGAGGAAACATAATCCAAATCATTGGCATTACAAATAAAGACAGCGAAAATTTGGAAAGTCATATCCTCATATTCGGTAGAATAGTAAATCTTTTGGTTCTGTTGGGCAAAATCAAGGCGTTTAAATGGAACCAACTGGGCAAACATAACGTCTTTTGCACGGTTGGCATATGCATACCGCCAGGAATTTGTCCAATTGTGGCCAAAAATACAGTTGTTTTGGGTCAATGTGGAGGAATCTCCAAAATTCACAGAGTGAGAAGCCCAAATAACACCATTCTTGCTGTATTTTTTATCAATTCCCAAAGCTTCATAATAGGTATTGTTCCCTTTAGGGCTTTGGAGAACAGGATAATCTATATTTGTGCCGGAAACCTTAAGCCATGCTTTTACATCGGAATTTTTTGCCTGCCAGGATTTAATGGTAGGCGATAAAGCAGAGACGGTTGTAGGAGTTTTTGGGGTTGAGACAGTTGGGGTACTGGATTTAGAACCAACTGTAATGGAATTAGAACCTCCTCCAATAGAAACAGCTCCAGCTTTATTAGATGAAGGCGTTCCAACAACCCGGATACCTGTTGAACTTTCTTGGGAGTTGTTATTGCTTGCGAAAGAACCGCTGCGTATGGAACTGACCCTTGGGGTATATTCCTCATCGGCTTCCAGATCCCAATCCTCACCGTTTTCCAGGTCCGCAAAATAATCCCGGCCTTCTTCTTCAGCCTGCTGGCGGGCTTCTACGCTTCCTGCAAGAGCCTCAGAGCGGGTATATTCTTCATCTTCTTCGTCGTCGCGGGGACGAAGCTGAATAGCAAAAACATTTGTTGTAGCAGACATCATCATCGCTGCTGCCAGCAGCAGGGTAATGGTGCGTTTATAAAGGCTGGAATGATTTTTCGGGCTCATTTTATGATTCAGCTCCATTTCTGCCGTATAGAAATAACGGCTGGTTTTATAATTCTTATATGGTCTGGGCAATAATCCCATTCCCGTCTTATAAAATATAATGATAAAACGGCTATTCATATTATAACATAAGTTTTTTCAAAATTTCAATGCCTTTTAAGCAAAATCTTCACTTTTTTGAAATGGTTTTGTCTCCATTTTTTTACTAATTCAAAATTTAACCTATATAAAAATTGGCTTGACAGGTTTGGCATTGTCCATAACAAAATAGAAAGTGACACTGTTTTGTACACGGCTAGCCCCCAAAATTTTTGAAATAACCTCCGATCTTTTGAGGGGGCGATAATTTTGGTTCTGTATGGGCAGGTTACAAACGCCGATAATAACTCAGCAAAATTGAACCTGTTCTGGCAGAGCCATTAAGCATCCCCTATTTTGTTATGTACGATCTGGGGATAAGAAACAATTTTGGAAAAATTCCGTTTCCTAAAGAGGCCCTCTGCTGGGGATAACCTTTTAATGTATATGGAAGCGCCAGAGGTTCATATTATAACAATAAATTCATTATATACGGTATATATAGAAAAAGGTGGGGGTTTGGCGATAAGTCCCCCATCTTTTACTACCCAATTCCAGATAAGTTTAGGTCTGCTATTTTAAGGATGCAGTTTTGCATATTCTACCTGCCGCCTGTCAAAACATGATAAAATCTAGGAAGTAATTTCTGTAAAAGACTCCCCATAATGATACATCCAATAATGATAAAAAAGGGCAAAACGAGATATAAAACACATTGGAGAGTTATAGTCTGTGGAAAAATGTGTACAATAATTTTTTTGAAAATAGTCAGGGTAAATTCGTGGAATCCATATATAATAAACTGATAGTCCGCCAATAGGGTTAAAAATTTTCCTTTTTTCAGATATGCGGAAACATGTGTCCAAAACAAAAGCCCAGCCAAAACGATTAAATATCTTAAAGAAACAAAGCCTATGCTGTCAATATGAAAAAAGGAATAGATACAGAGAAGTAAAAAATATAAAAAGGAAAGCAGCTTAAAATTCACTTTTTCATCTATGGTCTGGAAGGTAATATGGTATTTCACAAAATAATAACCCAGACAAAAAAATACAATGGACTGCTTATAGAGCCTCAGCCAACCCGACGTTGGGAGAATCCATAGGCACACTAAAAAGGCGAGGAATATCTTTGGAAACCTGTCCATTATTTTTTTCAAACTAATTGCAAGAAAATTTAAAAGGATCAGATTATGTATATACCAAAAGGGATATAAAAACGGATATTCCCCCTCAAAAATATTTAGGGGCAGAAAGGCGTTTATCCAATGCAGCAATCCCCAGTTTGCAATAATGTTTTTTTTCTGCGAAAAGAAAACCGATGTGAAAGGAAATAGTTGAGCAAGGAAAAAGGCAGCTATCCAAATACTATTGCACAAAATATATGGGAGAACCAATGTCCGTAGTTTCTTCCTCATATTACCAGCCCATGTAAAGGGTTTCTGATAAAGCAGGATTCCTGAAAATAGAAAGAACCCTGGAACAGCCACACAAGAAACCCCAGAAGAAATAAACCTTTGGAGCATCTCTAAAGCTTGGGGTATTTCAAACTCCGCCGTACTTTCTTTAAAATTTACAGGTTTAATAGTAGAATGTATGAATACAACCATAATAATAAATATGGCACGTAAAATACGAATTCTTTCAGACATTTGTTCACTAATTTTATATTCGGCAGCAGAATATCCTTTTTTCATGTTTATTTATCTACAAAGGCAGACAATAACCTATAAAACGGTTTCTGCCCCTACCTTTCCATATATTCTCGACGCTTCTCGTTTCATATTTCACAAGTTCATAAAAAATTTTAATTAATTAAAAATACATTCTCAAAAGGTCTACTTTTTGAGAACAAGGAAGAATATCTCAAAACGGGATTTTTAGAGATAGATTTTTTTGTAAATGATATTGCAATTCTATTTCTAACGTGATAGTATATAGATAATACCCGTCTCAAAAAGTAGACTTTTTGAGACGGGTATTATTTTTTCCCCCTCAACCCCCCTAATCTACGGAAAAACGTCGCCCTGCTCACCCCGCACAACGCAAGGGCCTCTTTCAAAGAAATTTCCCTTTGTTCCCAAGATGCAACAATTTCACTAAAGCTATCCGGCAGCAGCTTTTTAGGCCGCCCGAAAACCTGCCCCCTGGCTTTTGCCGCAGCAATTCCCTGTTCCTGCCGCTTTCTGATGTTCTCCCTCTCATTCTGCGCCACAAAGGATAAAATCTGCAAAACCAAATCCGCTATAAATGTTCCCATCAGATCCTGTCCATTCCGGGTGTCCAAAAGGGGCATATCTATCACTGATATGTCAATCCCGATTTCCTTTGTCAGAATCCGCCATTGGTTTTGAATTTCCTCATAATTGCGTCCCAGCCGGTCAATGCTCAATACATAGAGCAGGTCGCCCGGCTTTAATTTTTTTACCATCTTTTTGTATTGGGGACGGTCAAAGTCCTTTCCCGACTGCTTGTCTATGTAAAGGTTCGACCTGGCAATTCCTCTGTCCCGCAGCGCGGCAAGCTGCCGATCCTCGTTTTGGTCTGAACTGGATACCCGTATATAACCATACTGTTTTGGCACAGACATACCTCCTATCATTTTATTTATACTTATATCATAAATGAAATTTTTCGGAAAAATCGGAAAACTCCAGCCTTTTTCTTGATTCTACCATTTCCATCTGATCTGTGGTATAATAGATTTACCAGGGATTTTTCATCCCAATTACCAAAGAGAGAGGTCTTTTATAATGCTGAAAGAAATCGTGAAAAAGAACCGCAGCTACCGCAGTTTTGACGGAAACCATGTAATTGACCGGGAAACTTTATTGGAGCTGGTGGATTGCGCCAGATATACCCCTTCTTCCGTCAACCTCCAGCCTTTTCAATATTTTATCTCCTGTACCCCTGAAACCAACGAAACGATCTTTCCCCTCACTGCCTGGGCGCGGCTGCTTCCAAACTACGACGGCCCCGCCGAGGGACACCATCCAACAGGATACATCGTGGTATGTACAGATAAAAATATCGGACCTAATGTAGACCGCTTCCGTACCGATGTAGGCATTGTTTCCCAGACAATTATGTTGGCTGCCGCAGAAAAAGGTCTTGGCGGGTGTATGATCGGCAACTTTGATAAAGATAAAATGGCGGCTGCCCTCAAACTTCCTGAAAATCTGGTTCCCTCCCTGGTGCTTGCACTGGGGAAACCCGATGAAACCATAACCCTTCTGGATTTGGAAAAGGGTGGGGATTCCAAGTATTACCGTAAGGACGGCAGGCACTTTGTCCCAAAGCGTAAACTTGGAGATATTGTCTTGGGCGGTTAAAAATGTATAAATAAATATATACGATGCATATATACACATTTTAAAACCTGTAAAATCTGAAATGCACAGTCTGTCCATATTGTACAGACTGTGCATTTTGCATTGCTTTATTCCGAAAATTCCATGCTATCTGTGGAGAAACACAAAATTAAAAGGGGGATACGGAAATTTTAGAAAAGGGCTTGATTTTATTCGCCGATTGTGTATAATTATAAATATCTCATGGGACAGACACTGTTCCCGTTACCCAAATAATATTGGAGGATGAAATCATGAACAAAAAATATAATAAAGTCGTTTTGGCCTATTCCGGCGGCTTGGATACTTCAATTATCATTCCCTGGCTCAAGGAAAACTATGGCTGTGAAGTTATTGCTGTTGCCGCTGACGTAGGTCAGGAAAGCGAATTAGAAGGGCTTCAGGAAAAAGCCATTAAAACCGGTGCATCCAAGCTGTATATTGAAGATCTGAAAAAGGAATTTGTAGAGGACTGCATCTGGCCCACCCTGAAAGCAGGAGCTGTTTATGAAAATAAATACCTGTTGGGAACTTCTTTCGCCCGTCCCATTATTGCAAAACGGTTAGTGGAAATCGCAAAAAAAGAAGGCGCGGACGCAATTGCCCACGGCTGTACCGGCAAGGGCAACGACCAGGTCCGTTTTGAGCTGACCATTAAAGCTTTTGCCCCCGATATGCCCATTATCGCCCCGTGGCGTATTTGGGATATCAAATCCCGCGATGAGGAAATTGACTACGCCGAAGCCCATCAGATTCCCTTGAAGATTACCCGTGAAACCAACTATTCCAAAGATAAAAACCTTTGGCACCTCTCCCACGAGGGGCTTGATCTGGAAGATCCGGCAAACGAGCCGAAATACAATGAGATTTTGGAAATGGGCGTTTCCCCTGAAAAGGCTCCCGATACCCCCACATATATTACACTGCACTTTGAAAAAGGTGTACCCACTGCTCTTGACGGTGTGGAGATGGACGGCGTTTCCCTTATCCAGAAACTGAACAAAATTGGCGGGGCCAACGGTGTAGGCTTGGCTGACCTAGTGGAAAACCGCTTGGTAGGCATGAAGAGCCGCGGCGTTTACGAAACCCCCGGTGGAAGTATCCTTTATCATGCCCATGATGTTCTCGAAACCATCTGTCTGGACAAGGAAACCCAGCATTATAAACAGCAGGTTGCTCTGAAATTTGCCGATCTGGTTTATAATGGGCAGTGGTATACTCCTTTAAGGGAAGCTTTAAGCGCCTTTGTGGACTCTACCCAACAGACTGTCACTGGCGACGTTAAGCTGAAACTGTACAAGGGAAATATTATCAATGCAGGTGTTGCCAGCGATTACACCCTATATGATGAAGAAGTTGCCACCTTTGACGCGGACGAAGTTTACAACCAGATGGATTCCCAGGGATTCATTAACCTGTTCGGCCTGCCTATTAAGGTAAAGGCTGTGCTGGATCAGAAGCGCGCCGAAAAGGAAAACAAATAATTTTTATAAATAATAGACACATACCGCCATGGGAACCTTCCCGGAAGGTTCCCATTCCTTCTTTCAATATCCCATAAAAAAACGATAGGAGCAAATCAGATGAAACTTTGGGCTGGCAGATTTTCCAAGGAAGCGGACGAACGGGTAAACGACTTCAATTCATCAATCTCCTTTGATTCCCGTATGTACCGGCAGGACATTGCCGGCAGTATCGCCCATGCAACCATGTTAGGGGAACAGAACATTATCGCCCCCTCGGAGAGCGAAACGATTATAAAAGGTTTAAAGTCTATTTTGTCTGACCTGGACAGCGGCAAACTGTCTTTTGACCCGGAGGCCGAAGATATCCATATGTTTGTAGAGGCGGAGCTGACCTCCCGCATCGGGGATGCGGGAAAGCGACTGCACACCGCCCGAAGCCGGAATGATCAGGTTGCATTGGACATTCGGCTTTACCTGAGGGATGCTGCCGACGGGCTTATTTCCCAGGTAATAGAACTTATTCACTCCCTCTGCAATCAGGCAGAACAGCATACCGAAACGGTTATGCCCGGCTATACCCATTTGCAGCGGGCACAGCCTATTACCTTTGGACACCATCTAATGGCCTACTGTCAAATGCTTTTACGGGATATTGGCCGTCTGAAAGATGCAAAAAACCGGATGAACGTTATGCCTTTGGGAAGCTGTGCTTTGGCGGGAACTACCTATCCCCTCAACAGGGAACGTGTAGCGGAACTATTGGAGTTCTCCTCTGTTACACTGAACAGCCTTGACGGTGTTTCTGACAGAGACTTTTGTATTGAACTGGCTAGCGCAATTTCCATTTTGATGATGCACCTTTCCCGCCTGTCTGAAGAAATTATTTTGTGGTGTTCCTGGGAATTTAAATTTATAGAGCTGGATGATGCTTTTGCCACTGGCTCCAGCATTATGCCCCAAAAGAAAAATCCTGATATCACTGAACTTGTCCGTGGAAAAACCGGGCGTGTTTATGGGGATTTGAATACCCTCTTAACTATGATGAAGGGGCTTCCCCTTGCCTATAACAAAGATATGCAGGAAGACAAGGAAGCTATTTTCGACGCTGTGGATACTGCGGCTCTCTGCTTGAAAACCGTTATCCCTATGATTGATACGATGAAGCCCATTCCCGCCAATATGCGGCGGGCAGCAGCAAAAGGATTCATCAACGCCACCGATGCGGCAGACTATCTGACCCGAAAGGGCGTACCCTTCCGGGATGCATACAAGATAACAGGCACCCTTGTTGCACAGTGTATTGAAAAGGATACTACTTTGGAAGAGCTCCCCTTGGCGGATTACAAAGCTCTCTGCGGGGAATTTGAAGAAGATATTTACCAGGCAATCAGCCTGGAAACTTGTGTAAAGGGCAGAACGGTTGTGGGAGGCCCTGCACCGGAACGGGTAAAGGAACAAATCGCAGCTGTACGGGCAGCGATATTGGAGGAATAACAGGAGGAAAAACCAATGGCCTACAAAATTTTTATTGACGGCAAGGAAGGGACAACCGGACTGCAGATTTACCAAAGGTTTGAAGGCCGGAAAGATTTAGAGCTTCTCCTTTTGGATGACGACAGGCGCAAAGATATCAATGCCCGCCGGGAAATGATAAACGCATCAGATATTACTTTCCTGTGCCTGCCCGATGCAGCGGCAAAAGAAGCGGTTGCCTTAGTGGAGAACGATCATGTGCGAATCATTGATGCGTCTACTGCCCATCGTACTGCTGCCGGCTGGGCTTATGGTTTCCCGGAACTGTCCAAGGGGCACCGGGAGGCAGTTGCTGCCTCTAAGCGGGTTGCAAATCCCGGTTGTTATGCGTCAGGGTTTCTGTCCATCGTGTATCCTCTGGTGGCAATGGGGATTATGCAGAAAGATTACCCGGTTGTCTGCCATGCGGTCAGCGGCTACTCCGGCGGAGGGAAAAAGATGATTGCCAAATATGAAGCGGAGGAAAAACCCAAGGGCTACGACAGTCCCCGGCAGTACGGTTTGACCTTGAGCCATAAGCATCTTCCAGAAATGCAGCAGATTCCAGGGCTGGAGTATCCGCCGATTTTCAATCCACTGGTAGATGATTTCTATTGCGGCATGGAAGTGACTGTGCCATTATATACCCGACTCCTGCCTAAAAAAATCATCCCCGCCGAACTTCATAAACGCCTTTCTGACTACTATGCAGGGCAGCATTTTGTGAAGGTTCTCCCCTTTATGGGAGAAGGGGTGATTGCTGACGGCTTTATCGCCGCCAGCACTCTGGCGGGAACCAATGACATGGAGATTTTTGTCGGCGGAAATGACGAGCAAATTTTGCTTGTTTCCCGGCTGGATAACCTGGGAAAAGGCGCATCCGGTGCGGCGGTTCAGAATATGAACCTAATGTTGGGATTAGAAGAAGGGACAGGATTGTAAATATGGCTGACTCAATTAAAGAAAAGGGTATACAGAGATTTATGACGCCGCCAAACCACAAGGGATTTTCCGCTAAAAAACTCTTTGATGAAAACGGCAGAATCAAATGGGGAGCCATTGCCTATATTGAAAAGAACGGCGGGGGACCGGAGGGAAACCATACTCACAGTGATAACCACATTTTTATTGTAACTGACGGCGAGGTAAAAATTGTGATGGGCGATAAGGAATTTATCGTCAGAAAAAATGAGTCGTTCTTTGTTGATGGAATGGTATCCCATTCTATCTGGAACAACAGCGAACAAACTGCTGTTGTCATTAAGATTTCTACGGAGGGAGATGGGCTTTTATGATCCTTCTTGTTTCAATTGACGATTATGACAGCCTGTATTCCCTCTGGCTCCAGGTCCCCGGGATGGGGCTGAATGGCCTAGGAAAAGAAGGGCTTCACTTTGCGCCTGGATCTAAATTACCGGAATAAAGCAATTCATTCCCTACAAAAAATCAACACATAAAGGCGAGGAGGAAAACCACCATGTCCACTTTAACACCAATTCCCGGCGGCATCTGTGCGCCAAAGGGATTTAAAGCAGCGGGAATCTGCTGCGGGATACGTGCAAATAAAACCAAAAACGATCTTTCCCTGATTGTTAGCGACGTCCCCTGCTCCGCTGCTGCTGTGTACACCCAAAATAAGGTAAAGGGTGCACCCATCGCAGTGACGAAAAAGAACATTGCCGACGGCAAAGCCCAAGCGATAATCTGCAACAGCGGAAACGCCAACACCTGTAACGCCGACGGTATTGAAATAGCCGAAAAGATGTGTCAGCTCGCCGCCGATGCCACAGGTTTAAAGGCAGAGGATTTTGTGATTGGTTCCACTGGTGTTATTGGCCAGCCCCTTCCGATTCAGCCTGTTGCTGACGGGATGCCCAGGCTGGCGGCTGCCCTCTCCTATGACGGCTCCGACAGCGCGGCATGGGGCATAATGACCACCGACACCGTTAAAAAGGAATATAGCGTTTCCTTTACCGCAGGCGGCATAACCTGCTCTATGGGTGCGATTGCCAAAGGTTCCGGCATGATTCATCCCAATATGGCAACTATGCTTGCCTTTATTACTACTGATGCGGCTATTAGCCCGGAAATGCTGCAAAAGGCTCTTTCTGAGGATATTATAGACACCTTTAACATGGTCAGTGTGGACGGGGACACCTCTACCAATGACACTGTTGCCATTCTTGCCAACGGCATGGCTGGAAATGCTGAAATTAACAGCACTGGCGCAGATTATGACTCCTTTATAGAAGCCCTCCACTATATCACCGTTTCCCTGTCCAGGGGAATTGCGGGGGACGGCGAAGGGGCTACAAAGTTGTTAGAGTGCCGGGTCACTGGTGCGCCTGACAAACAGACAGCCCGAATTGTGGCCAAGTCGGTTATCACTTCCAGCTTGTTTAAAGCTGCCATGTTTGGCGAAGACGCCAACTGGGGCCGGGTGCTGTGTGCTATTGGGTATGCTCCCGCCGATTTTGATATCAACAAAGTTGCTGTTTCCCTCAGTTCGGAAAAGGGTGGAGTTGCTGTCTGTAAAGACGGTTCCGGCGTAGAATTTTCGGAGGAGAAGGCCGCAGAGGTGTTAAGTGCGAAGGAAATCATTATTTCAGTTTCGCTTGGCGAAGGGACCAGCGAGGCGGTTGCTTGGGGCTGTGACCTGACTTATGATTATGTAAAGATTAACGGGGACTACCGGACTTGATGAAAAAATCCCTTTGACTTCAAAAGCAAAGAGGGGCAGGATTCCGGCATTTGTGGAGTAAATTAAGATGGAAAAGGAACATTTTATCAAAAGATGCTATGAGCTTGCAGTTGATGCAGGGAAAAAGGGGTTCGATACCTTTGGCGCTGTGCGGTTCATAACGGAAAGATCCTTGAGGAAGCGGAAAACAGTGCCGATTACAAAACATTCATCTTTGGCCATGCTGAATTTAACCTGGTGCATCAATGCGCAAATAAGTATTCCGATAAAGTATTGAGAGAGTCGGTTTTGTTTACAAGCTGTGCACCATGTGAAAGATGTCTTGGAGCGATTGCATCACTGGGCATTCAAACAGTAGTATTCGGCGTTTCGTATAAGGAATTCAGCAAGCTGGTTCCCTCTGACTATGTTCCGATTGATCGAGAGGGGCTTCTGAAACAGCTGGGTTTCAATATTCGGCTGGTTGGTCCGGTTCTTGAGGATGAGGGAATGCACGTTTTTGAGTATTGGGGCGGAGAGTATCATCCATTGGAAGCGCTGATCTCAGAAATGGATGAAATAAAAAAACAGAAGCGATGAAATTTCCGTTTAACGAATGAACAAAGTACAGAAATAATGGAGGAATACACGGTGGAGGTTTCCAATGAAATCAAAACGCAGGTGCTTGTCCAGGCCCTGCCCTATATCCAAAAATACAACAATAAAGTCATTGTCATTAAATACGGCGGCAATGCCATGATTAACGACGACCTGAAAAACGCGGTCATGAGCGACCTGGTACTGCTTTCTCTGGTGGGAATCAAGGTAGTGCTGGTTCATGGCGGAGGCCCGGAAATTACCGACATGCTCAAGCGCGTAGGCAAAGAGTCAAAGTTTGTCAACGGCTTACGGTATACTGATGGGGAAACCGCTGAAATTGTTCAGATGGTGCTTGCTGGAAAAATCAATAAAAACCTGGTTTCCTTGCTTCATCAGCATCAGGGAAAGGCTATGGGGCTTTGCGGCATTGACGGAGCTATGTTTCAAGTGGAAAAGCACAAGGGCGAGGCAGATTTAGGCTTTGTAGGGGATGTAACAGCAGTTGATACTGCTCCTATTCAGGTGGCTTTGCAAAACGGATATATCCCAGTCATCTCCACTGTTGGAGCTGACGGGCAGGGCAATATTTACAATATTAACGCCGATACTGCCGCTGCACAGATAGCCGCCTCTCTGCACGCAGAAAATTTGATTTTAATGACAGACATTAAGGGACTTTTGCGGAACAAGGACGACGAAAGCACTTTAATTCCCTTTGTACAGGTCAGCGAGGTTCCTTCCCTGATTCGGCAGGGGATTATTTCCGGGGGCATGATCCCCAAAATTGAGTGCTGTGTAGAATCAGTCCGGCGGGGTGTAAAAAAGGCTGTCATTCTTGATGGGAGGATCGCCCATTCCATCTTAATTGAAATCTTTTCCGATGAAGGAATTGGAACAATGTTCTATTAAACTTAAATAATGAAGGGATAATTGCAATCATGGACTTTCAGCAGATTAAAGAAATGGATGCCCAATATATAGAAGGCACTTACGGCAGGGCGGATGTATGTATTGCCAAGGGCAAAAATGCCACCGGCTGGGATTTGGACGGCAAAAGCTATATTGATTTTTCCAGCGGCATTGGGGTTAATTCTCTGGGTTTCTGCGATGATGAATGGTCAAAAGCCGTCGCGGAACAAGCCCAAACCATGCAGCACGTCTCCAACCTGTACTATACCATTCCCGGCCCCAACGCTGCAAAAAAAATCTGTGAAAAAACCGGCTTTAAAAAGGTCTTTTTCGGAAACTCCGGCGCTGAGGCCAACGAGGGGGCTATCAAAGCAGCCCGGAAATACAGCTTTGACAAATACGGCGCTGAGGCTGGACGCAATGAAATTGTCACCCTGGTGAACTCATTCCATGGCCGGACGCTGGCAACGCTGACTGCTACCGGACAGGATGTTTTCCATAATTATTTCTTCCCCTTTGTAGGAGGGTTCCAATATGCAAAGGCTGGGGATATTGACGATGTAAAACAAAAGGTTTCTGATAAAACCTGTGCAGTTATGCTGGAGTTTATCCAAGGGGAAGGCGGGGTAATCCCCCAAGATAAAAGTTTTATTCAAAAGCTGTTTGCTTTCTGCCAGTCAAGGGATATTCTCGTTATTGCTGACGAGGTGCAAACCGGCGTGGGCCGTACCGGAAAATTCCTCTGCTGTGACAACTTCGATGTAAAGCCTGATTTGGCAACACTTGCAAAAGGACTTGGCGGAGGGCTGCCGATTGGGGCTGTATTGTTTGGCGAAAAGGTGGAAAATGTCATGGGACCTGGTTCCCATGGAACAACCTTTGGAGCCAATCCTGTTTCCTGCGCTGGGGCTAACGTAGTACTTGACCGCCTTGACCGGGCGTTTTTGGATTTGGTGAAGGAAAAAGGTGCATATCTCAAAGGGAAAATTGAAAAAATGACCAATGTGAAAAGCGTTACTGGCATGGGGTTAATGTTAGGAATTGCACTGGAAAAAAGCGATTCTAAAACAGTTGTGGGCCAGTGTATCGAAAATGGTCTAATTATCTTAACTGCCAAAGAAAAAGTACGCCTTCTTCCACCTTTAACCATTACTTACGAAGAAATGGATAAGGGTCTAGCGATACTGGAAAAGGTTCTTTCCAGTCTGTAAACCGGTCAGTATATCATAGTACAAAAGCCTCCCGGCCTTTATGGGGAGCCGGGGGACTTTTCTCTTTTCAAAATATTAAGGAGGATTTTTTGATGAAACATCTTTTGAAACTGCTTGACCTTACCTCAGAGGAGATAATTGAAATTCTGAATCTTGCCGACCAGCTTAAATACGAACAGAAACATGGCATTCCCCACGAGCATCTGAAGGGTATGACTTTGGGAATGATCTTTCAGAAGTCCTCTACCCGTACAAGGGTTTCTTTTGAAGTGGGAATGTCCCAGTTGGGTGGCTCTGCGCTGTTTTTAAGTTCCCGCGACCTGCAAATCGGCCGCGGCGAGCCTGTTCAGGATACAGCACGGGTACTTTCCCGGTATTTGGATGGCATTATGATTCGCACCTTTTCCCAGAAAGAGGTAGAAGATTTAGCAGAGTATGGCTCTATTCCCATTATCAACGGCCTGACTGACTTCTGCCATCCCTGCCAGGTTTTAGCTGATCTCATGACAATTCGGGAGTACAAAGGAAGCCTGCCAGGGTTGAAGCTCTGTTTTATTGGCGATGGAAACAATATGGCTAATTCTCTAATCGTTGGGTGTCTGAAAACCGGAATGAAGGTTTCCATTGCCTGCCCCAAGGACTACCAGCCCGATCCCATTGTGCTGGAATTTGCCAAAGATAATCCCGATTTCCAACTGACGGATAATGTTCTGGAAGCCGCTAAAGATGCAGATGTTTTGTATACTGACGTTTGGGCATCTATGGGCCAGGAAGGTGAATTTGAAATCAGGAAAAAAGCCTTTGAAGGGTTCCAAATTAATGATTCAGTTATGGGGGCCGCAAAGCCTGACGCTATGGTTTTGCACTGCCTGCCCGCTCACCGGGAGGAAGAGATTACTGCAAAGGTGTTCGAGGAACATGCGGGTGAAATCTTTGATGAGGCAGAGAACCGGCTTCATGCACAAAAGGCTGTCATGGTTAAGCTGATGAAAAAATAAAGCTTTATTACAGGCGGCATTGTGATAGTTTGGTTCCTAGGGGCAGAATGCCAACTGGAGGATGTGCTGGAAGCAACCGTTTATCATTGGAAGATACAAGCGGGTATTTTGATAGGGCAATTAAAATTGGACGCTAATCGGTGATAAATTATCGGAGTGCAGAAAAGCATCAGACCAGAAATCAAAAACTACTCAAATATTTAAAGCCCGAAGATTGCAGAGCTGTAATCTTCGGGCTTCTTTTTATAATAAACGTATTATCAACTTACTCTTATCACTTTTAAAAAAGGAATCCAACCCTAGAGGCAATAATCAACAACTTTAAATCGGCCCTGTTACCTGTTTCAACTGTTAGTTTCCACTTAATTTATCATTATATTTGAGTTCCGCAAAACTGATATTAAGCGAATATTGTAATTTTATCTAAATTTTTACAATTTATTGTTGTTTTTTGATAAAAATTATTATTCTAAAGATGTCAGGGAATTGCGGTATTGTTCCATTTGGTTTTCCTCTGTTGAGTCTATCATAAATTGTAATTGGCTTACTACAAAATCCCGTTCCTTTGGAAGATATGCCGATACCGGAAAAAAATTAGATTTGGAATCAGCGAATAAGTGGGTTCTTATTTGAAGGTTCTCAATTAGTATCTGTAATTCTTGGATACGTTCCTTTTCCCCGGCAGAAGTAAATTCCCCCTGCCTTTCCATTTCAAAAAGTTTTGTTCCGGGAAAAAGTGTGAGCGAATCAACAGATATAAAGTATGGATTCAGCTGGTTAAATATTTTCGCACTGTTTTCCGCGTTTCGGCGGCCCCTGTCTTTGCCCGCCAGCCCTGTCATATATACAAAATAATATTCAATTCCTGCTTCATCCAATTTATTGCATTGTTCTAAAATATCTTGTGAGGTATACCCTTTGTTTGCCAATAAAAGCGTTTTGTCGTCCCCGCTTTCTGTGCCTATGCTCAAACCGTTCACCCCCATTGCCCTTAATTTTTTCAACTGCCATAGCTCTTTATTTTTAATGTCCCGTATGCTGGCAAACATGGAAATGTTCTGGCATTTAATCAAATAATCCCGGATAGTCAAAATATATGGTTTCAGCCGTTCATAACTTAATGCAAAGGGATTTGCCCCTGTCAGGAAAACCCTCCTTGCATTTGGCTGATACTTTTTCATCTCTCTTAGATCTTCCTCAAACTCTGAAATTGGGGATAACCGGAACGGCTCATTCTGATAGAGATTGCAAAACAGGCATTTCTGGTAAGTACACCCGGAAGTTATTTGAAGAATACAGGAGGCGGATTCATAATTAGGCCGCCATGTCCTTCCTGTAAAGTGCATTCAATTTTCCCTCCCCTACAAGTGACGCAGGTTTTTGCGGTAGCTGCGCAGCTCACCTTCACTGATCGTCCCAATGATTTCATCCAGTACAGATAAAACCTTTTCCTTATCTCTTGGAAGCATCCCCTGAATTTGTATTGGATTGGATGCCCCCATCGCACCAAACCAAACGGGAATACTCAGTTGTTCAATCAAGGTTTTTAATTCCTGATATTTTTCAATTTCCGCTTCCTCCTGCCAGTTTCCCCTTTGAATTTCGGCATACAATTCTGAATTAGGATAAACCGTCAGCATATTAGCACCAATAATCTGCGGGTGAAGCTGGTTACATATCCCGGCGGTTATTTCTGCACCCTTTTTTCCTTTTCCTGCACCGGAAATCCCCGCCAGGTAAAAGAAGTGATAAGCAATCCCTGCCTTATCCAGCCGGTTGCATTGGATCAGAATATCCTTTGAAAGATATCCTTTTCGCATAAACTCCAATGCTTCATCATCCCCTGTTTCAATCCCAATTGTCAAACCAGTATATCCAGCAGCCTTTAATTCAAAAAGCTCCCTGTCACTCTTTAATGTAATATCCGTTATTCTGGAAAAACAGCCGATCGTCTTACAAGCCGGAAAATATTTTTGTATAAGCCCCGCAATTTCCAGCAGCCGTGGCGCTTTCAGAACAAAGGGATTTGCCCCGGTTAAATAGGTTCGTGAGATCCAATTGCTTTTCCAGATCTCCGAACTGGCTTCCTTTAAATCAGCCTCGATATCCTCCAGAGGAGACTTTTTAAACCGGAAAGGTAAGTCCTCATATAAAGTACAGAATTTACACTTGTGATGGGTACATCCGGCGGTGACCTCCAACAGCAGAGAGGACGCTTCATAGGGCGGCCTCCATATTGTCCCTGTATAGTGCATAAACAACACCCCTTTTTTGAAATTTGGTACGATACCTTAAAGGATTTTAAAGTTGGTTTTTGGGAAACAATTTATGTTGTTTTCCATATCACTAAAATACATCAATGCTTTATCTGTTTCAAGTACGGTCTTTTTTTAGTAATAGTATCTTTTTTCCTACTTGGAACAGCGAAAAACCGTATCTTGTATTTTCCGCTTGATAAGGATATACTTTTGAAAAGGGGTGTTATAATGGCGGAAAATAAATTTACAGATGAAAAAATGCTTGCACAGTGTGTTCCTATGAGCAAGCTGCAATCTGTGATAGGCGGCAAGTGGAAGATATTAATTCTGTGGTATGTTGCATTTTACAAAGTCCAGCGTTTTGGGGAATTAATGCGCCGCCTTGACGGGATTACACAGTCTACTTTGACAAAACAGCTCCGGGAGCTGGAATACGACGGTTTCCTGCACCGGGAAATCTACAAAGAAATTCCTCCGAAAGTAGAATATTCGCTTACAGCATTAGGAAAAAGTTTTATCCCCATCCTTCAAACCATGATGGCATGGAGCGAAAAACATTTATGCCCGGATTATATAAATCCATATCAGGAACAGCAATAAAAAGACAAACAGGGAAGTTTTACAACTTCCCTGTTTGGATCAGTTATGTAGTCTAAATTACAACCAACTCTTTATCTTCTATTACATCTATTAAAAGATTCCTTACTAACATCTCTGCCCGTTCAGAGGTTAAGTTAAGCAGTTCAGTTAAATCCGTTTTCTCCTGAAGGTCTGTTTCGGCAATTTGAATAGCCTCCGTCACATCGGTCTTTTCATCCCGGTTAAATAAAGCCCGTTTTTCATCATAAAACTGGATGGTAGAGGGATCAACCTTTATCATCTGAATTTCGGGCTCAGGAATCCTTACAATTACCTTTTTATTGGTTATTTCAATTTTTATAAGAGATATATCAATTCCAGACCTTATTATTGCAGTATAAACCATGGAAAAGCCTTTTTGTGTAATAAAGGGTATTGAGCCTTCTACAACACTATATACCCCGGTATAACTCATTTGGGCAGTTGAAAGCTCTCCCAGATTTTCCAGCTTTTTATTCACAGATTCCAGCGTTACTTCCTTTTTTACTGGTTCTTCCATATTGCTGCCCGCTGTTATTACTTCCAATTCCTTCTGACCTGGTTCCGGGTTTTGTACCTTCCACACCAAAGTAAGGGCAAGTGCGGCAATCAATCCTATTACAATTCCAATAGCCAAATATTTGATTTTCTGTCCAAATCTGATTGACTTTTTTGAGCCAAAGCTATTTTCCATCTTTCCCTCTCCATCCTCTAAGCAAACCATAAAGCTGAATTTATTAGATTAATACAGCATTGTCAGTATATCATATAGAGTCGAAAAAAGAAAGGCTTTGTCCATATTTTTCGTGTGTTTATCTCAGACAAGCCCCTTTAGTACATGCAGAAGATTTTACGCTTGCGGATACGGCTCCCCGACCGCGAAATCTTTTGAATTTATTGATACTGTATGGACTGCAATTTGAAATATATATGGTTGTCTATTGCATATAACTGCAAGTGTCCCAGTAAAACCAATATATTGTCTGCCATTCCTGTAAAAGCATACATCCATTTCCTCCCCACAGTTTCCAATTATCCTGTCAATAGCCGATTCAGGCTTTACAGAGGAAAACTCAAGTGTATTCAGTCCATCATGCTGCTGGACAATTGTATTAAACACCAAATCAGGAATGTCCTTGTCATCCTTGGAATGACTGAAATGCGCTATTTGGGCCTCCATGCCTCTCTGAACCAGCTTTTCAAGGCGCTTTTCCGCAAAATAATGCGGAATCAACCGGATTATTAGACTGCGCGCTGTCAGCAGCAGCGCTATTGCACAGACAAAAGCCCCTATTATCACAGCGATATAGGGAAAATCATAAATAAGATTTACAACAAAAATAACAGTAAGAACAATTAAAAGCACTCCAAAAGAAACTATAAAATATGGTTTGAACTTTTTCATATAACCCTCTAAAACGTTTTGTTCTGTTGCAACCCGCTTTATATTCCTATATAAGTGGGCTGAAGTGAAGTTCTTCAGCTTCTTCTCTTAATTGTAAGTATCTGTGGCGTTTTTGTCCAGATAATAAAAAAATAATCGCCTTACCCAAAACAACCGCCCCGGATTTCTCCGGGGCGGTTTGCAATTTACATAACTAAATAATCAGGAGTTTGAGATTACATCTCATTGCCAGAACGCTCGTAAACGGTTTTGTAAATAGTTCTAAGCTCATCAGAGCCAAGGCTCTTCAGTTCTGCTTTGTATTCATCCCAATGAGCGTCGTTGTTAATGTCCTTCTGACCCAGCATGAAGAGAAGCAGCCATCTATTGACAACTTCAGTCAGATTGGTCTTCAACTCAGCTTCTCTAGCCTGTTCTTCCTCTGTATACTTCATAACAGGGGGCATAACGTATACATGGCTAGGATTGTTCAGAATCTTCTCAGTCCACTCAGCAAGAACGGGCTGATATGTTTCAATATATTCTGTGCCTTTCCACATACCGGAACCGCCAATCTGCCATTTCTTGAGGTCGTCGCCTTCAGCCTTCAAAGGAGTCTGGAACTGATCCTTGATCTGCTTTTTGCCATCGACAACATCATAGGTTTTGCCTTCTATTCCGTACTGATGGAAGGTAATGCCTTCATCGGTAGTACTCCACTGAAGGAATGCACACATACGCTCAACCTGGTCGTCATCTGCGCTGAACGCAAAGGCACGAAGGTCAGCTGCATGGTAGTTGTCTTTCTTAATAGCCTGTTTCTCGGTGCTAATGGAAGGAACAACATCAGTCCACTGCCAGTCAACATCAGGAACGGTGTCTATCTGCAGCTTGTTGGACTTTGCAATATTAGCAGGATAATCAAACATGATTGCCTTATTGCCCAAACCAACATAAGCGTCACGCTGATCAGCCTCTGCGGTAGCAAATTCGCTATACATCAGCCCTTCAGCAACTAAGGTTGAGGCCAGCTTTAACAGATCACGGTATGTGTCAGAATCATACACATAGTCGTAATATTCACCAGTAACAGGGTTTTTGAAGGTGGGCATATCCGGCAGCATATCCGGCAGGCCGTACATCATGCCCCACTTGGAAACAACAAACAGATTAGCATTCGTATCGACTAGAGGAGTAATATTCATTTTCTCCTTAATGGTGCGGCAAACCTGCAGGAACTCGTCAGGATTGGTAGGGAATGAGGTAATTCCACACTTATCAAATACGTCTTTACGGTACATCCAAGCCATGTTACCAGCAGTGTCGCGGGCAGTAGGCAGAGTATAAATCTTGCCGTCAGACCAGGAAAGGTAATCCCACAGATAGCCCTTAAAGATCCCTTCACCCTGACTGTCCCACAGATGCTCATAGCCAGGGATCAGGTTCAGAATTTCTTCCTGGGTAAAGCCGCGGAAGTAACCTGCGTCAGTCCAGTCGTCGCTGCCCCAAGAGGGACGGACAGCCCAGATAAAGTCAGGTTCCATACCAGATGCATACAGAGTGGAAAGCTTGGTAGCCATATCGTTACCAGCTACATAGCTGTTCTTCCACACCATATTGAATTTCTCTTTCAAAAGTTCGTCCAGCAAGTATTCTACTGGCTCGGTGGGAACATCGCCCCGGCGAAGGATTTCGAGGGTAACTTCCTTGTCATAGGAAGCTGGCTGGGCGGGAGCTTCAGAGGAAGTTCCTCCAGAAGTACTTGCGGAAGCAGAAGTACTTGGGGTGGTGCTGCCAGAAGTGCTGTTGGATACAGGAGCGCTAGGGCTTGGGGTGCTGCTGGTGCATCCAGCCATAGCGCCTGCACACATCAACGCCGCCATCAGGATAGAAAGCGTTTTCTTACCAGATAACATAGTGTTCGTTCCTTTCTTGTATATATGATTATTAACCTGGTTCAACAAATGAACCAAAGGGGTGAGCATAAATAAAGATTAACCTTTAACAGAGCCGATCATAACGCCCTTAACAAAGAACTTTTGAATAAAGGGGTAAATCATCAGCATGGGAACCATGGAGAACACCAAGGTTGCATACTTTACTGCCACATAATTGGTAAAGTAGATGCTGCTTCCGGTAATAGCCTCACCATCCAGCGCAGCCTGTTCCAAATTGGCAGAAAGAAGAACTATTTGACGGAGCATATATTGCAAGGGCATTTTGACTTCATCATTCAAGTAAACCATTGCACTGAACCATGAATTCCAATGGCTTACCATATAGTATAAACCAACAGTCATCATAACAGCCTGGGATAGTGGAAGCATTATTTTCCAGAAGATAATAAAGTCGTTGGCACCATCAAGATAGGCAGATTCCTCCAGCTCCGCTGGAAGAGAAACAAAGAATGAACGCATAATGATCATGTTACTGGTGTTAATGGCGCCAGGGAGAATCAAAGCCCACCAGGAGTTATATAAGTGGAGGGTTTGGGAAATAAGCAGGAAAGAGGGGATTAGACCGCCGGAGAAGTACATGGGGATCATCGCAATAATTGTATAGATTCCCCTCAGGGCCAGCCTCTTCCTTGAAAGAGCATAGGCATAGGATGTAGTAAAGAGCATATTGATAGCAGTACCGCCTGCGGTGATAATAACCGAGTTTTTAAACGCCCTCGTAAGGGTAGGCATGGAAAAGATACCCTTATATGCTTCAATATTAAATTCTACCGGGAAAATAGTAACAAGACCTCTATCGTTTGCATTAGCGCTAGACAGGGATGATGAAACAACGTAGAGAACCGGATACAACGTGGCAATTAAAACAACAATCATAGTCGTATACACGATAATATCCATAACCTTGGACGACATTGACTTATCAGCAATCATAAAACAAGCTCCTCCTCGTTACAAAGCGTTTGTAGATAAAACGATTACCACAGACTGCTTTCGGTAAATTTTCTGGACAGAGAGTTGGCAACACACAGGAAGACAATATTTACAATGGAGTTGAACATTTCAACAGCAGTGGAGAAGCTATACTCGCTGTGTTCAAGGCCGCGGCGGTAAACATAAGTGCTGATAACATCAGCAGTTTCATAAGTAAGCTCATTGTACATTAACAGAACCTTTTCGGATCCAACAGACATCATGGAACCAACACGGAGGATGAACATAACCACTACAGTACCCATGATAGAGGGAAGCGAAATATGAAACATTAGGTGAAAACGGTTAGCGCCATCAATCGCAGCTGCTTCATACAGTCCCTGATCCACAGCGGAAAGAGCAGCTATGTAAATAATGGCTCCCCAGCCAAGGCCAGTCCAGATGCCGGATATCACATACAGGGAGCGGAACCATCCAGGTTCAATCATAAAATATATGGGTTCTGCACCAAACATGGTGATTATTTTATTGACAATACCAGAACCAGGAGAAACCATCATAACCAAAATACCAATAACAGCCGCTGTAGAAATAAAGTGCGGCAGATAACTAACTGTTTGGACAAACTTCTTGAAGAAGACCTGCTTTACTTCGTTAAGCAGCAGCGCAAAGAGAATAGGCAGAGGGAATCCGAAAATCAAGTTGTAAAAATTAAGCAGCAGGGTGTTCCGTATAACACGATAGGCATAGGGACCAGTAAAGAAGTTTTTGAAGTGTTTCAGACCCACCCAAGCACTGCCGGTAATTCCGTCCCGCAGTTTATAGTCTTTGAAGGCGATCTGTACGCCATAAATAGGGATGTACTTAAAGATAATAAAATAGATCAGGCCGGGAAGAATCAAGAGCTGAAGCCATCTTGAAGCCCAGATGTCGTGGAGGACCTTTTTGAAGCCTGTCGGCTTTGGCTTCTGCAGGGATGTTGCAGCAGTAATCATATGGCGCACCTTCCTCAAAAAGAATTTTATTAACACAGCGCATATTGTTGTTGAACAACGCTTCGTCCGCCGACAGAAGACAAATAAGGAGCTACAATCTTCCAGAAACATTTCTTTGTGGAAATTGCTATACCTTTTCCTTCCGCCAAATTGGGCGTTTTGCACTGTTTTATATACCATAATCAACTGAAATCCAGCATTTTCTCTTATGTCTTCCGGCTGCAATCAGTATGTAACGAAAAAGTTATAATATTTTTAAAAAATTTTCAAACATTTTAAGTCAATATTACCATCGCTTTTTTCAAAAGTCAACTCAAATGAGGTAATTATTTTTTTTATTATGCGTTATAATGGTTTTACCGCTATATGTCAAGGTAAAATGTTAATTTTCTTTTGTCTTTATTGGCTGAATGAACACATTTCTGTCTTAAATTTGTTCGATATGCTCTACCCTTAAGGGGTGATTCCGTGAGTATTGGGGCCGCAGTACGTCTGCGTATTATTACGATATGCCGCCAAAGAAGTATTACTGTCAATAAACTTTCTACACTTTGCGGCGTCACCCAGTCAACATTAAATAATATCGTCAGCGGGCGAAACAACAGCGCCACCATATCAACGATTAAAAAAATCTGCGATGGTCTGGAAATTTCGATTATAGATTTTTTTGACGACGATCTTTTCCGTGATCTGGAGCAGGAGATATGTTGAACTGTATACATAAAATATCTGCTGTATCCAACTTCTTCCGGCAAATGTTTTAAAAATTTTACATTGGCTTTTAATAACAAAGTATATTATAAAAAGACGCTGCTGATAGACGGTTAGCTCTCCAATTTGGTTAAAAGTAAGTTACAGTTTTGGAGAAACATATTAGCAGCGTCTGCTTTTTTATAATCTGTATGAATAGGTTATAAATTCCGATAATCATTAAGCGCACCTCCAAAATTTCGCTTATTATCATAGGTCTGCTCCCTTTCGGAAACTAGCCGCCTGTCGCTATAACAGCGCCCTAAAACCATATCTACCAGTACAAACTTCCGTTCACATTTCTATTCTTTCCATCAAAAAGCGGCAATCTATTAATGGCTGCCATTGCAGTATTGGTATACATTTTATAATTACAAAAAACAGGTTTGAGTTCCTTTTATAAAGGGCTTAAACCTGTTTTTTAATGACATCTACTCTTTTTTTCTGCTGCCGTTTTGCAGTTTGCCGCGCTCAACATAACCCAAATTCTCTTCATCAATATACTCTAAGTTATCATAAAGCTGTGTATCTGTAGAAAGGTCCTTTTTCTCCAGCCGACGGTTAATAAACTGGGTGACAAGGTTGTAAATGACTGCAAAGACTGGAACACCAATCACCATTCCTACAAACCCAAATAATCCGCCAAATAACAGAATAGAAAACAACACCCAAAAACTGGAAAGCCCAGTGGAATCCCCCAAAATCTTGGGGCCTAAGATATTACCGTCAAACTGTTGAAGGACAATGATAAAGAGTACAAAATACAGACATCTCAAGGGATCAGCCAGTAAAATCAAAAGGCCGCAGGGAACTGCTCCAATAAAGGGGCCAAAGAAAGGAATAATATTTGTCACGCCAATAATCACGCTGACCAGCATAGAATAGGGAATTTTCATAAAAGATGAACCAATAAAGCAAATAACCCCAATGATTAAACTGTCCAAAATTTTCCCGCTGATAAATCCCCCAAAAACCTTGTGGGCAAATCTGGTATGGGCGATAAATGAGTTGGCGAAATTCACTGGGAGCAAGCTATAAACTGCTTTCTTGGCTTGGGATGCAAAGCGTTTGCGGCTTGCCAAAAGATATACGGTCACAATAATGCCAATTACCAAATTTTTCAAAACATTTACAACACCCATTACACCAGAAGACACACCAGAAACAATATTATTCAGATTAGGCAGCAGGTCAGTCCTAAGCCAGTTCTGGAGCCAATTAACAGCAGAATCGGTTGCCTGCTGTACAGTCTGGGCCATTTCGGGATTGTCATTTAAAAATTGAACCATCCAGTTTTCAGCCGTTTGAAGATAGGAAGGAAGCGATTCAATAATTGTCCGAATACTGGACACTACCTGGGGAACTACCAGTGCAATTAATCCATAAACCGCCAGCAGCATAAGCAGAAGGGCAGCAAGTATAGCCACCCCCGAAATAGCAGATTCCGCTTTTCCAGGCTTATTTTTATGAAAAAAGCTTGATATCGCGCTGCCAAAATACTTTTTGCCATGATTAGGGGCAGCAGCCTTTCTGTCCTCCCCTTTTTTAGATTGTAAAAATTTAGATATGACAGGGATATTAGGAGCGGAAGCCTTCCTATCTCTCCTTTTTTTCAAAAGGGCAAGCAGGCTGTATTCAACTTTGTTGCAGACAGGTGACAGAAGATAGGCTAAAACAATACCATATAAAATAGGCGCCAGGATATCCAACAGTTTCTTGAAAAAGCTGCCGATCACCTGCACTCGAAAGAGGATAAAAAACAAAAGAATCGCCCCGGACAGGGACAATAGAATCATACCTGCCAGGGGCAGGTATTTGCGGATAAAAACATGATGTTTGTCGTACATATGAAAGTCCTCCTTACGGTGCTGTGGAATGTCCAGAAACGGACATTGCCCGGTAAATATCGTTTTTTTTCTGTTTAGACAGTTTTGCCGCCTGTTTTGCTGCCTCTGACGGGGGAATCCCCTCGTCCCGCAGGTTCTGGGCAAGCTGGACAGCCTGTTCAAAGGTCATAGCTTCCTCTCCTGTGTCTAGAGAAGCGCCTTCTACTACCAGTACAAATTCCCCCTTGGGTTTATTTTCCTCTTTATTATAAAACAGAATAGATTCTTCAATCGTCGTACGGCGGATTTCTTCATAAACCTTTGTAAGCTCCCGGCAGAGGGAAATCCGGCGGTTTCCCAAGCCTTCCAGCAGGTCCTTCAGGGTATCCCTCAGCTTGTGGGGGGCTTCATAAAAAATTAAAGTACGGTCGTCTTTCCGTATTTGTTCCAACCGCTCCATACGCCGTTTCCGGTTCATGGATAAAAACCCTTCAAATGCAAACCGCGCTGTAGGCAGCCCAGACACTGCCAGCGCTGTTATCAGCGCGCTGGGGCCTGGTACGGCAGCTACAGGAATCCCCTGTTCAGCGCACAGGCGAACCAAATCCTCCCCTGGGTCGGAAATACAGGGCATCCCTGCATCAGTGACAATGGCACAGTTTTCCCCTGCCTGAATGCGTTGTATGATTTGCTCTCCCTTTTCCCTCAGGTTGTGCTCATAATAGCTGACCTGGGGTTTTTTAATTCCAAAATGGTTTAATATTTTTAACGTAACACGGGTATCCTCTGCTGCAATAAAATCCACTGCCTGCAATGTTTCCACTGCCCGCGGCGACAAGTCCGACAGATTCCCAATAGGCGTTCCCACTACATACAATGTCCCTGGCATCTTTCCGCCTTCTTCCTTATTTCTATATTCTATAGGTACTTTCCCTGGGTATAGATTTGCTCTATTTCCTGGGTTGGGTTTCCCTCATCATCCTCCATCAATAAGGGGGCCTCTATCTGCAAAAAGGATCTCCCGCCAAGCCTGCCTTCTATCAGAAACAACCATGGCGCTGAACCAGCGTTCTTTTGCACAAACCGCAGCCGCTTTGGTTCTAACCGGTTTTGGCGCATGGCTCCCAGTACATCCGCCAAACGTTCCGGCCTTTGGCATAGGCACAGTCTCCCGCCTTCTTTCAGAAGCCTTCTTGATATTTCAGCAATATCACTTATGGTGCATTGGGTTTCATGCCGCGCTGTCTGAGCTGGCGCCCGTTCGCTGAGAATTCCCGCTCCCTGCTTTTTATAGGGTGGGTTGCAGGTAATTAAATGGCAGGCCTGAAAAGGAATTTTCCCTTGTAAATCTTTTAAATCTGATTCAATTGGCCGTATCTTAGGATTGGGATATTGAGCTAGTGTTGCTTTTAACTGAGCGACTGCCTGGGGCTGAATATCAACGCACCAGGTTTTTAATGGGTGTTCGGTTGGATGGCGGTACCATAGTAACGGGATAATACCACAGCCTGTCCCCAAATCGCAGGCAACGCTCTTTTGAAAGGAAAAGCCGCAGCACCGCCGCGCGAAGTCTGACAAAAGCACTGCGTCTGTCCCAAATTTATGCTGTTGTGATACGCAGATTGACAGAGAGGGGGATAAAACTTCCCAATTCCATTCTTTTTCCATATTTCTGCCCCTGTCCAAAATTCTTTCTTACCAGTATAACAGAAATTCAGAGAGGTTTCAATTATATAGTTTGTATCAATATTATAAACATCTTTCTCTTGACGAACTATACAGCAGTTCCGATCTGTGCTAAAATAATAAAAACACCAAGGAGGGGGTGGAGCCAATGCCAAGGGCAATCCACTTATTGATTAAACCTGCATCCGGCCTATGCAACCTGCGCTGCCGATACTGTTTTTATTGCGATATTACCCAGAAACGGGAACAAGCTTCCTATGGAATTATGTCTTTGGAAACGCTGGAAACCGTAATACAAAAAGCTCTGGAATCTGCCCGTGTGGAATGTACCATTGCCTACCAGGGCGGAGAACCTACGCTTGCGGGACTGGATTTTTTCCGGGAATCCATTCAATTCCAGGAAAAACACAACCGACGGAAGATTACCATCCACAATGCCATTCAGACCAATGGTATGGCCATTGATGAAGCCTGGGCGGAATTTTTCGCAGAAAACCATTTTCTTGTAGGTTTGTCTGTTGATGGGACTAAGGAGACACATGACGCCTGCCGGGTTGACAGCAAGGGAAACGGAACCTATAACCAGGTCATAAAGGCTGCCCAGCTATTCGACCGCTGCCAGGTTGAATATAACATCCTCACTGTAGTAAACCGGATAACTGCCCGGAAAATTGAATCTATTTACCAACAGTATAAAAAACATGGGTTTCGTTATTTACAGTTTATCCCCTGCCTAGACCCCTTGGGGGAGGAAACCGGCGGGAAAGATTATTCCCTCACGCCGGAACTGTTCGAGGAATTTTTAAACCGGCTGTTCCGTTTATGGTATCGTGATATGGCCTCTGGAAATCCTGTTTCTATCCGCACCTTTGACAATTACCTGAATATGCTTCTGGGGAACCCGCCGGAGTGCTGCGGCATGGGGGGAGTCTGCGGAGTGCAGAACGTCGTCGAGGCTGACGGCTCTGTCTATCCCTGCGACTTCTATGTGTTAGATGAATACCGCCTTGGGAACCTGCGGACAGACGGCTTTGAGCAGATCGACAAACGGCGGGAAGAAATCCGGTTTATTGAAAGCTCCAAGGAATTTCCTGCAAAGTGCCGGGAATGCCGGTATTTCCCCCTCTGCCGGGGTGGTTGCCGCCGGATGCGTTCCCCCATGGAGGGCTTTGAGGTTCCCATGAATTATTTCTGTTCCGCTTATCAATCGTTTTTTGACAAAAACTTAAAGGACTTGGAGAAACTTGCCGCATGGATTCAGGCAGGACAGTATTAAATAACGCCAGCCCTTATGAAAGAGCTGGCATTATAAGTAATTTCTATTCTATGTTTTTATGTGAAATCCAAGTTACTTATCACGGAAATCAATTTTCAGAAACATTGCAAAAAATAAGAAAACCTTCGGCGCGAGCACAAAGCAACAGTAAGCACAAACCAAACCCGTATCAAAAGCTTTGGCCGCTTTCTCGAAAGTGGCAGGTCCAGGGCGGCGCCCTGGTCGCGTCCGCAGACGCGAAACTCCTTTTGCAAAGAGCTTTTTTCTTTTCTTCTTTCTTTTTGCTTGCGATAGAAAAAGAAAGAAGAACCTTCCCTGACAAACACCCCGGTGGGATGTTTGTCAATATAAACCTCAAAATCTCCACAAAATTAATTCCCTTGGTTACTTATGCTTATTTCTTGCAATCCGTAAAATGAGATCATATATATCTTCTGTCAATATAGGCAGCAAAAGATAAATATCCATCATACCATATAACCAAATAACCAGAACAACAGAAACAACTATAAATGATGCGTTAAATAATAAGTCCTGAATGGTACAAGAAGGTTCAGCCAAATGTGTACGTATTAAAATAATTAACGTACATATCACAGGGATTAGAATATAACTTCCAAATATCAAAGCTGAATTGAAAGCCCTACTTCCATATTGAATCAAAACCTGTCTTCCCAATACAAGACCAATATATATCCCATATAGAACAAAACTCTGTATTTTTTTCATAATTAGCCATCCTTCCTTTTATTGTAAAACATCCCATAAACAAATTATAACTATAATACTTAATAAACGCAACAGCAGCTATACCATGTTTCGTATCTTTGAGGGGCAAGTTGGGCGGTAAGCCAAGGCGGTTTTAAGGGAACGCTGCTGATTCAGCAAATTTCAAAATTTTTATTTGTATATCCTGCGGCAATCTGGTAGAATGATAGACGGGATGGATATGCTGCCGGAAGCAGATCAAACCTTTGCATATAAATTTATCAAAAAGCTGGCGCAGACATGGAACCCCGATTATACATAGGTGACGCCCCAGGAGGCGCAGGAGATTGCAGAAACAGAGTCCAGCGGCTTCATCGAGAATGGCGATATTGATTGGGATAACCTGTCCCGCTATATTGAATAGTATTGCATTAAAAAAATTTTAACATAAAAACGACATAAAAGGAGAAATACAATGTCCAAACCAAACATCATCTTTTACTTTTCCGACCAGCAGCGCTGGGACACCCTGGGCTGCTATGGCCAGCGGCTTCCCGTCTCCCCAAACCTTGACCGCCTTGCCGCGGAGGGAACCCGCTTTGAGTACGCTTTCACCTGCCAGCCGGTCTGCGGCCCTGCCCGTGCCTGCCTGCAAAGCGGGATGTATGCTACACAGGTAAACTGCCACGCCAACCACCATATCCTGCCGGAAGACATGGAAGATGCCCTGGCCCGCCGCTTCAATGCATCCGGCTACAAAACCGCCTATGTGGGAAAATGGCATTTAGCCTCCTGCAAGGGCAGCTCCTACCGTACTGAAGCAGTCCCGCCGGAACGCCGGGGCGGATATCAGGACTGGATGGTCGCCGACGCTTTGGAGTGGACTTCCCATGGCTACAACGGCTACTTATTCGACGGGGACATGAAACGCCACGATTTCACCGGCTTCCGGGTAGACGCAATCAACAATTATGCCATAGACTTTATCCATCGCCACATGGAGCAGCAAAAGGAACAGGGAACGGACCAGCCTTTCTTCCTCTTTGTCTCCCAGCTTGACCCCCACCACCAAAACGACCGGAACCACTATGAAGGCCCCGACGGGAGCAAGAAAAAATTTGCCGACTACGACGTTCCCGGCGATCTGGTGGGGACCCAGGGCGACTGGCGGGAAAATTACCCGGATTACCTTGGCTCCTGCAACAGCCTTGATACCAATGTAGGCCGCCTGATGGACACCCTGGAATCCTATGGCATCAAGGACAACACCATTATTTTCTATACCTGCGACCATGGGAGCCATTTCCGCACCCGCAACGCAGAATATAAACGCTCCTGCCATGATGCAAGCATTCGCATCCCCTTAATTGCATGGGGCGGGCCTTTCCAGGGAGGAAATGTGGTCAAGGATTTAGTGAGCCTCATTGATGTGCCTCCGACCCTCCTTGACTGTGCAGGGATTGAAATTCCCGCTCAATACCAAGGGAATTCTATGGTGCGCCTTGCCAAAGGCGGCAACGAAAACTGGCCGAAATCTATCTTTGCCCAGATCAGCGAAGCAGAGACAGGGCGGACTGTCCGCACCTCTGACTGGAAATACTGCGTCAAAGCTCCGGAATTCAAGCCCGATGAGCCGTACAGCGATATCTACGAAGAGGAATACCTTTACGACCTTCACGCTGACCCCCACGAGCGGCACAACCTTGTTTCCGACCCGGCATATGCCAAAGTGAGGACGGAGATGGCAGAACTTCTTCTGGGGTATATGAAAAAGGCACAGGAACCGGAAGCAAAGATTATCCCCTGTACTCAAATGGAATAAAATGTAAGCTTCAAGATGAAAAGGAACTGTGATTCGACTCTTGATGCTGTATAAACGGTTAGGGCTGAGTTCGTTCTATATTCGAATGAACTCAGCTTTCTGCGTTATGCTAGTTAGGATTTATCAGACCGCCGTTGGAATTAACCGGCGGTTCCCACCAGGAATTCGTTCAAAGCCTCCTGATACAGGGAAATATACTCCTCGCCTCCCTGCAGCTTTCAAAGGCCACTTGGTCGGTCAGCTGGCAATCTACCCATGCAGCGCTTTCTGGCAGGTGCTGGTTGGCAACGGTAAAGTAGACTCGCTCGCCGGCTGCTGCAAGATTGGGGGAATGTTTGGGAGAACGCCCAGGGGCTGAAGGAAAATAAAAAACTTCCCTATGAAACAAAACGCTGCCAAAATTCCACTTATTAAATATAAAGCCAAAAAGGACATTATGAAAAAGAGGAGGGCAAACTTTATGAAACGAAATTACCACCGGATGATAGGATACATTTTGGCAGGAGTAGTTGGAACTGTCAGCCTTGCGGGCTGTGCTGCCATGTCATCTTTTACGGGGACAGCCAACTATCTTGGATACAATGGTGCATCCTCATCAGCAGCCTCCCATGCACCTTTGGCAGCTCCGCAAGAAGCTGCTGAGGAAAAAGGTGTTTTCTATGACATGGACGATGCCGTTACAGGGGAAGCCAATGAATTGGAAAACATTTCCACAAATGCAGCCGCTCAGCCCCGGAAGATTATCCGCAATGCAGAGCTGCATTTGGAAACCATGGAATATAAATCTGCATTGGAAAAAATCCCCGCTTTGGCTGAACAATCGGGGGGTTATATAGAGAGCTCTTCCAGCGATGGGATCAGCCTTTATGAAAAAAGCAACACCCGTCCATCCCGGCGCAGCGCAAGCTTTACGGTGCGGATTCCAGCAGATAATCTGGATTCCTTTATCACATCTCTGTCAACGGAATTTAACCTGTTGAACAAATTTGAAAACAGTTCAGATATTTCTGACCGTTACTATGATACCCAAGCCCATTTGTCCAACCTACAAATCCAGGAAAAACGTCTGCTGGAGCTGTTGGAACAGGCTGGAAAGCTGGGAGATCTGCTGGAGATTGAAAAGGAGCTTGCAGATGTAAGATACCAAATAGAGACTTTGACTGCTACAATAAAACGGATGGACAGCCAAGTTTCCTATTCCACTGTAACAATCTCTTTGGAGGAAGTTGTCGAGTATAAAGAGGTAACTGCCCCGCCTCGTACTTTTGGGGACAGGTTGGCAGAGACCTTTAAGGATTCTTGGAATAACTTCCTGAATGTATGTGAAAATGTCTTATTTACAATTATTTATGTTGCACCACTGGTATTGTTAATTGCAGTTATTGTGGTTATCATTATTTTCATTATCCGCGCTGCCACACGCCGCAAGAAGACCGCCAAAGAAAGCAATACCGAACTGAAGGGATGGAAGGCTGCTGAAAATAAACAGGATACTGAACACAAGGAGGACTAAGATACATTATTACTCCCTTTGAAATGGGACTGAAAACACAAATCTAAAAAACAATCAGGAGGCGTCCATATGCTGGACGCCTCCTGATTGTTTTTTAATATGTCCCAGTTAAACTAAGCCTGTTAAATAAAACCTAATTTGCAGTTTCCCGCATCTGTGCAATACTTTCCAGCCTTTCCGGGGTAAAAAAGTAGTCGAAACTTCCTTCTTTTACCAATTCTGTAAACTTTTCGTTGGAAATACTGAAATAATCCAAACATTTTGGTAGAGTATCGCCATAAGCAGAATCCTGTTTGAAAGCTTGCCTTCTCCATTTATCAAATGCTTCTGTCCCGATATAATCCGTAAGCGTCCGGGGAAATGTACGGTAATACAAATTTCCATAAGCTTCTTCATACAAAATATCCTCTTTGGGAACTTTATTAAAGTTCTCATACTTGTGAACCAGAGCCAATAGTTCCTCTAAAGAATACTCCGGGATTTCATAGAGGCTGATCCGGGTATCTTGGTCATATATTTCCGCTATGGTTTCGTCGGATGCTTGGATATTTACCAGGTAATCCACAAGATATTTTCCAAAGTAAGGATTTTTTCTATTTGCAATTTCTCTCCATTGATAATAGTATTCCCTATCCAAGTGAATATAAAGACCATTAATTGAAAAATAATATAGATTTTCATCACGGCTTTTGACAACATCCTCTGGCAAAATCGGTTGATATCTGTTAATTCGGGCATATGTAGTAATAAAACCGGGCATTTTTGTATTGTCCAGCCGCATTTGGAAAATATTTTCCTGCCTTTCCGGGGTATAGAAGTAATCAAAACCGCCTTCCCTCACCAACTCTGAAAACTTTTCATTGGACACTTCAAAATAATTCAAACAGTTTGGGAGGGTATCCCCATAAAGACAATCTTTCCACTTAGCAGCTTGCTTCCATTCATCGAATGCATCTATACCTATATAATGAATCAGCGTATAAGGAAAACTCCTATAATAAATATCCCCATTAAATTCCTCATAGAGAATGTCCTCTGGCTTCAATCCTGTGAAATTTTGATATTTATGAACTAATTCCAATAGTTGTTCTACAGTATAACCATAACCTATCCCATATGCTTCCCGTATTTGCTCGTCGCTCGCCTGAATACATATTAAATAATCTATCAGCTGTATACCGCCTTTGCGGTCTGCATATTTACATAGCTCCTCAAAATGATCGCTTAATTGATAAAAGCTGCCAGGTATAATAGAATAATGTTTAGTGGTTTTCTCCTGCTTATTTTTAATATCATCTGCTACAGGATATTCAGAATAAAGGTAAGCATCCTCATTTATCAGTTTAATTTCTATCTGTTGTTCTTCTGCTTTCTCCTTGTTGATGTAAACTGCTAAAAGATTACTGGTTATCAGATTTTCATTAAAAAAATTTAAAAGCATCTCTTCGTTTTGTTCTGGTTCCTCTGCCAAAACAAAACAGGTATTTAATGATATCACCACCAACGCCAGCAGAATAAAAAAGCGTTTTTTCACCCTATTTCCCTCCCTCTGGAAATAATGAACGAAGTATCCCCTTTTTCTTATTTGTTTAGTAATATATAGTAATACAATATAGAATGTTGTCAGTCTGTAATTTAAAAAGGGGAGTATAACTTTGTTAAAAATTATATTTCCCTAACCCACTTTGCATATTATATTGGACATTATTCTGTATTATTCGGGAAAAATAGAAAGCTCCTTCATCAAAAGGTGTCGGTATTCTTTATTTTTTGTTGCCCTTTTGGCATCTTCTACTCTTCCTGTTTCAAACAATTTCTGCATCAGAAGTGCAAAAGCGTTTTCTCCTTCCTGTCGGCCTACCTGCAAACCTTCCTGCCGACCCACCTGCAAGCCTTCTCGCCGGCCTCTATTCTCTATCCTGTCCAGTACTTCACACATATTATTCA
>CAJUSD010000019.1 GCA_910589145.1 uncultured Oscillospiraceae bacterium
TATACTTCGGCGGATTCCTTTAAGTATTGTTCTCGAATCATACATAAAGAATTGCTTCTTGCCTTTGATTATCATTCTCTGCGGCATACCCATGCCACGATTCTGATTGAATCCGGCGCAGATGTAAAAGACGTTCAAACCAGACTGGGGCACACCAATATCCAAACAACCCTGCAAACCTATGTACACGATACAGAGACCATGGCATCACGATCAGTAGATATTTTTGAAAATGCCACTATGCAGAAAAGGCTTTCATAACAAAAAAAGGGATGAACCGAAAGTTCAACGGTTTATCCCTTTTTTTGAATTCAAAATACATTTTTGAAATTAGGGTGGCAAATCGGTGGCAAATCAACTATTTTTGTATTTTAGATTCTTAGAAAATGGTTATTTTATGCGGTCTAATCGGCATATTGTTTCAACATGCTTTGTAAAAGGAAACATATCCACAGGTTGAATTTTAGATACAAAATATTCTTTTCTCCTGGTCAAAAACTTTAAATCTCTTTGTAAAGTTTCTGGATTACAGGAAATATACACAATCCTTTTTGGGGATAACTCCAGCAGGGCAGATAAAAAATTTTCATCGCTTCCTGCACGGGGCGGGTCCATAAAGACTACATCTGCCTTTTGCTTCTCCTCAGCCATCCTCATTAAAAACGCCCCTGCATCATCCTGATAAAATTTAATATTACCTATAGCATTTAACTTTGCATTAGCCCCAGCGTCCTGTATTGCATCGGGATTTTGTTCCACTGCTATTACCGTTCCTGACCTGCCGCTGGCAATCAGGCCAATTGTGCCTATTCCGCAATATGCGTCTATTACCTGTTCCCGGCCTGTCAAACCTGCAAATTCAACTGCTTTCCCATATAAAACTTCCGTTTGAACTGGATTGACCTGGTAAAAGGATTTAGCGCTAATTCGGAATTTTAATCCACATAATACATCTTCTATATACCCATTCCCAAAAAGCGGCTTTTCACGATCCCCCAGAACCATACTGGTAAATCCGGGATTTATATTTTGCACCACGGTTGTTATCTCTGGATGTCTGTTCCGCAGCGCCTGTACAAACCTGTTTTTAGCTGGAAAAATAGGAGATGTTGTTACCAGCACCACCATAACTTCCCCTGTACCAAATCCCCTCTTTACCAATACATGCCGCAATAGACCATATCCTTTATACTCATTATAAGGTGTAATATGAAAACTTTTCAGCAACTGCCGAATTGTAACAATAATTTCATCTGATTTACGGTCTTCAATCATACACCGGTCTACCGGTACAATTCGATGTGTACTGGATTGGTAAACTCCCGATATTGTCCTTCCACTGCGATCAACAGAAAATGCCGCAGAAACTTTATTTCGATAATGGAGAGGGTTCTGCATACCTATAATTGGTTCTGGTTTGCAAAAGCTGCCTAACAGTTTGTTTATTAAATGCTGTTTCCATTCCAGTTGTTTGGAGTACTCCATATTTTGAAGCTGGCAGCCTCCACATTTTCGATAATGTGGGCATTGATCCTTGAGCACTTCCTTTTTCTTTTCCATCTGTTTTCTTCCTTCCGTTTACTTTCAAAAATAAACCCGGTTTTTGTTCTCCTTCAGTATAACATATTATAACAAAAAACAATATGGTTTTCCTAAGAAAAGCGAATTGGCGGGTATAAGCAAAGATGAGTATCACCTAAAGCAGATGAAAAGGGGTTGGACCTTTTCAATGGAAAATTTAATTGACACGTTTTGATAAGCCGTTTATAATGGATTTATAAAAATTTAGAAAATTTATAATATGCTAAATTTTGTTATAAAAGAATCTTTTCCGGCATTGTCCGGGAAAGGATAAGGAAAGAAGGCTGCAATCCAATGGGGATAAAGGTAAAAGACTTAGCGAAGATGTTGGGCGTTTCGCCTGCAACGGTATCCCTTGCTCTAAATAATAAAGCAGGAATCAGCCAGGCAACGCGGCAGCGTATTTTTGATAAATTAAACGAGTTGGGTTACAGCGACCGAATTCCCCTTCCTACAACTGCGGAACCGTTAAATATCCGTCTGGTTATTTATAAAAAACATGGTATTGTAGTAGCTGATACTCATTTTTTCTCCCAGGTGATAGAAGGGATTAATTTAGAAACCCGCCGGCACGGATATAACCTGTTGGTTACATATCTCAGCGGGGATGATGCCAAAGAGGAGCAGCAGCGGCTTGCCTGTCTTTCACCATGTAATGGGGTGATTCTTTTGGCTACAGAAATGGAAATAGAAGACCTATCTCCCTTTCTGGAACTGGACATTCCTGTTGTACTTTTGGATAGTTATTTTGAAAGAGTAGACGCAGACTGTGTTGTCATTAATAATGTCCAAGGCGCTGCAGAAGCGGTACGGCGTTTGCTGCAAATGGGCCATACCGAAATTGGCTATATTCACAGCAGTGTTCCTATTAATAATTTTCGTGAACGCCGGGAAGGGATGGAAAAGGCACTGCATGCTTTTGGAAGAAAATTGCCAGACGAAATGATTTTTTCGGTTGAACCTTCCATTGAAGGCGCACGGGAGGGCATGACAAAACATCTTTCTCAATTGGTCCAACTTCCAACCGCTTTTTTTGCCGATAATGATCTAATTGCGTTTGGAGCAGCTCAGGCAATTCGGGAGGCTGGCCTGCGGATTCCAGAGGATGTCTCCCTCATTGGCTTTGATGATATGCCAATTGCTGAAATAATGGAGCCGCATCTTTCCACAATCTATGTTCCGAAACAGCGGTTAGGGATGCTGGCGGTTGAACGACTCATCAGCCAAATGAATGGGGGGACGGATGAGTTTGTTAAGATTGAGGTCAAAACGCGTCTGGTATCCCGAAAAAGCACTGCTGCTGTTTCCTGTACAAAATTAATGTAAACGGCTTTTATTACCTTTGCTTGACAAGGGAAAACATGGTTTTTGGGGTCGGCAAAGGAGAACGCTGATATAACAGAGCAAAAAACGGTGCCAAAAACTTCGAAGGATCCAAAAGCAGTTCTGACAGCGGAGCTGCAAGGCGTGGAGGCGAAGACAGGCTGCCGCCTGGCGAGCCTTCACAACGACGCAGATGCGTCGTCAGAACTGCTTTTAGGCGTGTTGGCCCTTGTCAAACAAAGGTAAGGAGGATAGATTATGCAATTTTATCAATTTCGCGGGCCGGGGAATTCGGCCTTTTCTGTTTCTAAAATTGTGATGGGCAGTTATGGAATGGGAGATGAAAAAAGTACATCTTTGTCCTATTCTCTTTTGGACTATTATATTTCCCAGGGCGGCAACTGTATTGACACTGCACGCAGATATGGATTTGGTATTAGCGAGCAGACGATCGGCCAGTGGATGCAGCAGCGTAAAAACCGAAACCATCTATTTATTTGTTCAAAAGGCGGGCATCCGCCCAAGGAGGACATCCACATTTCACGTCTAAGCCGAAAGGAAATTGACAGTGACTTAGAAGAAAGTCTCCGCGATCTGGGAACCGATCATATTGACCTTTACTTTCTGCACCGCGATGACATTTCCCGTCCTGTTTCTGACATTATGGAAACCCTTGACCGGCATATTAGAAGTGGAAAGCTCCTTGCCATTGGCGCATCTAACTGGAGCACAGAACGAATTGAACAGGCTAATCGCTTTGCGGCGGAAAACGGCCTTACACCTTTTTCCGCCAGTCAAATCCAATATAGCCTTGCTGAAGCTACGCCTGAGATGCTTCATGATGATACCTTGCAGACAATGAATTCAAAAGCATATCAATGGTATTTAAAAGAGCAGATGCCTGTTTTTTCTTTTTCCTCCCAATGCAGCGGCTTTTTCCCCCGATATCTGGCTCATGGTAACAGGGAAATAGATCCTAAGCTACATAAATGGGCAAAGTATCTTACTTCAAAGAATCAACAAAGGACTGCCCGTTTGGCACATTTGAGCCAAGAGACAGGGCATTCTGTTTCAGCGCTGGTACTGGCGTTTCTCACGAACAATCAGTTTCCTACCCTCCCCATTATTGGATGTGGTACCTTGGAAACTCTTCAGGACAGTTTATCCGCCCCAGATTTGATTCTTTCTTCAGAACAGATTGCTTTTCTGGAAGGATAGTTAAAACTTGGCTTTTCTGTTCGGCTGAAGGCTACCAGAGGGTTTTTCAGGAAAGCTTTCCGGTTCCAGATCTTTTTCATTTGCCTTTGTTGGGAATTCATCTTAGGTTGTTCTTACATATCCATCAAGTGAATTCCATATTACACTTAAAGGAAGTTTGATTTGATTGTCAACTAAAAAACAAACGCCTTCTCTTTATCAAGGAAAAACCTTAACAGCAATTGTTCTCACCCTTGCATGGCCAACAATTGTAGAGCAAATTTTTCAAACGGTTGTACAATATGTGGATTCAGCCATGGTAGGGCGTATTGGCGCGCATGCTTCCGCGGCTGTTGGTGTCACAAGCACTGCAATGTGGTTAATGAATAGTTTTTCCTTTGCCGTTGGAGTAGGTTTTCTAGCCTGCGTTTCCCGTGCAACAGGGGCTGGAGAAGTAGAAAAGGCCCGAACAATTTCTGCTCAGGCTGTATTTGTATCTCTTGCGGTAGGGGCAATAACTGGTGGAGCAGGAATTTTAATTAGCGGAGGGCTTCCACACTGGATGGGAGCGTCGCCTGAAATCTGCCCAGAAGCCAGCGCATATTTTGCAATTCTTTGCGGATCGCTTGTATTTCGGTGCCCAATCATTGTATTTGGTTCTGTCCTTCGTGCTGCCGGGGATATGCGGACCCCAATGTATGTAAATGCTGTTACCAATATCGTCAATGTAGTTTTTAACTTTCTCCTTATCTATCCATCCCGTTCCATTACTTTGTTTGGAAAGTCTTACTTTGTGCCGGGAGCGGGAATGGGCGTAGTTGGTGCTGCATGGGGAACCGCCATAGCCTTTGTAGTTGGGATTTTGTTTATGGCTGTTGCGGTCTATCGGAATTCCCTGGTTTCTCCTGCTGGATATCCCCTCAAGCCCAATTTTGAAATTTTAAGTCGTGTTGGACGGATTTGCTTTCCCAACGTTATGCAGCGTACCGTTGTATGTTTAGGCCAGGTGGCTTTTACTGCCCTGATTACCAGCCTTGGAACGATTCCATTGGCAGCCCATTCAATTGCTATTACTGCTGAACAGGCGTTTTATATGCCTGGTTCTGGATTCCAGGCAGCGGCAACCACTCTTTCCGGGCAGGCTCTCGGTGCAGGGGATAAAGACAAAATCAAAAAAATAATTGGGGTTTCTGGACGGATTTCTGTTATTGTACTGGCTTGTACAGGATTTTTGCTTTTCCTCTTTCCAAACTATATTATGTCTATTTTTACTCCCGACCAAGAGGTGATCCAACGCGGCGCCGAGGTACTGCGTCTTGTTTCCATTTCAGAACCGTTTTTTGGATTGACAATGGTATTGGAAGGTGCTTTTAACGGTGTTGGAGATACAAAATCTTCTTTTTATATTGCACTGGTATCTATGTGGCTTCTGCGTATCCTTCCAACATGGATTTGTGTTCATTTCCTGCACTTAGGATTAATAGCTGTATGGTGTTGTATGGTTTTAGATGTCATTTCAAGAGCGCTCTTGTTATTAATTCGTTATCTAAAAGGAAATTGGCTGAAAAACTTAGTATAAATTAAATGTGCAAATACAGTCTTCAATAAGCACTGCCTAGAGCGGATGAAAAAGGTTTGAAGGTTCCAGGGTTGTGCAGCAGAGCTGCACTCCTAAAAAGTTCCCTGGCCGCGCTCGCAAGCGCGAAACTCCCCTGCACATACTAAAAAAGGAATAAAAGTATCCCTAAAAAGGTAAAAGAAAAAAGTACAAATAAAAAGTCCGTTTGCACAAGCAAAATTCCTTCATGGGAAAACAAGTTTAGACCTCGTAAAACATTGCGAGGGGAAATAAGAGGGCTTTTTGACCCAGCGAATTCTATATTCGCGGACGCAGCCGCCCAGTTAAAGCGAATATAAAAACTCCGTTTTCATCTTCAAAAGACAATATCCTTGTCATCAAATAGGGCATTTTTTCATTTTTTTCCTAATCTCCGATGCTCCTGGAAGATTCTCCTCAACCAAAGCATGGAACTCTGGAGAATGATTCAAAAATATCATATGGCAAAATTCATGTACAATTGTATATTCCAGAAATTCCCGTGGTTTGGAGGATAGAAACAGACTTAACGCTATGGTTCCAGTTCGCTTGCTGTAGCTCCCCCATCGGCTCGTCATTGGTTTGATGGCAAGCCGAATTTTCTTGGCTTCAACCTGGTACTTTTCCTGAAACCATTCTGCCCAAAATTCAAAACGTTCAGGAAAAATCTTCACTGCTTCCTCTTTCCAAAGCGTATGAATACATAGCCTTCGATGAACTTCATTATCTTCCCATAGTGACAGTTCAGCTATTTCCCCTTTTAATTTTATTCTTTCCGGTTTATCAGAAGGGATTAACTGTATTTGAAACGGAATTTCCTTTCCCCAATATTGTAGATATTCTTTTCTCTCAGCCTGCTGCCGGGCTTCCATTCTCCTGATCGCCTGAAATATCCATTGACTGCGGCTCCACAAAAAACGCTCTATTTCCCTCATCGGGACACGCGGGCTTGCAGAAACATATAATTGGCCGTTTGAACGAATGCGAATGTTCATGTTTTTTACTCGCTTAGGAGTAAATTGATAAACGAGCAGGCCGTAAGGAGTTTTAAGTTGACGTTGAATTGTTTTTCCAATCGGGTTTTGCCTTGCCATATCTATCCTCCTGGAATTAATTTTTTATTGCCAGAAAAAACGATAGGGAACAATGCCCTGCCACTCTGGACGAAACAAATGGACGATACAAAAATAGGCCGAAGAAACTAAAACAATAAAATAAGATTCCAAAGGATAGACCCTTTTCAAAATAAAATTGGATTTATCTTTTGGGATATTTTCCAGGGGGAACTTTTCCATTTTTACAAACGGTTCAGCCTCTCCAAGCCAAGTTAGATAGAAGATTGTAAAGTAGGGGGTAATTCTGCTTAAAATGTACATTCTCATTCCCAAAGTATAACAAAACAGACAGCATAACAGCATATAAATCTGAAAATCAGGTGTAAGCCCCTTTGCGGTTTCGCCTTCTTTTCCCTGATGAAGCAGTACACCATAGAAAAGGATAGAGAAACAAATTAGAGAATGAAACAACATTCCAAAATAGTTGGACGCTCCAAAGGCCTGGGAAAAACGATATCCTTCATAGCGATGAAGGATGATTGTTCCTAAAGTAAAAATCCAATCATATTTCCAAAAGCAAAAGGCAGTAAAAGGAATATAAAATATTAAAAACTTCTTTTTAAATGGCTTTTTATAAAAAACAAGCATAACCAAACATACAAGGGCGGAGCGGTGAAAAAGGGAAGAGAGGAATACCCCTAAACAAAACTGTAGCCTTTTTTGATGAAAAAGTGCATCTAAAAAGTAGAGAATAATACATAAAGCAAGTATTTGCCGTATAAGGTTCATATAAACAGCCCAAAGGTTTAGAAAAAGAAAGAGAACACAGCTTAAAGCGACATTATTGGAATACATCCGTATAAACCGGTAAACAGAAAAGGCAAAAACCAGACCAGTAAAAAGAAAAAGCGTCTGTGGATGAGGAAAAAATATTCCCAATACTTTGCACAAAGCAAAAAACCCAAATTCATAGCGTTCAGAAGTGTAATTTGTCCAGGGAGTAACTTTAATCCGAGTATATGCCTGATAAAACTGCATGGAATCATTGCCCACCTCAGGGGAACGCAGTCCCATAAAAAGAAAAACAATAAAAAAGAATAGTAAGCCAACAAATTTTCGGCTTTTATCATCACATTCTGTACGGACAGCAGAACTGAAAAGAAGGAAACTAAGTCCGAAGCATAGATAGAAAATCATATTGGATTTACACCTTTCACTTGAAATCCAATCAAACGGATTCAACGCAAAAACGTGAACGCCGCTATTTTAATCCCATAAACAGAGACTGTCATATCCCTCGATATGGAAAAACCCTGGGCTATTTGCCCAGGGTTCCACACAGGCAGCTCTGACAACTTACTGATAAATTGTCCAACTATAATTTAAATCCTTTTTCCAGAACAGCACTATCTAACCTTAGAACCATTGGGAATATCACCGTTTACAAAAATGACGCTGGCAGCTTCTCCAACATCCGCAGCCAAAAGCATCCCCTGGGACAGCTCCCCTCTCAGTTTAGCAGGTTTTAGATTAGCAACTACAATGATCTTCTTTCCAGTCAAGTCTTCCGGCTTGTACCACGCAGCAATCCCAGAAACGACCTGTCTGGGAGTACCAGAACCATCGTCAAGCTGTAATTTTAAAAGCTTGTCTGACTTTTCCACCCTCACACACTCCAAAACTTCGGCCACACGTAAATTTACTTTGGCAAAGTCGTCAATTGCAATGAGGGAGGCAACCCCTTCCACTGGTTCCTTTTTCTCTTTGGAAGCCTTTTCCGGTGCAGGAGCAGGCTTTGTTTCCTTAGTGTTGGAATTTCCTTCTAGTTCCGCCAGTTCCTTCTCTAAATTAATTCGCGGGAACAGATTAGCGCCTTTTATTACCTGAACATCAGCAGGAAGTTTTCCAAAGGCTGCACTGCTTTCCCAAGAACACAATTCGGCAGAAGCCCCTATCTGTCTCTGAATTTCCGCGCAAGCATTAGGCATAACCGGGGTCAAGAAGATAGAAGCAATCCGAAGGGATTCCAACATATTGTACAATACAGTTGCTAAACGTCCCTTTTTGGATTCATCTTTGCAAAGAATCCAGGGTGCGGTTTCATCAATATATTTATTGGTACGGGAAACAAGCTTCATTGTTTCCATGATCGCGTTTTGAAATTGGAAAGCTTCCATCTGCGTTTCAACTTTTTCCTTTAAGCTGTTCGCCATTGTAATCAATTCGTCGTCCATGGGATCGGAAACATGTTCAGCGGGGAGTTTACCGTCAAAATATTTCAATGCCATTGTAACAGTACGGGATACCAGATTTCCCAAGTCATTGGCAAGGTCAGTATTAATTAAATGAATTAACAGCTCGTTGGTAAAATTCCCATCTGAACCAAAGGGAAATTCCCTCAAAAGGAAATACCGTACTGCATCCACGCTGTACCGTTGACAAAGAATAGCAGGATCTACAACATTCCCGCGGCTTTTGCTCATCTTTTCTCCGTTAAAATTCAGCCAGCCATGGCCGTAAATTTTTTTCGGAAGCGGAAGGTCTAAGGCCATCAGGATAGAAGGCCAGATAATGGAATGGAACCTTACAATTTCTTTTCCTACAAAGTGAACATCAGCAGGCCAATATTTTTCGTAGTCGTGATATTTTTCATTTCCATAGCCCAAAGCCGTAATATAGTTCGTTAGGGCGTCCACCCATACATAAACAACATGTTTAGGATCAAAGTCTACCGGAACCCCCCAGGAAAAACTTGTCCGGGATACGCAAAGATCCTCCAGTCCAGGTTTAATAAAGTTGTTTACCATTTCATTGACGCGGGACTTCGGCTCCAAAAAACCAGGATCGTCCTCGTAAAGTTTCAGCAGGCGCTCCGCATATTTAGACAGGCGGAAGAAATAGGCTTCTTCCTCTGCATCAATGACCTCTCGGCCACAATCGGGACATTTCCCGTCTACAAGCTGGGTTTCCGTCCAAAAGGATTCACATGGGGTACAATATTTTCCCTTATAAGTCCCTTTATAGATTTCACCTTTGTCATACAATTTTTTAAATATTTTCTTGACGGATTCTTCATGGTAATCGTCCGTTGTACGGATAAACCGATGTTCCGATATATTCATTAGTTTCCAGAGGTCCTGAATTCCTGCAACGACCTTGTCCACATACTCCTTTGGGGTTATACCAGCTTCTTTCGCTTTTTCCTCTATTTTCTGGCCATGCTCATCCGTACCAGTTAAAAACATTACATCATAGCCTTTAAGACGTTTATAACGCGCCATAACATCCGCTGCCACTGTACAATAGCTATGGCCAATATGGAGGTTGGACGAAGGATAATAAATAGGAGTAGTAATATAATAGGTTGGTTTTTCCATTGGTAATCCCATCCTTTCTTTTTTGCTTATTATACCATCCTGTTACCGAAAACACAAGGAAAAAGCTTATACTTGCAGGGAAATCAATTTTATGGAGAAATTGAGGTTGATATTGACAAACACCCCACCGGGGTGTTTGTCAGGGAAGGTGGAGAAAAAGGAGAGGTTCTTCTTTCTTTTTCTATCGCAAAAAGAAAGAAGGAAAGAAAAATGCTCTTTGCAAAAGGAGTTTCGCGTCTGCGGACGCGACCAGGGCGCCGCCCTGGACCTGCCACTTTCGAGAAAGCGGCCAAAGCTTTTCATACGGGTTTGGTTTGTACTTACTGTTGCTTTGTGCTCGCGCCAAAGGTTTTCTGCTTCTTTTTTGCTATGTTTCTGTAATTTGATTTCCGTGTTACACTTGTATATCGCTTTAAGATAAGAACTTTTTGAGGAGGAGCAAATTGGTTCGGAATTTTAAGACCGGAGATCTAGCTTATACATTTAACCGCGCGGACGATTATTAGGTCTGCTGCTGGAAGGAGGTCTTCTGCTTGTTCCTGACGAATTCCTCATCTGTCGGCGGATTTCCTCTTTCCGCCAATACGCCTGGACTTGCTGCTCCCTTTGCCGCATCATAGCTTTTCGGCGGCGTTCCCGTTCCATTCGGGCTTTTTTCTTCTGCCTGGCCTGGTATACAAACCACATCCGCAATAATACCAAAAGTATAATTAATATAATAACTACCAAAAGTACCCATTTTAAAATGTTCCAAAGAACTCCCATTACCTTTTTCGCTGAATCCATAAACGCCGAACTTTCAGAGGAAGAACTGCTGGAATCCCCTTCTATCACAGCGTTGTTGATATTTGTCCCCAAAGGAACCTGAATTACAGAAGGAATTTCTTCCCCGACATTTTTAAGGGTAACAGTTGCCATTGGGGAGAAATTTTCCAGAATATTTTCTTTTTCTGTAAAATTAAAGGTAATTTCATAATCATCTTTTGAAAGCTCTTTTGGTAAATAGTATACCGACTGTGCAGTAGTCAAAATCTGCGCTGTAGCAGGCATTTTTACCTTCTCATCTGCTTTTACCGCAAAACTGACACTCCTAAACGGAAGGTCCTCAGCGGTCATTTCAACCTTTTTATATTGGTCAAAGCCAAAATCCAAAACCGCCGCTGCATCCTGGAACTGCTGTACATATGGATCACTTTTCATACAAACGCATATTAAGGTCCGTCCATTTCGTTTAGCTGTTGTTACAATAGTGTATAAGGCTTCTTCTGTATATCCCAGCTTTCCGCCAAAAGCGCCTTCATATTTGTAGGTAGTATTTTTTATCATTTCATTTTGGTTTGACCAAATTCTTTGTTCCGGCTGTTTATTGGTAGGCTGTGCCGTATAAGTGATAGTAGAGAAAATTTTAACAAATTCTTCGTTTTTTAATGCGTATTGGGTCAGCAATGCCATGTCATAGGCTGAAGTATAATGCTTTTGGTCGATCAAACCATGTGGATTGGTAAAATGGGTATTGACCGCCCCAATTTGTTTTGCCAACTCATTCATTTTTTCTACGAATTTTTCCGTTGACCCTGCGATATGTTCCGCAATGCAAACTGCTGCATCATTTGCTGATTGCAGCATTAACGCATATAAGGCATCCTCCAGCGATAATGTTTCCCCTACATCCAAAGCAATATGTGTCGAACTTCTCGGCACAGAATCCACCACATTTTTTGATACCGTTATTTTGGTATCAAGGGGAATCCCGCTTTCTAATGCAATAATCGCTGTAACTATTTTCGTTATGCTGGCAGGCTGCATTTGTTTGTCGCCATTTTTCTGATAAAGAACTTGTCCAGTATCTGCGTCCATCACAACACCGCTCTGCGAATTAATATTGGGTATTGGAATTTTGCTGGACGAATTTTCTTTCTCCGAACTGCTGGACGACGACTGTGAAGTTGAACTGCTGTTATCTGCATAGACAGCAGGCAGAAAAGTACATGTAATGATCAACGGAATAAGGATTGCTGCAATCCAACGATATGGACAGGAGTGGTTCAATCAAGTTTCCCCCTTTATGTAAGGATCGTTGCAATTATGGATTATTTTCTGAAATAATAAAATATTTAGAATTTCTTTCCCTTAAAAACTATGTTATAATAAGAGGCATTGGATGATACCCGTACCCAATCAGCCGTTAAATGCAATAGATCGTTTATTGTAACATTGGAGGGAAGAATATGTCAAAGGAAAAGCAGATATTTTCACCAGTTTTACCGGAAGCATTACAAAAAGCACCCGGTTTTGGAGAAAATGCAGTAAGGGCATTGATCTCCTGGAAAGGAGAACCCATATGGGCGGATATTGTCCCGGCCGCCGGAGAAATAACGCCTGAATCGTTACAGATTGTAAACAACGAACTAAACTGGTTATGGGAAAATTTCCAGCTTGTAAAGGATCAATTCGGAGAAGGTTCTGAACTTCTCCAGGAAAAAAACGAGAACTTGTTTGAAGGGGAAACAACCTTCACAGCAGAAGAATTCCAAGAGCAAATGATATTAGAGGCAATCCAATTAAACCTGGACGGCAGTCAAGTTACAAGTTTACAGGTTTGGTACGACGATGGAGAACTTTTTGGAGGTGCATCTGTATTAATAGAAATGAAAGGAAGAAAACTGACGGGAATTGAAATCCGCGATTAACGATTCTGGATATATTATATCATAAGGCGACATGTTTTACAATTACTTCCAGTTTTAAAAAGCAAATCCTTTTTTATAAAAAGGGTTTTCCGTCTCCTTCCGGTTCAAATAAGTGCAGCCCAGACAACGGGTTTCCCCCTGCATCCAAACATAATTTTAAAATTCGGCTCAAGGCGTTTTTGGCGTCATCATAACCGTTCTGGTATAGCTTTGTCAATTTATCTGGATCCTTTTCAAATCGGTCAATATCTAATGGGACAGATGGGCGCAAAATAACAGCTTTCCCCTGCCGTTCTAATTCTTCACATCGTTCCAAGCTTGTATTATATGTAATGTATCTTTGCTGTAAGGATTTGACAAGGTTAGGATATTTTTTATAATAAGAAGCAAAAATTCGATTTGCCCTGCTTCTATTCTTACGATATCCTTTATTACGGGTCAATACAATAACAGGCCGGGTTATGCCGCGAAAAAGCGCGGAGGCAAGGGGAATGGATTCCGAAGCGCTGCCATCAAGCAGCTTCTTACCGTCTACATCTACAATAGGGGAAAAAAGCGGGATGGAGCTGGAACCTTTTAAGTAATCAACAGAATCCTTAGCATTAAGGGTAAGACGTACGTCAGGTCTGCCGGTATCACAGTCAGTGCTTATAATATATAGTTTTGTTTTAGAAGCGGCGTAACGGTCATAGTCCAGGTAAACCAGTTTTTCGGGAATTTCATGAAAAATAAAGTCCATTCCAAAAATAGACCCGCGGGTAAGCAAACCTTTCAGGTCAACATAACGGCTGTCTGAAGCATAATTCTGAAAGATGTAAAGGTTGCGTCCCTTTTGGCGGGAAATATAGGAAATGGCGTTGCAGCCCCCAGCAGATACACCAAAAATAGATTCAAAATACATTTTTTCATCCAAAAAGCAGTCAAGAACACCCGCAGTATATGCGCCGCGCATTCCACCGCCTTCCAGAATAAGGCCAACCTGTTCCGTCATTTAAATCATTCCTTTCCAATATCAAAGTATGACAGAAATATTAGCATATCAAAAGCTGCCCCAATTTCTGCAAAAATGGAGATGGCTTGAAAGGAGGCGAACAATAATGGAGCCAACTTATTATACAGTTATACGAATTGATGGAGATTATGCGGTACTTTTGTCCGATGAAGGAATTGAAAACCTTGTTGCGCTTGCCCTTCTGCCAATAGAGATCGAAGAAGGAAGCCGTTTAATTTGCGAAATGTTTAGTTACCGTCTGTTAAAATAACATGAGTACCACCAAATAAAAAAGCCCGTTTTTGGAAGCACAATTGCCGCCATGAGAGATCAAATCTTGTAAAACATTCCAGGGGAAAGCAAGAGTTTTTTGCTCCAGCGAATTCTACATTCGCGAACAGTATTGTCCAGTGAAATACAATGTAAAGCGCAAAGTTCCCGAACCTTTTTGTCAGCCTCACGTTAAAATAAAAGGTTTTCCAGAGGGGTTCCAATGGTATAAATAAGCTTTCCCACTGTTTCCGTCCCGCACCGCCAGACCCAGTGCTGCCAAAGCTCCTACCGCATGATGAGCTGTTAGAGGATTACGTCTTGGCAGACGGCTGTATTTTTGGTATTCCTGTACAGTAAAATATTCTGGCAAATCTGTAGGGATGAAACAACGGAAATCTTCTGGACGGGAATATCGAATTTCTTGCAGAAACGTAATTGGCCTGCGTTCCAAACGTTTTGCTCTTTTTTTATTGTTTCCACCCTTTCCGCCAAGCAGCCGAATTTCTTCTGTTTCCGCTAATATGGCAAGGAAAGATAAATTTGGATGGTTCAAAAACTCCCGAATTCCATACATTTCCGGCAAAAGGTCAGACAACTGTCCCTTTTTTGGGGAACGTCTGCGGGTTAATTCTCCACTTTGGGGATTAATCCAAATAAGCCATTTTACAGCCTCTATAGGATATGCAATGGTTACATAAAATCCTTCCGACAAATAGTAAGAAAGTTTGGATTTCAGTTTATAAAAACTGCAGCTTTGAATTTCTATTATTTCTTTCCCACATCGAATATCTGCAATATATTTACCTACTTTCTGTTCATGAAAAGAGGGATCAGACATAAGGCGATATTTTAATTGGCGATGGTAGGACAATTCGTTAAAAGTTCCAATTGTTTCAGACATATGGTCTTTCTCCCTTGAAGTTATCATTGACAAAAAGTCTGGCGGTTCAGATGGAACAAGGCGATTTACTTCTATTATAGCATAAAGAAATCCGAATTACAATTTTAAGTAACATTAAACTAATATGGAGCAAAAGCCAAAATGGTTTTTGCTCCATATCTTCTAAAAGAATACTGTAAAATCGGCGCAGCCAATGCTGCGCCGATCTTACAATGAAGGGATTTTTTACATCCCATAAGGGTGCGAAAAAAGGGGAACCATTTTATTTAATGGAGTTCTCGTAGGACTCGATCATCTTCTTAACCATCTGGCCACCGACAGAACCGGCCTGACGGGAGGTGAGATCGCCGTTGTAGCCCTGCTTGAGAGTAACGCCAACTTCGTTGGCAGCTTCCATCTTAAATTTCTCCATAGCTTCCTTAGCTTCGGGTACCACAATTCTATTATTGCTGGTCATAATTCGTTTTCTCCTAACTTTTATATTTTATATTATCAAAAATTATATTTGAAAGGATTCATGAAAGACGTTGTTTTATGCCCGCAATTCTATTATGGCGTTTCGTCATGCTGATATGACAGGGAATTTCTGGCGTTTTTAATCAACCTTCTGATAGATTCACCTAACAAAAAAGCGCCATGGGAAATCCCCATGGCGTTTTAACTTATTTTTCTTCTGACACTGGTACAGCGGCAAATCTTGCAGTACTGATCTTAATACCAGGTCCCATAGTGGTAGCGATAACACAGGAACGTACATATTGACCTTTAGCAGCAGCGGGTTTTGCTTTCACAATCGCACCCATCAAAGTATCAAAGTTTTCCTGAAGCTTCTCAACACCAAAGGAAACTTTCCCGATAGGACAGTGAATAATATTGGTTTTATCCAATCTATATTCAATCTTACCGGCTTTTGCTTCCTTAACAGCACGGGCTACATCAGGGGTAACGGTGCCAGCTTTGGGGTTAGGCATTAAACCGCGCGGACCAAGGATACGGCCCAAACGTCCAACAACACCCATCATATCAGGGGAAGCGATTACAACGTCAAAATCCATCCAGCCTTCATTCTGGATTTTTGCCATTAAATCTTCTCCACCAGCATAATCGGCGCCGGCTTCTTTCGCTTGGTCAATCTTCTCATTTTTCGCAAATACCAAAACGCGGACAGTTCTGCCTGTTCCGTTTGGAAGTACTACTGCACCGCGAACCTGCTGGTCAGCATGACGAGAGTCAACGCCCAGTTTTACATGAACTTCGACTGTTTCGTCAAATTTAGCTTTTGCAGTTTTCGTGCAGACATCAATTGCTTCGGCAGTCTCGTAGAGCTTCGCACGGTCTACCAGTTTGCTGCTGTCCACATATTTTTTACCGTGTTTCATTCTTGTTCTCCTCCAATTTGAGTGGTATATAGCGGATTTTTTCCTCCCACCCGAACGTAGCGGCGCGGCATTAGTCCTCCACGACTACGCCCATGCTGCGTGCGGTGCCTGCAATCATACTCATTGCGCTTTCCAGGTTGGCAGCGTTTAAGTCAGGCATTTTGTGTTGTGCGATCTCCTGAATCTGAGCCTTGGTAATCTTTGCAACTTTGGTCTTGTTCGGCACACCGGAGCCGCTTTCTATCTTGCAGGCTTTCTTAATCAGAACAGCCGCCGGAGGGGTTTTGGTAACAAAGGAGAAGGAACGATCCGCATAAACAGTAATGACAACTGGAATAATCATTCCGGCTTCACCCTTAGTACGTTCGTTGAATTCCTTTGTAAAGGCCATAATATTTACACCATGCTGGCCCAAAGCAGGTCCTACGGGCGGAGCTGGTGTTGCTTTGCCCGCTGGTATCTGTAATTTTATATAACCAGTTACTTTTTGTGCCATGATATGCACCTCCCAAAAATGTGTGGTTCTGCGGAATGGATTGCCGTATCTTTTATTGTAAAGATACAAAGGAAACCTGGAAAGTTCCCCCTTTATCCATTCCTCCCACCTGTACAGCAAGTCCAAAACTTCTGCACATTACGTTTGTTGACTGCTTCTATTCTATTGTTTATTGCTGAAATTGCTTTCGGGATCCCAACGTCTGGCGCTTCCAGCCGGCTTAACTCATATGCGGGGAACGCTCCGTTTAACCGTCTAAAAGGGATTGCTGGAACGCCTTTAGCCATTTAAACCGCGTACAACCTGGAAAAAATTTCTGAATTCAATAAGTTTCCACCTTGTCAATTGCGACTTCAAGAACAGTTTCGCTTCCATACATACCAACTACGCCAACCTTGACAGTTTTATTGTCACGGTCAATGCTTTTCACTACTCCCGTCCACATACCACCGCCAGGAGCTGTAAAACCTTCATCGTTAATCTGGACATAATCGCCCACTTTAACAGTTTCTTCCTCCTGACGCTCAATGTGTTCTACGCTTAAGGCTTCCACCTCTGCATCCGTTAAGGGAATGGGATCGTTGGCAGAACCGACAAATCCCGTTACTCCACGTACATTGCGTACTATATAGCGGGTATTGTCGTCCATCAGCATCTTCACCATCACATATCCGGGGAAAATCTTCCGTTCTGTTTCCCGCTCTTTGTTGTTTTTTAACTCCATAACCTTTTCTATGGGGATCTTGATGTCAACGATATATTCCTGAAGCTGCCTGTTTTCCACAATCCGCTTCAGGTTCGCCGCCACCTTGTTTTCATACCCCGAATAGGTATGGACAACATACCACTTGGGTACTCTTTTCTCGGTTTCAGACATTCCACTTTCCCTCCACATGGCTTCGCCCCATGCGTTATGCGCCCCTCAGGAACAAATTCACTAACAGCATCAACACATAGTCTACTCCGCCTACCAGTACCGCCGATACCACCATTACCGCAATAACTACCATGGTATTATTCAGCACCGTCTTTTTTGTCGGCCAGACAATTTTTTTCATCTCGCCTTTCATATCCTTGACGGATTGTACCATCCTGGATGCCAGCTTTTTCTGTTCCTTCTTCGCCAGCGCTTTTTTGGCGTCGTCCTTGTTGGCGTTTTTTGCGTCCTTCGCTTTTTTCTCCGCCACCTACAACCCGCCTTTCACTACTTCGTCTCTCTGTGGACTGTGTGCTTCCGACAGAAGCGGCAGTATTTATTCATTTCCAGCCTGTCAGGATCATTCTTCTTGTTCTTCATTGTGTCATAGTTGCGTTGTTTGCACTCTGTGCAGGATAGGGTTACTTTTACTCTCATGAACCGGCACCTCCTAAATTCGGTTTTTTGCCTCCCTCATCGAAAGGGCTTGTTTGTTTTTCGATTTGCATAAAAAAATCCCCTTTTAGAGGTGATACTATATTAACATACTCCTGGCCTTTTCGTCAACCGTCTTTTTGCATAAAAACCAATTTCCGTCTAAAATTTTTTTGCGGATATGCTCCATTTCATACAACTTATGATAAAATAGTGTGGGTGAGAGTGGGAAAGAGAATCTGCGGGCAAAATCAAAGATGGCACCGTCAAAGTTAAAGGAATTGCAGTCTGTTGTTTCGCTAGACGCACGCTTGTAAGGAGGGCTCTGTTTATGAAATGGATATTATCGCGGAAACTGACCATACGGGAAATGATATTATTTCTTTTTATGCCGGCAGCATTAGCGGTAATCATTATCTGTGGAGGGATTTCCTATCTTCTTATCAATCAGCAGTTTCAGAACAATACTTTTTCCAACGCTATTGATATTACTACACAGCTTCAGCTAAATTTAAATTACCGTTTGGAGGATATCTATGAAAAATATGAGTCCTTTTTAAAAAGCGAATCCATGCAGCAGTTGTTAATTGGTGATCCAGAACCGGACAAACTCCAAGAACAAATAAACTCCCTTTATGACTCCCGCTCTCAAATGCTGGATTCCATCCTGTTAGCAGCTAAAAGCCCCCAAGGTAATTTTATCTTATTTCGAGGCCAGGAAGGCAGTGTTCCATCAAACATTTCAGAGGAAACAATGATTTGTTCAACCCAAATCAGCAAACTGGTTCCAGGAGAAATTTATTGGGCAAACCTTCATGAAGATGCATTGTTAGACCGAACAGCTCCAACCCGTACAACCATGCTGTACTCCCTATTTCGAGAAGGAGATATTTCTATTCTGCTGGTTTTTCAAATTCGGGAAGATTTTTTCCGGGAGCTGCTGGCCCAGGCGAAGCTTACTGAACATGGATATTTGTCCCTTTTAAGCGTTGATGGAGAAATGGTATTTAAAGAAATCGGCCCAGACAGTTCATTGATGCAAAAAGACCTGGATACCATTCTTTCTGGTACTGCGGAGCGATATTTTACCACCAAAAGCGCCAATGGCAAACAGCTTTTAGTAATTAATGAGCCGCTTCCGCCTACAAATTGGAAGATATTAGCAGTTTTTCCAGAAAAGGAAATTATGGGTGCGGCACGTTATATTAAGTATGTGTATTTATATAGCGCCCTGATAGTTGTAGTTCTTACATTTGCTTTATCCAATCTCTTAGTAAAAGTCTTTTCCCGTCCAATACAGGAATGGATAAAAAATGTACATTCTGCTGAAAAGGGCCGCCTGGATGTAACCTTTCATGATAATAACTGTAAGGAAATTGCTGTTTTAAACGATGGATTACAGGCTCTGTTTCAGAAAATGAAGCAAATGGTTCAACAGATTGAAGCCGAACACAAAAGTAAACGTGAATTAGAAATTGCCATCTTGCAAGCCCAAATCAACCCTCATTTTCTTTATAATACCTTATATAGTATCCAGCAGTTATACGGTATGGGAGAAAATCAGACAGCTTCTAAAATGGTGGGAAACCTATCCAACTTTTTCCGGCTAAGTTTAAGCAAAGGGAGGGAGATCATCCCAATTCGAGATGAAATTGAACATTTAAAAAGCTATATGGAAATCCAGCAAATCCGTTATGACCAGATTACTTATGAATTATCAATCGACGAACGTTTGATGGATATAAACATTATGAAGCTTACACTGCAGCCTTTAATCGAAAATGCAATTTCTCACGGATTGTTCAGTGCACGCCGGGGGCATATTCGGGTAAAGGGGCGTTGGGCAGCAGATACAAAAGAGGATGTTATTTTTACCATACGGGATAACGGTTCTGGTATTTCAATGGAGGAGCTGGATAAACTCAACCATGCGTTAAAAACCGGAGATTGGAGCTCCCTCCCTTCCTCATATGGAATAAAAAACGTCCATCAAAGAATCCAGCTTTACTGCGGGCCTTCCTATGGGCTGCGTTATGAAAGCGAATTGGACAAAGGTACGGTTGTAATCGTTCGAATTTCCTCTCATTTAAAAGAAAGTGCTTTGGAAGCTAGCATTTTTAATTAGCACTCTATATTTTAAAGCGCTAATTATTTACAAATCATTCATATACATTATAAACCTTTGTAATAAAACGAGGATATACTCAATATTGTTCCAGGGGGAAAAGTGAAAGAATAAACCATAAGTATTTTCCCTATCTAAAGAACCAGGCAGGACAGTGTAGAATCTGCGCGCCCGCTGGCTGCCAAAAGGATATTGGAGCGCGGAGAATAGGAGTAAATTATGTTTGGAATGATTCCGTTTGCACACGAAGACAACCTGTTCCATTATCTGGATAATATGGAGAAAAATTTCTTTACTGGTTTTGGAGATGTAAGCCAGTTCCGATGTGATATCCAAGATCAAGGAGACCGTTTTCTTCTTGAAGCTGAGCTGCCTGGTTTCAAAAAAGAAAATATAAAGATTGACCTCAAAGGCACTAACTTAACCATTTCCGCATCCCACAACTCTGAAACTTCAGAAAGAGAACAAAAGAATGGATATATTCGCAGAGAGCGGAAATTTGGATCATTCAGCCGGAGCTTTGACGTTTCTGGAATTGACATTTCAAAAATTGACGCAGAATATACGAATGGCATTTTAGCTATTACTCTTCCTAAAAAACAGCCTGAAATTCCTGCTGCAACTTCAATCAATATTCGCTAATTTCATTTAATATTAAAATTTACTAAAGCTTGTTTCTTTGTATGTCATCCAACCGCCTTTCCATAAGAAAGGCGGTTTTTTGATGAGTTATTGCTTCTTGTAACAATTCTTTTCAATTTTTCAACCCAATTTTTTTGTTAAATTCGTAAAATCTATCGCTGCATCTATTTTTCTCACCAGATGATCTTCCGGCACCGGCATATCAATGTTTACCATTTTACACTGTCTCGATTCATCTGTCCTCTTTCCAGCATTACCTTCACTCTTTCTTTGGGGTTTTCTTTAATTACACCACTTGCAAATGATAAAGTCCTGCGAAAGCTGGACTTTATCGACAGGCTGACGGCTTAAACATTAAAAGTTTAAGCCGGATTTTACATAGATCAGAGGAAATCGAATCTATGGTATGTGATTAAGTATTATTCCGCTTAAAAGCCATATGTTTAAGCAAGAACGTCTTTTTGTCACTTCTGATTCAGGTTGATCGCCTTAATCCGCGCTATATCCATTTTCGGCTTGCGCTCTGGAGAAAGCAGCCCATTAATCTCCTGCATAACATCCGTTAATTGGGTATAACAAAATCCTTGGCAATATGGTATTTCATAAATGGCTTCGGTCACTCCTTTAAATCTCTCTATAAAAGCTTCCTCATCCGTTACCTTTTCATGATAACCCCAGGTCTGCATCCCGCCGATTTCTCCCTGAAGCCCTATATTTTGAAACGCGATCCCACCGTATTCTGTCACCATAAAAGCCTCTTTGCCCGTAGGAACTTCGGTATTGGCATAGGTTGGACATTGGTCGCAATAGGAGGCTTCAACGATACTGCGGTCGGCGAAATGCTTCTTCATAAGCTCCTTTTCCGCTGTATAGTCGTGGAGTGCACAGATATCGGTAGCCACCTGCTCCCATCCGTCGTTGCTGGAACACAGACGTGTACCATCAGCGGCTTTGGTCATGTGGTATAACATACGTCCTGCCGCCTGTTGGCATTGGTCTGTATAGATATTGCGCACACCCCAACTTTCATTGAGCGGAACCCATGTAATAATGGACGGATGGTTGAAGTCTCGTTCGATAAAATCAAGCATTGTCTCCGCCAGATTGGAGATGGTATCCCCTGTAAATTCATAGGGGCTTGGCAGCTCGCCCCAAACCAGAACGCCCATTTTATCCGCCCAGTAATAATAACGGGGGTCTTCCATTTTCTGGTGCTTTCGCGCCCCGTTGTATCCGAAATCAAGTGTATACTGCAAATCCAGCCTGATCGCCTCATCATTGGGCGGGGTAATCAGGGAGTCCGGCCAATAACCCTGATCCAGTACAAGTCTTTGATACAGCGGCCTGTTATTAAGGTAAACGCGGCCATCCCGCACCTCTATCTTGCGCATACCAAAGTAGGTATCAACTGTATCAACTGCTTCGCCATTTCTCAGCACGCGGACTTTCAGGTCGTACAATCCCGGCGTTTGTGGGCTCCAAAAGCAGATTGAATCAAGATCTCCCTCTGAGACCATATTGACCGGAACCCGTGTACAGCGGTCATTCATACTGACCTTTACTGTCTTTTGAATCTTTCCTTTAAAGGAAATTGTAAGTTCCAGTTCCAGTGGTTCCACTGGACGTTTATCCAGAGCAATTTCTGCGGTGAACATATATTTATCTATATCTGGTGTTATGTGAATTCTTTTTAACCCATATTCACCAACGGCTTCCAAATATACTGTCTGCCAAATACCGGAAACTGGGGTATACCAGCAGCCCATCAATCCTTTTTTCCAATACTGCTTGCCGCGGGGCTGGGTACAATCCGGCTCATCCTCTACGCGGACGCACAAATCATTTTCTCCATCTATCAATAGAGGAGTAATATCCAGCGCAAAAGGAGCATATCCGCCTTTATGAGTACCAGCCATCTGTCCGTTGACATACACGGAGCACTCATAATCTACTGCACCGAAACGAAGCAGCACCCGCTTCCCATACATTTCAGCGGGAACAGTAAAACTGCGCCTATACCAGATGATGGGATGTATCTCATCCGTCGGGCCAAGCCCGCTCAGTTTTGTTTGATAGGCAAAAGGCACTACAATTTCAAGCGGAAGTTGCACACCCGGTTTCATCCATCCGGCTGCAAGTCCTTCATTTCTGTCATCATATGCAAACTGCCATGTGCCATTGAGATTGCAGAAGGTTTCGCGGACAAAGTCCGGGCGGGGATGTTCAGGACGGGGAATCGGCATTGTATGAGGCATTTCATGATTCATAGGAGATTATTCCTTTCATCAAATTTTTGAATCTGGCTTTATCGCCGTTGAACGATGTTTGGACAACATTTTTCCGTCAGTTTTATACTTCTATTATACAGGGGCCGTTTGAAATTGCAATTAAATTGTGATTTTCCATTAACCTGTAATGTGGGTTCGATGAAAAAGCTCTTAATTTTTAGGTTATTTGTTATAGGGACGCCGTCTCAACAACCGTTGGCTGTTCGCTGGCTGCAGGAAAGAACTTTCAGCTTTGCTCCGCTGCACAACCCTGGGATCTTCAAACCTTTTTCATCCGCTTTAGGTGGTCCTCATCTCATATTTACTTTATTAAAACCATACTGGCAGACTTAGAGCTTATTCCAGAATCAGACGTGCCCAGACTGCACAGTCAGATTTTTTGCCGAACAAGGCGGTTTTCCGCAGGCGTGCTGTCGCCCGGAAAGGGAAACCAACGCAGTTTGGCGGAGAATATGCAAGCTGGATGGGTGCGGATCATTTTGGAATAGGCTCTTAACCTTTTAAGCCCTGTATGCTAATACCTTCAACAAGGTTTTTTTGAAAGAAAAAGAACAGGGTAAGCACTGGAACAAGGGAGAGTGCGGACATCGCAAAAGTTGCACCATAGTCCGCCTGCGAGCTGTCATTAAACATCTTTAACGCATAGGCGACAGTATACATGGATGGTTTATTCAAGTAGAGCAGCGCACCCATAAAGTCTTCCCAACTGCCTATAAAGGTCAGAACGCCGACTGTTACCAATGGGGGAACGATCATCGGCAGGATAATTCTTCCAAACACGCCATACCAGCTGCAACCGTCAATCTTGGCGGCCTCATCCATATCGCGCGGAATGCCGCGGATAAACTGCATAATTAAGAATATATTGAAGCCACCAGCAAAGAAAGAAGGTACAATCATTGGAAGAAATGTACCAACCCAGCCCATCTTGTTGAAAAGTACAAAACGCGGGATCATCATAACCTGTCCAGGAAGCATCATTGTAATAATCATCAGCACAAACCAGAAATTTCTGCCTTTGAAGTTAATACGGGCCAGCCCAAAGGCTACTACAGCAGAGGAGAATGACATTCCGGCTGAGGAAAGCAATGCAACGAAGAGAGAGTTTTTGAAGAAGGTAGTAAAAGTATGGCTGCTGAATCCACGCCAGCCGTCAATATAATGCTGAACTGTGAAATTTTCAGGTACAAGAGAGGCGGCGGTGGCGAAGATGTCCCCATTGGGCTTAAAGGACGAGGCCACAAGCCACAGCATTGGATAAAGCATCAAAAAACTGAATCCCAGCATCAGTATATGGTAAACGCTGAGGCTGACCTTGCGGCGTGCGGAAACGCTTTGGGTAATATTTTTAACCTTCATAAGCTCACTTCCCTTCCGATTCATAGTAGACCCACGCGCTGGAGGAGCGGAAAATCAACGCCGTGAAAAACGCGATAATCAGCAGCATAAACCAGGCCATTGCACAGCCGTAGCCCATTCTGAACTGGTCAAACGCTTTGTTGTACAAATGTACGCCATAATAAAGGGTGGAATTAAGCGGCTTTCCCTGGGTGATCAGGTAGCTGGAGTTGAACGCCTGAAACGCGCCGATAACCTGATTGATCAGGTTAAAAAAGATAATCGGCGTAAGCATGGGCAGTGTGATGGAAAAAAAGCGGCGCACAGGGCCTGCGCCGTCCACAATGGCGGCTTCATGGTAACTGGCGGGAATGTTCTTGATGGAGGCGAGAAAGATCAGCATTGAGCTGCCAAACTGCCACACGCCCAGGGAAATCAACGTGCCCAATGCGGTTTTTGGGTTGCCGAGCCAACTTGTATCATTTGGCAGGCCAAAAATTCCCAAAATCTGGTTGATTACGCCGTTGCGGGAGAACAACTGCTTCCACAGCAGGGCGATGGCAACGCTGCCCCCCATCAGGGATGGAATGTAAAACGCCGCCCGGTAAAAGCTGGTCAGTCTGGTTGCGCGGGCAAGCACCAGTGCGACAAGGAGGGATACCGTCAGCTTGATGGGCACCTGGATAAACGCAAACTTGAAGGTGACTTTAAAAGAAGTCCAAAACAGCTTATCTTCAAAGAACATCTCCTTATAATTTTGAATGCCAATCCATTTGGCGGGGGCAAGGACGTTGTATTCAGTGAAGGACAGATACAGCGAGGTGAAAAACGGAATGGCCGTGAAAACAATCACTCCGATGATAAAGGGCAGCGTAAACACATAGCCTGCCACATTGTCCCGATCCAGTACGGAAAAGAACTTCTGCCGGAAGCTGATTTTTTTCTTCATGGCGATGGCTCCTTTCATTGATGTGGGATAGAAAACCGCACCGGGGAGTTTCCCTCGGTGCGGCAAAGTATCCCTATTCCATTGCATTACGCAAAACCTGCCGTCGGGGAACGCGGACAGCACTGTTCAGCACAAGTCCGCCGGAAAAATTACTCTGCGGCTTTTACGCCGTCGGCGATGATCTTGTTCGCCTCATCCATAAACTGCCTGGCAGCCGCTTCAAGATCAGTGATCTCCCCATAGCGAACCTGCTCGGAGTATTGGCTCATCAGCTCGCCAACAGCCTGATGTACCTCCGGGTCGGCGTTCATCAGCGGCGAGGCTCTGCCGGGCTGGCTGACATAGTCGATGAACTCGACCACCTCTTTACCGACTTCATCCAGGGAAGGGGTAACGTATTCGCGCATCTTTGCAGAGATGGGAACAGCGCGTTCAATGCCTACAATATCATAGCACTCGGTACTGTTGGTGAAGAAATTGATAAAGCGAACCGCTGCATCCTTGACTTTGCTGTCAGCACCGACACACCAGAACATGGCTGGCTTGAGGAATGTGGCGGGTGTAGTGCCGTCATCCATACTCGGCAGCATGACCATGCGAATATCCTTGCCGGTGGAGTCACGATAGGCCTGGAGCTCATTAGAGTTCTGGAAACGGGACCAGGCATCCAAAACCATAGAGTCAAAAGCGCTGACGGCAGTCCCATCGCCAGGCATAAGTCCCCAGCCTTCTTCCTGTGCCTGTAAAGCGAGCTGCCACATATTCACAAGATATTTGGGATCGTCGAAGCCCAGCGCAGTGGCATTGTCATTGTACAGATTCAGGCCATAGTTGCGCAGGTACTGGCGGAAACTAGTGGCAGAGCAGTCTACTATGTAGGTATCATGCAGGCCGGCGGCCTCGTAAACCGCCTTAGACACAGCGGTGTATTCAGACATGGTGGGATTCATCGAGAGGCTCAGATTGAGTTCGTCCAGAATGTCCTTACGGTAAAGCATAACAGGGGCATTGGTGCCGGTGGAAATGGCGTAGACCTTGCCGTTTACACTGCCGGACTTGATGATGTTTTCAGCTACATCGCTCATATCCAGGCTTCCGTCCGCTATGTAGCCATCCAGCTCGGCAAGAACCCCATTGTTGGCGTACTGGGAAAGATAAGCGTAGTCCATCTGGAACACATCCGGTGTCTGCCCGCCAGCAACCTGTGCAGGCAGTTTTGTCCAGTAGCCGCCCCAGTCAGAATAATCCATCACAACATCAATGTCGGGATTGAGTTCCTCAAACTTTTCCAGCATCGCAGTAGTCAGGTCGTGCCGGGTCTGAGAGCCCCACCAAAGGATATTGAGCGTTGTCTTTCCATTGGAACCAGCTGCCGAAGTATCCTTGCTGGCTGAACTGTCAGTATTGGAAGAGCTGCCAGCATTAGAGGGATTGGCGGGAGAGGAAGAACTGGCAGGCTTGCTCCCACATCCGGTCATAGCACAAACCGGCAGTATAGCGGCACACAGGATCGCAAATATTCTTTTTTTCACAGGAAAACACCTCCAAGTGATTTATCATATCTAAATTATACAAAAGTTTTACATAATGTTAATTCAAATTTCAGATATTTTTGTATGTTTTTTCGGTGTAAGCGCTGCCTGAATCTACTATAAAACAACCTTGGCATATTAAAAAGCCGGAACAAGGCGGGTATATTCCCCACTTTGTTCCGGCTTTGGATAAGCATTATTCTTCCTGAAGCTGGCGATGAAATTCCTTGTACGTTATCCCTGTGTATTTGCGGAAGAGCTGACTGAAATAGTGCGGGTTTTTGCCAAGTCCGACCTTTTCGGCAATCTCATAGCTGTGCAGCGAAGCATCGCTCCTCATAAGCAGTTTGGCATGCTCCATACGCGTTTCAAGCAGATAGCTGCTGAATTTTCGCCCGACAGTGCGGGTGAATTCACGGCCAATATAATCCGCATTCATATAAACCACATTGTCCGCAATGGATTGCAGCGAAAGAGACTCGTCCATATAATGAGCATCGACATAGGCAGTCATCTGTTGAACGAAATCATTGCTGCGTACGTTCCCGTCCTCTTCGCGCAGACGAATCAGGCTGCGGGCAATCAACTGCTCCAATGACTCACACGGCCTCATCACGTCCGCTATTGTATTCATTCCCCATTCTGCCTGACTGCTTCCCACATCCCCTGTGACAATGGAAATCAGCGTCTCCTGCAAAATACTGGGATCTTCAACGGTTTTGTTCAACTCATGTACCTGCTTTTCAATCTGTTCAGCGTCAAGGGTGCTTTCCCGCAGCGCGTTATAGCTTGCTACCAACGTTTTAATTCGTTTGCGGCGCTCCCCATAGAGGTAAAGCACATGCTTCCGCTGTCTGTCAACAGCATTGCAGGCGCGTTCCAGCGCGCTTTTGAGTTCCTCCCGCGAGCAGGGTTTGAGCAGATATTCCATCACTCCGTTTTTAATGGCCTGTTGGGCATATTGAAATGTATCATAACCGGAAAGAACAATTGTCTGAAGCATTGGATGAAGTGAAACAGCCCGGCTGACCAGTTCCAAGCCGCTCATGCCTGGCAGCCGGATGTCTGTCAGCAGAATATCAGGCATATTGTCCATCATACTGTCCAGCGCCGTGATTGCATTGCTGCACGAAGCAGTCAGTGCGAGGTCTAATTCTTCCCAGTCGATCATCCCTTCGAGCCCCTCCCGGATAATCTGTTCATCATCTACCAACAGCAATTTATACATAGTATTTCCTTCTCTGCATTGTTAAAGGGCTATGGGCGGGTATCAGGCAGGTGGATGATAACTTGTGTCCTCCCATCCACGCATTTGACGCGCAGACCGCACTGATCGGAAAAAGCGTATTGGATGCGTTTATGTATGTTGCGCATACCTATACCCAGTCCCTCCGGCCTGACCTCGCCGGTTTCCAACTTTGACAGGATATCCTCGTCCATACCAGAGCCATTGTCTTCCACAACGATATCAACGCCATCACCTGCAGCGCTTCCTCTGATACAAATAACGCAGGTTTCAAGCATTTCCTCGGCGGCATAGTGGACAGCGTTTTCTACCAGAGGCTGGATGGTCATTGCCGGAATACGGCAGGCCATAATACTTTCCTCCACAGCGTATTTTACACGCAGACGGTCACCGTAACGGATAAGCTGAATACGCAGATATTCACGTGCAACCTGAAGATCCTCGGCAACGGTTATAATATCCCGTTTATCGTTGAGGGAAGCCCGGAGCATCTTGCCCAATGCGTCGGTCATAACAGCAATGCGTTGATCCGCAGAATTTTGTGACAGGCAGTAGATGGATTCAAGCGTATTATACAAAAAGTGAGGGCGGACCTGCGCACGGAGCTGCTGAATCTGTTTTTCCTGCAAAAGCCGCTGCTGCTTGTCCTTATCGCGGAGCATGCGATCCCATGCGCGGGTCATCCGGTCAAAATGCCGGTGCAGACGTCCGATTTCATCCTGCCTGTTTTGATAAGGGTCGTCTGTTTTAGAAACCGGCTTGCCGCAGGCAGCGAAATCATCAAGTTTTTTGAGTAGAATCCACAGATGGTTGAGGATACTGTCCATCAGCAGCATACTGATGAAAAGCGCCAGCACTGTCGATACAATAATAACAATGATGGTAATGCCTGTAAAGACAACCATAGTCGAATGAATCTGATCGTAATTGACCAGCGTTACATATTTCATACCATTTGCTGCTGTATAACGCACACAGAGCACATTCTGACCATCCAGATTCATACGGGTATAGCCATCCTCGCCTGCGTCAAGCGTGCGGATAGCATCGTTGCTGGCATAAAGACATACGCCGTCATTGTATATGCCGCACAGTAATGGCGAACCCATCTGTGTCATGCCACGGCAGTACTGTTCAACCAGTGCCGGAAGGTCTACTTCAATCATCATAACAGCCAATGTATTGAATGTCAGTCCCTCAATCTCCCGAATCTCGCGCAAAAGCAGAAGCCGGGGCGTGGCGTCTTCCTCTGTCAGCCAGACAAGCCGCCCTCCGTGGCCCAAGGCGCGGTCAATATACTCTGGTGTTAGCTTGTCTGAATTTACAGATGCCCCAAAGAATTGGTTGTAAGAGCTACCTTTGATTGTTTTAAGCTGAAATCTTACAGTGTTTGAGAACCACAGACTGAAATAAGCCACACGCTTAGAAACTTCAGTGTTGGCATTGACCCATTTAACAGTACCAGGAGGGGAATTTTGCATGATGGACAAATTCTTTTGCAGTGCATTATCCGTTAGAATCCGGTAGCTGATTGCTTCAAAGTTTTGAAGCTCACTTTGAATCTGCTCCGCAAACAAGGTAATCGTTTGAGAACTGCTTCGGTAAAGCTGTTCATCATAAGCTCGCAGCGGAATACGCATGGCTGCAATCGCAGTAGTACTGACCAGCGCGATTGCCAACAGCAAAATCAGCAGAAACTTTGTCCGCACACGGAGATTACGCCAAAATTCAATCAATTTGTGCATGACACCCTTCCTTCCCGGCTTGGGTTATGCCTTTATCCGCATCTGTCAAATTCACTTATAGCAATCCTCAATAAAATTATTCAAATAATTTCGAGGATTTCTATATATAATATAATAATAAACAAATCTATAACCGTATATCAATCCAATTTTCCGGTGCAAATATTCAAAATTCCGATATTATTCAGGCTGCTAAGATATATTATATCATATATAACAAGGACTGAAAAATTTTACAGAGTTAAGTGGGGCAGCTTCCTCAATGCAGCTGGTTCAGGTTTTGGGTTCTGAGCTGTGAGGATCTCAGCTGCCCCGTTAAAGGCTGTTTGTTCTGATCTCAGCAGACCGCCAAAGACAGGCTCATAGACATCGTATAAATAACCCTTATTAGGAACATGAAAACGAAAGGTTTTTGACGAAAATACAAGAAAACATATTGAAACTATCACATTACGCAGAAAGTCGTCCTTGAAAACAGGACGGCTTTTTTGCGCGATATGGCCGGGACCCACTGGGTGCCGCCCTGTTTTGGTTATCAAGGCGGCCTCCCGCATTCGGCCCGCAAGGCGCTCCTGAATTAGATATTCCTTTTCTCTTGCATCCAGTTCAATTCGTTTTCCCATATTTGTTCCCCCTCGCTTTTACTATTTTACTGTCTGCGTTATAGGGAGCATATCATTTTGTCCCAAAGAGACGGGTTGGGGGAGGCTCCCCAACAAGCATTTTTGCGGGCCTAGGCCCAGCAAAAATTTCGGAGTGTGGCCACACCCGAATTGTTTGCTAAAAACGTGCAGGCCTCGAAAGCGTCCGCATCCAAAAACATCGTCCTTATGGCATTTTACTCTTGCATTATGCTATTGGAATATGTTAAAATAAAATCAAGTTTTGGAATTTGTTTTTATTTCCAGGTAGGAGGTGGCAGGATGCCAAAGGTAGCTTATTCTGAGGAGGATAAAGAGCGCATCAAAACGGAACTTGTTACCGTTGGTCTTGAATTGATGGCAAAACAGGGCATACAGCATACTACTGTGGAGCAAATATATAAAAAAGTCGGCATTTCACGAACTTTCTTTTATTCTTTCTTTGCAACGAAAGAAGATTTGATCGTTGAAACGCTGTACTTGCAGCAACCTAAAATTATTGAGCAGGTGCAAAGACTGATGGCGGATCCTGCTTTAAGCTGGCGTGATGCCGTGAAACAATTTCTCTATGCCTGTTGTTACGGAGAGAAAAATGGAATTGCTGTTTTAACGATTGAAGAACAGCAGCTTATTTTCAAACGTCTGTCAAAGGAAAGCTATCAAATATTCCGCCAGAAACAGCTCCGCCTTTTTGGAGAGATTTTAGAAAACTTTGGCATAAAGGCAGATGCGGCAAGGATCCATTTATTCACGAATTTGAGTCTGACCGTGATGATTGTACGCAAGGCGATCCCTGATACGTTACCTTTGTTTGTTCCCGAAGCTGCCGATGAAACAGTTGACTTTCAAATAAACGCTATTGTGGATGCTCTGGAGAAATTAAAAACAGTGCCTGCATCTTGAGGAATGGGAAAATCCGTCTGAATATCTGTTTTGGCCGTATATTCGGACGGAGTTCATTTTAGCTGAAATAAGAACAAATTTAACGGTTTATCTTTATTTTGACTGATGGAAATCAAACAAAAGGCAAAAGAGAAAACACGATTCATTTATGATACTGTGGGGACTGCCCTGTTCAGTTTCATATAAAAACATCTGAACATTCAGGAGGAAAAAATTATGGGATTTTTCAGTAAGTTATTTAAGGGGCCGGAAATTGACATGGAAAAGAGCAACGCAAATGCGAAGAAAATGCGTGCCCTGTTTAACCAGGTCGTTGAAGATGGGGACGAGTACAGGCTGATTTTCGGATATACCGAGGATGTGAGCCGTTTCAACTATGGATTTGTGCATGGAAGCAAAACCAAAATCGGCAATCTGATTGTTGGCTGGAATGAAGCCGGCCAGACGATTGTGGTCGTTCCCACAGTCCCTGACCTTTCCGGCTGCGGCGATCCTGCTTACTATCGCCGCTCTGAAATTTTGAAAGCCTGTCGCAACAAGTACCCTACCGATGCGTTCCTCATTTACCCGGACAAAAAAGGATACATTGGCATTAATGCTTATGACTGGCTGGAAGATGAAAAGCTGTATGTTTATGTATCACAGGATGATGAGCTGGCTGCTTTTACCGACTTCTTTATGAACCATTTTGCAACGAAGTGAGGGAAAAAATGCCTGTTGGAGAAATGGGAGCGTTCCTGCTGTTCCTTATGATTGTGTTTCTGTTTGGCAATCTCTGGTTTCATTTTATAGAAACAATACTGCGGCAGATTAAAAAGTTGTTTACACGTCACAAAAATTCGTCATGGCATCCGCTCCCCCCGGACAAGGAGGATTAAAAATGTTCGATATAAACGAGATTATGAAACTGGCACAGCAAGCAAAGGAGCAGGCGCTCGATGCTGTGAAAGAAGCCATGGAAAAAAACAAGGAACGAATCAATGAAATCGAAGTTCCCAGCTTTGAAAAAAGCGCATCTATATCTGCCACCGAAATTGAAGAACAGATCTCTGTTAATTCTCAACGTCAGGTAGAAATTCTTGGACAGATATTTGGGCCAGACAGTATGGCTCAAATGGCTGTCAATGAGGAACTGTTGCAAGAGATGGTAAATGAAAAAGTTGCTGAAGCAACTTCATCTGCTGCCGTGGACTTGATGGATCATCTTTTCGGAGAAGATATGGGCGTGCTTGCGGCAGCTCTGGAAACAATGGAAATGGAAGATATGGACGACGGGAAAGAGCTTCCGTTCGATCTGGAACTGGAAGAAAACCTCTATGTTGCTTTGGAAGAAACAATGGCCCGGCTTGAGTCCATACCTGAACCGGAAGCGATCCCATACCAAAAAGACGATACAAAATGGGAGTACTTTGGCATCCTGCTGTCTGGTATTTTGTCAACTCTTAACAGCCACAATCTGGATAGTATGGATGTGGAGGAACATATCCCTGTTATGGAACAGAAAATCGTGTCTCTTGTACGCCGCTCTTGGGGAATAGACGGCCGGAGCGGCTTGCTGGATATGATCCGTTATCTGGCACAGGAGGGGTATATCCTGCGGTATCAAATTTATAGCGAGGCATCTTCGCCGGAGGAACTGATGGATGAAACTATGGACGAGGATGATCGTGAGTCTACCAGCCGGGCATGGAGATTTGCACAGCGGTATAAAAGTCAATATGCTCCTGGCTTTATGGCTGGGTGGGATATTGGCCGGGCGGCGATGCTTACACGTTGGGGATGCTATTTAGGCTGGATCACAGAAAGCGAGGCTGTTGGCATTTTATGGGAGCTTTCCCAGAAGGTTGTGGAAGAACTGCATAGTTGGCGCGAGTTCGCCCAGTCTTATCTTTTTGGTGGTCTGATGTGGAAATTATTGTGTGGCGACAGCTCCGCAGGAAGTTACCTGGGCTATCTTGCAGATGCCGCTACAGACCTATTGACTGGAAAAACAGAACAGGACAATGGACAATGGCGTGATTGTCCTTGGCCTGAAAAAGAAAATTAGGCCGGCTTCTTCCTGCTCCTGATACTTTTTTACCCAGCTGTAGATTTGCTGATAGGTGATTTTGTACTGCTCACTGGTCTGCCTGTAATACAACTGCTGCCCCCCTCCGTCTGATACTTTCGCAGACACGCCTGAAAGGTACTCAATTGTATGCACTATTCTTCCCGTATCTGTGTGCTGCCCTTTCGCATTTTCAGGTAATCTTCCACTGCCTGTATTTTTTCTCCGGTGGTATTTTCCCTTTTAAGCTCATGATAATTGCTCCCCCTATTTCGACAGTCTTGTTTTCCACTGTCTGCTTTAGAGGGAGCATATCATTTCTCAAAGCCGCTGTTTCAGAGTGCAGAAATACTTCTGCTTTTACGACGTCTTTTTCTTTTGCCATCGAAAGAAAAGCAAAATCTATTCGTTTTATTGAAGAAAGGGATTATTACCAGTAAGCTTTCTGCTAGCTGTAAGATCTCACTTCAAAACCAGGTCCCCAGCCGTAATAACAATATCCGCTGCATAAGGGGTGTCAAAGTGGAGATAATGATTTTGGTCGATCCAAGCCTTTGGATCTTGGATCACCCTATAACTGTTTCGCTCATAACGATAAGAGTAGAAATGCAGGTCTTCAGCCTTTATCCCATCAGGAACTTTAACGCATATATTTGCAGTAAGTCCAAAGTTATCTTTTTGCGACAAATTGATAATTGCCACAATTTGATTGCTGAAATAACGTTCAAAAATTGTTTTGACCAGGGCAGCCCGTGTATTTTGTGAGGACCCAGCCATATAAAGGTCAGTTTGGGGAAGCTCTGTGTTAAGCCCTATGCGGATATCAACCCGGTTCGTTCCATCAACCATAGTGTCTACATCCAGCCAGGGCTCTTTGCCCTCCTTGCGGGCTATAGAAGACATTTCCCGGAACTCAGGCAAAGTAACAAGATTAATCCCTTTTAAATGAACCCGGAGCTTTGATGATGTAGATTCGGAATTTTGTGATGCCGCTGCCTGCTGTGCTGCTGTTACAGGGTTTATATAGGCAGAATTTTGGGAAGGCCCCTTCTTATTGGAATTATCAGAGTTATTAGAATCGCCGGAGTCGGAATTGTCGTTAATATCGCTGCCGGTATTATTGCCGCCGCTTGAACTGCCTGAATTATCATTGTTGGTCGAATTTTTAATCGTTAGGGTGAAGTTTTGGGCGGTGCGGTTTAGTTCATGTTTTTCGTCTTGAGTGCGGAATTCAGCCGCAATTGTATGTGTGCCCTCTTTAAAGTAATTTGCAAAGGTCTGTTCGTAGATTGTAATGACAGTGCTGCCTGCTTTAGCTTCATAGTCAATGTCCTTCATCAGTTCTTTACCATCCAGCCATAAAGCTTCAAACTCATCATATCCACCTTTACTGGTAAATATTTGATCCCGAACGGTACTGCCTGGCATACCAATTTCAACATAATCGATAAAGAACATATCTTCTACCCGATTTTCAATTTCATAATTTACATCCGTTTCCCCCTCAACGTTGGAATCTGTATTTTCCAGCACAACCAGAGTATACTCCCGCATGTCATCTTCAAAAGTGCTATAACTATTTATCATCCTCACAGTGAATGTAAATGTCCCTGTTTCCGTGGATACGCCATATAATTCACCGCTGGGACGAAGCTCCATGCCTTTGGGCAGACTTCCATCTGCTAATGTAAAAGTAGTTTTGTTCCATTCATATTTATTGTTGTTCTGAAACAGGAAAGAATAGGGAACATATTTGACTGCGTTTTTGTTGTCCAGTTGTCCCTGTTCTGTGATAATGCTGGGATCGCCTGCCTCACCCTTCAGCTGGATGACCTTTTCTCCGCCATTTTCTGAGGAAATCGTTAATGTTCCCGACACCTCACCGCTGCCAGTTGGGATTAGACGAATTTTCGCAGTACCGTTCATGTAATCGGGTGAACTGCTCCAAGGAGAATTTGCCGTTGCCCTATCAATCCCAGGCAGGACGCTGTTATCTTCCCCGCCAACTGTCCAATAATCATCCAGCTTTACATTCTTTGCATTGCTCAATTCGACTTTCAAACCAGTCAAGTCCGCTTTTCCAATATTGGCAATGAATATATCGTGATGGTTGTCTGTCCAGTTGTTAAAGAATACCTCACGCTCGTCCACCTTTTCCCCATCAACTACAACATAAAGTTTTGCTTCCTGCTGGGCGTGTTCAATAGCGAGCCAATAATTACAGATGTCCTCACCGTTTTCTGCCCTTGCAGTATATTGGACAGGCCCCTTTGAAAAATCATAGGGCGTTTTTTGATCATCGGGATTCCCATGTACAAATACCCCTATATTTTCCTGGTATCTATTATATTGGGGTACCATTCTGGACAGGTTGACGTTTTCATCGTCAACCAAAATCAGACGGTATCCAAACTGTTCCACTCCAGAGTCATTTTCATCTTGAAGGAGATAAATTTCAGATTTGTCATAACCGTCTATCCCATAAAAGGAGATAATTCTGTTCGACGAGCCGGGATAGGAATATGTTGTAATCGTATAATAGTATTTAACAGAACGGTTATCTGATGGCCGTTCTGCAAATATTGTAAAACTTACGCCATCTTTAAAGCAGGCTTGATAACCTTTTTCACCAAAGAGCTGTTCCTTTATATCCTGTTGGCCTTCGGCGGCCTCCAAATTGTCATAATGGCCTACAACAGCCTTTGTTATTTGGTAATCACCTGTATTAAACTTAGCAAAGTATTGTCCACTTGGAAAATCTTCAGGTTTAAGATAGAAGGAATAATCCCGTATACGTTTCCCGGAAACAGTAATATCGTTATAATCTCTGGTATAAATAACACTAGATGCTTCGGAATCGTATAATCCTTCAAAGCTTAAAGCTGTGTTTCTTTGGGTAAACTGAAGTCTGAATTTATCCAGTTGATGATAATCAGCACTAGTTTTCATAGTAGTTACAGCGGTAAAAGCTTCTTCTTTTGTAAAGTCCACTTTATAGCCTGATGGATCAGCTCCCTTCAAACCCATCATTGCCTCTGTAACATCTTCGCCATTTTCAACGGCAGCTTCTATTGAATCATAATGTCCTTTGTAAATGTGTACATCAAAGTTATCGCTATAATTTGTATCAGCCTTGAGGATAAAACGATATTCCCGGTCTGGAGACAAGGGGTCAGAAGAAGAATAATGATATACTGTTACATCTGGGGCATTGGAATAATAGCTCCCCCGGACATCTTCCGTTTTGCTTATTATATTTCCTTCTTTATCTAATTCCTGATATCCTCCAAGAAAGTCAGGGCCTAAGAGCAGTTCAATCGTAAGATGATATCTAAAATGTCCAGTATCAAGCTGATGCCCAGTTCCAACAATTAAATCAAAAGGTTCATAATTGGAACTATGTGATAAGTCAACCGTCCCATTTCCCATGGGCCGGAAGGAATCGTCTGGAAGAATCCCGCCGTTTTCATCAAAGCGGTAATTCCATAATACAACCTTTCCCGTAGTATCCAGTCCGTCAATTTTTCCAATAACAGCATCAACTTTAATCTTATCCTTTTTATTTGGTGCAATATCCGTCAAGTCTATACGAAGATAACGAGCATAGTCATCATTCGCCGGCGGCAGAAGTGAAAAAGATTGAATCTCCTCACTGAACGTTTTTTTCTCCGGCAGCGCAGGGTAATATTCGCCGTCTACATACACGCCAATCTGGGAAAGGGACTCGCCATTATAGCGGGTTTCCACTCCAACCTGGTATTCCCCAATTTTAATAGTATTGTCTGGGGTATCAAAGGTTTCCACCCATGTTTTCCCATCATGTTGAATTTGAAGGGAATAAGGAAAAAACGCATCATCTTCCAGTGGAATGGTAAAGCTTCCATCCTCTGCTATTTCATCCTCATGGATAGATACAGTACCAGCGCCAATCCCTAAGTTATAGCTGAAAATTACCTCAGAAGTACTGTCCGAAGTTGATTCCTTGTCAGTTTTTTCCGTCTGTTCTGGCTGTTCCGGGGTTTCTTCGGGTTTCTGCGTCTGTTCAGGCTCCTTTGTTTCTGTGTCAGATTCAGGTTCGTTTTCTGTTTTGGTTTCTTCCTGAGTTTGGTCTGGCTTTTGGGGCGCCTCCGGGTTTTCCGGCTGCTCAGTGGTTTCCGGTTGGGCAGGTTCCTCCTGTTTCTCCTGATCTTCAGAAGAATTCTCTGCTGCTTCCTGTTTTACCCCTTCAGAAATATCTGGCGTTTGCTGTTGTTCCTGGTTTTCGCTGTTGGAATATTCAGGAATAACAGACAGGTTTTCTCCGCCATCAGCTAATGCTGCCGCTGGAGAAGATGCGGCTATCATTGCTGCTGACAGAATAGCCGCAATCAGTTTTCTGCTTCTGTTCATTGCTGTACCTCTTTCCTTTTTCATTATCTGATATGGCTGTTCCATATCAAATTTTCTATGATACATATATACCTTTGGCATATACTACCAGCTTAATAACACTTTGTTTATGATTTAGCTAGGGAAATAAGCTCCTGCAAAGAATAGATACAGCTTGTCCTGAGATTTCCATCCATATCATCAAACAGCAGCTCGCCGTTTTCTAAAATATCGCTCAAATTTGGCAGCATTGCCAATGTTTCAAGGCTTTCATTCAATAAAAGGCCGTATCGTTCTCCATGAGCAGTCATATATTCCATTATGATATAATCATCTACCTGTGTAACATAGGTTAGATAGTCCTCTGATTCCAATTCCTTTACCAGACTGCCGGAATCCCGGTCATATGCAGACGGTGTACCATGGAGGGGCCGTTCTATTCTCAGGCTGTCTGTCAAAAATTCTTCATAAAGGGATTCGTCCGGCGCCTCCCCAGTATATTCTTCCAAAACGCTTCCGTCTGCGGCGGAATAGAGCCGAACCAGCCCGCTGGAATAAATAACCTCCAGCCAGCTTTTATCCTGCTCCCGGCGAAACTGCTGGTCATAAATCCTGTCGCCGTCTGGAGTTGGAATATCCACATCGGCCAATATATTGCCATCTGCCGTGTACAGCCGGAAGCCGTTACTGCAAAACAGCATAATGGTACTGCCTCCTGCACTGATACGGGCCTCACTGTGAATATAATCCGGGTCATAGGAAAACGTCTGGTTTTCGCTGTGGTTATCCAGTTTCAAGATTCGCAGAGAGGGTGCGCTTCTGCTCGCTGTTACAACGAAATCTCCAGCAAGATCAACAAAGTCAGCAGGTTTTCCTGTTTCAACTGTTCCCATAAGATTCGCCCGCTCATTAAAGAAAGCTATCCCGCCCTTTTTTAAGGCCGTGGCTGTATACCTGCCGTTTGTGCTGAAACCAGAGATATCCGAATCAGTATATGCCGCCTCATTCTGTACCATCTGTATAGGGTCTATCTGGACAAGGACATTTGCATTAGAAATATAAATTCCAGACCTTCCAGTGAGCACGTGAGCTGCGCAACTGGGGGAAGCTTCCACAATTATTGACTTTTCTTTAGTATCTATGATCTGCCACAGGAATTGCTCCCCGTTTCTGGCGGCAAAGGCAAAATATTGCTGATTAAATCCCCCTTCAAAATAGAGGTAATCCGACTTTTCAAAAATTGGTATCGCTTCCCTATTGGTTTGCAGATCATAGATTCTCAGCGCGCCGTTTTCAAAACTGACAGCCAACAGCGTGCCGTCGTCATTCAAAGCCAGCAGGTTCCGGCCAGGATCGGCAAACAGATCGTTTGCCGCTGCAAACTGGTGCTGCCCCTGAAAATCTACTGTCTGCCGTATCTCCCCACTGGCAGCATCATATATTGCAGCAGAATTTCCGTCCTTATAAATTGCCGCTGCAGTTTTTTTGTCAGCAGATAGGACAATCGCCGTAGCCGGAAGTCCTGACCAAAGTTCCTGGTTCTGCACCAGATCATAAGCTTTCAGCGCACCATCTCCAGCATAAAGCACTGTATCTTCATTGGAAAAAACTACTTCTGAGAGAGCAGAAACATCTGCTGGAAGTGCTGCAAGCTGCTCCCCGGTTTCCGTATCAAATACCAGCATTTTCCCATTGAGCATTACTCCTGTCCGTTTGCCCTCAGGGGAAAGAACCACTTTCATCGGTTCGCTGGGAAGTTCCAACAGCAGATGCGGCTTAAAGCTGTCTGACAAATCATATACCCCCAGAGCATCCGTTAATGCTTTCTGTGCACGGGCTATGTAGGGAGTATCCAATTCCACCGCCGTAAGAGCAGCAGAAATTGCAGCAGGGACATCCCCGCTTCGACAGGCTTCTTCTGAACGGGAAATTTCAGCTAAAGCCGTCTTTTGCATCCTTTCAGCCTCTTCTGCTTTCCGGGCTGCATCCTCGGACCTTCGGGCTTCTTCTTTAGCTGTTTGTGCTTCCGCGGCGGCGGCTTCCTGCATCCGCTCCATCTGCCGAAGCCCAATAAATGTACATATGCTGCTGGCAAGAAACGCGATGGACAATATTGCCGCTGTAATCCTAACCCGCCGTTTATGCCGCTTCATGCGGGGATCATTGTTATGGAGATGCTCCAGCACCTCCAGCATCTCCCTGGCGCTCTGATACCTCAGGTCAGGGTTAGGGTTCATTGATTTTGTAATGATGTCAACTAGAAATGGGCTGAAATCCTGTTTTGATAGCGGAACAACCTCCAAAGCATTTTTTGCCGGCCGCCTTCCACATAGGAGATGGTAAAGAGTTGCACCAGTACTGTAAATATCTGATCTTGCATCTGGGACAATGCGCCGCTTTAACGAAGAGCCTGGCTGCTCTGCAGCTAAAAGAACGGTAGACCTGTTCTGCTCCAAAGGTTCAGTTTTCTCTGTTTGGGAGGAAAACCCGTTTGTGGAAAAATTCAGCCCATAATGTTCTGGTGAAGCATATCCAATGCTGCCGCCAATCAAATTTTCCTCACCTATGGCAAGGGCAATATTAAAATCTATCAGGCAGATATCCCCACTGGGACGCAGCATGAGATTTGCCGGCTTGATATCACTGTGGACATATCCATGCGGGGGCTTCCCATGGATTGGGCTGTGCAGATAGCACAGCGCCTCCAAAAGCTGTATGGCCCATTTTATAACAGTTGGCTGTGAAAATATCTCCCTGCGTTTCAGCGGCCTGTCCAGGCTTTCCCCTTCAATATACTCCATAGCAGTGTACACGGTATTGTCTTCTATAAAATAATCGTACACATGTGGAATATTGGGATGGCTTAAATCTTTGAGAACATCAACCTCACGGCGCAGCAGTTCCGGGCTGGTTGTAATTTTCCGCTTATCCGCTTTCAGGATAACCTGTTTCCCCAGCCTGACATGGTTGGCCAAATACACATTGCCTCCGCCGCCGGAGCCGATTTGATCCAAAATCTCATAGGTCGATTCTATGATTTCCGCCATGATACGCCTCCCCTATGCTGTATACCTGATCTTCCCATTGTGATGTAAAACAAACAGCAGGCGAATCATTTGTGCCGCCGTTTTCCGTATTCCATCTCAAGCTGTTTCCTGAGCCTTCTCCCTGTCAGGCAGAAAACCACCGTTGAGACAAGCCCTGCTGCCAGCAACAAGCCAGAACCGATAAGCCCGCCGTAAAAAAGCATTTCATTTAAATGCAAGGTAATCCACTTCCCCTTGTTCCATTGTTTTCAAAACTTCTTGCTGCAAGGCAAGTATAATTGTCGCTGCGCCCTGTCTGGCGGTTTCCAACCCTCTGTTCCATCTCTTGAAGCCACTGTCCCGCAGAACTGGTTTTAGTCAGAAGGTTTATCATTTCCCTTTCAGACAGAAGTTCCCAAAAACCGTCTGAACACAATAAAAGCCCATCTATAGATTCCAGTGGTATTTCATGGGTTTCAATATCAATATGGTTTGGCTGTCCCCCGCCTACTGACGATGTAATCACATTTCGTTTGGGATGTCCGCGAAGCTGTTCAAGGGGAAGTTCCCCTCTTTGAACCATTTCCATAACCAAGCTGTGATCCTGGGAGCAAAAGTAAACCTGGGAATTCCGAAAAATATATATTCGGCTGTCCCCCACATATCCGGTCACAATACGTTCCTGATTTAAGTAAACTGCCGCCAACGTAGTACGCATAGAACGGAATTCAGGATTTTTCTGGACAACTTCCCCCATAAAATCCGCTGTTCTCTCAATATGCTGTCTCAAATTATTCTGGCTTATCACTGGCTGCTGAACAAAAAGTTCTTTCAGGTGCTGTACTGTCAGTTTTGAGGCATATTCCCCATAAGAATATCCCCCTACACCATCTGCAACAGCCAAACAATACCCGCCGCTTTTCTTAGTAAAACCAACAGAATCCTGATTTGATTTCCGGCCTCCTGCGCTGGATGTATATGCAATATCCAGCTTCACCTGTCCTTGACCCATAGTACAACTTTGGCAAACCGCAGGGTGTCCCCTGCGGAAATAGGGTAAGGAGTATAAGGGTTTAGGCATCCCTCATTGATAAAGGTATGGTTGCGGCTGTTTTGATCTACAATGACCCAGCCATCCCCGTTCCGGCTTATTTCAGCATGTTTGCGCCCTACAGTGGCATCTAAAATAGCATAATCGGCTATATTTGCATCCCTGCCGATGAGGAACGGGCTTTTATCCAAAAGAATTTTTTCCCCGCTGGCAGATTGCAGGTAAAGGCTCCCTGGTATGATTTCCGCGCTGAAGTCAATGGTTGCATCGCTTTCCTCTATAGCATTAGCATTGAAGGGCTGCTGCACAGGACTTGGTGCGGGCCTTTGTTGGGGCACGGCAGCCTGCTGCGGAGGATTTACAGGAAGGGAGGAAACTGGAGCAGCAAAGGGGACAGGCTTTGAAGATAAAGGATCAGGGAGCGGCGAAGATGCCGCAGATTTCTTTTTTTCCTGTCCCGCTTTTTTCTCTTTCACTGGCTGGCTGCTTTTTTCTGCGCTTACAGTCAGTAATTTCCGCAAAAGTAAAAAGTCCAACGCGCCAATCAAAATAGCAACTCCCATAACCTTTGTAATGTCAATCCCACCTTCAGGCAAACGCACAACGGAAGTAAAACAGGCCCCAATAATCAATGCCAAACTTATAACAACAGTCAATGTAATCAAAAGAATCTTTTTTCCGTTACCAGAACCAGCGCCAGATTTAGTGGAATGGTTCGGCATTGCTGCCGGGGCAGGCGGTTCATGGAACGGGGTTGGAGCGGGAGGGGGTGCAATAGATGGTTTAGGCGCTGGAGGAGCAGCGGAAATTGGGGCTGGCTGAAATGGCTGTGGTTCCGGCGGCTGAAAGGAAGGAGCAGGAGAACTTTTAGGTTGTTGTACAGATTGTCCCTGATGATATTTCCGCATCAAAATTTCCAATATGGAATAACTGAAATCTGGATGGTTTATTACATCATTTGCCTCAGCAGTTAATGCACTGTATTCCACCTTTCCATAAGCAATCAAACGGCGGAGCAATTCACGACAGGATTGTTCTGACTCTGTTTGCTGCATTGTGGGAATATATACAAACTGTACTTTTCTGGTTTGTCCATTTATATAAATATAATCCTCATTCAAATAAATCCCGCTGTTGGAAAGCGCATAAGAACTGCATTCTTCTTTGGCGGAGATTAAACCTTCCAATAATGCAGAAAACTGATTGGAAGTTAGTTTTCCATATTGTGTCAGACCACTGAGCCTGGTTAAACCAGTTATATCATATTGCAGAATAGATGTCCCATTTTTGGATGTTGCTGTTACAGGAAGGATGCTTTTCATGCCCCCAGAAGTAATCATCCGTATTTGGGTATTGATGTTCTTCCCTGATTCCGTACAGGGGATCAGCATGAAATTCCTCCCGCCAATGGTTTTATAGCTGATTTCGCTCATATTCTAACCTCCGATTTTTATCAATCATAAAGCATACTTTAAAAGCAAGCTGTTCTATTTCCCGCTGACTCGGCTTACTAAACTGCTGACAATCCAAAGAAATACTGCTAAAAAGATAGGAACCGCCATAGGAAACCGTCTTTTCTCCCGACTGACCAGAAAACTGCCGGAAAGCACCAAATATTTAAAGTCCTCCCACAAATCATGGAATAATATTCCAATTCCCCTGCATCTTGCAGTGTCTATCAGAATATATATTCCGCAAAAGACAAAGCTGTAAAGAACCACTTTTATGATAGACGGAAAACCTATTATTGCACCAATGGCACAAAGCAGTTTTACATCTCCGGCTCCCATGTAGCCTATGGCAAACAGCAGGAAAAGAACCAATGGGACGGCAGCTCCAATCAAGGAATTTTGAAGATTATGGCTTATAACATTTAGAATCAGCCCTCCCGAAAGGCCGGCTAAAACGGTTTTATTTTTGATTTTGTGATAGCTTATATCTGTAAATACCGCCCAACCTGTGATAGAAAGGCACCAAAAGACTTTTATGAAATCGATCCAATGAAACCAGAGGCAAAGGGAATTTAATATATCAGGTGCTAGGGCAAGGATCACGTAAGTCCCTCCTCTTCATCCGAACCGATCCACCAGCCTTAAAATCTCTCTAAGGACAGCCGCAGCCGCCACAAAGGGGGCAAAAGGAAGTTCTGCTTTCAAATTTTGGCGGTTTTTGATTACCATACAGATTCCAGCCCCAGCCGTTAGGAGCATGGAAAAAATAACAATCGTAAAAATCCCCTGTACGCTGTAAAAAAGCCCGGCAGCAGCCATAAGCTTTACATCTCCGAATCCTATCCCACGGGAAAACAGATACATCCCCAAAAAGACCAATAAAGTGATTGCAAAGGTAAGCAGCGCCGCCCATAAGCTGGACAGGTACATTTGATTCATAACAATTTCTATGATAACTTTTAAAACGCCCAGCCCAAACATTGCGTAAATAAGCGCTGGGGCAATCTGTCGTGAACGGACGTCAACCACAGCGGCAGCGGTCAAAAGTGCTGCATATATCCAGTACAGTAATTCATGAAACAGTTCCATCAGCTTTCCTTTCCCATCCATGGCACACAGGAGGCCCTTTGAACAATCGTGCTCCCGTTGAGAAAATAGGAAAGCGGCGGGTCCAGATTCACCACATAGGCGGCATAAATATCCAATGACAAATCCCCCCGGCTGTTGGGGAGGCTGCCTTTAATTCGGATTCCCTTTAATCCGCCTTCCACCCCCAGCAGAGTCATAAGATAGTCTAATTCTTCCTTGCTTTTTCCCACATAAACGGGAAAAATTGCATCTGCAATAATGCCTGCACCTTCCCCCAAAAGGGCCTCATAGGTATAAAGGGCTGTTGCAGAGAGCCCGCCGCCTATTGTATTTTTGGCATATCCGACAGGGTCGTCCAAAACCTGGTCTCCAATGTCAAAGATAACATCAACATTTCCGTCCACCGCTTCCCCGAACTGTGTTATTTTCTGGTTGATTTCCGTTGTATTCATATTCCCGGTAAGCACATCCTCAACCGTACCATGAATTTCATTGACACGGAGAATTTCTTTCAGGATATAAGAATAGGTGGAAATTTCCCTGACTGTCTGTACAAGGGCATTCTGTACAACGGCGTGGATGTAGACAAATTTCGTCAGCATAATCATTGTAAATACAATCACAATAAAAATGGGAAGGACAATGGCGCTTTCTACAGTCATGGAACCGCACCAGTTATTTTTTGCGCGCATAAAAGCCCTCCTTAATATCTTTGGGAAGCATATTTAGTAACTTTCATGCCTCTCCCATTTAGATTTTCTGCTGTAAATATTACATTGATAAAGAAAAACGGCATAGCAGCTTCAGCCTTGACACTGACACTGGTTTTTGAATTTTCCAGTTTAAAAGGACGATCTGTGTTCAGGGAACCGCCTTTGGTATTCATGTTCAGTTCCACAAGATCTTGCAGCCTGCCGCGGAGCTGGTTCTGTCCCACCAAAATCATCCTGATGAATAAGTAATCTGTATAGCTAATTGGAATCTGGCTTGTTTTCGCGTTGTCATGGCACACTCTGCCGCTGATTTCAGATGAATTCAACAGATCAGCCAGACCACAGTAATCTTTATCCCCTTTTTTAAGAAGGGGAACCTTGTTCCCATAATACAGCCGTTCCAGGTCATGGCAGGTCTGCACCCCGGCAATCGCTGCATAACAGGCTTCCCGTGTAGCATAATAGGCAATGGTTCCCGCTCCGGCTCCCAGGCCAAGGGTGGCTCCGGTAATTCCTGCCCGGACTGCATTTGCAATAGATTCTACTACCTTTCTAATTGCATTTGTTTTACGGGCAAAGGCATAATTTAAAGTAAAGTAAATCCCTGTCAGCTCATTACGAACAGATTGATAATTATCTGTTTCCTTTAACTTTCCGTAAATCAGGTACTCCACTTCACAGTCGTCAAAGAAAATTGTACTGTCCTCTATAGGGTCATTTCTCATATTGCTGGCATACCGAAGCAGGTCAACCTCTTCATGGGAATAGGAGGAAGGACGTTCTGTTTTGAAGCATAAAGCATTTTGGAAATTCCCCAGGGCGTACAGTCCCAACATAGCGTTGTCAAAAGTGTCTAAGGAGAAATTGGCCACACTTTGGAACAAATTTTTTACTCCATTGGTTGAACTTTTGTTGTTGGAACGCTTATTAATGACATTGTCCATCTCCTGGCTGTCGAAATCTCCATCCAGATTCAAATCCATCCCCTGCAGGATTTGTCCTGTTGTAATTGTATTGTGCAAAGGATAGGACGAAGGAATCTCTTTGGTGTAAGAGCGTTTATTCTCTTTTTCCTTTTTGGACATTTCATTGGCCTTTTTGGTCCATACTTTTGAGCGTTGTTTTTGCCCTTCATCCGTTTGATACCTGTACGGGCGAAGATCCTGAAGCTGCTCTGTATTTGGAAATATACCATTCATACCGTTTTCATATGGAACATCGTTAAAATGTCTGTCCATTTCAGACCAAAGCTCTTCTACTTCAGCCTGGATAGCGTCAAGTTCCGTCTGGTACTCGTCGTCATCTATTTCCCCATCTTCTTTTTGGCGTTCCAGTTCTGACATTCTTTTAGAAAGTTCCTCAATATGGATTTGAAAAGCTTCAATGTTTTCTTGGGCTTCTGAAACCATATCGATAATTGTAACATATTTTTGTTTTTCAGCCTCAGTAGTGGAAGTGCTGCCGCCTACACCGTCTGCCTGACCATTGTTTGTCCAATAGAGATCTGCCTGATTTTTCATCTCCTCAATATCCTCTTTATAGTTATCCAGCATTTCGCCGGAAATCGCCTTTCCATCAAATTGGGCTGTATCCCCAGAACCGGTAAAGCGTCCTGATAAGCTATCCGCATCATTTTGAAGCTGATCGCGGGTTTCTTCCAAGGTTTCGAGCTGAACTAAAAGTTTCTTCGCATCGCTTTGAATATCAGACAGCATCAAGGAAAAATCCCCTATCATACCACTGAGGGTTTCCAATCCTCCCAAAGAGGGGGATTCATCTAATTTTTCCAAAATGGGGCGATAGTCCTCTACATAAATCTTTGCCGCATTTTCCCGGAACTTCTTTACATCTTTGTTATATTGCCCCTCTGTATTATGATGTTCTCCGAGCTTCTTTTGAATCTCCTCCATAGCTTCTTCCACCGAATCCTCATTGCGGGCCTTTTCCATCTCCTCCATCATCTCCCCAAAGTCAAGAGAAAGCCCATTGTTAAAAAGTTCGATTGGACCACGAAATTTCACATATTCAAAAATCTGCCGTTCAAATTCATTTACATCTTTTAAACAAATGGGATCTGCAAATTGGGAAACGTTTACATTGTTTAGCTGCAAAAGATCAAAGGGAGTATGCCTGGTTGGGTCATCTACCCCCAACAAGTCCAGTACGCCGTTAAAAAGGTTCTCGCTGGAGGACAATTCCCGGTTCGCTGAAGAATTTATATTCTGTTTCACTACCCAATCCATTGTTATCTTTGGATCGTCATGATAGGCAAACAGCCCATATCGGTCCTTTAAATCATAATCAAATTCCGCTAAGGCAGAAGCAGCGGCCAGGTCTGTAGCATAAAACATCTGGCTGTGAGATTCTACCAGCCTGGCCCCATCTATCAGGGTGCCCAGCATTGCCATAATCGCCACAAAGGTAATTGCAAGAAAAACTGTAATAGAACCGTCGTCCCTCCTGTTTGCCATAGATAAAACGCATCCTCTCACTATTTTTCAATTTTCACTTTACTAATCAGTTCTTGAAGTTTTTCAATGATTTTCCCATATTTTTCCTTAATCCCTGCCATTGGCCCGTCCAACATGTCAGCAGCCAAGTCAATGGTGCGTACCAGTTCCGTTTGGCCTGAAATTACACATTCCGCTGATACGTCGCTGGTATTGCTGTAAAAAGGAAGGTTATAGTCTGCCTTTGCGGAGACAACCAATTTTTTATGGATAATTACGCTGGACAATTGTACGTCAGCTTCTACATCCTTCTCTGTCAGGATAAAGGAATGACGGACAACTTCCTGGGTAAGATGTTCCTTTAACATCTCTAATTTTTTTGACTGCTCTAAATCAATCAGATTGGAAAAGTAAGAGGCATAGATAGAATAAATATGAACTTTATCCTGGGTTTCCGGGGAGGGATTTCTCTGGTTGCTGTAATAAGTTGACATATAGCTGCTTCCGCGCTGCCAGATAGCAGCGCCTTCTGCCGCGACTTCATTGCAGACGCTCCGCATCGCCGCTTTTTCATAAACGAACATGGCAAACATCAGCATCACTACCAGCAGAATCAGAAAAACCGGCATAATAATCGCCGCTTCCACTGTAGTGCTGCCCCTCCATGGATCACGTTTTATCAATTTACCCCACCGCCTGTCACATATTGCTGAACATAATGACCGCTGGCCCTCCTACCATGAAAAGAATGGAAAGCATCATCAGCATCAGCGGAAAGACCAGCTTAGTACTTGCCTGCTGGCCAAGTATTTTCGCCATATCCTTTCTGGCGTTCCAACATTCCTGAACCTGAAGGGACAATGTAAGGGCTGTTTCCTGCCCGCCCTTCTGCATGCTCTGCACCAGAACAGAGATAAAGCGGTTGATTTCCTTTACATGGCACCGTCGGGCGAATTCCTCATAAGCCGCAGTTTCTGCCGCACCCGCTTCAATATTGCGGAGCATTTCGGATAGCTCCCTCATCAAAACCGTATCTTCTTTATTTTCTGCCACAATTTTCCGAATAGAGCGCGGGACAGTCATCCCTGCCCCCAACAGCAAAACCAGTTTGCTCCCAAAATTGGGAAATTGCAGAAGCAAATCCCGCTCCCGTTCTTTCAGCTTGTTGTCTAGGGAGTAATCCACTAAAAACGGAAGCCCAACAAATGCCCCTATCCCAATCAAATCCACTTTATAGGCAAGCGATAAATCATGATTCACAACTGCACCCATCAGCGCAAACAGGCTTGATAACAACAATATCAATAGTTTTAAAGCTGCTTTGTTGGCTTCATAGACAAAATACATCTGCTCGGAGCCTTTATATTTCCCATAAAGAAGAAGGATTTTGCTGTAGATATTATGTTTATAGCGGTTCCAGATTTCCGAAATAGGGCTCATACATTTATCGTCAATTCCCGTGGCGCACCATGCAAATCCAATATATAAGCTGTCCTTCATAGACCATTCTTTTTTATCCAAACCTTCTGTATATGAATCATACACGCCTTTTCCCTTTTGCACCATGCCAAGAAAAAGAACAATTGCTATGGCAGCAAGCAGGATTGGCGGAATCCACAACAATATACTCCAATCCATATATCGTTTTCCCCTCTAAGCATCCTCATATTTTAATATCTGTCATTTTATTTCCCACTACCCAAGCTACTCCAATCAGAATTAACGCAACTGTTGAAAGGACAATCCCACCAGCACTTCCATAAAGGCTGTCCAGATATCCCGGAGATACTGCCCGTATCATCAGAATAACTCCCACCGGCACAAACATCAGTGTCCTATGTTCAAATTTGGCGGAGGAGATAGCCACTTCAATTTCATTGTGTACAGCTACCTTATCTGAAATGGTTTCCGAGGTATTGCGCATAACCTGTACCAAATTGCCCCCCATCTGCTTTGTAGTGATATAAATATCTACAAAGGAAGAAATATCCTCGTTATGGTTACGGGCAGCAAAATCCACTAAAATTTCGTCTAATGGAATACCCGCGTTCAGGTTAGATGCAATACAGCGGAGTTCCCGCATAATTTCCGTTTTCGGCTCTGGATAAAGAAGCTCCATATCCTTATAAATGCTGATAAAAGCCATTTCAATGGATTTTCCCGCCTGCATGGAACCGGAAAGGGCGTATAGCATTTCCTTAAACTGGCTAAGCAGGCGGTCTTTCCGCTTTTTAATAAAATAGGGCCGGCTGTATTTAGGCGCGAAAAAAGACAAGGGAATTCCAACGAATCCTATAAACATATTCCCGTAAAAAAGATACAACACAAATATGGCAGCCGCTGATACAACAATAATCATTCCGACTGCCAATATGGGGCTTATTTTATATTCATCATAATCTAGAATGGTATCCTCTAAATGCTGCATAGCCTCTGCCTCCTGTGGGCAAATGGGGAGCCTGCTGTCTTTGTCAAATGCGGACAGGCAGGCCCGCCATTTGTAATTTTTCAGTTTTCCGCATAGGATTTTCGGTACGGACAAGGCCGCCCATTACTTTGCCGTTTTCTTCCCCGGTTTCTACAAAGCGGAACAGAGGGTTTAACTCGATTTCCCCGTTTTTACATCCCAATACTTCACAGATTTCCACAGTACGCCGGGAAAAATCCCTTAACCTGGAAAGATGGATAATAATATCCAGAGCGCTGCCAATCTGCTGGCGGATAGCTTCCAGCGGAAGGGACGCTGCCTGAAGCACCATGGTTTCTAAACGGGAAAGCATGTCCTTAGTAGAATTGGCGTGACCGGTAGAAAGGGAGCCGTCATGCCCGGTATTCATGGCCTGGAGCATATCCAAAGCTTCTGCGCCGCGAACCTCGCCGACAACAATACGGTCAGGACGCATACGCAGGGAAGATTTAATCAAAGCCTGCATAGGGACAGCTCCCTTCCCCTCAACGTTGGCGTTGCGGGTTTCCAGACTGACCAGGTTGTCAATGGTCTTCAGTTGAAGCTCCGCAGAATCTTCAATGGTAATGATACGTTCATGATGGGGGATTTTCGCTGACAGGGCATTTAAAAAGCTGGTTTTCCCGGAACCTGTGCCGCCGGAAATAAATATGTTGTATTTTGCCTTTACCAAATCCACCAGGAAATCTGCCACCTGCGGCGTAATGGAACCGAAACGGATCAAGTCTTCTAAATCCATGGGTTTTTCAGGGAATTTACGGATTGTCACCACCGGGCCAACCAGGGAAATGGGAGGGATAACCACGTTGACACGGGAACCGTCGGCAAGCCGGGCGTCAACGATAGGTTCTGCTTCGGTAACATTGCGGTTGACGCGGGATACAATATCATTTATAACCTTGCGCAGTTCGTCCTCTGTTTCAAAGTAAACATTACTGCGGAATACCCGGCCTTTCTGTTCAATAAAGATGTTGTCCTTGCCGTTAATCATAATTTCAGTAACGCTTGGATTGTCCAAAAGGGGCTGGAGCGCGCCAAGCTGACGCATATCGTTGAATGCTTTGTGCCCAAGCTCAAGGCTGTCGGCAAGCCCAAGCTCCGGGTAAAGGTTCCCGATTACGTCGTTAATGATCTCCCGCGCCTTCTGGTCGTCCATGTTCACTGTGAATTTTAACGCTGCCTCCCGGCGGACTTCTTCCGCCATTGATTGTATTGTCATCATTTATTTGCCACTATTTGCCACTGATGATGTTTGTATTTCAGAAACTAAACTACTAGCTTTTTCTTCTGAAGATCTGAGGTTTTTAAGTAAATTCTCTACAAAAGACTTTATAGTATTACCAAATAAAAGTGCTAACGCTGCAAAAATAGCGACAATAATTACATTCTGCACTACATCGCCATCTTCCTCCTGGATAAACCGTCTCAGCAAATCCTGCATATGGATTCCTCCTCTAATGTCAGTGTTATAGCATATTGGTACTGTTTATTTCAAAGCCTGCCGACAAGCTCCGAAAGCGAATCTGAAAAGCTGCTGCCATTAAGTGCAGCCGCTGCAAAGGACGGTGCGTCAATTACCATCTGATATAACGGCACTGTTCCCACTGGGGGAAGCAGAAAGCCGCTGTTCATGCTGCCCCCCAAAGCATTGACTACCACTTGCAGCCGGTTGCGGTAAGAAAGTTCCTTTTCCGAGGCATATCTAAGAAATGTGTTGACCCGTTCTGTTGAAATGGAAGTATTGCGGGAAATCAGAAAAATTTTATCTGAGATTTCCAAAATTGGAATATCCAATCTTGTATTCCACGCTAAATCCATTATAATAATGTCATATCTTCCCAAGCCGCAAAGGCAGGATGCTAATTTTCCCATATGCTCTGGTTCCAAAGAATCAAAATCTGTGGCATCCCCAAAGCCGCCAAAATACTCCAAACCGGATTCTGGTTCTATGCTTCGCCCGCCTTCTACTGAAGTCAATAATTTAGGACTGTTTTCAATCGCCATACGCATAATCTGCGTCATAGTTAATCCTGTAATTGGAATCAGCGTTCCAATGGAAGGAATTTGTTCCAGGCAGACATATAACACCTTTTTCTCTTGTTTGGCAGCTTGTATTGCCATTCCAAGGGATACAGTTGTTACACCAGTTCCTCCAACTGGGGACGTAAACGAGTATAGTTTGGTTTGATTGGTGGAATTCACTTCAATTCCCATAAACCTGCGGTCTGAACTGCAAATATTTAAAATGTTGTCTGCAATATCGTTGGTTTTCTGATATTCCCGGATGCTGTAACATCCGTTTACCATTTCCAGATTGTCCCTGTCCCCTAAAAGGATTTTAATTCGCTCAATCTGTTTAAGGGTTTCTTCCTCTATCATGTCAGGTTCAAATAATATTGCATCATAACGCATCTCTGTATGTAATACATCGGCAAGCGCTTGTTTATCACAAAATCTTTCAGTGACAAACCTCCCGTGTTCTGTTTCCAGGTAATCACATAGCCTGTCCAAATATATTTCATCTTCTACCGCAACAACCAGCCGCACTTTACCAACCATGATTAACACGCCCCCATTTTTTGGCAGGTAACATACTCTCTAATATGTTACTTAAAGAATAAAACTCATAAAATTAAATAATTTTCAGATTTTTACGCTTTAAAAAGACGGAAGATTGGTATATAGGATTAACTTATAAAAGATTAAGGATCCCGTTGAGCCTATATGATGTTCAGCCATATATAGTATGTACAATTTTGAAGCTAACTATTTTGTTTTATTATAGAAAAAACACAGGTAACATATTAGAGAATATGTTACCTGTGTTTCATTATTTACTCAAAGGAGATATGAAATATGATAGCTGCAGAACCAATTCGTAATAAATCATTTGTCAAAAAATTGGCGTATTACTATCAATCTGTTGGAAATATGCGAAACTGTATTATGATTCTTATAGGGGTATATACTGGTTTGCGCATCAGTGATATATTACGTTTAAAATGGGAACAAGTATACGACTTTCAAAAAAAGAAAGTATATTCCCATATTTATCTGGTAGAAAAAAAGACCGGAAAATCTAAAATCATTGCTTTGCATAAACAACTTGTTCGGGCTTTAACCCAATTTTCCGCTAAATCTGCCCATGAAGGAGGATTTTTAATTGAAAATCCCCGGACTGGTAAAGCGATCAGCCGGATTCAGGCTTACCGCATTATAAAAACTGCAGCAGAAAAACTGGAACTTGGAAGGGTTTCCTGTCATTCGCTGAGAAAAACCTTTGGTTATCATGCATGGAAAAGCGGGGTATCCCCTGCTGTTATCATGGATATATACAATCATAGTTCCCTTGCAGTTACAAGACGGTATCTTGGCGTTACACAAGATGAAAAAAATGAAGTTTATTTAAACCTTTCTATCATAGAATAGAAAAATAAATCAAATATTGTGTTTATTTTACCAGATTTGTTGAGTAGTGTCAATAGATTGTTGCTTGAACTTCAACTTTCCTTTTAGGCAGCAATGAGTTGTAGCATGGATATATAGATTCACCTTCATTTATTATGGTTTCAAATAACCTGAAACAGCCTTGTCAATCTATTTAAGGAAGGCTTTTTCAGCCCCGTATCCTGGCCATACCAATCAGAATACAAATAATAGACTCCTGCCACCGACAATATTATCCAAATCTGCTCCCATACATTTTTTGGTAGTACTCCTGGTATTCGCCGGAAACAATCTCCTCCCACCAGCTCCTGTTTTCCAGATACCAGGAAATTGTTTTTTGAATCCCATTTTCAAATTTCGTTTCTGGCAGCCAGCCCAATTCGCTGTGAATTTTTGTGGGATCAATCGCATAGCGCATATCATGGCCCGCTCTGTCTTTCACATATGTAATCAGGCTTTCCGGCTTTTTCAGTTCCTTACAAATAAGACGGACAATATCAATATTCCTCATTTCATTGTGTCCGCCGATATTATAAACTTCCCCATCTTTTCCTTTATGGATTACCAGATCAATCGCCTTGCAGTGGTCTTCCACATACAGCCAGTCCCGTACATTTATCCCTTCCCCATACACCGGCAGCGGTTTGTCATTCAGCGCATTGATGAGCATAAGGGGGATCAGCTTCTCCGGGAACTGGTATGGACCATAATTGTTGGAACAGCGGGAGATTGTCACCGGAAGACCATATGTCCTGTGATATGCCAGAACCAGCAGGTCAGCGCCTGCCTTGGAACTGCTGTATGGGCTGCTGGTATGGATTGGTGTGGTTTCTGTAAAAAACAGGTTGGGTTTGTCCAGCGGAAGATCCCCATATACTTCATCCGTTCCCACCTGATGATATCTTTGTATCCCATATTTCCGGCAGGCATCCATCAGAACAGCTGTGCCCATTATATTTGTCTGTAAGAACACTGACGGGCTGTCTATGCTTCGGTCAACATGGGTTTCCGCTGCAAAGTTTACCACAATATCAGGCTTTTCTTCCTCAAATAGCCTGTAAACGGTTTCTCTGCCGCAAATATCGCCGCAGACAAATCGGAATTTTTCCTGTTCCATAACAGGCTTTAATGTTTTTATATTCCCTGCATAGGTCAGCTTGTCAAGGCATACAATCCGGTAGGACGGATGCTCTTTCAGCATATAAAAAATAAAGTTGCTTCCAATAAAGCCGGCTCCGCCAGTTACAATCACGGTCATACTGATTCCTACTTTCTCATTCTCCCATCTGCTACTGCAAGCAGATGCTTCCCATAAGTGGACTTTCCATATTTTTCAGCTATTTCAATCAACCGTTCCTTGGTAATCATCCGGTAGCGGTAGGCTACTTCTTCCGGCGCAGCTACAATAATCCCCTGCATGTTCTGAATGGTTTGGATAAATGTTGAGGCCTGCATTAAACTATCCATCGTCCCTGTATCCAACCATGAATAACCCCGGCCCAATACATCACAATCCAGCAGATCCTGTTCCAGATACATAGAATTTAAAGTGGTTATCTCCAATTCCCCTCTGGCAGACGGCTTAACCTGCTTGGCCAGACTGCTTACACCTTGTGGATAGAAGTACAACCCTGTTACAGCGTAATTGCTCTTTGGGAATTCTGGTTTTTCTTCTATTGACAGAGCTTTTCCTTTATCGTCAAAGTCTACTACCCCAAAACGTTCTGGATCGTCCACATAAAATCCAAATACGGTTGCGCGGCCTGATTCTGCCCTCTTAACTGCATTTTTCAACGCGTTCCCCAAACCGTTCCCATAAAAAATATTATCCCCTAAAATCATTGCACAGGGTTCCTCGCCTATAAAGTCTTCCCCTATGATGAATGCCTGAGCCAGACCATCCGGGCTAGGCTGCACTGCATAGGACAATCGAATTCCAAACTGTTCTCCGTTTCCAAGCAGCGTTTCAAATCTAGGCGTGTCCTCCGGTGTGCTGATAATCAGAATATCCCTGATATTCGCCAGCATCAAAGTAGTCAGCGGATAATATATCATTGGTTTATCGTAAACAGGCAATAACTGTTTGCTTGTTACCATTGTCAGCGGATACAGCCTTGTTCCGGCTCCTCCCGCCAGGATGATTCCTTTCATATTCCTCCTCCCCCTTCAATTCTTACAGTTTAGTATAATCTTACAGATTCGGTCTACATCTTCCAGTTCCAAATCTGCATATAAAGGAAGGGTCAGAACTCTTTTGCTGATATGTAATGCTGTTGGAGTCTCATTCACATCAAACTGCCCATGAAATGCCGTAAAAGTATTGGTCAGCGGATAGAAATATTTCCTTGCACTAACCCCGTTTTCAGCCAGTTTTGTGAACACTTCCTCGCGGCTTGCCCCAAACTGCTTTTCCTCGAAGATAGCTGGAAAATAGGCGTAATTCGGCTTTACTTCCGGCTGAACAGCGTTTAACTGGATTCCGGGCACATTCTCCAGGTGTTCTCTATACCTCTCCACAACAAGTTTTCTTTTGCCGATTTCTTCTTCCACATGGCGCAGGTTGCATAGTCCCATAGCTGCACAAAACTCATTCATCTTTGCGTTTGCTCCAACTGCGCTGACTTCTTCCTGGCCATGGATACCGAAATTTTTCAGATCATATAATGCTTCCCCAAGCCCTTTATCTGTAAAGCAGACTGCTCCGCCTTCTATGGTATTGAATACCTTTGTGGCATGGAAGCTGAAACAGGAGGCATCCCCATAGGAACCGATTCCCTTTCCCTGATATGTTTCTCCAAAGGTATGGGCAGCATCATAGATAACTTTTAAATTGTATTTTTTAGCAATTCGGTCTATTTCCTCCACATTGCACACATTGCCATAAACATGAACCGGCATGATGGCACAAGTGCGGTCAGTAACCAGTTTTTCCAGCTTGTCTGTATCCATTGTGAATGTTATGGGATCAATGTCACAGAAAACAGGCGTCAATCCATTGCGGACAATAGCATGAGTCGTTGAGGCAAAGGTAAAAGGGGTGGTAATTACTTCCCCTTGGAGATTCATTGCTTGAAGCGTCAATTCCAACGCCATATGGCCGTTGGTAAGCAGCTCCACGTTTTCTACCCCTAGGTATCCGCAGAGCTGCTGCTGCAAATCTTTATGTTTCGGGCCCATATTTGTCAGCCAATGCGTTTCCCACATAGAAGCTATTTCTTCTATGTACTCTTCCATTGCTGGTATGGATGAACGGGTGACTAAAATTGTATCTGCCATGATTCATACCTCTTAAATAAAATATTCTCTATTCTTTTTGATAATTACAAATAACCGCTCTGCGCTTATTAGAAGCCATTATAGGAATTTCATCTACCAGTTCAATTTGAATCTGCGCTTTATTCCCCAATATACTTCTAAATTTTTCAATATATTCTTGCTGCAGGACAGGCCGTTCAGAATTCAACTTTAAAGTATATAAATTCTTATCTTCTTGGATAAACTGCCACTGTTTAATCCCTTCAATACCCCACATCATCACACTTATCTTGGCAGGAGAAAGAAGCGTCCCATCAACCGTGTAAACACAGTCCCTTACCCGTCCATAGATCTCTTTTAATTGTGGAAATTCCCCAGTATTCCCATATTCCATAACGCCAATGTCACCTGTATCATATCGAATCATTGGAAATGCATAGTTAAACAGGTCTGTAACTACAATTCTTCCCACCTCTCCCGATTCTGCTGGTTTATCACTATCCATTTTCAAACATTCAAAATAATAACTGCCCCAGTTTAATACATATGCGCTTCCACCACCTGTATCCTGGCCTAAAATCCCCATTTCCATATCAGAATATCTGCGGTAAACTGTACATCCAAATACGCTTTCCAATAAATGTCTGTCCTCATCCGATAAGCCTTCTCCGCCTGTCAGAATTGACTTCATAGAAAACCCTTCATGTGGTATTCCTGTTCTCTTTATATACTTTGCAAGCTCTATAAGAACAGATGAATATCCCAGTATTGTTCGAGGTTCTTTCTCAAGAATAATCTGCTTCATCTCTTCAAGGTGCATATCACCTAAATTTGAGCAGTCAATATAATAAATATTATCTTTTTCTTCCTGTTCTTTTGTGCGATGCAATTTAGAACTGATAACTCGAAAAAATATCATTCTTTCATGAGAAGGATATTCGCACATTTCTCCAAAGACTTTTAAATCTGCAATGGTTCTATTTCGTTTTTTAAAATCTTGTACAACATTAAACGGGATTCCTGTACTTCCACTTGTAGATGATATATGTATAGGTGTAGAATAATTTCCTTTAGCAGAGCAGGATGCTGTATTTTTTATCAAAAACATTTTATTCACTACAGGAAAATCATCCTCTAATGAATAAAACCTATAAAAATCTGTCTGTTCTATGGCATGACGTTTGATTGCAGTGTATTTCTCATTCACCCATGCAATATCTCTTTCTTTCAAAACACGTTTAACTTCATCATATTGACAACGTATTACCCCCCCTGTTCTAAATCCTCCATCCAAAATGCCTCTCTTAATTCTTCTGGTGTTTTCTGGCTCATATACTATATCTCCCTCATAATAGATGAAATAGGCTTGATTTTTATTTTTAAAATACCCTGCCGTTGTTTTTACGGATTTCCCTTGCCAGATTTCCTACGACCACGCTGTATGCGTCTACTGACTTGGTAACTATTGCTCCCATTCCTACAACCGCATCATGACCAACACATATCTTTTCCCGCAGCTTTGCCCCTGTTCCGATATAACAGCGGTCTTCAATGATATCATTTCCAGATCCCATTGCACCTGCTGAGAAAACACAATGGTTTCCTACATGGCTGTCATGGGCTACT
>CAJUSD010000020.1 GCA_910589145.1 uncultured Oscillospiraceae bacterium
CCCTGCGTGGGAGTGTGCATCTTAATACGCGGAAGAGAACTTTGAATACATTTTTGGATAGGAACGATTCGCTGAATGGTGTTTCCTTTTTCATCAATCTCCGGCTTTAAGACATGAATGATATAATATTCAGCATACTTTAATTCATTGGCTGACTGCGCTTTATATTCCTGCTTCAACGCCTGGTACAGTGCATCTCCAAATTTCACCCTGCGAATTGAAGAAACTGTCTTTGGCGTGGAGAAGTACCAGGAGGAGCGGGATTCTTTTTTATCTTTCTTTTCAACTGCTTTGCGGATGTCTGCACCAAAGTTCCGCTTTACTATCTGCTTGTTTACATCTATCTCCCGCCTCTCAAAATCTATGTCATCCCAAGTAAGAGCAAATGCTTCTGAAATCCTCAATCCGGTGTAAAAACCAATCATCAGAGGAATATGAAAGCGTGAACCGGCAGGAAATCGTTCAATAATCCTTTTCCAATCATCTATTTCCAGTATGATTCTTTCACGGGGTTTTCTCTCTATTTTGGGAGTCTTTATATATCTCATGGGATTTACAGTAAGGTAGTGAAGCGGTTCAACCGCATAATCCATGGATGCGCTCAGTACAGACAGTATCCCTACAACATGACTTTTAGAAAGACCGTTCATTTTCAGGAGATTTGCATACTCCTGTAATATGGCGGCAGAAAGCGCCTTTAGGCGGTATTTCCCGAATCTTGGTTTTAGATGTCCCTCTATAATGCGCAGATAGCCAACCTGAGTATTGTATTTTAGATTCGGTTTGCAGTATAATTCATACCATTGGTCAAGATAATCAGATACAGTAATATCGGATGGCTCAAAGACCGTTCCAGCATGATTGTATTCGCTGATGGCTCTAGCTAGGGCAGTTTCTGCTTCCTTTTTGGTTTTAAACCCGCCTTTTTCTTTCTTTTGCCGTTTTCCAGCTACCTTTCCCAGGTCAAAGTAGTAGGACCAGGTAGCCCCTCGCTTCCGTACTCCGCCTGTCATAATTATACCATTCCTTTCATTGATCTTTTGGACATGAAATGGTATAATAACAACTGACCATTTCATGATTCCTGCTAGTGTCTTGGATTGGTTAGCATCCGCCCTCTGTTGTGACCAGGGGGCGGATTTTACCGTAAAAATCAGATAGTCCGGTATAGAATTTCCTTTGTTGTTGAGTAATTTACGTTGTATCGAATAATCTGCTGAAAGAGGGTGAATCTTTTTGTGCAAGGAGTTCAGATGCTGCCAAATGATTAGCTGCTTCTATACATTCATAATTTGTCGAATGTGATTGAAGAATTTCGCAAAGTTTATCTATTCTTGTCTTCCTTCCACGGTCGGTTTTTAATTTATATGCTTCATGACAATATCTATTTATAACATCATTCAAATAATCATCATACGCCTGTGCATAATATGAAAACATAGATTCATCATTAGTATCTCTGATTTTTATAAGCATAAATTCATATCTGCTTAAAAAGGTTTCAATATTGGTGGTGTTTTCAATTATTTTTAGGCTTTCCTGTATCAGTTCATTTTGCCTTTGATTTCCATATAACAAGACTTTTTGGCTGGAGGCACTCGATACAGCCTTATTAGATGCCTGGTTTTGGGAAACAGATACATCTGGAGCTCCCAAAAACTTATAACATTTTTTACACATTCCTTGATAAAGAAGAGACTGAAACTTAACAGCGCCACATTTACTGCATCTTGATAAGAGTTTTTTCGTTGGCCTTCTCCAAAGTTTTATCATAATCCATGTCAAAAATCCTAAAAAGGCAGTCAAAATAGCCGCATTAAGAAATTGTCCATTTATAATATACTTAAACAGAAAAGAGATACCATAAATTACATATGCTCCTAAAAGAAGTGCAATAAACCGCCACAATCTTTTCACATCCTTTTTATAATCATTTGAACATAAAGTTCCCTTTCTGATAAGGTTTCAGAGAAGGTTATAAACGACCAAATTTAAAAACGTCCCATGCGCAGCTGGATCAGTTCCTCACGAACCCCTGTTAAAGCAGAAATCTGCGAGATAGTGTAGTCCTGATATTCTTCCAATATTTCCGGAGGACAGAGCAGGCAGGCCGCAAACAAATTGGCCTCCCACTCTAATTTATTGACTGAGAACAGAGTATTTTCCCGCAGAAACGGCGTATTTACGTTTGGATGTATAATGGCGTGTCCAAGTTCATGGGCACAGGTGAAACGCTTCTCCCAAGGCTCCATGTCCTGGTTAATGTGAATGACCCGAAAGCGGAAGGAAGATCCATAATACCCTCTGATCGTTCCCAACGGTTCATTGAGCACAATAATATTCATGGCCTGCGCAATTTCAAAGGGATCATCAGAATGGAATCGACCTACAAGCTCTTCTACAAGCTGCTCTATTCTTTTCCTCAATATACTCACCCCTTTGGATTATTGTCTATATTTCTTTGGAGTGAATTTCTGCTTTGCCAACAGTTTAGTCATTTGAAGTTGGTTCTGTAGACTGTCTCTTAAAAGAACCCTTGTTTCATCGTCCAGTGGTTCTCCGTCAAACATTAAACCATCAGACCCGTTTTCCAGGTCGTCCAGGGTGCTTTGGAGCTTTTTCGCTATGTCGCGCTCGTCTTTGGCTGTCAGGCCAGGGGTGGGCGCTTTTTCTTTGCCGCGTAAAATGTAGTCAACAGATACCCCAAAATATTCTCCTAGTTTTAAAAGTGTTTCATTATCAGGGTCACGGTTTCCGTTTTCATAATTACTGTATGCCTGCCTTGTAATTTCTAAATAATCCGCAACTTTTTGTTGCGAAACTCCTTTTTGGGTTCTCAAAATTTTCAGTTGTTCCATAGAATCACTCCCTTATGACTATTATAGCAACTATTTGTTGCTATTACAATATATGCAACAATACGAATACTATTTTTTTGTGCAATAGATAAATTTGCAACAAAATGTTGACAAATAGATTTTTTGAGAGTATAATTAAATCAACGATTTGTTGCGGAAAGGAGTGGTAAAATGCAAAGGGGATACTTGGTAAATTTAAGGGAGAAACGAAATGAATCGCAACAAGATGTAGCAGATTCCCTCGGAATCAGTCGTCAGTATTACTGCATGATCGAGAATGGAGACCGGCAAAAAAGAATGGATGTAACACTTCTTGCTGGCCTGGCGAATCACTTTGGTGTTTCACTTGCGGAGATTGTTTCCCTGGAACAAAAATCAGTTAACGATTATAGCATATAAAAACCAGCCAGAGGTGGAGCTCTGACTGGTTTGGAATAAGCTATTTTGGACGTCGATTGGAAAGAGCTGAGGCTGCTAGTGATTTTGTGGTTTTGCTAGTTCTGGAATCTCGAAGTGCTTTTGAGGCCTTTGAGGCCACTTTACTGGAAGTTCTTACAGAATTTTTGGACATATGTTCTCACCTCCTTTCTAGGATATATTTTAGTCCATGGAGGTAAGAATGTCAACATTTAGTGACGTAAAATATTTTAAATACAATATATTGTGTTTTTGTTTCCTTGACTGAAGTCTCTTATTTATGAAAAAGTACGGATGGCAATAAAAGGCTCTGAAGCGAGTAAATAGAAGGGGGTGAAACATGCTTTCCAAGGTTGAAATTAGAAATATCTCCAGCACAATGACAGAAGTGATCATAGATGGGCGGGACATTTCTGACAAACTTTCCGCTTTGACTTATCAACACCGTGCAGGGGAAACACCCAAATTGATCCTGGAATTGGTTCCAGGGACGTTAAACCTTGCGTCCAATGGCTGCGAGGTTGAAAAAAACGCCGTGATACTACGGCAATAGCATCACGGCCTTCATAGTCAAAAGTCTGGACATTGGATGAAGAGCGGGCAGTTCATTTCTCTGCCACCTGTATGACGGCAATCTTCTAGGTGATCACATTGAAGGGAACTTTTCTTATATCCGGGTTCGATTGAACCAAGGATTGGGATTTCTGTGAAATTAATTAGCACTGTCCGTTCTTCCCCAAATTCTGGACAATAACCACTAAACAATGTACCCATTTAATTCACCCCCTTTCTATTATCCAGTATAGCAGAGGGGAAAGGGGAGGGAAAGAGGGGACACAAGAAAAACCCCGCATGAGCGGGGCGGAAGGATGTGAGTTCATGACCAGGAAACGCATCACCCCCGAACCAGGGAAAGTATACGCACTAAAATCCCGCAGCAGCATAATAACCAGTATGTTCCGCTGTGTGAGCAGCCAGGGCGGGATCGCCGTCATGCAGAACCTTGCCAGCGGATGGACCTTCACCGCCCATGGAGTGGCACAATATAATGATGGGGAAATCGATTGGGATTTCTCTACAGGAGGACATTTTGAAGATAACAGAATGAGGAGCTGAGAATCAATGGCATTTGCATCAAAATTGCAGGAACTGATGATAGAGCTGAACATATCGCAGACCCAGCTTTCTGACTTGACAGGGATAGGAAAATCTTCTATCAGCCAGTATTTGTCTGGAAAAAACGAACCTTCAAAGGCCCGGCGGCAAACAATAGCCCGTACTTTTAATCTCCAGGACGACTATTTTGAAAAATTCGATGATGTACCTGATGCTCAGAGCACAGTTGTTTTGAATATTCCTGTGAACCTTGCGGCAAAGTTGATGGGCAAATCGAAAGAATGGGTTATGCTTGGATTGCAGAACGGGGTTTTCCCTTGGGGTTATGCAGTTAAAATGAAGGATTGGAGTTACTTTATTTCTTCGGTTAAGTTTACGGAATATACCGGGATTGAAGTTCCTGTGCATCAATAAGGAGGAAGTCCAGGAGATGGCATAGAATATTCGGGATATGATGAACCACTTTCAGCAAGCGGAGGAGAGGTATTAATATGTGGCCGCCAAACATAGTAGGAGACTATTTCCTGGTAGCATCCCTGATGGGTGTAATGCTGGGGATGGCAATACATAGTCTGCTGGTTCGTATCAAGGACTGGTTCAGGAGGTGAGAAAAAACACAATAAAGCCAAAAGCCTTTCACCGTTGCCGCGGCGAAAGGCTTACAGAGGGGAAGGATGTCAAAATAACTTGTTTTCATTTTATCACATCCTTCCCAAAATAGCAAGGAGGAATGACCAGAAAAATGGAAATCAAAGAACTGACCCTTAGCATCGATGGAAACATAGCCATTCTGCTGCAAGAGGATGAACCCAAAACCGAAACCGCTCCCGCTCCATTGGAATCCCTGGAGCATCAGAACACATCTGCTTTATCTTCTTTTGCGGCTTTTCTGGGGCTGCTGGGAGTAGCCGGAGGGATAGACCGGGAAACAATCCGGCTTTGGCCGGGAACTCTTTGGCTGGCTGTCCTGCTTATCATTCTGGATAGGGGGTCAAAGCCGTGGCAAAGGTAAAACAAAATTATACTTACAGGCCAGAAGGCTGCAATCCCGGCAGGGGGTGCTTTACCTGCTGGCTGCCGGACTGCGGGTTTTCAGGCAGGGTTTTCCCGGAAGAACATAAAATGCTTGCCTGCGGCGAGCCAGCCAGCGAACGCGGCAGGCACTCAAAAAGAAAAGGAGCGTCATCATGAACTTATTTGAAATCAGCCAGCAGTACATAGATTTCTGCAATGCCGTTGAAAACGGCGACATCCCGGAGGAGGCCATCCCGGACACCCTCGAATCACTGGAAGGAGATTTCAAAGCCAAGGCAGATAACATCGCGGGCTTTATCAAAAGCCTGGAATACGACGCATCCAGCCTGGAGCAGGAGGCCAAAACCCTTTCTGAACGGGCAAAGGGCAAGAAAACAAAAGCCCAGAGCCTGCGCCAGTACCTTTTCAGGCAGATGCAGGATACCGGGTTAAGCCGCATTGACACGCCCCGGAACCTGCTTTCCATCCGCAAAAACCCGCCCAAAGTCACGATAACGCAGGAAAATGAGTTTATCCTGTGGGCGCAGCAGAATGGGCGGGATGACCTGCTGAAATTCTCTGACCCGGCTATAAACAAGAAAGAGGTTGCAGCCCAGATCAAGCTGGGGAATACGATGCCGGGATGCTCCATCGTACAGGAATTCCGCCTGGACATTAAATAGGGGGTTAAAAGCTATGTTTGAAACAGTTACAAGGAAAAAAGCCAAGCTCCGCATGGCACTGACCGGCGTTTCCGGCGCAGGGAAAACCCTGGGGGCTTTATATATCGCCTATGGGATTACCGGCGACTGGAAAAAGGTCGCCTTCATCGACACCGAGCACGAACGGGGACGGTTCTATGCCAGCCGTACAGACCTGGGAACAGGGGAGTTTCTATACCAGTCCTTTACCCCGCCATATTCCCCGGAACGCTACCAGCAGCTTGTCACAGCCGGGGCGCAGGCGGCGGGGCCGGACGGCGTGGTGATCGTAGACAGCTTTTCCCACGCATGGAGCAACGAAGGCGGCGTTCTGGATATTAAGGATAAAATCGCTTCCCAGGCGGGGAAGAACAGCTATACCGCCTGGAACGAAGCGGGGAAGGTACAAAACGGTCTGGTCAACTCCCTGCTTTCGGCAGACTGTCATGTCATCGTCACCATGCGCAGCAAGATGGATTATATCCTGTCAGAAAACGACCGCGGGAAGCTCCAGCCGGTCAAGGTGGGGCTGGCTCCCGTGCAGCGGGACGATGTGGAATATGAATTCGACATTGTTCTGGACATTGCCCGGAATCATATGGCAACGCCGAGCAAGGATACAACTTTTCTGGACAAATACGGCGCAGTCATTACTCCAGACCTGGGCAGGCAGCTCAAAGTCTGGTTGGACGAGGGAGAGGAGCCGCCCCGATGTACAGAGTGCGGAAAAATGATTATCAGAGGGAAAACCCAGTCTGTCCAGGAAATAATCGAAAAAACGATTGCCAAAACCGGCAGGCAGCTTTGCTCAAAATGTTGTATGGAATGGATGAAGCAGAATGAACCAGCTTAGGCCATACCAGCAGGAGCTTTTGGAACAGGTACGCGCCGCCTACCGGCAGGGATACCGCTCCCCCTGCATCGTCCTGCCCTGCGGCGGCGGGAAATCGGTGATAGTTGCAGAGATGGCCAAACGCACAGCAGCCAAAAGGAACCGGGTCCTGTTCCTGGTTCACCGGAGGGAGCTGTGCGACCAGATAAAACGCACTTTTTACAGATGGGGCGTGGATATGTCCCGCTGCGATGTGGAGATGGTCCAGACCGCCAGCCGGAGGATTACCCGGATGCCGGAGCCATCCCTGATTATCACCGACGAAAACCACCACTGCCTGGCGGGCGGATACCGGAAGGTTTACGACGCTTTCCCGAATGCCCGCCGGGTAGGGGTGACTGCTACCCCGATCCGCCTCAACGGCGGCGGACTGGGGGATGTCAACGACATCCTCATAGAAGGCCCGGATGCTCACTGGTTAATCGAAAATCAATTTCTGTCCCCATACGAATACTACGCCCCCAAGCTGGTGGACGACAGCAGCCTGAAAAGCAGCCGCGGGGAATTTGACCTGCGGGGGCTGGAAATCAGCCGGAAGGTTTACGGGGACGCGGTAGCCCATTATAAAAAACTGGCAGGCGGGAAACAGGCGGTATGTTACTGTGCATCCATTGAGCACAGCAAAAGGATGGCGGAAGAATTCAGCGGGGCGGGCATCCCTGCAGCCCATATAGACGGCGAAACGCCAAGATTTACCCGTGACAGGCTGGTTTCCCAATTCCGCACCGGAAACATCCGCATCCTGTGTAATGTAGATTTAATCAGCGAAGGTTTCGACGTTCCCGACTGCGGGGCTTGTATCCTCCTCCGCCCTACCAAATCCCTGCCCCTGTTCATCCAGCAGTCTATGAGGTGTATGAGGTACCAGCCGGGGAAACAGGCAATCATCATAGACCATGTGGGCAACTGCATGAGGTTCGGCTTGCCGGATGACAGGCGGGAATGGGACTTAAACCCAAAGAAAAAGAAGAAATCCGGGTCTGGGGAATGTCCGGTCAGGCAATGCCCCAAATGCTGGTTTACCTTCCCGGCGGTTAAGACAGTCTGCCCCATGTGCGGGTATCATTTCCCCGCTCCCCAAAGGGATTTGGAGGAAATCCGGGAGGCAGCCCTGGAAAAATTTATGGGTTTTACCCTGGATTTCAGCGGCCCGGAACAATGCCGGAGTTTTCAGGAGCTGCAAGATTATGGGAAAGCCAGGGGGTACAAGCCAGGCTGGGCCTGGCACCAGGCGAAAAGATTGGGGATGGTACCATGACAGAACAGGATATTCAAAACAAAATCCGCCTTGCCCTTTCCCAATACGGTACCGTGTTTCGGACCAACGCCGGGGAATTCTGGCAGGGGGAACTAAGGTATTCCAGGGAATTCAAGCAGCGTGTTTTAATAAACCTGCGGAAAATAGAGGGCCTGCCCAAAGGGTTCCCTGACCTGTTGTTTCTCGGGCAGGGACAGGCAGCATTTATCGAATGTAAGACAGGTACCGGGAAATTATCAGAGGAACAGCGGCGGTTTGCCAGTTTGCTGCAAAAATACAGCCTCCCCTATGGGGTGGCAAGATGCGCAGAAGACGCTTTGAAAATCATTGAAAGGAAGTAATATTATGGCTTTTGAAACCAATTACCAGAACAATTCGGATATCATCCCAGAGGGCTTTTATGAGTGCGTCATCAAGTCGGTGTACGAGGACGCGACCAAGGGCAACAAAATATTTATTAACGTCCCCTTGGTTGTCCGCAATGATATAGAACAGAAGTTCCAGAACGCCTATCTCTGGCACAGCATCTGGAAGAAGAAAGACCCGAATCCAAATGACCTGGCTGTGGGCGGCTACACGGCGTTTGGAATCAACCAGCTTTCCCAGGCAGCGGGCCTGAAAGAGGGGACCAGGTTTGAAACCATGGAGGACTGGATGGAATCCCTGAAGGGGCTGCCCGTCCGGGCAGAGGTTGAGCATAAACTGAACAGTTATACCAACCAAATGCAGGCGCGGGTGAAAAAACTATATCCTACCCGGAATCCCGATTGCAAGCACGTCTGGAAATCTGCACCCCCCGTGCAGCCCCAAACTTCCCCGGTTAATACCAATATTGAGGAATTCAGCGAAATAGAAGACAGCGACCTGCCATTCTGACGGAGGAAAAAAGATGAATTGGGACAACATCCCCCAGGAATTGAAAGGCTTGCGCCAATGGGTCTGCTGGCAGGCAGCGCCCATCGAGGGAAAGCCGGATAAAATCAGGAAGCTGCCCATTAACCCCAGGACAGGGGAAGCCGCTCAGTCCAACAACCCGGATACCTGGACGGATTTCCAAACCGCCGCCTCCGCGTCTTCCCGGTTCTCAGGTCTGGGGTTTATGTTCGCCAATGGATATTTCGGGGTTGACATTGACGGCATCGACAACGATATCGAGGCGTTTCAACAGGGGGGCCTGCAAAATATTGTGGGCGAGTTCCTCCATTCCCTGGCATCCTATGGGGAGTATTCAGTCAGCGGGAAGGGGCTGCACATTATCTGCAAGGGGAAGCTCCCAACAGGCGGGCGGCGGCGGGGCAATGTGGAAATGTATGAACGGGGGCGGTTCTTTGTTATGACCGGCAATCAGGCAGGGCCTTATACCAGCCTGCGGGACTGCACTGAACTGGTCAAGCCGCTGCATGAAAAGTACATTGGCGGGGGAAGGGCTGTCCTCCCGCCGCGGGAACCCGCGGCATTGTCACTCAGCGACAATGAATTGCTGGAGAAAGCGCGGAATTCCAGGCAGGGGAAGATTTTTTCCGACCTGTATGCTGGAGACTGGGAGCCTTATTATTCCAGCCAGTCAGAGGCGGATTTCCGACTTTGCTCCCTGCTTGCCTTCTGGACAGGCAGGGACGAGGAACGGATGGACCAGATTTTCCGTTCCTCCGGCCTGATGCGGGAGAAGTGGGACCGGAAGCAGTCGGGCAGCACCTATGGGCGGCTGACCGTTGCGAAAGCGGCGGCAGGATGTACCAAGGTTTATGAGGAGAGAAAGCCGGAGGAATACGGCGGGATTACTTTCGGCCAGCCGGAAAAGCGGAAGATATACAGCTTTGACGACACCGGCAACGCGGAACGGTTCTGTGACCAATACGGGGATATGGTACAGTATTCCTACATAGACAAGGGGTGGATATGGTTTGACGGGAGGAAATGGCTGGTGGACGATATAGGCATGGTACACAGGCTTGCCGATAAAACGGTCGAGGATATGTCGGAAGATTTTAATTACTATATGGAACACGCCCCCGCTAACGTTAACCTGAACGACTGGGAGAAATCTCTGAACAAGCATATAAAAGTATCCCGATCCAGCAAGGCGAAAAATGCCATGCTGAAGGAATCGGAACACCGTCAGTCAATCCTCCCGGAGCAGCTTGACCAGTACCCCATGCTGCTGAACACCCCCAGCGGCACCCTGGACCTGGGCAGCGGGGAACTCCTCTCCCACAGTGCGAAGCAGTACCTGACCCGGATCACGGCCTCCGAGTACACAGACAAGATGGAGTGCCCCCTGTGGCTGGATTTTCTGAAAACGGTATTTGTTGGGGACATGGCACTGATCCGGTATTTACAGAAAGCTGTCGGGTATACCCTCACCGGCTCTACGGCGGAACAGTGTATGTTTGTCTGCTATGGGGAGGGACGCAACGGGAAGTCTACCCTGCTGGATGTCCTGTATGAGCTTTTGGGCGGGTATGCGGCGAATGTACAGCCGGAAGTGCTGATGGCGAACCGGAAAAACTCCGGCGGGCCTTTGTCGGAGATAGCCCGGCTGCGGGGGGCGCGGCTTGTGGTCAGCGCGGAGCCGGAGGAGGGGATGCGGCTCAACGAAGGGCTGATCAAACAGCTCACCGGCGGGGACAGGGTGACGGCGCGTTTTTTGTATGGCAAGGATTTTGAATTTAAGCCGGAGTTTAAGCTGTGGATTGCTGCCAACCATAAACCGGTTATTCGTGGAACCGATACAGGAATCTGGCGCAGAGTACACCTGATACCCTTCACTGTGCAGATACCAGAAAAGCAGGTAGACCGGACGCTGCCCTATAAGCTGCGGCGAGAGCTGCCGGGGATTTTAAGATGGGCGGCGGAGGGATGCCTGATGTGGCAGAAAGAGGGTCTGGAAATGCCCCCGGCTGTGGTAGAAGCGACTGCGGAATACAGGAGCGAGATGGATATTTTAGGGCAGTTTTTGGCAGAGTGTACCCAGCAGGGGCCTATGTGCGGGGAAGTACCGGCAGGCAGGCTGTACCAGGTTTACCGGCAGTGGGCACAGAATAATGGGGAGTTTGTGGTGAGCGGGACGAAGTTTGGGCGGGAGATGGGGAGAAGATTTAAGAAATTAAAGAAGTCAAATATGTTTGTTTATTGTAATTTGAAAATCAATGAAAATTGTGAGCTGCAATCATATGTGAGCTTTTCATAATGGTGGGTTGTGGTGGGTTTAGGGGGATTTTTAGAAAACCCCCTATATATAATTTTTTTCTTATATACTTTATAAGAAAAAGGGGATAAACTTACCACAACCCACCACAGATTAAAATTTTGGAGAGAATCAAGATGGATGCAAATAATTTCTGTGGCAATGATGCCTGTAAAAAGCGTTACGTTGCCGCAGTCTGTACCGGCTGGGAACAGGCAGCGGAGGTGATTGGGGACTATCTGGGGATGAAGAAGGGGGATAAAGGCCGTGAAACTGACAAAGGCAGACAGGGCGCGTATGCTGGCGTATAAACGGCCAATGTTGAGTTCGCTGGGATTTGAAACAATTCGTCAGGGGCTTTGCGATATTTCAGAAGCCTGCTGCGATGTTCACTGGTTTATTGAAAATGACAGTGACACACTGTTAAATGCTCTGGATGGGGATGAAAATGCAGAATGGGAATTTAAGATGGCGTTTGCTGAGTTGGAAACAAATGCGGAAATATTGTCAGAGACGATAGAAGAACGCTCTGCTTGGGATGACAGGGGGTTTGAAACAACCTTTAACGACTGTACCGTTTCATTGATTGGCAGCCGATATAAAATTTTGGGATTTGACAGCGTGGAAGAAGATTACTTCAGCCTGACCGGCTACGAGCAGGAGCTGGCATATACTGACGCCGGAAAAAGGCTTATGCGCCTGACCAAGGCAGAAATGCTTTCAACCATAGGGCAATGTATGGGGATTGCATTAGCATTTTATGATTTGCAGAACCGGTATGATTATCTGAAAGCAGCAATGGATATTTTGAGAGATGAAAATACTTCTTTACTTAAAATCATCAAGGAAATTGAGGAAGCTTATGAAACAGGTTCCAGAACGTTTGACAGGTTGCTGGAACAGCTTCCGGCTAGAATCTGGATTGAATAAGGAGCGACAAAAATGCCAGGTTTTAATTATGAAGAATTTTTGAAAACCGCGAAGCCTATCCTGTTTAATACCGAAATGGTCCGCGCAATTCTAAACGGAATAAAGACAGTTACAAGGCGGGTGGTGAAGCCACAGCCACAAGGACGGCTTATCCCAGAGCCACCCTATCGCACCAGCGACATCCTATATGTGCGGGAGACATGGCAATACATGGGGTGTGTTTCCCTGGATTCCCGTATCGCTGATAAATATATATACTGTGCGGGTTGGGATGGAGAGACAAACCCTCTTGCATGGCGACCCTCTATCCATATGCCCCGCGAGGCCGCGCGGATTTTTCTGCGGGTGAAGGATGTGTGGATGGAGAGGCTGCAGGATATACAGGAGCGAGGTCCTGCAAGCGCGGAAAAAGAAGGATTCATAAATGACATAGACCTTAATTTTGGGACAGGTGCAAGCGCTACAAAACACTTTTCCGAATGTTGGGATAACACTATAAAAAAATCCGACCTTTCCCACTATGGATGGAGTGCCAATCCGTGGGTGTGGGTAATTGAATTTGAGAAAGCAGAGGTATCAAAAAATGACTGATGTAACAGGAGGTACAAAAATGAAACGATTAACAGAAAGGACAGCAGAGGGAGCAGTACTGGAAATGGCTGACACGTACCAAAGTGAAGATGCAGCACGGTTAGATTTGATGAAGCGGTTCCGTCTTGCCGTTGACCGTCTCGCCGACTATGAGGATACCGGACTGATGCCAGATGAAATTAAAGATAGATTAAGGGAGAATAGGGAGGTAATGACTTGAAGGCACGCTTGCCGCTTGACAGCAAAACAAAATAAAACAAATATCTAATAAAAAGAAATAAAGTAACTTCTATCAGATAAAAGAAAGGGGACAGATACGCATGAACCCAATAGAAACTCTAACCTACCTGGACGCCCTCCGCCGGGAGCTTCACTGCCAGCGGGAGAAAATCGCCAGCCTGGAAGCAGCAGCGCGATACCTGTCCCCTGCAGGAGATGGAATTGGCGGAAGCGGTTCACCGTCGGATCGGGTGGGGAAGATGGCGGGGCAAATCGCAGATGAAAAGGAAGAACTGGAATGGATGAAAGAAAAATACTCCCAGGCAGTGGCAGCAGCGGCGAAGGTTTTAAGCAATCTTTCCGATCCGCTGGAACGGGAGGTTTTGACAAAAAGGTATATAGCTGGATTAAGCTGGGATAATGTGTCCCAAAAGGTGGGGTATAGTTACCGTGCAATCCAAAGGATAAAAAAGCAGGCTTTTAAAAAGTTGTCCTATGATGTCCTATAAATGTCCTACCATGTCATATGAATGTCCTATGATATCCTATTGATTTCCTATATGGATATGCTAAAATAGTACCATCAAAGTCTGCGGAAAAGTTCCGCGGACTTTTTTATTTTCCTGACAAGGGTTTCGCGCAACGTTCAGCCATGAAAGGAGCGCGAAAGATGGAACAGCTTTATAATACTGACTGCATTGCAGGAATGTCAGTTATCCCAGATGGGAGTATTGACCTTGTTCTGACCGACCTGCCATATGGGGTGACTGACTGCTGGTGGGATTCCCTGCTTCCTTTGGATAAACTGTGGGAGCAATACTGGCGGGTTCTCAAGCCAAACGGCGCGGCGGTCCTGACCTGCTGCCAGCCCTTTACTACAACATTGGTTCAAAGCCAGCGGAAACATTTCCGCTACTGCTGGTACTGGAAGAAAAACCAGCCAACCGGTTTTCCCTTTGCCAAGGTCCAGCCCATGCGGACAATAGAGGATATAGCGGTATTCTATAAAAAGAAACCAACCTACAATCCCCAGGGGCTTGTACGGCTGGAAAAGCCGGTTTATACAAAGGAAAAGAAAAAGAGCGGGGTATATACTATGCGGGGAAAACCCGGCATAACGGAGTTTACCAACTACCCCAGGAACCTGCTGGAATTTAACTGTGAGCGGGGATTACACCCAACCCAGAAACCTGTCGCCCTTATGGAATACTTTATCCGCACTTATACCAACCCAGGGGAAACAGTCTTGGACAGCTGCATGGGCAGCGGGACAACAAAAGCTGCAGCAAAGAACACCGGAAGAAACTTTATAGGTTTTGAGATTGACCCAGATTATTTTGAAATTGCTAAAAACCGTTAAGGCTGTATGAATCCCATACGGCCTTTTCTACACCCAAAGCCCGGAAAGGAGGCCGTCAAATGGCACAAATCACAACGAAACAACAGAGATTTATAAGCGAATACCTGAAAGACTGCAATGCCACCCAGGCGGCAGTCCGGGCGGGGTACAGCGAAAAGTCTGCCTACTCCATCGGGCAGCGTCTGTTGAAGAATGATGAGGTCAGGCAGGCGGTTGAAGCAGAGATGGATCGCATCCGTACAGAAAATACCGCTGACGCCCAAGAGGTAGTGGAATACCTCACCTCAGTGATGCGGGGAGGGGAAAGGGAGACGGTTCCCATTTTTGTGGGGGAAGGGGTTCAGGAGCTGATCGAAAAGCCGGTAGGGGTCAAAGATAAAATCAAAGCAGCAGAACTTCTCGCCAAACGGTATGGGCTTTTGACAGACAGGACAGAGTTGAGCAGTCCGGCTCTTGTCCAGATATTAGATGACCTGGAAGGCGGTGAAAATAATGGTTAAGCTTTCCCAGGTAATCGCTCCTTCTTTTGCTGAGATTCATAAGGATATTAAACAGGGGCTGCACACCCATTACTGGCTGAAAGGCGGGCGCGGTTCAACAAAATCATCCTTCATCAGCAGCGAGATTGTTCTTTCCATTATGAGGGATGCAAAAAAGAGAAAATTTACTAACGCCATTATATTGAGGCGGTATGGTATAACTATCCGGGAATCTGTATATGAACAGCTTTGCTGGGCAATAAACGCCCTGGGAGTATCCCATTTGTGGCAGACAGGTCTTTCCCCCATGCAACTAACTTATATTCCCACTGGGCAGAAAATCCTGTTTCGGGGTGTGGATGATCCCACAAAGCTGAAATCCGTCAAGGTAGGGAGAGGATACCTCAAATATGTCTGGTATGAAGAAGTCAATGAGTTTGAAGGGGAGGCCAAAATCCATTCGGTGAACCAGTCTGTCCTGCGGGGAGGCAAAGACTTTGCAGTGTTTTACAGCTTCAATCCGCCACAATCTGCGGGAAATTGGGTAAACCGGTATGTAGAAATTAAAAGAGATGATACCCTTGTACATCATTCCACTTATCTGACAGTTCCCAGAGAGTGGCTTGGAGATACCTTTTTAGCAGAAGCGGAATACGCCAAGGAGACCAGACCGGAGGCATACCGCCATGAATACCTGGGAGAGGTGACGGGGACCGGCGGCGAGGTATTTACCAATATCACCCTGCGGGGCATCTCCGAGGAGGAAATCAAGAGGTTTGACCATCTTCGCCGGGGGATGGACTGGGGATATGCGGCAGACCCCTTTGCTTACAATACTGCTCACTACGACAAGACCCGGAGAAGGCTGTATATCTTCTTTGAAATCCATAAGCTGCGGCTATCCAACCGGGAAGCTGCCCGCCTAATATCCGCTGAGGCGGGAAATGGGCGGATTATTTGCGACAGCGCGGAGCCAAAGTCCATTGATGAGGTCCGGGGGTATGGTTTGCGGGTGTATGGGGCAAAGAAAGGTCCTGACAGTGTGGAATACGGGATTAAATGGCTGCAAGACCTGGAGGAAATTGTTATTGACCCGTCCAGATGCCCGGAAACAGCCAGAGAGTTCCGGGAGTACGAGCTGGACCGGGACAAGGAGGGGAACTTCAAGGCGGGATTCCCAGACCGGAACAACCACCATATAGACGCTATGCGGTATGCCTGCGAGGAGGATATTACTGGGCCGAGGTTTAGTTTTCATTAAGAAAGGGTGAAAGAAATGGGCGTATTATTGCCGTCGCCTTATGCAGAGACGGAAAAAATCAATCGAATCATAAAGCAGGGCGGCCAGGGCTTGACCGGCCTGCAGTTTTTTGCCCTGGAGCTGAACGATTGGCTGAAATCCCCTGTGCGGGAAGAGCAGCTTCTGGGGGACCGCTACTACCGGGGGTATCAGGACATCCTGGAGCGGGAGCGGCAGGTGATCGGGCCGGACGGCAGCCTCCAGCCGGTGAAAAACCTGCCCAACAACCGCCTGGTGGACAACCAGTATGCCAGGCTGGTGGACCAGAAAACCAACTACCTTTTGGGGAAGCCCCTGACGATTGATGGGAGGAACAAGGGGTATATCACCCGTTTTCAGGATATGTTGGGGGACAATTTTTCCCAGACGCTCCACAAGCTGGGGAAGGACGCCCTCAGCGGGGCAATAGGCTGGCTGTACCCCTACTACGACGAAAAGGGAGCGTTTTGCCTGAAACGGTTCCCGCCCTTTGAGATTCTCCCCTTCTGGGCGGATGATGAACATACCGTTCTGGACTGTGCCCTGCGGTACTACTGCCAGGAAGTGTGGGAAGGGTATCATAAAAAGCTTGTGGAACGGGTGGAGCTGTACCAGGGGGACGGCTTATACCGCTATATCCGGGATGGGTTCGTCCTGCGGCCGGATATGGAGCTGGGAGAGTATAGCCCCTATTTCACCGTGGCCAGGGAGGACGGCAAAGCCCAGGGTTACAACTGGGAGAGAATCCCCCTGATTCCCTTCCGGTACAATGCCCAGGAGATTCCGCTGCTGCGGCGGGTCAAGAGTCTTCAGGAAGCGCTGAACCTGTGCCATTCTGACCTGGCCAACAACATGCAGGAGGACAAGCGGAACACCATCTTAATCCTGCGGGAGTACGACGGCCAGGACGTGGAGGAATTCCGGAGGAACCTTTCGGAATTCGGGGTTGTGAAGGTCCGGGCGGATGGTGGGCTGGAAGCCCTGAATGTGGAAGTGAATATCGAAAACTACCGGCAGCAGATGGAACTGCTGAAAAAGGCCCTGGTCGAAAACGGCCGGGGCTTTGACGCCAAAGACGAGAGGATGTCCGGAAACCCCAATCAGATGAACATTCAGTCTATGTATGCGGATATTGACTTGGATGCCAACGAGATGGAGGTCCAGTTCCAGGGGGCGCTGCGGGAGCTGCGGTGGTTTGTTGACCGGCATTTGCAGAACCGGACCGGGGTAGATTACAGCGGAGAGGATATCCGCTTTCTCTTTAACCGGGATGTGCTGGTCAATGAGGCCGAGGCCATTCAGGGGTGCCGGGACTCCCAGGGGATTCTTTCCAGGGAGACCATTGTGGGGCAGCATCCCTGGGTGGAGAATGTGGAGGAGGAGCTGAGGCGGCTGGAAAAGGAGGAGTCCCAGGCGTTGGAAAACTATGAAGGAGCCTTTCCGTCCCAGTTCAGGGAGAATGTAAAAAACGATGAAAAGCCGTGACTACTGGAGAATGCGGTCCCGGATGCTGGAAAAGGCCGCCCGCAAACGGGGAGAGGACTACAATCGGAGGATGGAGGAGGCTTTTTATAAAACCTCCCAGACGGTGCAGGAGCGGCTGGCGGTGTGGTACCAGCGGTTCGCGGACAACAACGGGATTTCCCTGATAGAGGCGAAAAAGCGACTGACCCACAGGGAGATGCAGGAGCTGCGCTGGACCGTGGAGGAGTACATCAAGGCGGCGAAGGAGAACGAGCTGGACGGGCGGTGGGTGAAAGAGCTGGAAAACGCCTCTGCCAGGGCGCACATCACCCGGCTGGAAGCGATGCAGCTACAAATGCAGCAGCAGGCGGAGCTTCTCTACCAAAACCAGCTGGACGGCCTGGACAGGATTCTGCGGGAGACTTACCGGGAGGGGTATTATCACGCCGCTTTTGAGCTGCAAAAGGGCTTGGAGATTGGTTGGGACCTTTCGGGGATAGACAGCGGGAAGCTGGAAAAGGTACTGTACGCCCCCTGGACCACCGACGGCCTGACCTTCCGGGACCGGTGCTGGCGGGATAAGCAGGGGTTGATTGCCAGCCTGAACCATCACCTGGTACAGGGGTGCATCCGGGGGGAGACGCCCAGGGAGGCCATGAAGGATATCGCAAAGCAGTTCGGAGTATCCCGCGCCAAAGCCTCCCGTCTGGTTATGACCGAGAATGCCTATTTCCACGAGGTGTCCCAAAGAGACTGTTACAAGGATTTGGGCGTGGAGAAGATCGAGATCGTGGAGACCCTGGACCAGCACACCTGCGGGATATGCCAGGGGATGGACGGGAAGGTGATTTCCCTGGAGGACGACCGGCCGGGAGAGACCACGCCGCCCTTCCATCCCTGGTGCAGGGGGTGTACCTGTCCCTATTTTGAGGATTTGGGAGGGGAGCGGGCCGCCAGGGGTGAGGATGGGAAGACCTACTATGTTCCTTCCAATATGACCTATGAGGAGTGGAAAAAGGGGGTTGTGGAGGAAGAGAAAGATGGTCTGTTGAAAGCCTTTCAGCCCATGAAGAACTACCGCCGGAAGGATGGCAGCTTTGATCTGGAGACGGCAAAAGAAGATTACAGAAAGTTCTTGCAAACTGTGCCAGATGAGTATAGAATGTATTTGGAACAGGCGTTGGATGCGGTGACTTATGAGGAGATTGACAACTTGGATGAGAGTGATAACTCGGATTTTGTATTTGGATATGTTAAGAAATATAAAGGCAAGAAGGATTTGTTCTTGTATAATCCATCTAACCCTAGCTTTTATGATTATGACTTCCGCGTTGTAGCTACCCATGAGCTGGGACACAGGATTGATAGTTTCTTTGTGAGTTCAGAAGAAATGGAAGATTTTTTTAGGGTGATTCAAGAAGGAAAGGATATGGTTTTAACCCATGAAAAAGAATTTGTTAGTTTTTGTCATGATTATGACAAAGAAGGGTATCTTTCAGATATCCTAAGTGCCATTTGTAAGGATGAAGTACGTTTTCCGTTTTATCATGAAAAAAAGTACTGGGAGAACCCTAGAAGTCAGCAAAAAGAAATATTCGCAAACATTTTTTCGCTCCATGCTTTTGAAGATAATGAAAAAATATCCTTTTTAGAACATTATTTTCCAAGGTTGATAGATATATATCAGAAAATGATTTAAAATGATAGGAGGATTTATTATGGTAGTAGCCCCGATTGATTCACCAATTATCCGAAGTAAAGAAGTACAAGGTATGCTTGACCAGTACGAAGAAAAATTTGGAGAACGATTTATAGCATTCAACTATGCAGACTTCCAGCGTAGAGGAGATAAATGCGCAGCTGAGGTGTATAAGGAAACACTGAGGAAAGCGCTGGAAAGCGACAAGCCGTATCATATCGTGTCCCGCCGTTATCGTATACTTGACCACTAAGCTAAGAGAAAAAGCATCGTGTAAAAACCACGGTGCTTTTCTTATGCCCAAAAGGAAAAAGAAAGGAAGAAAAAGAATGCTTGAATGGTTAAAAACCATCCTGGGGGAACAGTACACCCCAGAAATCGACGCAAAAGTAACAGAGGAAATCGGCAAAGGATACACAACCAAAGCGGAAGTTTCCACTGTCCAAAGCGAGCTTACAGCAACAAAAGCCTCCCTGAAGGAGCGGGACAGGCAGCTGGAAGCCCTAAAAAAAGAGACTGGCGATACCGCCGTCCTGACCCAAAAAATCACCGAGCTCCAGGCGGAAAACCAGCAGAAGGACAGGGTCCACGCGGCTCAGCTGCGGCAGCTGAGGCTGGAGAACGCAGTAAGCAAAGCTCTGGCAGAAGCGAAGGCCATCAACCCGGCCACCGTGACACCGCTGCTGGCGGGATTCCTGGAAAAGGCCCAGCTGGGGGAGGACGGGAGCGTCGCCGGGCTGGCGGAGGAAATCGGGAAGCTCCAAAAGGAGGAGAATACGGCTTTTCTGTTCTCCCAAGGCGAAACAGTGCCAAAGCTATCTGGGGTGACTCCGGCAGGCGGAGGAGGCGGTACCCCCGAAAACCCCAAACAGTCCCAGTACGCCGCACAGCTTGCAGAAGCCTATAAGAATAATGACACCCTGACAGCCATCCACATTAAAAGGGAAGCGGCTGGACAGGGCATTTTTATGAACTGAAAGGATGGTTGAATAATGCCACAAGTAACCGGAATCGGAACGGTATGGAATCTGCCCAACTACGCAGGGGAGCTGTTCGCAGCAGACAAATCTCAAACGCCTTTTCTCTCCATGATAGGCGGATTGAGTGGAGGACGGCAGACCGAAAATTTTGAATTCCCCACCGCCGTTCTGTACGACTACCCGGAGGCGGCCCAGCCGGAAATCTCCGAGCAGGCATCAGTCACAGCCCCGGAATCCTCCCTGACTACCAGAAGCCAGGAGAGTAACGTGGTGCAGATTCACCAGGAAACGGTGGAGCTGACCTACGCCAAGATGTCCAACACCGGGCGAATGAGCGGCCTGAATACCGCCGGACAGAATCCAAACCCGGCCACTGAGCGGGACTGGCAGATTCAGCAGAAGCTGAAGAAGATCGCCCGCGATGTGGAGTTTTCCTTTATTCAGGGCAGCTATGCTAGATCTACGGCCTCTAATGTGGCAAACAAGACCCGCGGCCTGATCGAGCTGGCGAAAACCGTCTCTCACATCCAGGGAGAGGACGCGGCGGTTTCTGTGGATCTGCTGAAGGCCCTCTACCTGGAGATGGCCAATAACGGCGCTTACTTTGACAATATGGTGCTGCTCTGCGGTGCGTACCAGAAACAGGCGATTACCAGCCTGTATGAAAAGCAGCTCAGCTACAACACCCCTGCCAGCCGCAGCGTGGGCGGTATGAGCATTACCGAGCTGGAGACGGACTTCTTTAAGATGGGGATTGTGTGGGACCGGTTTGTTCCAGAGGATACCATAATCATTGCGGATGTGGCCCACTGTGCGCCTGTGTTCCAGGCGGTTCCCGGAAAGGGCGTGCTCTTTGAGGAGCCCCTGGCCAAGACCGGCGCTTCCGAGCGGGTGCAGCTCTACGGGCAGATCGGCCTGGCCCACGGCCCTGCCTTCCTCCACGGGGTAATCACCGGACTGAAAACCGGAAAGGCTTCCCAGGCGGTTCCTCCTGTGGTGACAGACCCGGAGCAAGGGACAGAGCAGCAGGCAAAGGCGGCGGCTAAAAAGTGAATGAAGAGAAAATACGTTCCTTTTTAAACAGCTTAGGTGTGGAAACGGTGGAAAACGACCCTCTGATGGAATACATCGCAGCCCAGGTCAGGGAGTACATCTGCAACGCCACCAACCTGGATGAGGTGCCGGAAGGGCTGTCCTGGTGCCTGGTGTACCGGACAGCGGGGCAGTACCTCCAGCTGAAAAGGGATATGGGGCAGTTGAAACTGGAAGGGCTGGACCTGGAAGCTCCCGCAAAACAGATACAGGAGGGAGACACCAACATTGTTTTCGCGGTGGATACAGAGCTTTCCCTGGAGAGAAGGCTGGAGAAGCTGATCCTGTCCTTAACCGAGGCGGGAAAGGATCAGTTCGGGAGATACAGGAGGCTGGTATGGTAAAAGGACAGAAAAAGTCCATGGAACGGCTGTGGAGGGACAGCTGCACCGTGTATGTCAGGGAGAGTGTTGTTCAGGACAGCTTGACAGCATTCCGGGAGCGGGCCCTTTATGAAGGTGTCCCCTGCAAGCTGTCTTTTCAAACTCTGCCAGCTGCCGGAGAGGGGGATATCGCCCAAGTATCCCAGGCGGTGAAGCTGTTCCTCAGCAAGGAATATGAAATTCCGGCGGGGTCCCGGATTGAGGTGTTCCGGGAGGGAAGGCAATTCCAATTCCGGCGCAGCGGGGAGGCGGGGATTTTCTCCCTCCACCAGGAAATTCTGATGGAACCGGTGAAGGAAAGGGCGTGACACTGTGGCAAGGTGGGGAAAGTGCGACTTTAAGGAGCTGGAGCAGTTTCAGGAGAAATTAGAGCGGGCCAGCGTTCAGTCGGATGAGTTTATCAGAACCCTTTCCAGGGAGCTGGCCGCCCGGCTGCTGGCAAAGGTGACTAAGCGAACGCCGGTAGGAGTAAAACCGGAAATAGAAGGCCCCAAAACCATACAAGTGGTGGGAGCCAGTGGGAAAACCAAGTCCTTTCTCACCGCCCAGGCGGCAGCGTGGTCCGGTTATGTGGGCGGGACCCTGCGGCGGGGCTGGGTCTCCAAAACCGAGGGAGAGGCCAGGAGCGGGAAAGGCTCTACCGTCAGCGCAGAGCAGCAGAAGGAGTATATCAACGGTTTGGCAATCTCCAAGTCCGGGAACGAGTATCAGATTACCATCGAAAACCCGGTGGGGTATGCCCCGTATGTGGAGTACGGCCACAGGCAGACGCCGGGCCGGTATGTTCCGGCGCTGGGGAAGAGACTAACAAGGTCCTTTGTCCCCGGCCAGAATATGCTGACGATTTCAGAGGCGGAGCTGGAGGCCCAAGCCCCTAAGCTGATAGAGGCCAGAATAGGCCAGTGGCTGGAGGAGGTCTTAAAGGATGAAAAATAAAGTGCTCCAAACCCTGATTGAGGCTGTCGCCAGAACCTTGGACGATGCCTTCGGCTTGCCGGTATACCAGAACCAGGTGGCCCAAGGCTTTGAACAGCCCAGCTTTTTTCTCCAGACGTCGGAAACCTTCCGAAAGCAGCGGAGGGGACAGAGATATTTCCAGCAGGTTCCCTTTGAAATTTTATGCTTCCCGGCTGAGGATGGGGATAACCGGGAGCTGACCCTGCGGGCGGAAAAGCTCTATGACCTGCTGGAGCTGCTGGCCCTGCCGGAGGGGCCGCCCTGGAACGGCGGGACGCTGCGGGGGCTGGAGATGCGCCACCGGATTGAGGACGGGGTGCTCTGCTTTTTTGTGACCTATCGTTTTTACCTGTGGCGTGACAGTGAGGAAATCTATATGGAAACAGTCAAAATGGACTTCAAAACAGATGATGAGAAAGGATGATGAACCATGGCGTTAGGCGGGGGAACCTGGCTGAGCCAAAATAAGGTTTTACCAGGCAGTTATATCAACCTTGTCTCCGCGGCGCGGGCCACCGCAGCCCTCTCCGAGCGGGGCATTGCGGCCATGCCCCTGGAATGGGACTGGGGACCAGAGGGGGAGGTCTTTACTGTGACCGCCCAGGACTTTCGGAAGGACAGCGTCAAACTGTTCGGATACCCCTATACCCATGAGAAGATGACCGGGCTGAGGGACCTGTTCCAGAATATCCGCATGGCCCATCTGTACCGGCTGGGGCAGGGGGGAAAGACCGCCAAAAATGACCTGGCGGAGGCCAGATATCCCGGCAACAGGGGGAACGACCTGAAAATTGTCATTTCCGAGAACCGAAAAAGCGAGGCGGACGCGCCCCTATACGATGTGGCCACCTGGCTGGAGGGACAGCGGGTGGATCTTCAGACAGGGATTTCTGTCTGGGAGGAGCTACAGGATAACGACTATCTGTTCTTTGCCAAAACCGGAACCCTGGTTCTGACGGCAGGGACCCCATTAACCGGGGGAACCGATCCGGGGACAGAACAAGGGGACTGGCAGACTTTCCTTGACCGGGTGGAGCCCTACTCCTTCCACACCCTGGGATGTCCCAGCGGAGATGACGGGGTGAAGGGGCTGTTCGCTCAGTTTACCAAACGGATGCGGGAGGACTGCGGCATCAAGTTCCAGTGCGTCCTGTTCCGGTACCTGAAGCCGGACTTTGAAGGGATTATCAGCGTGGAAAACGGGCTGAAGGGAAGCTCCGATAGTCCCGCCGCCGTCTGGTGGGTGACCGGGGCAGAGGCGGGCTGCGCCGTCAACCGGAGCCTGACCAATCAGGCATACACAGGAGGATTTAACCTGGAGGAGGGGTACACCCAGCTCCAGCTGGAGGAAGGGCTGAAGCAGGGGAAATTTATGTTCCACAAGGTGGGGGACGATATCCGGGTGCTGGAGGACATCAACACCTTTACCAGCTTTACCACCGAGAAGAACAAGGATTTCTCCTCCAACCAGACCATGCGGGTACTGGACCAGATCGGCAACGACATCGCCATCCTCTTTAACACCCGGTACCTGGGGAAGGTGCCCAACAACGCGGCGGGGAGAATCAGCCTGTGGAACGACATTGGAAAGCACCACCAGGAGCTGGAGCGGATTCAGGCCATTGAGAACTTCGACCCAGAGCAGGTTACAGTGGAGCAAGGGGAGACCAAAAAGGCGGTGCTGGTGACAGACCGGGTAACGCCCGTTAATGCCATGGCGCAGCTTTATATGACAGTGATTGTCCAGTAAGAGAGGTGATGTTTTAATGGAAAAAACAATTATGCACGCAAAGGACGCGATCTCCGGTTCTTTGGCCGAGTGCTTTGTCACCATCGGGGACAACCGGTATAACTTTATGCAGGCCATCGACCTGGAGGCTAAGCTGGAAAAGACCAAGGTGGAGGTGCCCATCCTGGGCAAGACCGGCAAGGGCAACAAGGCCACCGGCTGGAAGGGGACGGGAAGCGCCACCTTCCACTTCAATACCTCCATCTTCCGGCAGCTGATGAAGCGGTACAAGGATACCGGGGAGGATATTTACTTCGATATCCAGGTGACCAATGAAGATCCTACCTCCAGCGTGGGACGGCAGACCGTAATTCTCAAGGACTGCAATATCGACGGGGGAATTCTCGCTAAGTTTGACGCGGACGCGGATTATTTGGATGAAGATATGGATTTTACCTTTGAGGATTTTGAGATGCCGGAGACCTTTGAGATGCTCAAGGGTATGATGTGACAGAAGGAGGAATATAACCTATGAACTTATCGGCATTTTTGGCGGAGAACGCCCTGGCGGTGGAGAACGTCCGGTTTGCGGCATCGCCCCGCTTTGTGGAGAACGGAAAGCCGGTGGAGTGGGAGATTAAGTGCATCTCCTCCACGGAGGATGAGGATTTAAGAAAAAGCTGTACCCGCCGGGTACAGGTGCCGGGTAAAAAGAACCAGTATACTCAGGAGACCGACTATAACGCCTATGTAGGCAAACTGGCGGCGGCCTGCACCGTATACCCCAATCTCAATGACAAGGCATTGCAGGACAGCTACCACGTGATGGGGGCGGAAGCACTTCTGAAAACCATGCTGACCCCTGGGGAATATGCGTCCTATGCTGCCAAAGTTCAGGAGGTATGTGGCTTTGATACATCCTTTGGAGATTTGCAGGAAGAAGCAAAAAACTGATCGAGGGAGGTGATGGAGAGGCGAACATCGCCTACTATTGCCTCCACGAATTTCACTGGAAGCCCCATGAATTTTTCGCCCTGCCCCGGAACGAGCGGGCCTTTGTCGCCGCCGCTGTTGAAATACGGGCAGAGAAAGAGAAGCGGGAACGGAAAAAATCGAAGGTTCGGAAAAAATAATCGGAAAGGAGGGGGTTACGGATGGCAACCCTACGGGCGTCCATCGCCCTATACGATGGTGTTACCAGTCCCCTGAAGCACATGGCCACCACCATGAATGTGGTTTTAAACACCTTTGAAAGTCTCCAGGGGGCGACCTCTAAGGCAATTGATACAGTGGCGATCCAGACGGCCCGTGAGGAAATGTCAAGATTTGCAGTGGAGATTGACGCGGTGGAAAACAGCCTGAACCAGGTGAACGGCCAAGCGCAGAAGCTTAAACAGTCGTTTGGAAATGGCGCAGGGGCAGCAGACAGGCTGATCTCCAAGGCAAAGCTGGCTGCGTTGGCCGTTGGGGGAATTCACCTTGCCCAAAACGCGATAGGTGTTTCCGACCGCATGAGCGGGCTTAATGCCCGGCTGAACCTGATCCTAGACGATGGGGGAAGCCTGGAAGAGTTGAATCGGAAGATCATGGGCTCTGCCCAGAGGTCGAGGTCTTTCTATTTTGATGTGGCGGATTCTGTGGCAAAGTTGGCCTCAAATGCGGGAGACGCATTCGGAGGGGATATCGATCAGATCATCGCCTTTTCGGAAGCGGTAAACAAGCAGTTTGTTTTGAGTGGGGCAACCGCCCAGGAACAGTCTGCGGCCATGCTCCAACTGACCCAGGCGATGGGTTCCGGCGTCCTGCGCGGAGATGAACTGAATTCCATCTTTGAGCAGGCTCCCGGATTGATACGAAATATAGCGGACTATATGGAGGTATCTATTGGAGAAATACGGGGGCTGGCTTCTGAAGGAAAGATCACCGCAGATATTGTAAAAAACGCGATGTTTACAGCGTCAGAGGACATCAACGCGGCCTTTGAATCAATGCCCATGACCTGGAGTCAGATTTGGACACAGGTCAGTAATGATGCTTTGACGGCATTCCGCCCTGTGTTTGACAAAATCAGCGAACTGGCCAACAGCGACACAATGGAGAACGGTATCTATATCGCTCGCTCTGCCTTTATCACTTTGGGCAATACCGCCCTTATGGTAATAGGTTGGCTGGAGAAAGGAGCAGCGTTTGTGGTGGACCATTGGCAGGGGATTGCTACCACGGTTTTATGGGTGGCTGCAACTTTCGGGATTATGAAAACAGTGTTGCTTCTTTATAATATCGTACAGGGAATTACAAACGGTTTGCAGGCAGTCAGTGCCGCCCGGTCTGCTTTTAAAGCCGGTGCTACATTGGCAGAAGCAGCGGCGACAAATGCGGCGACAGGCGCCCAGGTGGGGCTGAACGCCGCACTGCTGGCCTGCCCACTGACCTGGATTGTGCTGGCGATTGTGGCGGTGATTGCCATCATCTATATGGCGGTGGGGGCTGTTAATCATTTTGCCGGAACCAGTGTTTCGGCAACAGGGATTGTTGCAGGGGTGTTTTCAACCCTTTTCGCCCATATTGCCAATCACACCGTCATTCCCATGCAGCGGCTTTTCGCCTCCTTTGTCAACTTTTTCGGCAATGTGTTCAATGACCCCGTGGCGGCGGTGAAGGTACTGTTTTATGATATGTGTTTGACCGTGATTGGATATATTCTGAATATGGCCCAGGCCATTGAAAGCCTCCTCAACAAAATTCCCGGCGTAACCGTAGAGATTACAAGCGGTTTGGACGGATTTCATAAGGGCCTGGAAGAAGCGCAGCAAAAGGTCAAGGATAAATCCGGCTGGGTGGAGTATGTCAAACAGATGGATTATATGGACCTGGAACAGGCAGCCAGGGCCGGCTATGCCTTTGGCCAGGGGATTGACGACAAGATAAAGGGTGTATTTTCCCTGGACGGAATGGACGCCTTCAATCTGGGCGGGAACCTGGACGGCATCTATGCCGGAGTAGGAGATACCGCTTATAATACTGCCGCCATGGCGGACGAAATGGATATTGCAGAGGAAAACCTGGCCTATATGCGGGACATTGCCGAGCGGGAGGCCATCAACCGGTATACTACCGCCCAGGTGACGATTCACCAGAACAATGAAAACCACATTTCCTCCCAGATGGATTTAGACGGGGTTATGGATCTGTTTGGGACAGGACTGGCGGAGCAGATGGCGGTTTCCGGGGAAGGGGTGCATGAATAATGGCATATCATTTCTATCTGGACGGGGTGGAGCTGCCCGTCACTCCGCCTTCGTTAAAGCTGCGGGTGAAAAACCAGAACGAGACAATCTCCCTGATCCATGAAGGGGAGGTTAATTTTTTAAAGGCCCCCGGTTTAACAGAAATTCAGTTTGACGCGCTTTTCCCCCAGGCAAGCTATCCTTTCGCCAGAAATGAGAGCCAGGTATCTTATTACCTATCTCTGCTGGAACGGCTGAAAACCGGAAAACGGCCCTTCCGGTTCCTGGTGAGCCGGGTCACTCCCCAGGGGATGCTGCTGTTCGATACCAACCTCCTTGTTTCTTTGGAGGAGTACCAGGTCAAGGAAGACGCCCAGGAATTGGGAATGGATGTGGAAGCCTCTATTTCACTGAAACGGTATCAAAGCTATGGGACAAGGACCGTCCAGCCAGTGAAAAAAGCCAAAAGCATCCGTATTTCTGCCGCCAAACGGGAAGAGGGAACCCCGCCCAGCTATTCCGCCCATACCGTAAAGGCGGGGGACTGCCTGTGGAACCTGGCGAAACAATACCTGGGAGACGGGAGACGGTACAATGAAATCTATGAGCTGAACCGGGACATTGTGCAGAATCCCAACCTGATTTATGTGGGGCAGGAACTAAAACTGCCGGAACGGTGAGAGGAGGGGATTTCCCTGGAGGTAGAACTTTTAGTGGAAAATAACGGGAGACTGCTTTATCCCTCTGTGGAAGAGGGGATTGTCTGGGAGCTTTCCCGCAAGGGCACGCCGGGGAAATTGACATTTTCGGCGGTCTGGGACTCTGCCCTGGACATCCGGGAGGGGAACGCGGTACAGCTTTCGGTGGACGGGAAACCCCTGTTTTTCGGGTATATCTTCACACGGGAGCGGGGCAAATCCCCCATAGTAAAAGTGACCGCCTATGACCAGCTCCGTTATCTGAAAAATAAGGACACAGTGGTTTACGAGGGCAAGACCGCCTCCCAGCTCCTTCGGATGCTGGCGGAAGATTTCCGGTTGAACCTGGGGACAGTGGAAGATACCGGTTATACCATCGAAAGCCGGGTGGAGGAAAACCAAACCCTGTTTGACATGATCCAGAATGCCTTGGATGAAACCTTGACCGCCACAGGAAAATTGTATGTCCTGTATGACGATGTGGGAAAACTTTGCCTGCGCAACATGGAAAACCTGAAATCCCAACTTTTGATTGATGAAAATGGGGCAAGGGATTTCTCCTATTCCATCTCCATAGACCGTCAGACCTATGACAAAATAAAGCTGGCCTATGACAATGAAAAGACCGGAAAGCGGGATGTATATATTGCCCAGAGCGGGGAGAGTATCAACCGGTGGGGTGTGCTGCAATATTTTGAATCACTGAAAAGCCCCACTGGGGCACAGGCCAAGGCGGATGCCCTGCTGAACCTTTATAACCGGGAGACCCGAACCCTGGATTTAAAAGATGTACTGGGGGATTCCGCTGTCCGGGCAGGGTCGGCAGTAGGGCTCTATCTTTCCCTGGGGGATATGACCGTCAACCGGTACCTGGTGGCGGAGAAGGTGAAGCATAAGTTCAGCGACAACCAACACCTGATGGATGTAACCCTGGTAGGAGGGGATTTTATTGCCTAATGCGCTGGAAGCTGTCAAACAGGCGGCAATGGACGCAGTAAAAGCAGGAAAACCAACAGAGGTGCTGTTTGGGACGGTTATTTCTGCCGATCCCCTGAAAATCCAGGTGGAGCAGAAATTGGCCCTGGGAGAAAAGCAGATCATCCTTTGCCGTAATGTAAAGGATTATCCTGTGGAAATGTCCGTGGAGCATTTTACTGAGGAAACAGACGGCCACCAACACCCATACCGGGGAAAGAAAGTATTCCTGGTGCATAACAGGCTGAAGGCAGGGGAAGAAGTGGTGCTTCTGCGGGTCCAGGGTGGACAGAAATACCTGGTAATAGACCGTTTATAGAAAGGAAGGGGCGAATGCTGCCAAAGACAGATGGATTGCTGGGGGAGGAATTTTCCCAGGAGAGAAGGCCGTCGGGAACGCTGTACTGGGACATTGAGAGGGAACGGATAACCGGGAACACCGACGGACTGGAGGCGGTGAAGCAGACGGTATATACCATCCTCAGTGTGGAGCGGTACGAGTATCTGATACACAGTAATGATTTCGGGATAGAGCTGCGGGAATTGTTCGGCAAGCCTATCCCTTATGTTTTGCCGGAGTTGAAGCGCCGGATTACAGAAGCATTGACCCAGGACGACCGAATAAAGGATGTGACGGATTTCTCCTTTGAGACCAAAAGGGGGAAGGTGTTTACATCCTTTGTTGTCCATACCGTTTTTGGGGATGTGAAGGTGGAAAAGGAGGTGGAAATCGGTGTTTGAAACAATGACCTATGAGGCGCTGCTGGAGGGGATGTTGGAAAAGGCTTTGGAGCGAAACGGGAACTTGGATACCCGCGAGGGCTCCATGGCTTGGTATGGTTCTGCGCCAGCAGCGGCAGAACTGCAAAATCTGTATATTTATTTAGATGCTGTCCTGCGGGAAACCTTTGCTGATACCGCGTCCCGATACTATTTGATGAAAAGGGCGGCAGAACGGGGGATGTCCCCCTATCCTGCGGCCTGTGCGGTGCGGCTGGGGGAGTTTACGCCGGTTACATTGAAACTGCCGGAAGGGACTCGTTTTTCCATTGAAACCGTCAACTACAAATCTGGAAAGCAGGAAGCCCCCGGAAAGTATCAGATGATTTGTGAAACCGCCGGGGAAATTGGTAACCGGCATTCTGGGGCGCTGGTCCCAGTGGAATATGTCCGGGGGCTGGAAACCGCTGCCCTGTCAGATATTTTGATACCAGGCGAGGAAGAGGAAGAAACGGAAGCTTTCCGCCAACGGTATCTGGACAGTTTGGATTCCCAGGCATTCGGGGGCAACGTTGCGGATTACAAGGCAAAAGTAAACGCCATTCCCGGCGTGGGCGGTGTAAAGGTATTCCGCGCTTGGAATGGCGGGATACACCCATCCCTTTTTCTGCCGCCGGATGGCTGGGAAAACAGCGCCCGTTCTGCGCCTCCGGAGACCAGAGCTTGGATGGAAACCGTTGCCAGTGCTGCGTCAGATGGCCTTTTGACCGTAGGCGGAACGGTGCGGCTGGTGATTATCGGCGCAGACTGGAAACCGCCGTCCCCCCTGCTCCTGGAATCTGTGCAGACTGCCGTTGACCCACAAGAAAACCATGGGGAGGGGCTGGGGCTTGCACCCATCGGCCATTTTGTAACCGTCCGCGGGGTGGAGGAGAAGAAAATATCGGTCACGCTTCACCTGACCTTGGAAAATCGATATACCTTTGAGGATTTGAGGCCCTCCATAGGGGAGACAATAGACGGATATTTTCGGGAGCTTTCATCTGCATGGGCCGAACAGCCTTCCCAATCTTCTTTAATTGTACGGGTCAGCGCTTTAGAAATGCGGCTGCTGGTTCTGCCAGGAATCATTGACCTGGAAGACACCCTCATTGATGGACAGGGAAGAAACTTGGTATTGGGGGAAAATGAAATACCAGTAAGGGGGGAGATTATTGGACAGGAAAATACTTGATTATCTGCCCCGGATTCTTCGGGAGGTACAGGAGGTGCTGGGATATGCCGACGGGCAGCAATGGGCCTTTGACCAGGCGTGGCGGTCTGCTGACAGGGTATTTACGAACCAGTTTATCCTGGATTCGGATGATTATGGCCTTTCCCGTTGGGAGAAGATGCTGAAAATCGTCCCCAGGGCAGAGGACACCCTGGAGATACGGCGCAACCGGATTCTGCTGCGGCTGCGGGAAAAACTGCCCTTTACCCTGCGGATGCTCCGGAAACATCTGGAGCTGCTCTGCGGGGAGGGGAAGTATTCGGCGGAAATCCCGCGGGCATCCTACCTGCTTACGGTGATAATAGACCTTTCCGCCCAGGCTTACCTAGATGACGTGATGGAACTGCTGCTGCGGATGGTTCCAGCCAACCTGCTGTTTCAGCTGTATGTTTTGGGAACTGCGAATCCGGCGGAGGCTCAAATAGCCCCCATTTTGGCAGGCCAGGGAAGCTTCAGCCGGACAGGGACAGAAGAAACAGATATTTTATATTCTTTTGAAAACAGGGAATCAATAACGGTATGTCCGCCGTTCTGGAACAGGGCATATACAGAAACCGTTGTCCAGCAGGCGGAGCTGACACCTGTATTCCGGGGCGTCTGGAAGGCGGGTGGGGCATATCATACCGAAAACCGATTGGAAAGAAGGTGACAATATGGAATACCAGTTTATGATTACAACGGCAGGAAGAAAAATTTTGGCAGGTTTGCTGGCAGGGCAGACATTAAGCCTAACCAGGGTAATGGTAGGAAAAGGGAACGTTTCAAGTGTGGAAGAAATGGCCCGCCTTACTGACCTGGTGGAGCCGGTTGCCCCGGCAACCTCGACGGTTCCGGCAGTTGCGGAAGATGGGGAAAGCGTTTCCTTTTTGATAGAATACCGTTCCGATTTAAACGGCGGTTTGAAACAGGGGTTCTGGCTTTCGGAATTTGGCGTGTTCGCCAAAAGGCCGGAAAAACCAGACGAGGATGTTTTGATTTATTATGCCACTTTAGGGGATTTCCCCCAATATGTTTGTACATACAAAAACGGGGCGAACGACATCCGGCGGTATCCAGTAACCATTGCTATCGCCCTTGGTGCAGAGGTGGAAATCACCTATCCGGCCCAGTCTTTCATGACTGCCGAGGATGTTCAGGATGCCATCTCCCACGCGGGAAGCCTTGGAGGAGCCTACCGGATTGACAGTTTAGTAATACCATCTAAGGGCTGGACAAGCCTTGCGGAAGCAAAAGGGGATTATAAGTACCAATACGACCTTGCTGTTGAGGAAAGCAAGGAAACCCACTACCCGGAGGCTGCATTGTCCATTGAGAGCCTATCCACAGCAGAAGTTTGCGGGCTGTGTCCGACCATCCAGGCATTGGATGGGAAGCTGAGGTTTTGGGCGAAAAGCCAGCCAACGGCAGATATGACCGGGACATACGCCCTGTTTGCCCACGGGAAATATGCCGGAATGGACAGTGCAGGAGACGGGTACACCCTGCCGGCAGCAAGCCGGGATATTTTGGGAGGGGTGAAGGTAGGCGATGGACTGGAAGTAGCTGGAGACGGCAGACTGCGTGTTGTAGGCTTGTCTGAGGAAAGCATTGCCAGTGACGAATCCATCCGGCAGATGGTGGAAGACAGTTTTAAAGGTTGATATTCCCCAAAAGGGGAAATCAAAATACATTATTTTAAGGAGGCCATAGCTATGGCAGTAAAGAAATTCGCAACCCAGGAAAACATGCAGGCACTTGTCAATGAGCTGAAGAACCGCGTTGTGCATCAGGAGGAGGGCAAAGGTCTTTCCACCAATGACCTGACAGCAGAACTGCTGGCAAAAATCAATGCCGCACAAAGTGCAGAGCAGGTGACAACCGCGATTGCGGAAGCAGTTGCAGGGGCAGACCATCTCCAGAGGAAAATTGTAGAAACCAAAGAAGAAATTGACTTGGAAGCAGCAAACGCAGACAGGTACATCTACCTTGTAAAGAATGGGGAAACCTATGATGAGTACATGGTGGTAGGCAGCAAGCTGGAAAAGGTTGGCGACTGGGCAATGGATTTGACAGGCTACATCAGAGAAGAAGACCTTCAAGAGCTGAGCAGCGAGGATATTGCGGGCTTATTTACAGACTGGAATGGATGATCCTTCATGAATCGTTCAAAAGGAGGGGGCTGTCCATATGGACAGTCCCTTTGCTATGAAAGGGGGAATTCAATATTCTTAAATTGACAAAAGAGGATATTAAGGAAATTATAGACGGTATTTGGAACCGGTTGGCCCCCAAGCTGGCGGGGAAGTCGGATAAAAACCACACCCATTCGGCGCAGACCGATATTACAGGCAATGCTGGTACGGCGATAAAGCTGAAAACAGCCCGAAAGATTGGGAACGCTTCTTTTGACGGTTCAGCGGATATTACTTTGGCCCAGATGGGGGCGGCCGCTTCCGGGCATACACACAGCAATATGAAGGCTGCAACGGCTTCCGCCGCTGGTGCTGCTGGCCTTGTACCAGCTCCGGCAGCAGGGGCGCAGGGGAAGTACCTCCGGGGAGACGGGACCTGGCAGACCCCGCCGAATACGGTTTATACCCACCCCACCGCTGCGGGGAATAAGCATATTCCCGCCGGGGGAAGCTCTGGGCAAATTCTGCGCTGGTCTTCCGATGGGACTGCCGCCTGGGGTGCGGATAACAATACTACTTACGGAAATATGAAAGCGGCTACTGCTTCTGCTGCCGGTGGTGCTGGACTGGTTCCGGCTCCGGCAGCAGGGGCGCAGGCCAAATTCCTTCGCGCAGACGGCACTTGGCAGAACCCACCCAATACCACTTATGGAAATATGGGAGCAGCAACGGCTTCCGCCGCAGGAAAGGCTGGTCTAGTACCTGCACCAGCGGCGGGGGCACAGAACAAATTTCTTCGTGCAGATGGAACATGGCAGAATCCGCCGAATACGACTTACTCTGCCGCTACCCAGTCGGCAAATGGCCTGATGACTGCTGCTGACAAGAAAAAGCTGGACGGGATAGCGGCAAGCGCCAATAACTATTCCCATCCAACCAGCGCGGGTAACAAGCATATCCCCACAGGAGGGAGCGCAGGGAAGATTCTGAAATGGAGTGCCAGCGGTACGGCAGTTTGGGGAGAGGAATCATTACCCATAACAGGCAGCATTACGCTGGCCAAAGCAAGCTGGGTCCAGGATACCACAACCAAGCTGTACAAGCAAACAAAAACCATCTCCGGCCTGACCGCCAAACACCGGGTAGACCTGGATATTGATTATGCGGTTGAAATGGACCTTCCGGCGGCGATCCGCCCGATCAACAACAACGGGAGCTTTTATGCCATTACCGCCGAGCCGCCAACAAAGGATATCACAGCACAATATACTTTGATTTTAACCAAGTAAGGCAGCAGCGGGGAGGGCCTGGCTTGCTCTCCCTGCTGAATAGGAGGGAAAAAAGGTTGGTATTATTAGGACGAAAATTAGGGTTAGAGGGAATTGCAGGGGTAATCCCCAAAAGACCCGAAGCCTGGAAATGGTTTAAAACCTATACACAAGATGGAGAATTTACAGCATCAGAAAATATGTGGATAAGGCTGTATGTAATTGGTAATGGCGGCAGAGGTGGCCGGGGCGGTATGGGTGTCAAAATCAGCAGCCATTATTGTTCACGAGGGGCAGGCGGAGGCGGTGGAGGAACACCAGGATGTGCCATTCATGAAATATATTTAAAAAAGAATGAAACGATAACCATCAGCAAAACCCCGGAACGCTGGCAGGTACAGATAGGAGAAAATATCATTTATGCAACCCATGGGGGAAATGGCGATACCGCAGCTGGAAAAACAGAAGGAGCTGGAGGGAGTGGGGGCAGTGCAGTCGGAGGAAATGTCGGAAATTATAATGGACATAGCGGAAATAACGGCATAGCTGGATTTGACGAATCATTGAGCGGTGGGGGATATGATGGGATGCCCGGCGGCGATGGCGGCGCAAGAGCTGTGGAAATCAAATATATTGGAACCTCTGGGCGTGGCGGAAAAGGAGGCACATCAGGAACCAAGGAAGACTATTTTGGCAAACCGGGAGACGCTGGTTCCGGCCTTAGTGATTCCCAGGAAACACAATTGGGTGCAGCGGGTGGAGGAGGAGGCGGGATTGGCTGGTATGGTCAAAGTGACTTCGGGACATCCTCTGGTTTGGGAGGTTCTGGATATACTGGCGGAGTGGTAATAGAGACGGCATCCGTATAAGGGGAGGGAAACAGATGTATGGAAGTATAACAGTACCAGGAGGACTGGGTCTGCCATCCGGGGAGACGGTAGATAAGGAAATCCAGGACAAGCTGGCCCATGCCTTGGAGGGTCTGACAGTCAACATGAATATTTCCGGGAAGGCTCAAACAGCTCAAAGGCTGGCGGAGGCGATTACCCTGACCCTTTCGGGGGCAATATCGGGAAGCGTGTCTATGGATGGTTCAGGGAATATTACGATCCAGACGACCAACAATCAGCTCCCTACTGTGGGAAATATTACGTTGACAGCAGCGGGATGGGTATCGGACGGGACAATGTACCGGCAGCCAGTAAATCTGCCGGGGCTGACCGCAAAGCACCAGGTTGATTTATACGCGGACTATGCAACAGAATCCAACCTTCCATCCGTAATCCAGCCCTGCAATGATAGCGGGAGCTTTTATGTGATAACCAGCGAACCGCCGGAAACGGACATTACCGTCCAATACACAATGATACTGACAAAATAGGGAGAAACCAGAATGTCAATCATATTAGGAAAGAAAATAGGATTGGAAAAACTGATAGGGGGGGGTAAAACGCCGCCTGAAAATTGGGAGTATCTGGTCCATCACCTGACAAACGAAGGAATATCGGAGTGGACGTTTACAGCGGAGCAGACAGGGTGGTACCGGTTTTATTTGGTGGGGCCCGGAGGAGCTGGGGGAGGAATTGGAGGAAGCGTGCAGACAGGTTACAACTATATCAATTTTCCCCCGTCAGGTGGCGGAGGAGGAGCCGGAGGGTACGGAGTCCATGACTGTTATCTGAAAGCGGGCAAAACCGTGGCGGTTACATTAGGTCCCCAGGGAGTAAGCGCCGCATTTGAAGAAGGAACGGTGTCCGTTACAGCGGGAGACAGCGGAGGTACAGCCTCGGGCAGTCCCGGCACGGGAGGCTCCGGGGGAAGTGCAGCTGGAAAGAATGTCTGCAATATAGAGGGGAGCGTTGGGAAATCGGGCGGAGGCAAGGTATACACCAGCTGGGACGGAAGCAGCTCCAGCCAAACCGTGTATGGAGCGGCAGGAGGTGTGGGCGGCATCGCAAGCGGTCATAAGTACTATACGCAGGCAGACGCCCCGGTCAGCGAGACCCTTGGCCGGGGCGGAGCAGGGGCCGGGAGATGGATAGGCTGGCACGAATATGATTCTGACACGGATAAATACAAGTATCTGGTCGGGACGCGTCCGGCGCCGGAAAGCGGGTCTCCGGGAGGAATTGTCATCGAAAAAGGTAGTGGGAGTACAGGAGGAGCCGCAGGCACAGGAGGTAAGGGAGGTGAAAAAGCCGCAGATATAAAATAACTTGGGCAAGGTGCGGCTGGGGGTACCAAGGGGAGTATGACAAACATTATGGAGGGTATCCCGGCAGCGGCAGATCCACAGGATATGATGCAGTCTTTGGAGCAGCCGGAGGCGGGGCAACCGGAGGGAAAGGATACAGTGCATCTGCAAAGGGCGGCGTGGGTTATGCAGGGGGAGTTGTAATAGAAGTTGTCCTTACATAAAGGAGAGATAACAATGTCAGTCATATTAGGCCGGAAAATTGGCCTTGAAAATCTATCGGGGGGGGGGGGTAAAACACCCCCAGAGGAATGGGCATATTTGGCCCATAAAATAGATGGTGGGACCTGGGAATGGAACTGGCCCGCTCCAAAAAGCGGATGGTATAGTATCCACCTGATAGGGGACGGCGGAGGCGGAGGCAAAGGAGCTGACGCATACAGAGGAGGAGACCCTGCATATGCAGGAGCGGGCGGCGGAGGTGGCGGTCATGGTGCATATGCGATCCACCAGGTAAGGCTGAAATCCGGTGAAACCGTGAAATTTGTCCGTACTGAATCGGCCATTACTGCCACCATTGGAGAAGCTGTCATAACAGTGACCCATGGCGGAAGCGGAAAGGCTGGAACCAAAGGACGCTCATCCTCCCCAGGTTCCGGCGGGGCAGGGGGAATAGCCAGCGGCGCGAATACCTTAAATCTAAATGGCGGGGCTGGAAACCTGGGGAATTCTCCGGGGAAAATGAGTTACAGCGGAGGAAGCGTTGTGGCAAATGGTTCTAATATTTCCGCTTCTGGTGATGTGCCGGGAGGCTCTGGCGGCATTGCCGGAACGATTACGGCCCAAAAATACAGCAGCGGCAAGGCAGATACTTACACTGCATCTGCTCCTAACCTCGACCTTGGAAATGCTGGAACAGGAGGGATGGGCGGAGATGCAGGGTATACCACAAGCTGGAACCCCAATGCAGGCGACGAAGGGGAATCCAGCTATGTAATGAATTCCTACGCCTATACCGGAAAAGCGGGGCAGGCCGGGAAGACTGGCGGCGTGGTAATTGACTGCGCCGCTTCCTAGTCAAGATTGATACTCTCCTTTGGGGAGTTCAAAATACAATATTTTTAAGGAGGCCATACATATGGCAAAAGCAAAAAAATTACATTGGGAAGACATGACCGAGGAACAAAGGGAGAAGGCTTTGCGCGCGTCGCAGAAGTGGGGTATCCCCGTGGACAAGGTTAAAATGACTGTAACAGGGGTAATTGTGCTGGACAAGGAAAAAGGTCTATTGCAGACCAAGCGTGAGATGGTGGCTAAGGGCTGGGCGGATTGTGTGGAGGAAATCACTGATGTTATGCTCCAAAAATATGTTGACGAGTGCAATGAACAGGCTGTAAACCACATACCGGTGCGGTTAAGATAAATCCGGCAGGATATAGAAAAGGCTGTCCCAAAACAGGGCAGCCTTTTCTATACCATTTTTAAGGGGGGATTTTTTTGGAAGTAACAATCAGCGCAGATACCATCATTGAAGCAGCAGCTCTGCTGACAGCGATTGGGGCAATCGTGGGAATCATTTTCGGGGCCTTCAAGTTCGTGGAACGGGATAAACGGCAGAATCGGGAGCTGGCTGGCATCAAACAGGAACAGACTCTTATCTGTTATGGGGTGTTGGCCTGTTTGAAGGGCTTGAAGGAACAAGGCTGCAATGGCCCTGTTACCGAGGCTTTGAATAAGCTGGAAAGACATTTGAATATTGCCGCCCACGAAATGGAGGATGATTCAAAGTGAAGGATAACAGAAAATCCTGGGAGTTTTCCAAGAAGCTGGCGGCCTGGGCGGTGGGGATTGCCACGGCGACAGCGGCAGCATCCTATATCCTTGCCCTGATGGACAAGCAGACCACCAGTGATGTGACTACAACCATTTTTACAGCCTGCATCGGGTATTTGATTACCTATGCGGCAAAGTCGGCCACAGAAAAGGTGAGCCGCAACCGTCATGGTCTGGATGCGGATGGGAAGCCTTTGGAGGCAGAAAAGGAGGATAAGATTCATGGAAATTAACATTCAGCCGGTGTTAAATGCTCTCATTACTTTGATGGCGGCGGTGATTACCTGTGTTTTGGTTCCTTTTATCAAGAGCAAACTCACCCAACAGCAGCAGGATAAGCTGTTGGAATGGGTCAGGATTGCCGTTGCTGCGGCAGAGCAGATTTTTTCCCAGGCCAAATCCGGGGCGGAGAAAAAGCAGTATGTCCAGGAGTTTTTGGTTTCCAAGGGCTATGATGTGTCTGAACCTGAGATTGACGCCATGATAGAGGCGGCAGTCAGCAGGATTAACGGTGTGGAGATTTGAATTTGCAGAAAGGAGAATATTATGTTAAAACCAGATAAAACAAGGGTTGAGAATGGCGTAACCATCAATGAGAAAATCATCCCGGACAGCGCCAGGGCAAGTAAATACTGCGCTTCCTGGTGCCGGAAAGGGGAGCCCATGAAGCCCTGCCGCCCGCTCTCCTATGGAGTAACAGGGGTGACAATACATAATACTGAAGACCTTCCCAAAGTAAAGGACGATGGGGAACAATATACCCGCGCCACCTGGCCCAACTGCAACATGGGTGGGGTGGTGGTTCATTATTATGTAGACGACCTATGCGCCTGGCAGAATCTAAAAGAGAGTGAAGCGGGCTGGCACGCTACCGACGGTACGGGCCAGGGAAACTATGGAACCATTGCGATTGAAGTAATTATGGACGCCAAGTCGGAAAAAAGAAACGCCGCAGCAGAAGCCAATGCTGCAAAGTTGGCGGCATCCATCCTGCATCGGTACGGGCTGGGGATTGACCAGCTTTACACCCACAACCATTGGCTGGGGTTGGCAGACAGGATTGTTCCAGGAGCTAGGAAGAATTGCCCGCTTTATATTTTGCCCCACTGGGACAGGTTTAAGGCGGCGGTGAAAGCGGAACTGGAGGGGCTTTCCGGGAAAGCTGATACTGATACCTTTGGCGGAGATACCTTTGGCGGAATTGCGGCGGGGAGCGTGGGTTCGTATATGGTCCGCATTACAACAAAGGACCTGAATATTCGTAAAGGGCCGGGGACCAATTATAACATCGTCGGTGTTATAAAGCCGGGGGCTTATACCATTGTGGCCGAGTCTGTGGGGCAGGGGGCGTCGATGTGGGGGAAGCTTAAGTCAGGCGCTGGGTGGGTGTCGTTGGATTTTTGCGAGAGGATATAGAGAATGGAATAGTATAAGCACCATGAAACAAGTTATGGGTCATAGACATGGTAGGAACCATGCCTATGACCCAGTTTTGTTTTAAACACAACTCTATTTATTATAAAAAAATGAAATTAACAAACTTGTTAAAATACATCTACTTATCTATTGACAAATACAATCAAATGTGTTATCATCAACACATGAGCAAAAATGGAAAGGAGGAGTAAAATGATTACGTCACTCGGCAAACAACTGCGTATGGTCCGTTTGAATAGTGGTGATTTACTAAAAGACATGGCGAAGAAGTTAGAGATAACTCCGGCTTACCTTTCGTCTATTGAAAATGGGAAAAGAACGCCGCCTCAAAACATTGCCAATCGTGTAGCTGAGATTTATCATCTATCGCAATTAGAGAAGGATGCCTTGCTTGATTCGTTTCGGCTTACGCTAAGTGAAGTTACAATTTCTCTGAATGATGCCTCTAGCAGGCAAAAAGAACTCGGCCTTGTTTTTGCTCGCCGCTTTAACAATCTCACAGAGGATGAGATTACACGCATTTTGAGCACATTAAACCATTCAAGGGAGGAATAATCAGTTGAGTCAGATATTAGCTCCCCCAGTCAGTCGGGCTGACCTAGAGGCGTATGCCAATAGGTTACGCCAACAGCTTGGGATTGAAGATGTCCTTCGGATACCAGTGCTCTCACTAATTGAGGAAAGAATAGGTCTATTGTTAGATAGTAGTTTTAATTATGAGTATGTGGATATAATCCAGCTTCCTAATGAATATGCACATTACAGTCCTAAGGAGAATCTGCTTACAATTCGTGAAGATGTATATATGAGAGCCAGTGCTGGAGTTGGAAGAGATAGATTCACGCTTGCTCATGAGATTGGACACTATTGTCTGCATTCGGACAATATGGTACTTTCCAGAGCAGAACCGGGACAAAGTATTCCTACATATAGAAATCCAGAATGGCAAGCAAATACTTTTGCCTCTTATTTTATGATGCCTCGGCATCTAATAGTTGGAATGACAGCTGAGGAAGTTTCAAAATATTGTGGGACTTCCCTCCAAGCAGCACAAATTGCTCTAAAACGATGAAAACGGCAGCTCTGCCAAGCTACCGTTCTCATAAATGGGATCTCCGGCCGGGCTATACCCGACTCTTGCGAATATTACATTTATTATTATACACAAATGTCATCCGTAATGCAAGAGGAAAATTCCCGGTCAGAAAGGGGGATTTTCTGGTATGAAAAAAACAAAGAAGAAAAAGAAGTTTATTCTCCGTTCTTCTTTTACTGATAAAAACGGTGTGAAGCACTATGCTAGAGAATATGGAAAACGTTGTTTTGTCATTTACATCGACTAACAAAAGGTAAACCATTACCTGTCAAGTAAACGATAAAAAGGGGGGGGCTCGTTATTTGAGATAGCCCCCCTTTTTATGTTGTCCTAATAGATTATCATTCTCTGATTTGTATATGATTAAAATTGGAGAGAGTGAAGTTTTTATTTCTCAATCGCCTGAACAAAACGGTTATATTTTTGTGATTGAGTAGAGGCGTTACAGATAAATGAGAGGAAAGCTTTATGTGGTGGAGAAAGCTGTTGTAAAAGGCAGTACAAAGGAGGTTTTTATACATGGAAAAGACATTTAATAGTTATGAATATATAGAGGATTTAGGAAAAGATTTGGTAACAGATTTTACGCGTGCAGGAAAAACTACACATCCAGGTTCAGTGGGTTCAGGACGGGAAAAAGCAGTAAAAAATAGATTAAAAAATATTCTACCACGCGGAGTTGGAATTGGAAGTGGATTTGTAATTGATAGTTTTGGAAATACATCTGCACAATGTGATATTATTCTTTATGAAGAGGATATAGCATTGAAATTTATTATTAATGAGGATGAGAGCTATGCTTATTATAATTGCGAGTCTGTGATAGCAGTTGGAGAAATTAAGTCGGATGCAACGATAAAAGATATTAAAGATGCGTTTAAAAAATTAAAGCAAATTAAAGAATTAAAGCGATATAAAGATAGAAATTCAACTCGTTCCTATTTGTCTAAAATCTCAATGTGCCAAACCGATGAAGGTAAATTTGATCCTATGCATAATGAGTATGACCAAATATTTACATTTATTTTATGTAAAAATCTAAATACAACCTTAATATCAGTTGCGGAATCTTTAAAAGAGATAATTGGAGAGAAATATAAATATTGTAATTATATTTATTCTATCGACGGCAAAGCAATTAGTTTTGCTAATAGAGAAGGAAAATTTACGCAAGGTGCGATAACAGGTGATGTAATTGCTGAACTGGAAGGTAATTTTGCGTCTTTTGTTGAACGATTGATATTGCAAATAGACTACGGAAGATCTGTCCCTTTAAACACCAGAAGGTATATTCAAAATAAAGCAACTTTTGTGGTACATAAAATTATTTCTTTACAAGGTTAGTAGATAAAATAAATCTACATAATTGACTAAGCATTATTAAGATGGTGGTGGAAATGCCACCCATTTGCCACCCTTTCCCCTCTGTTCAAAAGTTTTTATAATGCTTTGAATTTTGAAATCGTCAAAAAATGTTTCGTCCAGAGGCTTAAATCGCTGATAAAAGTAGCTTGACTTTGAATTTTCAGAGCATTAGACAAACAAAGCATGTGGAGGCTGTGGTGTTGATACAAAGAAAAAATACCTGAAATCTTTATAGATAGGGAAAAGCACTTAGGATATGGAGGGAACCGTTATGGATAGGAAATCAAATTTCAAATTGGATGCAATTGTTGTACAGGCTGTTAATTTTGCTTTTCAGCAAAATATTACGTCAATTGTCCGGGAAATAACAATTCACAATTTAGGTTCCTCTGCTGTTGAAAATGTAGTACTGAACATTGAAATTGGTTCTAATTTCGCGGCTCCCTTTCATCAAAATATTTCTTATATTCCTTCCAATCAGACAATCACAGTGAAAGAAATCCCATTTGTTTTTCATTTGAAATCCCTTTCCGAATTATCACAACGCTTTGATGACATATTAAAAGTATGCCTTCTGTCAGAGGAAGGGATACTTTTAGCAGAATGTACCTATCCTATCACCATTTTTGCATTTGACGAATGGCAGGGAACGACATATTTTCCAGAACTTTTGGCATCGTTTGTTACTCCAAATCGACCTGAAACTGTGGAAATTATCGACCATGCGGCAGTCTTATTAAAAACATGGACCAAAACTGCATCCTTGGATGGATACAAAAGCCAGAACCCCAATCGGGTACGATTGCAGGCAGCAGCGGTTTTTGCTGCTCTCCAGGAACAGAAAATTGCCTGTTCCATGCCGCTCGTGGACTTTGAACAAATAGGACAGCGGATTTCCTTTTGTGAAATGATTATGCAGAAGGGAACTGGAACCTGTCTGGATTTAGCATTGTTTTATGTGGCCTGTTTGGAGTATTTGGGACTGAATCCTCTGTTAATTTTTAAAAAAGGAAAATTATTTGTCGGTCTTTGGCTGGAAAACACTTCCTTTCAGGAAATTGTTCAGGATGATTCCTCCTGTATTACCAGACGGATAGATGGCATAACAGCAGAAATTGTTGTTGTAGAATGTATTTCTTTTGCCGTTGGAAGGTCGATTCAATTTGATGGTGCAGAAAAAATGGCTGTCATGGAAATTCTCAATGGGGAGCCGTTGGATGTCATCATTGACCTGCGCCGGGCAAGGTTAAATAATATCCTTCCTCTCCCTAAACGGATTTTCACGGAGACAGGTTGGCAGGCACAATTGGAAACATCAGAAAGTGTTTCCCTTGTTCCGGTTTCGGACTCTCAGGGATTAGCGGAAACGATTAAAATTCCAGAGAATAACGCAGATGTCCTAGCATCTTTGTCCAGAAAAGCTGAATGGGAACGCAGCCTTTTAGACTTAAGTCTGCATAATCCTCTTTTGAATCTTCAGCCCTCCCAGACAATGCTGCCAATTTTAATATCGCCTGTCAGTTTGTTAGAAGATGCTTTGTCAAGCGGCGGAGAATTTGAGATGATACCGCAGCCCTCTGATTGGAAAACCTATAAAAACAGGGGCGATGTGGAAATGCTTCGTTTGCTTGGAGTTTATGAAGAACGGATTCGTGCAGAATTCCAAAATAAACGACTTTATTCATCCTTTGGGGAACAGGAATTGCCTCAAACGCTCCTATCTCTGTATTATCATTCCAGGGAGTCTTTGGACGAGCGGGCAGAAAATAATTTGTATCTGGCTTTAGGATTGTTACGGTGGTATGAAAACAGCGGAAGTGAAAAAGCTTGTTATGCACCTATTATCCTACTGCCGGTTGAAATAATCCGCAAATCTTCAGATAAAAGCTTTTCGATTCATTTGCGGAAAGAAGAATCTAAAATGAACGCTGTTCTTTTGGAGACGTTGAAACGGGATTTCGGCATTATAATTGAGGGGATAACTCCCGCTTCCTCTGATAGCATTGACGTTCAAAATATATTTGGAAAAGTACGCCAATCTATAACAGGACAAAACCGATGGGACATATTGGAAGTCGCTGTACTTGGGATTTTTCCTTATTCTCAATTTATTATGTGGAGCGATTTGCGCAGCCGTTCTGAAACTTTGCCGGACAGCCTTATTGTTAAGAGCCTGATGAATGGACGCTCGGTATGGGATTCTCAGGATATGAAGGTTGATGAAGAATTACCAGCAGATGATGTTTTTCAGCCTGTCACGTTAGATGAATCCCAGCTCTTCGCAGTCCGTGCAGCAGCTGAAGGACAGAGCTTTTTACTTTATGGACCTCCCGGAACCGGAAAATCCCAAACAATTACTTCCATAATCGCTAACACTTTAGCAAAAGGTAAAACTGTCCTTTTCGCATCTGGGAAGACAGCGGCTTTGTCGGCTGTCTGGAAACGATTGGAACAGATTGGCATTTCTCCTTTCTGTCTGGAACTTTATGCGGGCAAATTACAGAAAAATGATATATTAGAGCATTTGCGATATGTTATAGAATTAAATCAGGAGTTACAGGAAACGGAATATATTCGGCAGACAGAGAAAGTTTCAGGTTTACAAAAAGAATTGGAAGCTTTTTATCAAGCCCTGAACCGGATCCAGCCCTGTGGACTAAGTTTAAAGGAAATCATGGAAAGATATGAGGCTAACGCTAACGCCGGAGATGCGATTGTATTTACTGCGGAAAGTGCCGCGGAAATTATGGAGGGCGATTTGGAGCGGCAGGAGCAGATGGTTTCTCATTTAATTGATGCGGCTTCTGCTGTCGACCATCCCTATCGGCATCCTCTCCAGTGGGTAAATGCCTCCCAATACACCCAGCAAATGCGGGAGCAGTTACCAAATATGCTGGAGGAGTTTCGCACAGTCGGTAAAGCTGCTATGGAAGCACGGAAAGCAATTGCAATTTTATTCGACCGCGGTTTTCGGGATACCCGGCAGGATTGGGAATGGTTTGCCCAGGTTTCCCAACAATTGGCCCTATGGGATGACCTTCCTCCCGTATGGGCAAAAATTCCAAATTTTTCTGAATGGGTTTCGTTTGTTCACACGCTGGCAGAATATGAAAAAAAGGCTGGACTAAAGAAGGCTGCTTTAATGGAACACTGGACTCCGGAGCTTTTATCTCAGAATGGCTCTGCCTTGGAAAACGATTGGAAGGAAGCTTCATCCAAAAGATTTTTATCCCGGTTTTCAAAGCAGAGGAAAATTTTAAAACATTTATTGCCTTTTAGCCGCGGTCCTATTAATAAGGCGGAGGTTCTTTCTACATTGTCCCTTTTATCCCATTACCAAATTGAACAGTTGGCAGGATTGGAAATCCTGCGGGAATGTAAGGATAAAATTGGAGATCTTTACAACGGGGAAAATACAGATTGGGAAATGCTTGTGAAACAGGCGGAAATTGCCGGGCAGAGTGTGAAAGCATTGGAAAATCTATCTGGTGGACAGGAAATTCGGTTGAAATTTGCTTCCTCTGTGGAAGCCATTAAAACCGCTGAATGGTTTTATAGTGCATGGATTAAATTTCAGGAGGCTTCCAATAAGCTGAACAGTCTTTTAGAACTTCAACCCCTGGAAGATGATGAATGGATGGTACAACAACTTTTCCGCTGTGATGAAATTCAGGATGGGCTGGACAGCCTGAGGGAATGGATCATATGGAAAGGTCTTTGTAAGGAAGCATTCCATATGGGGTTGGGGCCAGTCATAACCGCATATGAGGGAGGGATTTTTCACAAAGAGGTAATGCCGTGCTATAAAAAAGCAGTTTATCATGCGCTCGCTGTTCAAACATTGCAGGCAGAAAAGCTAAATATCCTTCCCAGCGCCAAGCTGGACGGAAAGGTTTTCCAATTCAGGAAAGAAAAACACAAGTTACAAGACCTGGCGCGGAAAGAAATTTTTACCCAAACTGCATTACACCTTATGGATATGTCTAAGAAAATCCAACAAAGAGGCGAGTTTCCAATTTTACAGGAAATTTTTCAAAATAATGGTGAAGGAATGAGTTTAAAACGGCTTTTTGAACAGTTTTCCACTATTCTTTCACATTTATGTCCCTGTATCCTGACAGATCCCCTTTCTGCAGCCCAATATTTGAATACGAATTGGAAGCCTTTTGATTTGGTTATCCTTGATGAAGCGTCCCAGCTTCCTACATGCAAGGCAATTGGAGTATTAGCACGGGGGAAAGCAGCTATTATTGCAGGGGACTTAAACCAAATTCCTCCAGTTGATTTTCCGAAAAGAGTTCTTTCTAATACAGAAAGTATTTTAGATGCCTGCCTTGCTGTAAAAATGCCAAGAACCCATTTGCTATGGCATTATCGAAGCAGGTGCGAAAGCTTGATTGCATTCAGCAATAAATTTTTTTACAGTAATAAAATTTATGTGTCCCCTTCAGTCAGCGAGCGGGAATCCAAAGTACAATTTATACATGTAAATGGATTCTTTGACCGGGGAGCTTCCCGCCAGAATCGCATAGAGGCAGAAGCAGTTGTAGCGGAAATTCTCTATCGCTTCCGGGAACCTTCTCTGTGTAATGCCAGCATTGGGGTTGTAACTTTTAGCGCCAGCCAGAAAGCCCTTATAGATGACCTTTTTCTGGAAGCGTGCAGGCAGAATGAGGGACTGGAATTATGGGCCTGCAGTGCTCCAGAACCCCTTTTCATCAAAACTTTGGAAAATGTTCAGGGTTATGAACGAGACGTTATATTATTGTCAGTTGGATTTGGATGCGATCAAACTGGAAGAATGCCGGTAAGTTTTGGAATACTGAACCGGCAGAATGGATGGAAGTATTTAAATACAGCTATTTCCAGGGCTAGATTGGAGATAAAAGTATTTTCCAGTATTCTGCCTAAACAAATTGATCTGTCCCGGATCAGTTCTGAAGGCGCAGCAGTATTAAAGGCATTTCTGGAATATTCTCAAACTGGAGTTTTGGAAGTATGGAAACAGGATGTTCTCCGCAGGAAAGAGAGATGGTTGGAAAACAGTATCTGCCGGGTTCTGAATAAATCCGGCTATAATACCCAGCAGCAGATAGGAAAATCTGCCTGCCGAATAGACATAGGCATAATAGACCCCAGAGACAGCCGCCGATATCTGGCAGGAATCCAGCTCAACTCTTCTATTAATCAAGATGAATTTTTAGAAAATTTAGGCTGGAGGGTTATTAACATTTGCTCTGTTGATTGGTGGAAGGATTCCCGCAAAGAAATGTCCCGTATACTGGATATACTGGAAAAGCTGAAAAAAGTCCCATTGGAAACCGCGATTTTTGAGAAAAAAAAGCCGAAAGTAAAACAAACGACTGTGGAATTGAATGATAAAAAACAGGGCAATGCTATAGAACTATCTGAATCTGAGACTTCTCTAAAACCTTCCGCCTCCAGCTTGGCACAGACATACCAGGCGGCTGTTTTGCCGAAAATAAGTTTAACATCAGCAGAGTATGGTTCTGATGATACTTTAGATACAGTTTTGGAAAAAGTAAAAGCGATTTTAGAGATTGAGGCACCTATTTCTGAAACCCTTTTGGTAAAACGTGTTCTGCAAAGCTGTAATATAAATAGGGGAAGCTCCAAAATTCACATGCAGAATGAAAAGGTTTTTCAAAGGTTAGGAGTAAAAACCACTGAACAGGATGGAGTTCGGTTTTTATGGAGAGCTGAACAGGAACCAGATGCTTATGTTGGATATCGTGTTTCAGGAGAGGGGATTCATAAACGGGATGCAAAAGATATTCCCCAACAGGAGACGGCTAATGCAATTTGTGAGATCCTGGAGGAGCAACCCAGTATTTCTAAAACAGATTTGATGCGGGAAGCCGCCAAAAGACTTGGATATATTAGAACTGGTGTGCTTGTCCTTACGGCTATGGAACGCGGCATAGATTGGGCAAGGAAAAGCGGACGTATTATAGTTGATAAGGCAGATAATATTTTTTTAAAAAGATAAAGCTAATATACTTGTGCATTTACCTTTTTCATCCCCTGCCCAATCCTTAGAGCCTGTTTAATATCTCCCCGCGCCCGTCTTGGCGGCGTATTTTCCGCCTTGACCGCGTTAAAAATCCTTGCCATCCGTCAGGATGCCTGCGGATTTTTGCCTTGCAAGGCAAAAAATCCGCTCGTCAATCCGCACACGTCGAGATATTAAACAGGCTCTTAAATCTACCAGCCATATATTTTTAAAAAGCCCATTGACAATTAAAACAAAGTCGGTTATACTATGAACAGTAGCAAAGGCGCTGCGGGTTTATAAAGGCCCGCAGCGCCTTTTTGCTTGTAGACAGGCACACAAAGCGATATCCTCTGTAATAAATACGTGACAGAATCTTAGGAGGTTTTCAATTATGAGTAATTTGCCGGAAATGTTTGGTTCCCTGGTCTTTAACGATGTAGTTATGAAAGAACGCCTGCCCAAAGCAACCTATAAAGCCTTACAGAAAACAATTAAAAACGGTGAACCTCTGGATTTAGAGGTTGCAGATGTAGTTGCCAATGCTATGAAGGATTGGGCGATTGAAAAAGGTGTTACACATTATACCCATTGGTTCCAGCCTATGACTGGGGTAACTGCTGAAAAACACGACAGTTTTATTTCCCCAACCAGCAACGGACAGGTCATTATGGAGTTTTCAGGTAAAGAACTCATTAAGGGGGAGCCTGATGCTTCCAGTTTCCCGTCAGGAGGCCTTCGCGCTACTTTCGAGGCTCGCGGGTATACTGCATGGGATCCCACTTCTTACGCTTTTATTAAAGATGGAATTTTGTGTATTCCTACTGCCTTCTGTTCTTACGGCGGTGAGGTTTTGGATAAAAAAACCCCTTTGCTTCGTTCTATGAAGGCGCTCAGCGATCAGGCTGTCCGTGTACTCAAGTTATTTGGGGTAGAGGCAAAAAGCGTTTTAAGCACAGTTGGGGCAGAACAGGAATATTTTTTGATTGATGAGGATGTATATAAAAAAAGGAGAGATCTTCTCTTTACAGGACGCACTCTGTTTGGGGCGAGAGCCCCTAAAGGTCAGGAACTGGAAGATCATTATTTTGGTTCTATTAAACCTCGTGTCAGTGCATATATGAATGAACTGGACAAAGAACTATGGAAATTAGGAGTTCTCGCCAAAACAAAACATAATGAGGTTGCCCCTGCACAGCACGAGTTAGCGCCCATCTATACCAGTACCAACGTTGCCACAGATCATAATCAACTTACTATGGAGATGATGAAAAAGGTTGCCGCTCATCATCATATGGTTTGCCTGCTTCATGAAAAGCCCTTTGCAGGGGTTAATGGAAGCGGCAAGCATAACAACTGGTCGATTTCCACTGACAGTGGCGCGAATCTGTTGGATCCTGGAAATACCCCATCCCAAAATGCACAGTTTATGCTCTTTTTGACTGCTGTTATAAAGGCTGTTGACGATTACCAGGATCTTCTTCGGCTGACAGTTGCCAGCGCAGGCAATGACCACCGTCTTGGCGCAAATGAAGCTCCTCCTGCTATTGTTTCTGTATTCCTGGGAGATGAATTAGGTGGGATTGTGGATTCCATTATTTCCGGCAAACCATATAAGGGTGCAAAGGAATCTTTAATTCAAATTGGTGTGGATACCCTTCCTGATATCCCCAAAGATACCACTGACCGAAACCGTACCTCTCCATTTGCTTTTACTGGCAACAAGTTTGAATTCCGTATGCTGGGTTCTTCATCCTCCATTTCCTGCCCCAACATTTTTCTGAATACGATTGTCGCTGAGTCCCTCCGCCAATTTGCAGATGAGCTTGAAAAAGCGCCTAAAGATAATTTTAATTCTGCTGTTTCCAATCTAATCAGACGGACCCTTACCGAGCATCAGCGCATCCTTTTTAACGGAAATAACTATTCCTCAGAGTGGGTCGAGGAGGCCCAACGCCGAGGGCTGCTAAATCTGAAGACTTCTGCCGAAGCCCTTCCTTACTATATTGAGGAAAAGAATATTCAACTTTTTGCCAGGCATAAGGTCTTTACCAAAAAAGAAGTATTTTCCCGGTACGAGATTTTACTGGATAATTATTGCAAGGTTATTAACATTGAAGCGCTTACTATGCTCGATATGACTAAAAAGGATATTCTGCCGGCTGTTATAGCCTACAGTAAGGATTTAAGCGATACAATCCTTAGTAAAAAACAGGTGTCGCTGGATTTGCCTTCGGATGCAGAGGAAACCCTTTTGAGGAAAATTTCCAGTTTGACTTCTTCACTTTATCATAAGGTTGAGGCTTTGGATGCTGCTCTTCTGGGTGTGAAGGAGTATCCAAAAGAGGACGAATGCGCTAAATATTACAGTACAACTGTTTTGAATGCAATGAATGAATTGCGTGCTGTTGCGGATGAGCTGGAGGTTTTAACTGCAAAATCCTATTGGCCCTTCCCTTCTTATGGAGATATGCTTTTCAGTATCCAATAATATTAGACTGATGATATTTTTTGTGGGTACAAAGCTGAAAAACAGAAAAGGTGTTTTCCGTTGATAAGACGGAAAACACCTTTTCTCTGTTATACTCCCAATATTAGGAGCTTTTTAATAATGGGTAAATTATTGTCACTCATTAGGCTATAACAGAAATGCTTTATGTTTTTCATCATAAAAAAGAACTCCGTTGCAACGCCTCAACCTACTGTAATCCTATGCGATTTTTTCTTTGAAAAATTTTTTCTTCTGCAAGAGAAATAACAAAATGAAATACCATGCCAAATCCAAACATTAGAATAATGGTATTCATGTCAAAATCAATGGCATGAGTCAGGGTCAATACATAAAAAGAGCCATAATATCCAAAATTAATAATCAGTGAATTTACCATGTTATACACGGTTTTCCCCAACCCGATAAAAATATTGTCAATGATCGCCCCTCCTGCGTAAGCTATGTAAAAGGGAACAAGTTTTATGGTTAGAGTAAATATCTCGTCTGCATTATACAGATTTTCGACAGAACGATAGAACGGTTTCCAAGTGGGAACGGAGAACGCCCAAAAAGCAATAACGGCACATACAATGAAGTAATAATTAAAACGTTTCAATTTTGTGTATCCGTTTTTACAATCAGAACGAATGACTTCTGCAAGCGCCGATATGGGGATAAGCAGCCAACCCCAAATAAAATTGTTAGCAAGCCAATAGTTTCCTTGTTCTTCCACCATATTAACCATTTTGCAAACCATAACGGCATAGATAAAGTTATCCAAGAATTGATTCAATCCTGAAAAAGCGCCAATTCTGCACCATTCTTTAAAAAGAGTAATGTCGGACTTTTGGAATCGGCAGAATTTGAGATACTTTTGAGTATACAAAAGTGGGATACTGATTAGTGCAAGTACTGTGTTTACGACTATATTAGAAACCGCTACTCCATAAATATACAAACGCGGTATTAGTATAAAGTCCGCAACCAAGGACAAGAATGTCCTAATTATCAGGAAAAGATAAACATTTCTATGTTTTTCTGCAACAACAAACACAACATTGACAAAGCTTACAACAATTCCAATCATAAAAGCACCAGTTTCCAAATAAAGGTATCGGATAGCAGTGGTAAATTCAATACCATCCGTGTTCATAGCCTTTAACAGTATTTTCCCATAAAGAAAAACCCCCATGGAAAAAACAGTGTACAAAACAAAGACAAGGAGCCCGGTTTTGAAGGCGGCACCTGCGAATTGGTCTGTTTGCTTTTTAAAAATCTGATTCAACATAGAATAAAGCGGAACAATTAGAAATGCTTGCAGGGTTTCATTTATCAGATCAAACCATTCCATTTGCCCGATAATATGGAATGCCTCGTTTTGGCTGCTTGCAGAAATCAAAAAGGTCTTGATGGCTTGGTATACAGCAGGAATTAGTGCAAGTGAACACAACGCGATCCATAAAGGCCAATTAAAGCTTTTAAGCTGTGAATATTTTTCTTCTATAACATTTCTGCCATACAGTTTGAATTGTTTATGTATGGTAATCCCCCCATTTTTCTCCCAATTCACTTTTGTGTTACTGCCACGGAAAAAGATCCTGTATTGCAAGTCCTCCCGGATATAATGAATGAGCCCCGCTTTTCGATAAAATCATTCGAAAAGCAGGGCTCATTCATTATGGTGCGGATAACAGGACTTGAACCTGCATGAGTGTGACCTCACTAGAACCTGAATCTAGCGCGTCTGCCAATTCCGCCATATCCGCATATTATATAACTTTTAAGCAATCTCCTCGACTGCTCCACTATTATAGCATTTAGGAAATGTTTTGTCAACTATTTTTCGATATTTTTTAATCGTTCATAAAATATGCTAATTTAGACCTTAAAATCATCGTAAAATTGTTTTGCTAAAAAGACCTTTCTTTCAATATAAGTTCTTAAACCCATACTGAAAGAAAGGTGATTTTAAGTGGATTTTAGATTATTTTACAAAGGGATTCTCAGTGGGATATAAAACGCCAGCAGGCTGGTTATATGCGATATCAGAAACACCAAGATATTTAAATACTTCAAAGAGCGCTTTTCCAAAATGTCCAAAAGCAACTGCCCCATGATGCGGATAATGCTTTTCAATTAACACATGACGATAGAAACGTCCCATTTCAGGAATGGCGAATACACCAATACCGCCAAAGGAACGGCTGGCAACAGGAAGAACTTCGCCTTGTGCAACATATGCAGTTAATTTAGCATCAGCTGTACTTTGCAGACGATAGAAAGTAATTGCACCTGGTACAATATCGCCTTCCAATGTTCCACGGGTAATATCAGGCTCTTTATCGGGCTCCAGTCCGCGGTGCATGATTAACTGATATTTCATACTGCAGGAAACCAGTTTTTTGGAACAGGTGTTTCCACAATGGAAGCCCATAAATGTATCCTTATGGGTGTAATTGTATTTCCCAGAAATCTCACCCTGGTACATTTCAGCAGGAACAGTATTGTTAATGTCAAGGAGTGTGACTGCATCCTGGGTAATACAAGTGCCTATGTATTCGCTGAGTGCTCCGTAAATATCAACTTCACAGGAAACAGGGATTCCGCGTCCGGTCAGGCGGGAGTTGACATAGCAGGGAACAAATCCAAATTGTGTCTGGAACGCAGGCCAGCATTTATTAGCTAATGCTACATATGGACGGGAACCTTTATGAGCGTCGATCCAGTCTAAAAGGGTGAGTTCATATTGTGCAAGCTTGGGTAGGATGCCAGGCATCTTGTTGCCTTCGCCAAGTTCTTTTTCCATATCAGCCTGAACTTCAGCAATTCTTGGGTCCCCAGCATGAGCATTGAAAGCTGCAAACAGATCCAACTCTGAGTTTTCTTCAATTTCAACACCTAACTGATGAAGCTGGAAGATAGGTGCATTACATGCTAAGAAATCCTGCGGCCGTGGGCCAAAAGAGATAATTTTCAGATTTTTCAGGCCGATTAATGTACGAGCAATCGGAAGAAAATCTTCAATCATTTCCGCAATTTCTTTTGCGGTTCCGACTGGATACTCAGGAATGTATGCTTTTACACCGCGCAAAGCCAAGTTATAACTGGCATTGAGCATTCCACAATATGCATCGCCGCGGGAACTTGCCAAAGTGGGAATATCTTCTTCCGCAGCAGCGGCAAACATCACCGGACCGTTAAATTCCTTCGCCAAAAGAGTTTCTGAAGATTCGGGGCCAAAGTTTCCTAAATAAACCAACAGGGCGTTTACGCCGTTTGCACGGATATCTTCCAAAGCCTGACGCATATGGAGCTCATTTTCGACTGTTACAGGGCACTCGTAAATAGTTACCCCTTTTTCTTTACAGGCAGCAACTAAAGCGTGACGGCGATTGGCCGACAGTTCCATTGGGAAGCAGTCACGGCTGACAGATACTACGCCCAAGGTAACAGATGGTATATTGTTCATTGTCCATTCCTCCAATTTTGGCAGTATTTCGGGAGGAAGCCCCCCCATACCATAATAATACTATATTAGAATACTAAAAGTCTATATCAAATCCAAAAAATTTTTGTAACAAATTGCATATAACAGAAAGAGAGACCTCCGCTATTGCGGAAGTCTCTCAAAATGGTTGCCCGAAAAGGATTCGAACCCTTACAAACAGAGTCAGAGTCTGTCGTGCTACCCTTACACAATCGGGCAATATTGAATTTGAAGCTTGCTCTCTCTGTGAGAACGTTTATTATTATACCCTTTCTTTTCAAAATGTCAACTGTTTTTTTAAAAAAATTTCAAAAAATTTTTTTGGCCTTTTTGATTTGTGCTTTTTAGCATGAATGAACATATTTTAACTGTATTTTTCTGATATCTCCTTTAAGTGAAAACCAAAATCAAAATTTTACTGCTTTCTTTAATGTAACATATCGAGCAGGGACTGCTTTCACTTTAGGGAATACCTGCTGTTTATCCCAATGGAGTACTGCTGGGCAGGATATCAGAGTTTAATTTGGGATGGGGAACTTTGGTGGTGATGGCTGCTGCCTGCTTGTGGACAGCGGCGGCGATCTGGCTTTGGAGGAAATCAAAATTTTTCACAGCCTTTAAATTGTTTTTGTATCGTGGTAACTTTTTTAGCCTTTTGACGGTTTCTTTCAGTTGGTTTTTGACAGAAATATGCTTGACAGATATTTAATTTTTGGATATACTTTCTATATAAATATTTAATTTATTTAAGGAGGCGTTTGTTTTGGACAGATTAAAGGATAAGGTTGCTATTGTTACTGGTTCTACAAGTGGAATTGGTATCGGAATTGCACGTGTTTTTGCTGGAGAAGGGGCAAAGGTTGTCGTCTGCGGAAGACGGGCTGAAAAGGGACAGGCAGTCGTCGATCAGATCAAGGCTGAAGGCGGAGAAGCTATGTACCACTTTATGGATATTACCAAGCCTGAAAGCACTGAAAAACTCTTTGAGGATGTGAAAAAGGCTTATGGCAGGATCGATGTCCTTGTCAACAACGCTGCTAATGTTGGGCTGCCTGACGGACGTGTAGAAGAAGTTACTTTGGAAATGTGGGACAACATTTTCCAGACTGATTTGCGGGGGACTTTCTGGGCATGTAAATGTATCCTGCCATATCTGCGGGAGAACGAAAAGGGCGGCGTGATTATCAACATAGGTTCCATGGCTTCTATTGGAGGAGACCTGGGCGCTACTGCCTACGGATGTGCAAAGGCAGGTGTGGATATATTGACCAAGCTTATTGCGCTCCAGTATGGAAAGGAAAATATCCGCTGCAACTGCGTCCGCCCTGGATTAATTGTCACCCCACAGAATGAACCTCGTATACCACAGGTTCTGAAGGATATTTTTATGGACAACATTCTTGGAAACCGGTATGGCTGCCCGGACGATATTGCCAATATGTGCTTGTATCTAGCCTCTGATGAGAGCGCATATGTATCCGGCCAAGTTTTGGATGTAGATGGTGGGCTGAATTCCCATGTCCCGACAGTTGCCCAGTTCCGAAAAATAAATAGCCGTACTTGGTAATGGTTATAAAAAATCGGGTTTTGAAATAAAGCGTAAGCTTTTTCGGCCCGGTTTTTTAATTCTTGACTGAAGTTTTCTGAATGATATTGACAAAGTGGGCCAGGGGCGACCGCTTGGATTTTTACCTTCCTATTATTCCAGCGGAGTGTTGCTGGGCCAAGTGTCGAAACTTACTATGGGCTGGGGAACCGCAGCGATGGCGGCGGCTGCCTGTTTGTGGGTGATTACTGCCCTTTTGTTTTGGCGTGCTTCTATTAGGAAATATAATTCTACCAAAACATAAGCCTAAGTTATAAGACGGCAAAAAGAACTCCTTATAAGACTAATACAGTTTTATAAGGAGTTCTTTGTTTTTAGATAAGTGCCTCTTCATCTTCCGTATTTGTAAGAGATTCCAAAATGATTCTGACCCCCATTTTAAATCCGGCCACAAAACAGTCCTGGTTTTCCAGGGCGCAGCGATCCAAAATCATATTTTGGATTTGTTCATATATTTCCTGCTGTTCTGGAGTTAGAGTATTGAAAAAACGCATTTCATCAGGGTCAGGGCCTTTTTTTCTGAAGGGAAGGGTTTCCATGATGTCAATTTCCCCCTTAAATAAATCCGCTAGTATACTGTTCATTTTATTTTCTCCCATTTTTAGTATAAATAAAAAGATAAAAGCAAATATTGATAAGTAAATAATTTAAAGAGAATTCGGTGAAAAAAGGGATTACAAGTCCAACTAGGAAACCCCTCTGATATTGCTACACTCGCTAGCTCACCCTGTAAGAGAAGCCATGGAGTGTATACAAGGCTGAGAAGTTGACTACCTTACCGGCTAAGCGGCATTAAAATTTTAGGATGATAGATTCTTTTATTCCGTTAAACTCATGTTACTTTATAGATTCATACATTCCCTGACTGTGAATATTACCCTTATTATAACATTATATTGATTATAAATCAATTATATATTTTATTTATACTCAATTTATTTTTATTAAAAATCCATATATCCTTATTTTAAGGAGGGAAATATGGAGCATTTATATAGATTGGACTACAAAAATATTGCCAAAAAAATAAAAGCGGCCAGAAAATCTGCTAACTTAACACAAGCAGAGCTTGCTGAAAAAATAGATATTTCAACAAATGCGGTTGCTAAACTAGAAAATAATTTAATGACACCAAGCTTACAGACTCTGATAAACATTGCTAACATTTTAGATCTCGATATCAACTATCTTTTGAAGGATGATCAAACTATAAGCAAAGAAGAAACCTATATTGATATGCTTTTAAATACCCTTATTAGTAATTTGGCCTCAAAAGATAAAGAGTTTATGATTCATATTATTAATGGACTAAAACTTTATTATAGTTCTAACAAATAGACAGCAAAAAGGAAAAGTCAACACAGTTTGCATCAATCCTCTACTCTATAATAACGGATTTTAAAAAATTTGGAAAAAGGTGTTGACAAAGGGGGAATGATATGATATTATAGTCAAGCACTCGGGAGACGGGGCGGAAAGCTCCTGAAAC
>CAJUSD010000021.1 GCA_910589145.1 uncultured Oscillospiraceae bacterium
CTGCGGCATCTTGGTCCCAAACCAAGCACTCTACCAAACTGAGCTACGCCTCGATACCATGACCAGTCAGCGCAATATATTATAGTCTATTTCCCCGGTTTTGTCAATCACAAATTTTGGGGATTATCAAATAGATTATTCTCTCAAAGTGTGATTTTTCTTTAAACGCTCAAAAACCTCACGATATTTTCTGGAATGAGCGGAGGGATTTCTCCTCAGCAAGCGGATTTTGTCCACGCTCAGCCGGCTGCGAAGTTTTTCCCTATTAATAACCTGTTTCTCATGTATTGCCTGGAGTTCCTGAACAAATCTGTCTTTTTCCAGGGAAATTTTTTCTTTTTCATGTTCAATCAAAGCCTCTAACTGTTCCGCCCTGATTTGCAGTACAAGTAATTCCTCTTGAAGCTTTTCCGAACGCATCAGGAGATTCTTCAAATCGATAGCGGTTCGGAAAGAAACGGTAAAGTCCGCTGTAAACACAGCAGTGAAAACAAATGCCATACCATTTAAAAGCTGTTCTGGTATACGCAGTACGAAACGTTCAATAGGCAAATGAACAACATTAACCATTAAAATACTCAATGCACCCCAGGCAAGAGTTGAAGTCAGGCAAATATGACCCTGAAACTGAAATTTTTTCTGGCTGTAATCCCAGTAACGTACTTGGAACAGCGCTTCCATACAAACCCCGGTAACATACTCCAAAAAAGTAGCAGCTGCCGCTCCTCCTAAAAACGTTAAAAAATAGTTATCTTGTATTGGGAGGGTGGCAATTAAAATTACAATTGCGCCAGAACCATATATAGGTAGAAACGGACCCCTTACAAACCCGCGGTTGACAAATTTCTTTTGATTAACAGACACCACCGTTGATTCAAAACACCATCCAATAAAGCAATACATATAAAAGAATATAAGCCATTGCGTCAGGTTATATGTACTGATTGCAGCGGCGGGCATACAGGTCATCCTTCCATTAAATAGTTATAGAGATGGAATAACTATACTATATCACAGCAGTATAGTCCTGTCAATTTATACTGCCGGATAAAAGAGAGCTGTAAGTTATTGACATATTTTTAAAATTATGTTTTACTTTAAAGTTGAACGCTGAAATTTAAAAATTTAGAAAGAAGGAATAAAATGTCAGAAATTGAAAAGACAGGGCAGCCTGAAAATAAAATGGGTGTAATGCCGGTTCCCAAGCTGCTGATTTCTATGGCATTACCCATGATGATCGCTATGCTGGTACAAGCATTGTATAATGTTGTAGACAGTATTTTTGTATCCCAGTTGGGGGAAAATGCACTAACAGCAGTATCTTTAGCCTTTCCCATTCAAAACCTGATGATTGCCGTTGCAACCGGCACAGGGGTTGGGGTGAACGCACTGCTTTCCAAAAGCCTGGGGGAAAAGAATTTTGACCAGGTAAATAAGGCAGCTTCTAATGCTGTCTTCATATATATATGCAGTTATTTGGCGTTCCTTATTTTTGGGTTGGTTGGTGTCAGGGTATTTTTTACAACTCAAACGGACATCCCTGAAATTATAGAATATGGTGTTGATTATCTGCAAATTTGTTCTATTGCCTCTTTTGGTATCTTTTTAGAAATTTGCTTTGAACGTCTGCTGCAGTCTACCGGAAAAACCTTTTATACCATGATTGTTCAAGGGATTGGGGCAGTTATGAATATTATTTTGGACCCCATTTTTATCTTTGGGCTGCTGGGTGCGCCAAAAATGGGGGTTGCTGGGGCTGCGGTTGCAACTGTCCTTGGGCAGATTGCGGGGATGCTTGTAGGAATTTTCTTTAATACTACCAGAAATCCCGAAATTCATTTATCTTTAAAACGTTTTCGCCCGGATTGGCTTACAATTAAACGAATTTATGCGGTAGGCGTTCCCTCTATTGTAATGGCGTCCATTTCCTCTGTTATGACTTTTGGCATGAACAAAATTTTGCTTGCATTCAGTTCCACTGCTACTGCTGCGTTTGGTGTTTACTTTAAATTGCAAAGTTTCATTTTTATGCCTGTGTTTGGCCTGAATAATGGAATGGTTCCTATTATTTCCTTTAACTATGGCGCTAGAAATAAAACACGCATCATTCAGACAATTAAACTCAGCATTGCCTATGCTATGCTGATTATGATGGTTGGTTTTGGAATATTTCAGCTGTTTTCAGACAGACTGCTGGCTATGTTTAATGCATCTCCTGATTTGTTGGCTATCGGGGTTCCTGCTTTGCGGATTATCAGTGTCAGTTTTTTGTTTGCTGGTTTCTGTATTGTTGCAGGTTCGGTATTCCAATCTATGGGGAATGGCGTTCATAGTTTGATTGTATCGGTTGCCAGACAGCTTGTAGTGTTGCTGCCAGTAGCGTTTATGCTGTCATTAACGGGGGATTTAGAGGCCGTTTGGTGGTCTTTTCCTATTGCAGAGGTTGCTTCCGTTATATTGAGCGGGCTTTTCCTATGGCATACTTATAAAAAAGTAATAAAACCCATTGGAATATCACAGTAAAAATTAAGTTGTGGACACGACTTAAGATGGGTATTATCTAAAGTAGATTAAAAAGCTTCCTGCTCCCAGTTCAGCAAAGCTGAACTGGGAGTTCTATTATACAAAGCTTTATTAAATTGAACTTGCTTTATATATAGCAAGAAGGAGGCTTTATAATGAAGTCTCCCTTTTGCTACCTGTTAATGCAATATAAAACAATAGGTGCAATTCCAGACAATTCCCATTCCTTAAATGAAGCTATATATGCCACCTCAGATGAAAAATTAGATAGGTTATATACATTTAGAAGTCCCGAATTGTACTGCACACATACAGTATGAATTCCACGGCGCAAACTGCCCCTTTGGTTCCAGAAGGTAAACAGGCAAATATCTGCCTTTTGGGCTTGGGCGTCAAACTGATTTTTATCTAAAATGGCATTTACAGTATATCCCAACTGCCGGAATAGAATTTTTGCCTTCCTTGGAGACGTACCAAACAATCCAAATATTGTTGATGCCTTCAAATCTCCCCAGGCAATAACATCATAGAAACAATGAGGATTGCCAAGCAGGAAAAGCGCATTGTAAACTGCAATAATCCCACACCCAGACCATCCAATGTTGACCATGCCGTAATGCATACTTGCCACAGGGGGAACACATTGCCCGTGAATCAATCCGTTTATCTTAAACTGATGATTAAAGGCAAGGTTTCTTTTTGCAATTACAGCGGGTAGGCTAATATTAAATTTGAGAAGCTTCTTAATCGTTCCATAGGGGCTGGGTTTTATTTTAGACATTTGAGTGTTCATATCCGTTTCCTCCGCTTAGAGAAGGTTTTAGAATCTATAAGAAATTTAGGTGGAACCTGTTCTTATTATATCAAAATTTTGAAAAAGTTTCCGCACAAATAAAAACTATACATATAACTTAATTTCTGATACACTATTAATATCCATCAAAATAAGGAAAGGGAATGGTAAAATGATACTCAATCTGTCTTTTGGCCCAAATCAAATAAAAAAGAACAGTATACTTCGGATAGATGGGGAACAGTATAAGAGAATACAGGGGTTTCCTGCTTTGTATATTGACCGATATTCCTATATTGGCCAAGTAGTTATTCGTGCTAGATATGGAGAACCCATTCAGACCAATGGGGGGGGGTGGGGAAACATTCCAGAAGGAGCCTATTCTCTGCATATAGGAGCGTTCAATTCTATTTCCTGGGACGTTCACTTTATTATTGATGAGGATCACGACTACAAAAGTGTTTCAATGGCAGTTTGTGATTTATTTAAGGAAGTTCCATTTCGCCATAAAAGAAAAGGTTCCATTATCATTCAAAATGATGTTTGGATTGGACAAGGATGCACAGTATTCGGAGGAGTAACAATCCATAATGGGGCTGTTGTAGCAGGAAATTCTGTCGTAACAAAGGATGTGCCCCCATATTGTATAGTTGGGGGTACGCCAGCTCGTGTGATTAAACCGCGTTTTGATGAGGAGACGATAAGAAAGCTTCTTGAAATTCAGTGGTGGGACTGGAGCAGCGAGAAAATAAAAAGGAACCGGGACTGGTTTACCAAAAATCCAGAAGAATTTGCAGACCATTTTTATAAGGAACTTCCAAAACCTAAACCATATCAAATAGATATTCCTGAATTTGATAATACTTATCTCTTTTTTCCTGACTTTGACGAACCTTATGGAGTATGGAAAACCGTTATACCTGATTTTTGTAAGTCGTTTGCTGAGAGGAAGGATTGTGTTTTAGTTTTATTTGTTGAGAAGTCTAATAAGGTACAAAGTCAGATTCAGCAGATTGAGGAGCTGACAAAAGATATTGATGCAGACTGTTGTTTATATATGTATGTGGGAAATGTTATGGAAGAAGAAGCCGCATTTTCCCGCTCTGACTACTACATTACCAGCCGCGATCTGCGCACGGTAAAAAGAACCTGCCTGGCTGACAAGTTTAATATTCCAATTATTTCTGGTGTAGATGCTCCTATCTTTTGACTTTTTAGTTTGTGCAGGAGTCCAGGGAATTGTACCGACAGGACAATAATTCCTTCTTAAAGAAATGCCGAAAGGTTTTGAGACCTTTCGGCATTTCTTATTAAATTTTACTTTTTATGATTCTCTCTTTTAATGCCATTAATCTGAAATAAATCTCCCTTGGATTTTCATCTTCATACAAAAATGCACCGTTGCCGGAGAAAGACGGTTCAATAAAATCCCACCAAGTCAATGCTTTTATTTCGGGCCTTGAAGCAGCTAATGTATAAAACTGTTCCATCCAATCAGCCTGGGTCGTTTCATTCCAGCCGCCGTGCCATATACCTTCCGAGTGGGAAAGCTGCGGCCAATTTTTCCCACCATGGCCGGAAGGCGTTCTGGTTCCTCCATCCGCTCCCATTTCAGTAATATGAATTGGTTTTCCCAGAGAGGAAAAAACATCCAAAAGCCGGTTGACCATTACCATATCTCTGGCCGGGAAATAAAGCTGAATTCCCACCACATCAAAGTTTACCCCAGCCTCTAAAAGATCCCGGAAGTAATGCAGCGGAGACCGTAGATGTTCCGGCAGAGAACCGTAACAGGTATACCGGCCTGCCACATATTCCGCAAATGGAAGGCATATGTTGACAATAGCCTGGGCTTTGTCATTGGTTTCATGGAGGGCATCACAGCAAATACGGGTGAGTTCAATGAGCTGGGGCTGGGTCAGACCAAAGCAGTTAGCCCAGTCATGGGCTTCATTCATTGCATCCCAAATTTGGATGCGTCCGCGATACCGCTCTACATGATGCATAGCGATTTCCTTTGCACAGACCCGGAGCTGCTCATAGTTTTTTTCCTTGAGCCATTGAGGATTGACTTCAGAGTGCCCAAACCAAAGGGGATGGCCTTTAGCCTTAATATGGTTCTGCTCCAGAAACCCCAAAGCCTGGTCAATGTATTCGTATTGGTATTGTCCTTCCTGTGGAACAGTTCGCCCAGGATAGAATGGAAGAGTGGCAAAATTAAAGAGCTGTTTAAAAAATTTGGCATACCTTGCCCCCGGCGAAATAAACCGGTGAAAATTGCATCCCAATAAAAGATCATCCCTTGGGTTAGCAAACGCCTTCTTCTGAGATGCAGCAAACAACGATCCCTCTGCCCCATAGATTGCATGGGATAATGCATATAGACGATTTTCAGGTGTACTATTTCCTCTGTTAGCCAAATGAAGCAGTTCCTTTGCAGCCTCAATGTGCCCACAGACAGCAGGAGGCAGCTCCAATCCTTCCCCCAGCCGGGCGCTGTGGGCAAGATAGGTATTGGCTGCTTCTGTAATAAAATCTACAAAGTCTCCAGTATAACCCTGCCCCTCGTTATCTGCTGTCACCCAGATATTCCCATAAAGGGGCAGGGTTAATTTGGCATGAACCATATAGGGGGATTTTGTAATTGTCAATTCTACTGTTCCGTCAGACAAAATCCTCTGCCGTCTCTCGTCCGGTTCAAATTCCAGATCGCTTACATAAATGGATTCCAATACTGGTTTGGGCCAGGGGTTTCCGCCTGCGTCGTCCAGTCTGACGTGTATTGTTTGCATATGCCTCTCTCCTTTTGATACTTCGTCGATAGAGCAGACTGCTTCTGTTCCATCAAAATGTACAGAACCTTTACCATGATTATAACATAAAGAAGCATAGCGCCCAATCAGCAGTTTTTTTAACAGTAAAACTGCTGTTTTTTCCGATATGCGAAAATTTAGGCTATTTACACACAAGTCCTTTGCCAGTAACATATATTTATAGATGATTTGCCACGGTGCGTTTGGTAATGTGCAGCATTCCACTGCTTGTACAGCAACTTACCGCTGCGTGTCTTGGCATTATGGTTATGGTCAACCCCAATATAGAATGAACGGAGGAATAGCAGATGCAAACCAAAACAGCGCCAGCCATCAAGCGCGGCACATGGCCGCAGCGTTTCCATCGGGCCTTTAAAAATGACTGGCAGATTTACCTTCTTCTTTTACCCGCAATGGTTATGGTCTTTATTTTCTGTTACCTGCCTTTATACGGAATTCAGATTGCATTTAAAGATTATAAAGCCGTTCTGGGTATTACTGGAAGCCCCTGGGTTGGGCTGAAAAATTTCACTGATTTTTTTGGCGCTTACTATTTTAAAAGATTGTTGTCTAATACCTTTCTGCTTAATCTATACAACTTGCTTTGGGGGTTTCCGATTCCCATACTCCTGGCAATTCTCCTAAACCAGTTTGAACGGGAACAGTTTAAAAAGTTTACCCAAACGATTATTTACGTTCCTCACTTTATCTCCACTGTTGTTATGGCTGGTATGTTATACTTGTTCCTTTCCCCAACCAACGGTATGGTAAACCATCTGATTACTTCTCTTGGAGGAGAATCCATTTATTTTATGGTAGAGCCTGGATGGTTCCGAACACTCTTTGTGGCAACGGATATTTGGCAGCATGCCGGATGGAACACCATCCTTTACATAGCAACCCTAACCGGTATTGACCCTGGACTTTATGAGGCCGCCACCATAGACGGTGCTTCTAAACTTCAAAAAATCCTGCATATTGAGATTCCCCACCTTCTTCCTATTGCGGTGATGATGTTGATTCTGAATTGCGGAAGCCTTCTTGCTTCAAACACAGATAAAGCCCTATTGATGCAGACTTCCGGCAATATGGCAACTTCCGATATTATTGGTGTATATGTTTACCAGATGGGTCTTGGAAAAGCACAGTTCTCTTATACCACTGCTATCGGACTTTCCATTAATGTAATTAACTTTGTAACAATTATGCTGGTCAACTGGATTTCCAGAAAGTTAAGCAGCACCAGTTTGTTCTAAGTTGAGAGGAAGGAGGAACCGCCGGTATGCAAACGCAGAAAAGAAAAGTTCAAAAGCCGTTGGGTGATCGGGTTTTTGATATCTGCAATTTAATCTTCTGGATTATATTTCTAATTATTATTATTTATCCCCTATGGCTTATTATCATTGCTTCCGTTTCTGACCCAGACGCAGTTATTTCTGGGGAAGTTCTCCTCTGGCCTAAAGATTTCTCCATGATGGGTTATGAAGCTGTTTTTCAGCATCAGGAACTTTTGCGTTCCTATGTAAATTCTATTTTCTATACTCTTGCCGGGACAGCCCTTAGCGTGGTTGTTACTCTGATGGCTGCTTATTCCCTGACCCGAAAATTTGCCGGTAAAGCATTTGTAAATATGTATTTTGTTTTTACTATGTTTTTCACAGGTGGATTAATCCCCCAATTTTTAATGAACCGCTCCTTGGGGCTTTACAATACTGTTTTGCTGATGATAATTATTAACTGCGTTTCAGTCTGGAATTTAATGGTTGCCCGGACCTATATCTCAACCAATATCCCGGATGATCTTTACGAAGCAGCTATGATTGACGGAGCGGATCATATTACCTACTTTGTAAAAGTTGTTCTTCCTCTATCCGGTATGATTGTTGCGGTATTGTGTGTTTACTATGGCGTAAGCCGCTGGAACGATTATTTTACCGCTCTGGTCTATATTAGAGATCGTACCAAGCTGCCCCTGCAAACAGTCCTCAGGGAAATTCTTGCCACCCTGACCACAAGCACTTCTTCTGACAGCTTCTTCTCTGCCTATGCAGATAATATTCAGGGCATGACGGATGCTATCCGTAAGGCAGAGGTTGCAAAATACTGCTGTATTGTTGTTTCTACCGGGCCGGCTGTTATATTGTATGTGTTTATGCAGAAGTATTTTGTCAAGGGCGTTATGATTGGTTCCCTGAAGGGATAAAATGTTAATTTGCTTTCTTTCCGTCAGGATTGTAAAGAAACTGTTTTGGCGGTCAGGATAGACGGAAACCAATAGATCCGGTTCCCGTAACATCGACCTTATCTAAAAGAAAAGGAGATTTAGAGTATGAAAAAAGCATTGACTACCATACTGGCGGCAAGTATGCTGCTTAGTGCTGCTGCGTGTAACAGCAGCACTCCATCTTCCAGCAGCCCGGCTTCAACCGGCGGTTCTTCCAGCACAGCCCCTTCAACGTCTTCCGCCGGAGGGGAATCCTCCGCAGCGGCCCCTGTCTCCACTGATGAGAAAATTACGATTAAAGCGTTTGAGTACTTGTTGGAAAATCAGCAGGTGGACTTGGACAATCTGTGGTTTTATCAGGAACTTGAGAAAAAGACCAACGTCCATGTAGAGTGGGAAGGGGTCAAAGACGGCGATTGGACTACCCGCCTGAACCTGATGTTTGCCTCTGGTGATTGGCCTGACGTAATCCTGCGCGGTACAGTCGATATTGAGGAGTACGGCGTTTCCCAGCAAATACTTCTCCCCCTGGATGATTATCTGGAAGCCAATATGCCTAATTACTACAGCCGCCTTTTCATGAACAATGCAAATGACTCTATTCCGGCATCAGACGGCAAGAGCTATTATATCGGCAACCTGACCGCACAGAATGTCAACCATGACGGCAGCCATTATATTAATAAGACCTGGCTGGATAAATTGGGCTTAGATATTCCCAAGGATATTGATTCCCTGACCGAAGTCCTTCGGGCTTTCAAGACCCAGGATCCCAACGGGAACGGCCAGGCGGATGAAATCCCCTTCTCTGCCGCTGACCTGATTCATCAGACCCAGGGCGTATATACCCATTTTGCTAACTTTGGCGTGCCGCTTCAAAGGTATGTCTATGCCTGTATTAATAATGAAGGCAAGGTGGTATTCCCTGGCGATATGGAAGGATTCCGACCAGCCTGCGAATGGCTGAACCTTTGCTACAGTGAGGGACTTCTGGATCCAGAAGCGATTACTCAGGATTCTAACGTATGGGGCACCAAGATGAATGCCAACCAGGTAGGCTATACAACGTACCTGCGTTTAATCAATACTGCCTTGCAGCCTGAAATTGCTGAACAGTTTGTTTCAATCCTGCCGCCAGCAAGCCAATATGGCGTGTCAGTACCCCGAACGCTGGAAATCCCGGAATTTGGCGCAGCTCTTACCGTTGCAAATAAAAATGTGGAGCGTACCCTGCAATGGATTGATGCACAGTTGGAAACAGAGACAATGATGATTTCCTATAACGGTCCGCTGCATGAGGGAGGCCCCATTGAACCAACTATGAAGATTAATGATGCTGGCAAGTATGAAATTCTTTACATCCCAGAGAATAATGGACTTTATAATTATGTCCCCGTTTACCATGCCCAGTTCTTCGCGCCTGGTGATTATTATTTCGATATTTACGAGATGCCCCCTCACCGTGTAGAACGTTATGAGAGCAGTAAACAGTATGAAGAAGCGGGTGTTTTGGAGAAATATTCCTTTGACTATCTGCGTAACTTGTCCAAGATGAGCAGTGAAGAAGCCATTGAGGTTTCCCGCCTGTATACAGAAATTGAGAAGTTTATGAAGGAATCCATTGCCAGCTTTATCACTGGCGGCGTAACTGACGCAAACTGGAAAACCTTCCAGGATACTGCCAGATCAGTGGGTGTGGATCGTTATGTTGAGTTGTATCAAAAAGCTTATGACAATTACCTTGCTAAACAATAACAATTAAATAAAACCCATGATCCAAAATAGCAGCACCGCGGTACAGTGAAAAACTGTACCGCGGTGCTGCTACTGCGCAAATGATTCATTCATATCTTGCTAAAAACAATTATCTTGCCAAGGCATATAGCAATGTGCTATAATAAAAAACACAGTAGATGCTAATCCTGTATAAATTGTCAATTTTTAAGACGCTGCAACACATCACTGACTGTGCTGCGGCGCTTTTTTATTGCCGGAAAAGCCGGAGAATGTCAGCTTTGTAAGAGGAGAAGGAGAACCTATGCTGAAAAAGTTCCTGTCGCGGTCTGTATCGTTTCGGTATATCATCCCTTATTTTGTTGTTTTGCTGACGGTTTTTGCAGGAATCGTCCTATATGTAAGCGATGTGTTTGACAAAGCAATTCAGGAAAGCGTTGTGGAACATAATACCAATCGCCTTGGACTTCTGCGGGTTGAACATGAAAAACAGCTCAGTACCTTATTAAGTATTTGCGATCAGCTGAGTCTTTCCCCGCAGATATCAGCCTTTAAATTTATGGAAAAACCCATGGAAGGGTACTATATCAAACAGCAGCTATCAGCCTTTCAGGTAGCAAATAATTTCTGCGATCAGTTTTATATTACCTTTCATGAAGACAACTATTTATATTCTTCTGCTACATCAATATCTATGGATTTATTTTCCAACCTGTTTATTCAGTATGAAAATATTTCCTCTGATGAATTACAAGTGCTTCTGTGTGAAAGCCATAACAACCCCATAATTTTACCAGTTCAAAAGATACGCAATGTACCAGTGGGAGAGGCCCCGGTAAAGATGCTTAGTTTTGTTATGCCGCTCCGACTTAAAGGGAAATATAGTATAGGAAACATTTTATTTCTGGTACAGGATAATACATATCAGCAGATGTTTACTGACGAGATACCAGAAGAGCGCGCTATGTATATTATTCAGAACCATCAAATTTTGGAAGCCTCTCGGCTGGATGTACCAGACAGCCTGATTTTAGAAGAAGTATACAGCCAGAAGGAGGCATTTGTTCGGGAACTTTCTGTAGAAGGGGAAAAATATTTATTATTTATGCAGCCAGGGGAGATGCTGGATATTCGTTATGCAGCACTTATCCCCCAGCAGACTGTAAAGCAGCAGGCCATGCGTTCCAAGATGGACTTTGGATTGTTCCTTTTATTTTTAAGTGTACCTGCCAGTTTAATTGTTATCTATTTTACCCGGAGGCACATTCTCCAGCCTATCCGGGAAATCCAGCGCAGTGTAGGGGCGGAGCCTGGGTTTGGGGATGGGTTTGCCTCTATACGAGACGGTATTGAGGCATTAATTGGACAAAACATGGATTTAAATACGCGGCTTCATTCCAGCCTTTCTGCTAGAAGGGCGGAATTTGTACATAATTTTGTGAAAAGGCGGTTTTCTGCGCGGGAAGATATTTTGGAAGCTGCCGCGCGCCTAGAGCTAAACATAGATAAGCCATGTTATTTAGCTGCAATTATTTCTGCAGCGTCTTCTGCCCAAAAGCCGGGGGTACTGATTGAATCTGCGCCCTGCGATGGGGTAGTTACTTGCTGCACCGAGATCATGTCAGAGGAAAGGGTATTGTTTTTAGCGTTCTGTGATACGCCGGAAGCCGCTGTAAGCTGGGCAGAACAGACAATGGCATCTCTTCACTCGGTATGCAGGGATGCCGTTGTTGCTTTGAGCAATCCTCACTTTGACTTTTCCGAGGCTGGGGCTGCATATTTGGAGGCCGAAACTGCTTATGATAACCGTTTCCTTATGGATAACGAATATGTACTATATTTTTCCCAAGTAAATACTGCTGTAGAAAATGTAGGCCCCCTTTCCCAACGCTTTTTAGACGGGTTCTACAGCATTTTGAATGGTGCAGGGGATGAGGAAAAAGCGCTGAACGAGTGGATTAACAGCCTTTTAGAGACCTTTTCCCGCCAAAAATTATCCTTGTTTGCTTTTCGGATGCTGGTCAACGATATTGTGAGCGCACTTTTAGGAAGGCTTTCCGCTTTACAGAATATTCCGTCGGATAACCTTCAATATTACGATATCTTTAATCTTTCTTCCTGCCGGAGAGTTCGGGATTTGACTGATGTTTTACGCAGGCTTTGTTCTGAGATTCTGAAAGGACAGGAAAACCTTAATTCCGATAAAGAGCCTGATGATATTCAGAAACTTACTACATATTTAAAAGAACATTGTACTGATCCTAATTTGACAATAGGCTCTGCTGCGGAGGCCATGGGGATGAACTCTGCAAGGGCTTCCATTCTATATAAAGAACATACTGGGATGCACCCGTCAGCTTATTTGCAGTCGCTGAGGATGGAAAAGGCGAAGGAACTGCTGATTGAAAGCGATCTGCCTGTTAAGGAAATTGCGGTAAAGGTGGGGTATTTTGATTCATCAAGTTTTATCAGAAGGTTTCGGCAAAATACCTCTGTTACGCCTGCACAGTATCGGCAGATGGCCAGAAATAGACAGGAAGAAGAATCCAAATCTGTGGGAATAAACCTAAGATAATAGCTTAAAGCAGATTAAATAGAAAATCTAATAAATCCCCCAACAGATCAATCCACATAATTTCCTTTCAGCGAAACGACAGAGTTCAGCCTTTTTATTCCACGTACTTCAATCATAACCCGAACTTTACCCGGCTGGAAATCTGACAGCGGCAGGTGGAATTCTCCCTGGATGTCAGTAAGATCGTAAAACAAGTTTTTATCCCCCTGCTGTACATGGAGGAAAATCTCACCTTCCTCACAGGCAACATTGGTGTAAAGTGATTGCAGGTCAGGATTATTAATGGTAAAGTCCTTTTTCAAATACCCATCGCTGCAATAGTAACACGAGAGTTTCCATTCACCGTTCCATACTACGTTTGTACTCATAATATTAACAGTTGGCGATGGATAACCTGTACCGGAGGATAGGCCTCCTCCTATCGCCAAAAGGAATACCATTCCAATGATAGACAAAATAGACAGTATATAACATATAATAGAGGATGCCAGAAAACTATTGTTTCGTTTATTCTCTGGAGGCGGAAGCGAACCAGCAGCCTGTTCCATCCCGCAGTGTTCACAGAAGCGGGCGTCCCTGGAAATCATCCAGCCACAGTTCTGGCAGGGGAGGCGGGCTTCCTTCCGGCCTGCCAGAAGATATGCCAGCAGGCCAATCATTGGAGAGGCTGTAATAACAATTAAAATCCATACAGCCCCACTTTGCCCCCGGCCTTTGGCGTCCCTGTAAATCCAGATGCACAGAAATACTACACATAAAAGTAAAACTACCAGGCTGGAGAGAGCTAGAAAAAGAAAAGCAGTATTTGTTTGCATAAGGGAGATACCCTCTTTCATTATTTATATATGGGAATTTTCAGTGTATGGCTAAAGGACAAGTGTTAGTTTATCTTTCAAAGATGCACAGCGGACTCCGACAATAGTCAGCGCAACTCCACCCAGGGAAGTATAAGCGGCAATCCCCATAACCAGTGTATTTAAAATACCATTGGACAGGGCGGCTGCCGCCAAAGAGAAAGCCAGATTCCCGATTATATTCAATAGAGCGGGAAGATACCACAAGGAGATTTTCCGAACAGGACGATTTTTTTCCGCCTGCTTCTTGTCCTGAATTTGGTATAGTTTGGCTTTCAGCCGGGAATTTAGAACTGGGTCGGGCAGTTCGGAACTGTCAGGAGGTGCTCCAAGGGCCTCCAAAAGCAGTTTTTCCAGTTTATCGTTGGATGGGCTTTCCATAACCATTTGCCTCCATTTCTTTTTTAATAAGTTTTTTTGCTTGGTATAAACGGCTTTTTACTGTACCTATGGGAATTCTCTCTGTTTTCGAGATTTCCTCCAGGCTCATTTCAAAGGTATACTGCAGGATGAGCGGGATTCGGTATTTTGCCGGAAGCCGTCCGATGGCCTTTTTGATTTCCTCTGTCTCCAGATGCGCCAAAACTTCTCCTTCCGTGCTGCCGGGAGATGCCACAGCTGTTAAATCCTCTATGGGATCTGTTGCCCGGCGAAGCTGTTTGCGCTGTTCGTTTTTCCATATTCCACAGGCAATCGAGAATAAAAAGGATCGGGGGTTTCTATCCCATTGTATCTCTGTCCCCAGCTCGAAAAGTTTTAAAAAGGTTTGCTGGTACAGGTCTTCTGCGTCAGCTTTCCGCTTTGAAAGGCTGAGACAAAAACGGTAGACCTGTATTCCGTATTCATCTATTATTTGTTCCAGCTCTCTTGCGTCCAACATCTCCACCTGCCTTTCCTATACTGTGTATTGTCGCCAGAATCGGAAAAGTTCAGCTTTTTTCTAATTTTTTATATAAAAAAAGGTTTGACGGGTTTAAACCTTCAAACCTTTTTCATTCGTCCCAGGCTGTACTCAACTTAGGCCGTGTCCGCAAATTTATCTTATCAAATTCATATTATCCCTAAAAAAACTTTAACTGTTCTTCTCCATACCCCAAATGAATCGCCCTTATAATATCCGGCATCCGGCAGAGTATACCCGCTTGATTGCAAGCAGTCGAAAAAGTCTTCCATAGCTTTCCAGCCAATGGGCTTGTACACTCATAAGCCAACCCAAAATGTCTTTGGTACTTGGCAGCGAGCCCCTTCCCAGGAAATATTTCCTCCAATTTATCCAGATAATATTCCCGTTGGTTCTGCCTCAAAGTCATTCCAAAGGCCGGATAGATGAATCTTACTCCAGCTTTGGCGGCACGTGCAACAATTCCAAGTATATTTTCCTCTGTATCTTCTAAAAAGGGCAGTACTGGCATTAAAAGGATGCCGGTAAACAACCCTGCATGAGAAAGCTTTTTTAAAACTTCAAACCGGCGGGAAGATACTGGCACACCAGGCTCAATTTTCCGGGAAAGGCCATCATCGCAGGTTGTAATAGTAATATTGCATACAACAGGGTTTTGCTCTGCAATTTCCTGTAAAATAGGAATATCGCGTAAAATAAGTTCGCTTTTGGTGGCAATGGCAGCGCCGAAACCATATGCCGCCAAAAGTTCCATTGCATGACGGGTAAGCTCTAATTCTTTTTCAAAGGGATTGTAAGGATCGCTCATAGAACCGGTGGAGACAATTCCAGGGCGGATTTTCCGGCGAAGGTCATCCCGTATCATTTCCAAAGCGTTTTCCTTTACACCTACTTGGTCAAAGGTTTGGATTCCATAGCAGCTGCTGCGGCTGTCGCAATAAATGCACCCATGGCAGCAGCCACGGTAAATGTTCATATTATAGCTTGCCCCAAACCATTGAGTAGACTTAGTGCGTGTGACAATGGTCTTTGCAGGAATGTACTGCATTTTTCGGCAACAGTCCTTTCACTGTGAATTCAGGGTTTTAGCGTGCTGAAGATGAATGCCAATGTGACCTGCCCCCAGAATTGCCGCTGATAAGACAACCCATATTACCTTTCCATAAATCCCCATGATTAATAAAGCTGCAACCGGCAGAACCGCCCCAGATACGGGAATACCCAAAAGAGAACTGTAAAAGTCCCTTAATTGTTTACTGCTTCGGAAATAACGAACCCACCAATATTCATATAAAAGCATAATCACTCCAGAAAAAACCAACCAAAGATTCCAAAGCCCAGCTTCCCGGTCTGGGTTCAGGTCTGAGAAAATCAGCAGAGAGCAGGACGCGCATATTTCCCCAAGCCGTTCCAGAAAAACGAGGATTTTGTTTTCTTTATCGCTGGCATAACCCTTCGGTGGATATTTTGCCCAGAAAAGGTTAGGCACTATCAGCATGATTAAAAACAGCAGCCCTGTATAAGAACCTGTATTCACCTTTACGGCACATTCCCCGCCCTTTTCAGGAAGGGAAGAAGGCCGCTTTCTTTTAATAAATCATTTCGCTCCACCAAAATTAAATCGAGTTCTTTTGCACGTATTCGGACAGTAGGAGCATCATTCAGCGCGGCAGTGGTCACTAACATTGATTTTGCCCCAGAACCTCCAAGCTTTTTGGCATAGAGCTCAATTTCATTTAAACTTTCTGTTGTAGGGACAGAAGTTTTACAGGAAATAAAAATAGGGGTAATCCCCCGCATAAGCATTACATCTATTTCATTTACTACATTGTCTTTCCGCTGGGGAATGCCGTCCCAGTCAATGACAACGCTCATCTGGCAGTCGTGGAACCATCCGCTTCGCTTTGCCATAATAAAAGCGTATAATTCCAGCCATGTCCCCTGGGAGGTCAAATATCGAAGGGACATTTCATCTGCAAATTTCATATGGACCTTACGGGGAGTGATTTCCAGGTCTTTCAGGAACCCAAGCCGAAGGGCAAGCTGTGCAAATTCTGGCCGGAAATAGTTGACCCTTCCATTTGGGTCGGAAATGGTTTGCTTGCATTGGATAACAGTTGGACGCTTCTTCCTATGGGCTTCCGCAGCCGCTTGCTGAAGAAACCGGCAGAACATCAGCCATTCTTTTGGACGCCTCAGTGTTTCCTGAAAAAATTCCAAAATGGCATCAAAGCGGCTTTCTGGGGGTGTAGCGTGCATTTTGCGGAAAATCATTGCACCATTTGCCTCTAAAAGATCCTCTAACATAAGGGCGGGCATTTGGAAAATGGCCTTATAATCCTCTGCTGCTTCAGAACACAGAATAACTCCCTCCTGCCAGTCAATACAGAAACATGGGCGGAACCTTCGATTGCATAGCTGTGATATGGCAAAACTAATAGCATCATTTCCGCCCGTTAAATCGAATACAGGATCGGGATAGGTTGCTAAAAGCCTTTCACAGACCTCGTTTACATTTCTGCTGGTATTTAAGGGCTGAATGGTAAACTTCATACCTGGATATTTCCGGGTCAGTGCGCGTTCTATTTCCCATATTCGCGAGATACATTCCGAACGCTCATCCGTAAGGAATACGACCCTTTCCGGTTTAAAAATATGGCTTGCCAGAATGTTGTCTATGGTATTTTCCAGATCAAACAATTCAACCAGTGTTTTCATCATATCACCGTCCTTTGTTGGTCTGTTCTTAAGTTAACGTGGGTTCGAAAAAATAAATTTGCGGGAGTGAGCTAAGACGAGTGTAAGCTAGGGCGGATTAAAAAGGTTTGAAGGTCCCGGGAACTTTCCTAAAAAGTTCCCGAGTCGCGTCCGCAGACGCGAAACTCCCCAGCCTGCTAAAATAAAACATAAACCATACCTAAAGGCAGATATCTAAAGTCTTATGGGAATCCCGCCGTTTTCTTTATCGGGGAGCGGCAGGCAGTAAGTTTGAACCAGCCTCCGTGGGGGCATATATGGCGGGATTCTTTCCTGAAGGTTTTCTCTTACAGCCAGCGAACAGCCAACGGCTGCTGAGATGGCGTCCCTTATACCAAAAGCCATAGATTTAAAAGCGGCTTTTCGTCGAATTCACGTTAAGTTACATGCGTAATAATATTATATAAGACATAAATATGCAGTAAATGATAGAAATTCTCATCTTTCCCAGTATTTTCGGTCTAGGCTGCGGTACTGGATCGCCTGGGCAACGTGCCCGCTGTCGATTACATCGGAGTTATCCAGGTCTGCAATCGTTCTGGAGACTTTCAGAATACGGTCGTAGGCTCTGGCTGACATGCCCATACGTTCAAATGCGCGTTGCAGCAGTTTCCGTGCAGGCTCGGTCAAAGAGCATACCTTTTCCATGGCAGAGGGAGAAAGCCTGGCATTACAGGGGGCGCGAGTAATCTCCATGCGCTCCAACTGTATTTTCCTCGCCCGGTTTACCCTTTCACGAATGGCAGCAGAGGATTCAGACTTTTCAGAGGACGACAACTGTTCAAACTCCACAGGCATGACTTCAATATGTAAATCCAGACGGTCAAGCATGGGCCCGCTGATACGGGAGAGATATTTCGATACACTTTGAGGGGCGCAAGAACATTTTCGCGAGGGATGGCCAAAAAAACCGCAGGGGCAGGGGTTCATAGCAGCGGCAAGCATAACAGAGCAGGGATAAGTAAGACGTCCCTGGGCACGGGAAATTGTAATAGTACCATCCTCCAAAGGCTGGCGGAGTGCTTCCAGGGCAGCACGGTTAAACTCTGGAAATTCATCTAAAAACAAAACCCCATTATGTGCCAGGGAGATTTCCCCAGGCTTTGGGATACTCCCGCCGCCGGACAGACCAGCAGCGGAGATAGAGTGATGAGGCGCACGGTACGGGCGTTCCTGAATCAAAGACTGACCACTTGGTAGGGTGCCTGCAACCGAATGAATTTTTGTTGTTTCAATGGCCTCGTCAAAGGACATTTCAGGCAAGATGGTTGGCAAACGTTTCGCCAGCATGCTTTTCCCTGAACCGGGAGGCCCAACCAACAGAATATGATGGCTCCCCGCAGCAGCAATTTCCATGGCACGTTTCGCAAACGACTGCCCTTTTACATCAGAAAAATCTACAGGGTAACTGGCTGCAGAGGGAGAAAACTTCAGTGGTTTTTGGCAATCTAAAGATGCATTTCCGTTAAGGGCGTTTACCAGTTGTGAAACAGATCTCACTGGAATGACTTGGATTCCCTCCACTGCTGCGGCTTCAGCAGCATTCTGTTCCGGGACGCAGATATATTTACAGCCCTGTTTTTTCGCCTCAATTGCCATGGGAAGAACACCACCGATTTGAACACAGTCCCCTGAAAGGGAAAGTTCCCCAATATAACAAATCGGTTCTTCTGGGGGCTGAACCTGTCCGGTTGCCTGAAGAATTCCTATAAGAATAGGTAGATCATATAAAGGTCCGGTTTTACGAATATTTGCTGGCGCCAAGTTGATAAGGACACGGGAAACCGGAAAAGTAAAGCCGCTGTTATTAATAGCAGAGCGTACCCGGTCACGGGATTCCCGGACAGCAGTGTCCGGCAGTCCAACCAGTTCAAAGGAGGGCATCCCCCGTGAAGTGTCAACCTCTACAGAGACGGAAAACGCCTCAATTCCTGAAATGCCCATGCTTTTAATGCGGCAGAACAATACAATTTCCCCCTGTCCTGATATTATGAATATAAAATGATTGATTAGACCAGATGGTCAGGGATAACAGAATTCCAGGTGCTTCCATTTTTCCAATACTCAAATTGGATATTGGAAGAATATTCACAAATCGGCATTTTGAAACCATCTGGAACAAATACCTTCTCAAAAGAAGAGCCATTGCAGGAAGATGCTTCCAACGCTATTTTTCCATGGAATTCTGTCTGATATATTTGCTTTTGGGATTGGGCGCTGACAATAACCAGACATTCTTTAATAATAATTTCACGGTTCTCAATTCCAGCCATTAAGGAAATAATATTTTCTGCATTAAGATACTGGTTTATATATTTTACAAAAGGTCCTGGAAAACCATTCAAAGCAGTAATATAAAATCCTACATCTGTTACAGCGACATTGCTTTTAAGTTTATGAAACGCTTCAAAGGCAGAATTCTCTGCTATTTCCAAAAGGCTGTTGCTTTGAATTTCATTTAATTGCAGTGTTTTCCTGGCTAGAGAGATCCCCTTGGTTTTTAGAATGGTATCTGCAATATTAAACTTTTCAGTGTTCGAGGTGATAAATATTAAGGACATAGTGTCATTAACCCCGCTTTATCAAATTAGTATACAGGTTCCAACAACCAAAGACAAATATCAACTCTAAAAAATTATTCAAAGAACCGAAGCAGGGAAACAACTTTCCCTAAAATAGAAACACTTTCCACAATAATTGGATCCATAGTATCGTTTTCAGGCTGTAAACGATAGTGTCCTTTTTCCTTATAAAAGGTTTTAACAGTAGCCTCATCCTCAATAAGCGCCACAACGATCTCTCCATTACTGGCAACAGGGGTTTTTTTGGCTATTATCACATCGCCGTCAAAAATGCCTGCATTAATCATACTTTCTCCCCGCACATGAAGTGCGAAAAGTTCATCAGAACGATAACGGTCTGTCCGAAAGGGAATGTAACCTTCAATCTCCTCTACTGCAAGGATAGGCTGCCCAGCCGTAACGGTTCCGACAAGAGGAACATTTAAAGTCCGGTCGTTTTCCGAACCGGAAGAGGCTAGACGAATTGACCGGTTTAAGTTTTGCCCACGCATAAGCAGACCCTTTTCTTCCAGCGTTTTCAGGTAACGATGTACCGTCGATGTGGACTTAATGGAAAGGGCGGTGCATATCTCGCGGATAGATGGTGGAACTCCCTCCGATATCCGTTCATTAATATAGGTAAGTATTTTTTGCTCCATAATTTCCTGTTTGCCCATAGCGGTAACTCCTTTATCAGTACAAATAATAATGTCCTTTCACGGCGGGTAATGGCTTGGGTGGGGGATGTCTCCAGCAGTATGGTTCCCCGCCTTTTCCTTCTACTTCTATCATACCAATTTTTTAGGAAAATAGCAAACGTTTGTTTATAGATTTTGAAAAAAATTTTGATGTTTTTGTGGAGAATTTGATTGATTTATGGAGAAAAGTAAGGTTTTATGTTTTAACAGAGAACCTGAAATAAAATAAGATAGAAAATAGATAACAACTAGTTTAAACGAAATTAATTTCCATTTACCTAAACCCACAAAAAAACACAAGAAAAAAGGGGCCAGCTTTATTGAATTTGTAAGAAATGTTGGTACAATTAAAAATAACAAAACAATCTGGAGACATAATCAGCCCAAACAAGATTTCGGGGCAGAAAGGCGGAAGACAATGAAAGAAAGTGAAAAAACAGGTCTGTTATTTTATCATTCCTGTACACAAAGGACAGCCGACTTTGCAAGAGGGCAGGCGGAGCCTACCTTCTATGAAAATGTGTCAATCGTCGAGGACGGGGCTTTTGGCAGTGCAGCGCAGTGCGAGGACAACCAAAAGCTTGCCTTTAAAGCACCTCATAATATTTATGCGGAACGGGGAACATTATCATTTTTCTGGCGGTCACGATATCCAGTCGGGCCGACAGAATTCCCAATATTCCGGGTAGCGTTTGCGGATCATTCCAGTTGGGATGCTTGTTGGCTGCGAATAGATTACAGCGGAAACGGCTTTGATGCGATGATTACTGATGCCAACCTTTCCAAAGCCCGTGTAACAGCAAAAATGACTCCCTTTCCTTCTCCAAAGACGTGGACACATTTGGCCTTGTCCTGGGATGAAAATTATGGAATAAAATTCTACATTAACGGCAAATTTGCGGCAGAGGAATACCGTCCAGCAGTATATTTTACCGGCTTAGATCAGTTTGGGCCTCATTCCCGCATTATCTCCAACTGGAATGTCATTAGTGATTACAATTACATCCGGGGCGGCGACATTGACGAAATCGCTATATATGACCGTATGTTGGAGGAAGACCAGATTTCACAGTTAAGTAAGGGAATGCTTCTGGAAAATCTCCCAGAGTATATGCCAAATCTGAACAACCCGCAGGTTTGGGAAGGCTGGAAACTGCGCTGCGGCTTTACCCCTGCAGAACCACCTGCCATCCCTGACAAGGCATCTATTCGTAAGGTGGAGATTCATGACGCATATGATTTAAAGCGCTGGTGGTGGAAGGGCTGTGACGGTATTCGCGAGACTACCTGGCCGGGTGTATATAATCGTTCCCGTTTGAAAGGGCGTAACGATTATTTCCAGCTTCCTGACTGGGACTGCTATTCCCTGTCGGGAAAGGCAATTACGTTCCATATGCCTGAAGAACCATACAATCATTTAGAGATATCAGGCAGCGCATATGGAATTCTGGAACAGGTAGACGACCATGGAAATGCGATAAAAAATGTGTTCAGCCGTCCCAAGGGAGCGGAAAGGACAGCAGTCCGCATTCAAGGACGTGTGGGAGGAAAGCTCCGTTTTACAAATGAAATGCAGGAGGAACCTATTGGGGACTTTTCTGCTTTTCAGGTAAAAGAAGGAGCTGCACCAGACGGAATTAAAAAGGTCAGCTACCGTCTAAGGGAAGGCTGTACCATAAACGATGAAACGCAAAAGGGCTTGGAACAGTTTATTTGTGGAAGATATACCCCATATGAGCGGCACATTATGACTGCAGTACCAGAAGGAAATAACATTTCCCTGGAAAAGCGGGAGAATGAATCCAGCGGCTATCCTTTCATCAATGTCGTGATTCCCTATGAATATGATGAAACTCTGGGATTGGACGGCATTGAGCTTACCATTCCCAAGGGCGGGGAATGCTTTTACTCCGTTCAGGTAAAGGATCCCCTGTGGTATTACCGCAATTTGGCCCACTTCTCCTTTAAGGCTGAAAAGGACCATACCAAAACCCTCTGGCTGGATCTGCGGGATCGTTGTCTGCCGGAAAATAAATGCTTGTATCTTACAATTGCCTCCAGCAGCCAGGCGTTCAGCGCTTCCTTTATGGAGGGCGCATCCCTCGCCTTAGTCTACAAGTCTGCTGAGGATGCAAAAACAGAACATTGCGCCGACCGTTTTACCCAGGTGCGGGATATATATGGGCATCTGGTAGAGGAACAGCCTGGACTTCCCCAATTTGATATGTATAACCGCTTTGTGGCAGATGTGACTGATCTGCTTCGCATCGATCCCCATCATCAGCCAGGACAGTTCTATTATTATGATAAGATGGTTCTCAGTCTGAAATATAAGACCAAAGGGGCAGATTATACCCCAGAGTATTCCATTAAAAAAGCCCCGGCAGGTGTGCCGGAATGGGCGTTCCAGCAGGTGGAATATTTGAGGCATTTCAAGTATTTGATTGAATGGTGGATTGATAACCGCCAGATTGAAAATGGGGAAATGGGCGGAGGACTTTCCGACGACGGCGACTATACTTCCCTATGGCCCGCACTGGCAGAAATGGGATGCAATCCAGAAAAAATTCTGGAATCCCTAGACCGCTGTACGGAGGCTTTCTATGCTCAGGGGATGTTTACCAATGGGCTGCCCTCTATTCAGGCAGACGAAATGCACGCTGCTGAGGAAGGCTTGATCTCCCTCAGCCAATGTTTGACTGCTATGGACGCAAGCCCTAAATATATAGAGAGGGCTATGGAAACCGCCCGAAGCCTGTTCTGGCTGACAGGGATCAACAAGGCGGGGCACCGGCATATCCGTTCCACCTATTACAACGGCTCACGAATGGCCACTGAAATGCCTTGGGGAGCACAGCAGTCTATGAGTTATCTGCCCCTGACCGCTGCATGGTTCCTGCCTAGGTACAATGGAAATCAAAAGGTCAGCATCCTGCTGGATGAACTAGCCGCTGGCCTTGCTGCCCACTATCATCCCGATGAAAAACGGACTCACAGTTATGTCCGTTTTGAAGATGATATGGAGGTTCCTTACCATAACAAAAGACAGGGCGGGGAACGAATGATTCTTTATCCTGCATATCGTATGACTGGCAATAAACATTACTTGGATATTATACCGGATAACCTTAAAAATGAAGGTTCTTATGGGACTCCCCTGCCCAAAGATGCACAGGTTCCTACAGGAACAGCAGATAAGGAAAAAGCAGCGGAAACTTATGAAAAGCTGAACTTCACTGCTGGAATCCGGGAATATTACAACACTGAGGGCCATCCCTGGATCGACCGGGTTTACTTTGCATATGACCAGATTCAAAAGGATCGTCTGGCAGGAGTTGCCCATCAGAGAGGAAGCATCCTTTATCCCCAAAGCAAGCTGCGCTGGAGGTTCCCTAACCTGGGCGATGACGAAAAGCTGGCTATCCTGTCCCCCATTGCACTGGACGATCAGGTAAAGATATTGGTTTATAACCTCTCTAACGAGGTAGTCAGTGCCAAGGTGTTTGCAAAAGAATTGATACCTGGCATATGGAGCTTTTCCGGTGGAGCAGATACAACCGGGGATGATACCGCCGACGCCATTGAATGGGAAATGGATGCGCCTTTTGAATGGTCTAAAGCTGTTGAGTTGACCTTTAAGCCAGGAGTAGTCAATGTGGTGAATATGAGGCTGAAAGAAGCAGGGACTCCTTATCGGGATCGCTGCGACCTGGGAATTGGAAGAGAAGATGTTCATCTTTGGCACCATGGCTTAAATGTTACAATACATAATTTAGGTTCTGCTGAAACGCCGGAAACAGATGTCGTTTTGAGAGGTCCAGACGGAACCATTCTCAAGCGGGAAACCCTGCCGCCTCTCGAAGCTCCCGTAGATCTTTGGCCCAAATGGAGGGAAGTTTCCTTTAATCTCCATGGGGTTCCGTCTCTGGAGGGATGTTCCATAGAGATTGACCCGGAGAATAAGCTCAACGAAATCACCAGGGATAACAATGTAGTTGTTCTGTGGAATATGGGAAGATAATTTTTTCTGATTTAATATGAAGGACAGAAACCCGCCGGAGATGCTTTCCGGCGGGTTTTGTTATTTTACAGGGACATGTTAAATGATCGTAAATCTCTCATCTTTCCTGAACTTACACCGACCCGGATTTCCCTCCGCGCGGTAAATACTCGTTTCTGCCAGGTCATAAATGACTGACCATACAGTATCTGTTCCTTTTTCCCGGTTATATTGACAAAGGAAACCCTCCTTCCCAGCCAGCAAATCCTGTGCAGCAGGGACATCCATACAACCCTTCCGAGAGGCCAAGGAGCGGACAAGTGTGTTATATCGTTCCTCAGCCTGCCAGGTGTCAATTCCAGTTTGCTGGAAAGGGGACATTTCCTCAGAGCAGAAAATATTTGTTGCACAAACAAAAGGAATTTCTTTTGAAGGGCGGATAATCTTAATACGTTCCGCATTGCACTCAATTACCGCTGTTTCTCCCTTGGAATCTGCAACAGTGAAGGTCTGTGCTGAACCAATCGGCAGACGATTAACCTGGTGGATTACGTCTTCAGTGTCCTTACACTTTTCTAAAAAGAGTCTCAACAGCATACCGGCGTTAAATCCCGGTTTAGCTATTGTGGGGTAGACTGACGTTAAACCAATGGCAAGACCGCAGGTATTTACTCCGTCCTCCATTTCGAGGAACGCGGTTGTATTGCCAGTAAAACTGTAAGAACCACTTTCAGAAAAATGATAAATGACATTCATATTCAGCTTTTCCAGGGAAGGAATAAAATCGCTGTTTCTGCCCAAAAGGATGTGTTTTCCATCTGAAACGGCAAAACAGGAACAGTTGCAGTATGGCGGGATGGCGTACATACTGAACAGGACGGCTTGGATTAACTCCACCCCACATTTTTGCCCATCTGCCAGACCGGAAATTTCCTCTAGAATTTCCGGGAAGTACTCTTGATAAACAGGGATACAGGACAGGGCATACCTCTTCCGTTCCTCCGTAATAGGGAACGGCACATTATCCAAGACAAAATGGTTATTTTCAGCCAGTGAGCTGCCAAAGCGGAATCCCATTTCATAGTGGATTCCTCTGTAGTGAACATGATACATAGTATTTATTCCTCATCTTTCTATTGGATTGAGGACAGCCGGCAGCCTCTGATATAGAGAGTAGCTTATTAAAAAATTTATGTCAAGAGCGAATTTTCATATTTCTATTGACAAATAAATTACATATGTAATATAATTATTACATATAAAAGCGGCTGTGCCAACAAAAGGAAAATGTAATTAGGAGGACAAATAAGTGGAATGGATTATGATACCTGTTATGGTTATTTCTGTAGTTGCCATAGCGACAGACGCATCAACAAAAAAGGCAAAGTACAAAAGTCAGTCAGGGGCGGATGTCCAGGAACTTCAACAGCTTTTGGATCAGCTGCGGGACGAACATGCTGCCTTGCACCAGGAATTGATGGCTATTGATGAAAAAGTAACGTCTATTGAAAAGATGCTGAAGGAAGTTTAATCGGTGGCGCTATGGGAATCAAATGGGAAAATGCGTCCTATGCAGAATACTTGAAACTGTTCGATGCGTTGTCAAACCCGATACGGCTGCGGATCCTTGGGATCCTGTACCAGGAGAGGCCGTATGTCAGTGAACTTGCCAGACTGCTGAATATCAGCCGGCCCCTGCTCTATATGCACCTGCGTAAACTGGAGGATGCGGGGCTGGTAAAAGGTTCTGCGGAGATATCGTCCAGCGGGAAGGCGAATAAATTTTTCCAGTGCATAAATTTTAATGTTTGCCTTGATATGGAGCGGGTTGCAGAACTTGCCAGGGCTATTCCTGACAATATCGGGCAGAAAAAGGAGAATCTCCTAAACTGACAACAGAGAGAGTTTACTAAACAAAATTATGATTACTGCAAAAAACGCCATTATCAAATATAGGTTATAGGAACAGATGGAATCAAAAAGCTTCCATCTGTTTTTTGTGGGAAAATTTGTATCATCTGGCGGGTTCGGTTCGCACAGTTAGCAGTCAGGGAACTTCAAATTTATTTCATCTGCCTATACTCCTAGCCCATCTAAATTTTAAAAACAGTTAAAGAAATTTAACTTATTTGTTATTTTATTTAGTGATTTTTAAAAAATGCTTGTTTTTTTAACAATTTGTGATAAAATGGTAAATGAAAACGGAGTACAATACAAGTAAAACGCCAAATAGCTAGCAAAGCGGTTTGGACAATTTTTTAAAGGAGAGTGACAATATGAAACGTTATGCAGCAATTCTGGCAGCGCTGCTGCTGGCGACGGCTGGTTGTTCCAGCCCATCCACCAGCTCTGGATCTTCCCAAAACAGTAATGCTTCAAATTCTACTGGGGGGGGGCTAACAGTACTGCACCTTCCAGCAGCGCAGAGGTAGACAACGGTCCCTTTAATGCACCTGGTGAACTACCCATTGTAAAGGACGGCACCATCACCTTGAGCATCTTCTGTCCTGGCAATGGCGAATATAGCTGGGCGGATAACGATCAAACCCCTCTGGTAGAGCAGAAGACTGGCATTAAGCTGGATTGGAACATTGCGGCGTCCTCTGACAATGTACGTGATAAGATCAGCACCATGTTCGCCAGCGGAGACATGACTGACATTATTTTAACTGGCGTGGGCAACGCCAACCGCTATGATAAGGCTTCTGAGGCCATGTTTGGCGCACAGGGGTTGATTCTGCCTTTGGAGCAGTATCTTGATACCATTTCCGTAGGTTATAAGGCAGCTTTTGAAAAGTTGGATGGTATGCGTGATTACATAACCACCCCAGATGGCCATATCTACTCCCTGCCAAACGTAGATGGCTCCCTCCATGTTCAATATAACATGAAGCTCTGGCTGAATAACCAATGGTTGGAAAACCTGAATTTGCAGGTTCCCACCACAACCCAGGAGTTCTACGAAGTTATGAAAGCTTTTAAAGAGCAGGATGCCAATGGCAACGGTGATCCTAATGACGAAATTCCGTTATCTACGGTTTCCTCCGGCGCAGGTACTCAAGTGGATGGTTTCCTTATGGCTCCTTTCCAACTGACCCCTGAAACCAACAAACTGTATGTTGATAACGGTACAGTCAAATACGCCCCTGTACAGGACGGTTACCGCGAGGGGCTGAGATACCTCAATACTCTGTACAGCGAGGGTCTGCTCAATCCTGAATCCTTTACATGGAATAAGGACGCTCAGGTGAATTTGAATGAAGCAGGCGATGTGGCGGTTATCGGTGCGTTCCTGGCCCAGCGTCCCGGCTACGCCTGTGACCTGAGTACCCAGCCTTTTTCTAAGAAGTGGGAGCAATATCAGTCCCTATCTCCTTTGGAAGGTCCCAGCGGACAGAAAGTTGCTGCCTGGAATCCTTATGTCCAGTATCAAACTGGTATGACCTTCCTCTCCTCTTCCTGTTCTAATCCCGAAGCTGCTTTCCGCCTGATCGACTGGCTGGCTACCAATGAAGGTTCTATGCTCTCTGCCATTGGCGTTGAAGGTGAGGACTGGAGAAAAGCCGAAGCCAATGAACTGGATATGGACGGCAAGCCCGCCGCATATACCACTCTTACTTCCGGCAAACAGAATCATATCTGGGCGCAGCTTATGGGGCTCGTCCGCGATCCCTACTTTGTCACCTCCGTTACCACCAACCAAAATCCCTATGCCGAAGATGTGCCTCCTTTAACCGGCCGCGGCATTGTTATGTACCGCGCTTCCCAAGAGCACGAGAAGGTAAAACAGGCCCTAAACACCATTCTGCCTGATATGTATATGTCTGAAGAGGATACTGCTCAGATGTCCCTGGTGAAATCGACCCTTCAGCCCTCTCAGAACGAATGGCTGGCCCAGTTCGTCACTGGCTCCAAGAGCATTGAGAACGATTGGGATGCCTATCTTGCCGCTATGGAGAGCCAGGGCCTTTCCGAATATCTTGGCCTGCTTCAAAAAGCCTATGATGTGTCTCCCTTTAAGCAATAATTTTCTGCTATAAATCATTATACAGATACCAGCCAGGGGGCTTCCCGACGGAGGCCCCCTTTTTGTATAACTTATAGTTTGATTTATATTTTAAGGGAGGTGCGCTTTTATGGCGACAAAAGAAAAACAGCAAACCCTGCCTGCACGCAAGACCAAGGGCTATCTGCTGCGCAAGAATATTATGCGCCATTGGCAGCTCTACTTTGTGATTGCGCTTCCCCTTGTCTATTTGGTTATGTTCAAATATGTTCCACTGATAGGGTCACAGATTGCATTTCGCAACTATACCTTTTCCGGCGGTATTTGGGGAAGCCCCTGGGTGGGAATGAAAAACTTCAACCGGTTCTTTTCCTCCCCGGATTTTACAAAGCTCCTCTGGAATACCATTGCCCTTTCCCTGTATAATATCGTTGTCACCGCCATTCCCCCTATCGTTATGGCAGTGGCCCTCAACTATGCCAGATGGAACTGGTTTGGAAAGACGGTCCAGATGGTTACATATATGCCCTATTTCATTTCCACTGTTTTGATTGTGGGTATCCTGCAGCAGATGCTTTCCCTGACCGGCCCACTGAACAATGCCATTGTAGCTATGGGCGGAGCAAAGGTTCATTTTATGGGAGAACCCGGATTGTTCCGCACCTTGTATGTTTTTTCCGGTGTGTGGCAGTCCACAGGATACAGCGCGGTTATTTACCTGGCGGCTCTGGCTGCTGTTGACCAGGAGCTGCACGAGGCAGCAGTTATGGACGGCGCTTCCATCTGGCGGCGTATCTGGCATATTGATCTTCCCAGCATCATCCCCACTGCCATCATTCAGCTTATCATGGCCTGCGGCAGAGTGCTGACCATGGGCTATGAAAAGACCCTCCTGATGCAGAACGATATGAACCTTTCCACCTCCGACATCATTTCAACCTATGTTTACCGCGTCGGCCTCCAAGGAATGCAGTACAGCTATTCGACAGCCATTGGCCTGTTCCAGTCTGTGGTATCCCTGCTGATGCTGATGCTGGTTAACTGGATTGCCGGTCGGGTGGGAGAAACCAGCCTGTTCTAAGAAAGGAGGAAACTGTATGGCAGCTACTTTTAAACATATTAAAGAGGGAAAAATTGATATTGCCTTCCATGTCTTCAATACGCTCCTGCTTACAGTCAGCTTTGTGGTTGTGGCCATTCCCCTGCTCAACGTGCTGGCCTCCTCCTTATCGACTCCCAACGCGGTCATTACCGGTAAGGTGGGAATCTGGCCTGTGGGCTTTAACTTGGACGCTTATTTCCAGATCTTCCAGTCCAGGATGCTTCTTCTGGGTTATCGGAATTCTATTATATACACCATCGTGGGTACTATCATTAATATTCTCATGACAGTCATGGCTGCTTATCCACTGTCCATCCGCGGGTTTGTGGGACGTAATATTTTTACAGGACTGTTTGTCTTTACCATGATTTTTTCTGCACCATTGATCCCCACCTATCTGAATATCCGCAATCTCCATCTTTTGGACACTATGTGGGCACTGGTTCTGCCGGGGGCCATCTCGGTATATAATATGATTATTGCCCGTACCTACTTCCAAAACAGTATTCCCGAGGAAATGCTGGAAGCTGCGGGGCTGGATGGGGCCAATGACATCCAGATACTGTTAAAGCTGGTTCTTCCCCTTTCCAAGTCCATTTTGGCAGTGCTGACCCTTTACTATGCTGTAGGACACTGGAACGCCTATTTTGATGCATATATTTACCTGAGCTCAGAAACCAAGTTTACCCTCCAGGTAGTTCTGCGCAATATCATCAGCACAGCAAAGGCTTTGCAGGAAATGACCGATATGATTTCCACTGACCAGAGCCAGCGCGCCGCGCTAATTGAAGTATTAAAGTATGCCATTATTGTATTTGGCAGCCTGCCGGTTATCTGCCTCTATCCGTTTGTGCAGAAACACTTTGTCAAAGGTGTTATGATCGGCTCCCTGAAAGGTTAAAATTTATCTGCTTTTTACATCATAAAACCACCCTGCCTTTTGGCAGGGCGGTTTTTCTTATAAATAGCCGCATATTATTGATAGTTGCCAAATTCGGTCAACTCCTGTTATAATACTTATATCAGCTTCCGCCTTACCCCAACAGAATTCGCAGAAAGGAATATAATACATAACATGAGAAAAAAAATAATACAAAATCAGAATTCTGATCGCCCGCCAGCCGTCCCAAATATTCTGCTTCGACATCCAATTTTGTGGACTGTGGGGTTGGCGGCAGTAAACGCTATTTTACTGGCAGGCATTTTTGCCTGCTTTTCAGCCATTTCTCGTGCTAACCAGAGAATAGCAGAATTGGAAGAAGCATCTGTACCTGCTCTTGCCCCACAGGAACAGGCTGTCCTTTCACCTAAAAATGAATTAAATGAAAATCTTCAGCCTGAAATTCCTGTTTTTGACCAGAAAACCATTAAGGAATTCGCGGAATCTTCACGGGACAAATACGAATTCCTACAGCGCTTTTTTGATGATACCTTTGTTTATAATTGGGATGGGGAAACGCTTTATATTCCTGTAGACGAAACCCTTCCAATGAATGATTACAACTGGGACAACCTGGTTCTCCAGGATAAAAGCTATAAAGAATATGAATATCAGGAGTATGGGGTCACTAAAACCATTAAAGGGATCGACGTATCTAAATATCAGGGAAAAATTGACTGGGAAAAAGTTGCAGCAGATGGCGTAGAATATGCTTTTATACGGTTGGGATATCGGGGCTATGGAACAGGAAAGGTCCTGGAAGACGAATATTTCCATGAAAATGCCAAAGGCGCTAATAAAGCCGGAGTCCCTATAGGCGCCTATTTCTTTTCCCAAGCAATTAATACAGAAGAAGCAGTTGAAGAAGCTGAAATGGCAATAGAGGCGTTAAAGGGCTATGATATTGCCTATCCAGTAGCAATTGACCTGGAAGATGTCCCTGATGATTCCCGTACATCTGAGATGACCAGGGAAGAATTTACTGATGTTGCTATTGCCTTCTGCGAAAAAATAAAAGAGGCAGGCTATACGCCTATGATTTACTGTAATTCCAGATGGTTTACCTTAAATCTTGATCTTTCCCGCCTGACGGAATATGACAAATGGTTTGCCCAATATTACAACCGCCCCTTTTTTCCTTATGACTTCCAGATATGGCAATATACCAGCGCTGGAAAAGTTGACGGGATTGATGGGGATGTAGATTTAAATATATCTTTCGTCCGCTATCATGACGATGAATAAAATAGATTTTTTGAATAACAATACTGAAAATTCCAAAGTGAACTGGAATAACCACACCGAACATGAGGCCTATTTCCTTTTCTTTTAAAGCAAATAAATTAGAATCTGTAGCAACTATAAAGCTTTTCCCTGGATAACAGGGAAAGGCTTTTGAATGTTATATTTTATTTATGAGGCTCTTTTAAATATTTTATGGGGGTTCTTATTTCGCTTGCAATAAATTGAATTGGTGCTCCATATATTCCAAGTTTTTCAGATTCTGCCATGAGCCGTTCAAATACTTCCTGAACCAGTTCAATTATGCCCTCTGCTGCTGCTATATCTTTCGACTGCGCTAAATGAATTGCATTGTCTAAATATTTACAAGCAGCTTCAAGCAATACCTTCTGCTGTTCATCAAGAAGTTTACCCAATTTTTGAATTTCCCCTCTCAGGTAGAATAAAAGAATATTCCACTGGAAAGCCATATCCATTAATTTTTTGCTGGAAGAACGTTCGGGAGGGCTGTTCTTTTCCTCTGTCAATGCCTGGATGGTATTGTTTGGAAGGCTTTGGAAAAATTCTGCTGCCTCTTGAATTTTCCTTTTAAAAGCGGAAATGCCTTCAAAAAGTTTTCTGTGAGCAGGGGCCCTTAAAGCGTCTGCTTCAGCGGCAAAAAGGATAATATCCAGTCGGAAAATAAAATCTTCTAAATGTGAGGCTGCAACATCCTCTAAAGGCAAGGAAGCAAGTTCTTTGGCAATTAATTTGACTTCATCTGCAATATACGTATAGGGGAGGTTGGAATCTGAAAGTCCTTCAACAGCTAAATTTCCCTTTTCAGCGGCCTCTCTTAAAAGTTCCGAGGCAGTTTTTCGCATGTCCTGAAAAATTGTTATTGAAAGTTCATGGAAAAATTCTGCGATTTTCCCCACCTTTATCTGGGCGCTTTGAGCCAGCGCTGCATATTGGCTGCTTATTGTCTCGAAAGCAGCGCGGTGTTCCGGCTTTGCCCTTGCAAGGGTCAGATTAATTTGAAAAACAGTAATATGGGATTGGAAAACAGCGTCTTCTATGGATTTTAAAATTAGAAATCGAGCAGAAATTTCATCTGGCCGCTGGGGGATGGAAGTAATACGGTTTAACGCCTCTGCCAAAGAATCCGCCATATTCTCTGCACGCGCGGCAATAAACTCCCAGAAGGGATTATAAAATGCCGCGGCCTCTAGGTTAATCCCCATATTCTCCCTGGTATCATCCGCTGTCCTTTTTGCCTGGATAATCAGGCTGTTTAGTTCCCGGATTATTTCATCAGTAGTTTTAGAATACAACATGGCCTTTCTCTCCTTTTGCATTTGTGGGGAGGCAATAGAAGCATGATATTTTCTATATTCCGTTGGGGTTGCGCCTATATGGGCTCGAAAACTTCGGGTAAAGCCTTCATGAGAATCATATCCATATTTCAGCGCTATTTCCAGGACAGAGGAATCCGTTTCGGCCAGTTCCTTAGCGGCTAGGAAAAGTCTGCGTCTGGTTACATACCGCATAACACTGTCACCCACTAGCTCCCGAAACAGCCGCTGATAATGATATTTGGAAAAATGGATGCTCTCGGCAATCCTTGCCACTGTAAGCTTTTCCTGAATTTTTTTCTCAATTATCCCAAGGGAATCAAATATCGAATTCGACTGGCTCATACTTTGAACCTCCCTTTTTATTACAATAAAAGAATACCACCTTAGAAGCTTTTTTTCTTGACCAAACGTGCTGAATGAAATTTCTTGGTAAAAATAAGGATGATAATTTCAATATTTCTATATCGAAATTATCATCCTTATTGTAGAGTTAATTTGAATTTGCCGGATAGCTGCAAGAGGAAATTTTCAGGTTCGTCAAACTTAGCCCAGGAGAATTTTTTAGCAAAGCCCTTCTGGGTGATTCAAACCTTTTTAATTCGCCCTAGGTTGTACTCGACCCAGTCTGTGCCCGCGAATTTGTTTTTTCGAACTTAATACCCAATCCGTTTCAAATTTTTAGGGATTACAACCATATTATTAGCTCTGGTAATCTCATGCAGCCGATTTTCCGGGTCAATCTCCACAGACCATCCAGTTAAGTCCTGGGGCAAACCATATACAGGAATTGGCACCTCCCAATGGATAGGGAAAAGTTGTTCTGGTGCAGGCAGTCCGCGAACAGGCGCAGTCCTTACAATTTGTCCTTCTGGATTTCGCAGGGCAATAAGGGTCTCTAATGATTCCTTAGCCCCCAAGCTATGAATTTTCACCTGAAGTCCATGGGGCATCATGGTTAAATCTTCTTCAGTAATACCAAGGTCACAGCGTTCAAAGTAGGGAACGCCATCTTTTTCCAGGTTTAACTGGATAATAGTATACACTTTTGGCGGAAAAGTAACAGTAACAGGCATAGAGCGTTCAAAGGAAATACTCCGGTTAGAAATTTCATCGTCTGGAAGGTCGTCACCATTGGTATCAATACCCTGTGAAAGGTTCCATATACCGGGAAGGATTTCTCCTCCAATGATATCGGCAGTAATGGGTTTACCAGAAATATTAAACGCGACAATCTTAATTTCCCGTTCGGAATTATAAGGTACTACCACAGCTAGCTTTTCAGCTTCTTCATCAATATGGAATTTCCATGAGATTCCGTTTTCCGGGTAATAACAATAAAAACGTGTATTGCACATCCCACCCATTCGGTCAGCCTGGATATCAAACATGTTATAGGTAATACGGTCTATCCAGGGATGTCCAAGAGTGTTGATATATTCCCGATTCCAGGCACCCTCTACCATCCAATTGTAGCGTTCTGCAAGTTTTTCTTTATCGGTAACGCCGCGGCTCAGACGCTCATAGCTGGGACGGGGCGGGATAATATCCTTATATTTTTTGTCTCCGGTTAATTGGTAGGCAGGCATAAGGATGGATTCAGCTCCATGGGAACGTCCCTTTTGGGGGTCTAGTTCCTCGTCAGTTTCATAAACGATGTAATGGTGCAGAATTCCATCATGATAGTGAGCAGCCAGTCCATCCGCTAGTTCCAGCAGGATTTTCTTTAAGATAGGAGTCCCATTATATCTTGCCAAAGTGACACAGGGGGAGAAAGCATAGAAGGAAACCTGGTCAGTAACGCCCCAAGGCCATTCAGTAGCCATTTTAGCTCCGTTGTAGTAAGAAGATTTAATATGTCTGTGGCCGGCCTGGTTCACCCCCGTTATCCACCAAAGGGCGCGGCTGGTTTCCATAGCTTTTTCCAGATATTTAGGGTTGGAAGGATCTAAACACAGGCACTGGTTTACCGAAATGAGTCCCTCCTCGGAGGAATGAAGCTGGTCTGTTTGCAGAGAAGGCAAACCATTTGTAAACATCCCCTGAGCATAAAAGGCGTCACAATTACGGAATAAGGAACGTTTTACCTTATCGGGCTTGATACCCATGGCAGCCCCTGAAGCCCAGATTGTGGTAAAATCCCCATCATCTGAAAGCCCCCCGCCGAATTCTCCGTTTTCAATCTGGCGCTGGTCAATGAAGAAATCCAGCAAACGGCGCATATATCCCATATATTCGCACTGGCGGAAGGCCCATAAGGGGATATCCTCCGGGCAGGGAGTTGGGTTCCAATGAGGTTTAAACTTGTCGCCGCGGAATTGAGGAGCATATTTTTTAGTGATATTAAAGTAATCGTTATAATAAAAACGCGCAATTTCGTTTTCCGGGTCGTATTCGAGAACATCCATTAAATCAGCATAAAGCCGGTTAAACATATCAAATTCTTTATGACGAGGACCCTCTTCAAGAATATTTGCGTAATTGTCCCGAACCTGTGTGATACGGTCGGAAATATGTTCTTCCAGAGCATCTTTAGCAGGCTTCATCACCAAACGTAAAGATGCCCCTTCTAGGGCTTCTGGAGTAAATCCAGCATTTGAACAGGCAATCATAATATACAGGCAGCGATTTTTAGGAAGAATGCGGTCACGGGTATCAAACCATAGTATCGGCTTTTCCCCAGGTTTAACGGTAAAATTAAAGTGGGCAAGGTTACGGTAATACCAGAGAGGATCCTTTATTTGAATGGAAAAGCTGATGTTTTCCTTTTGGCCGGGGAAAGAGAACGCCGGAAGGGAAAGCTCCATTCCATCCATGCCCAAAGACGCATTATACTGATAGGGAATTACAATATTCACCATAGGGAAACCCCCATCAGGCTCATACTCCGGGACGGGGAAACTATCTGGTGAAACCCCTTCCGGCAAAGCGGTGACTATATGGCGTTCATAGGGCATATACCTTCCATTGATAAAACGGCGTAATTCCGCAGTTTCAGACCCTTCACCTATTTGATAGTAGCCAGCGTGAAGGGTATATGAAAAGGTGACAGCGTTATTAGGGGCGCTGCCTTCTGTTAAGTAGAAAACACTCATATCTCCTATCGGTTCTTCCTGTACCTCATTGGTAAAACGGACGCGTTTTCCAGTGTGGGTTTGAACTTGGTTGAAACTTCTTTCCCTTCCCTGGGAACGGTCAAAAAGAGATTCCAGATGATTCCCGTTTTCATCAACGACTTCCATTTTTCCCCAGGCAGAACCGCTGATTTCTATATGGTTCCAAGGTTCATCCGGCATATGGAAGGTAATCGCTTTCCCAGAGAGGGAATAGCAGTCCCAGTCAGGCAGCATAAAGTAATCGCTCCGTCCTTTTAGCTTGGAACGGTTGTAAACACCTGGCCAAGTAGTTTCACGGATACCGTCGCAGCCCTTCCACCACCAGCGTTTCAGATCGTAGGCATCATGTATTTCTACCTTTCGGACGCTTGTTCTTTCTGCTGGAAGCATTGGGGGCAGAAGTCCCTCCTTGTCCCAGCCATTGCGCTGAAGCCATTCCTGACGGATAGAAGGGTTTTCCATGTTAATTTTAGCTTTAGCTAAATTCTGCGGGAATTTCCCCTCAGATAACATTAAAACCTGCTTGTCAGTCAGCATATGATCGAATATGGAGATATGCGCAATGTCCCCGCCGCGGATATAATTATAGGCACTGGAAACATTCCATGTCCCCACAATTCGGGAGTGCGGGCCAAATTGGTCTAAACCTGTATAATATACTGCCGGGCGCTCCTCACAGGCAGACAGCTTCCCGTTGACATACAGCTTAATCCCATAGATTTCATCCCAGGAAACCGTTAGAAAAGTCCATTCTCCTGGTTGTGGAAAAGGGGATACTTCTGCGGACACCCGTGCGCGGGATAAGTTGATATCTGTTATAAATGCTTCAAATCCATGCCCGTTATAATCTATCCGCAGCCAAACCTGTTCCCAACTGGAATGATCTGCAAAAGACACCCGAAATATAGGAAATTCTGTTGGGCCTACGGGATAACGGGAACGCCAGAAAAAGTTAAGCGTACCACGTTCGGCATAAATATTTCCCGGTGCTTTATATGCAAACCGCTGACGATCATCACATTCAAAATACTGGCCAAGTTTTGGATCGGACTTAATTTCTACTGCATTTAAAAACGTTGTGTCTGAACGGCCTTCTGCAACGTCCGCTGTAAATCCGTTGGCACCGGAGCTGTAAAATAAAAGGCCCTCTGGTTTGGAAGACATTTCGTACATATATTTTCCTTCTTTCTCTGCGGTGAGGTTTCCTGCCATTTCCGGCTATTAGCTCTATTATACAAAATATCTATGGTTCATTTCAATAAGTTATCCAAAGTCTATACAATATAGAACTTTTTTCAAAAGACAATATACCTTTTCTATAAACTTAATAAAAGCAAAAAGCAGGAAAAGGGTTTGAGACACCTCTTTTAGGAATCCCAAACCCTTTTTATCAATCCCTGCAAATGTTAAACAGAAGATTATTTAATATCATAATACAAATGCCGCGGCAAACCGTCAACCATAATAGCAGTCAGTTCCGCCTGAATTAATGGACGAATGTAATTAATAAATTCTGGTGTTACATAAGTTCCGTCCTCTGTAATCCATTCACGGGGAACAACTTTTTCAACGTTGGCGATTTTATGAACGTCGTAAATATCCGTGGTGCACTGATAGGGATCACTGGAAACACGCTTAAGGGTAATCATCTTGCCGCTTTCTCCTTCAAAGGCAGCCTTTACAGCAGCTCCGCCTACCTGGAACGCCTCTGTAATATCAACACGGGAAACCATATGGGATGCACAGCGCTGGAGGGAACTAAACTCGATTGCCCTTGTCTTACATCCCAATTCGCGTGCAATATGGTTTGCAAGGAACCTGGCTGTACCAGATAACTGGCGATGGCCAAAAGCATCCACTGAATCCACATTATCGGTCAATTCACAGACATACCGTCCATCTGGGAGTTTTACACCCTCAGAAACAGCAATTACGACAGAATCCTTTGTTTTCTGGATGGTGTTGACGCGATCCATAAATTTATCTAAATCAAAGGGGATTTCAGGCAGGAAAATCATATCCGGGCCTTCACAGTCCTCACCGCGGGCAAGTGCAGCAGCTCCGGTCAGCCATCCTGCATTACGTCCCATAATTTCCAGAATGGTAACCTGTTTTTGGCCATAGACACGGCCGTCCCGGATAACTTCTTTGGTGATAGAACCAATATACTTGGCGGCGCTGCCGTAGCCGGGAGTATGGTCTGTAACAGCCAAATCATTGTCAATCGTTTTAGGTACGCCCATAAATTTGATATCGCTGCCAATCAACAGGCTGTAGTCATACAGTTTTTTGATTGTGTCCATAGAATCATTGCCGCCAATATAGAAGAAAAATTCTACTTCCAGCTTTTTGAGAATTTCAAAGATTTTATCATACATTTCCCGGTTCTCGTGTATCCCTGGAAGTTTAAAACGGCAGGAACCCAGATAAGCAGATGGGGTACGTTTCAAAAGTTCAATATCCAGGTCATTGCGAATGTGCTCGGATAAGTCTATGTAGCGCTCACTTAATAGGCCCTGAATTCCATGGAGCATTCCATATACTTTTTGTGCGCCGCGATCACGGGCTGTTTTGTAGACACCAACCAGGCTGGAATTGATGACGGCGGTTGGTCCACCTGATTGACCTACAATTACGTTTCCTCTCATGTTCATACCTCCCAAATTTGGAGCTAATTTTTACCTGTTTTTATGATACCATGCCCAAAAATAAATTGCAATCGGTTCCGTAGAAAAATTTAAAAATTTTTTTATAAAGGAGAATGAGAGAGGATAAAACGAGGAAAGGGCTGATATGTGGGCATAACCCACAGATGGGTAGTACCTAGTCCATTGCATCAATGGACTCAACAATATTTGTTTTGGCAATTGTGCGCAAAGGAAGGGCAGTTGCTAGTAAGCAGGCGGCAATGGAAATAAATGCAGCTTCAAAAATGGGAATATACGGAACATGTACCAACTGCAAAGTATTCGTTGTTGCAGCATCTATCAATATGGTACAAATATATCCTAATATCCCGCCAACAACAGATGCAATGATTCCGTAATATGCTCCTTCCCATAAAAAAGTCTTATAAAGGCTGCCTATATTCATTCCTATTGCACGCTGTATGCCAATTTCTGATATTCGGGTATGAATGTTGCTGTAAACAGTATTAATGATGTTCAATATTCCAATAAGCCCAATCAGTAATATAAGCACCCAGCAAAGCATATTGATTTGTTCAAAACTTTCTGCAAGCTGTGCGTTGGTCTGCTGATAGGAAAGCCAGTGGCTGCCGGGGTTTCTATTGCACCAGTTATCCAGCCATTGTTCAAATTGTTCATTATCTGAATTTGACGTTAAAATAGGATAAACTTCTGAATAACGGTTAGTTCCCGTCAATCGGTCATATGCTTCATCCGTTACAATTATCTGTACCCCATTTAAGAAGCCCCCATTATTAATCGTAATAGCCGCGTCGGTAATTCCTGCGACACGCAGTTTAAGACCGTTTACTGTAATCATGTCGCCTGTTTTTAAATTTGTTGTATCTACAGTCTGCCCTTCATAGGAAAAGGCAATTGGGTTTTTTACAATACAGGCACTGCCGGATATCAGGTCTATCATATCCTGTTCTGTTAGCCCATCCACAAAGGAAACTAAACGGGTATCGTCTATGCCGGCAATATGGAAGGCTTCCCATGATTGAAGTGAAAAGTCAAGCTCCAATTCCCTATCTTTGTTTTGGCTGTAGGTTGACAATTTTGTTGTCGATAGATGTTCAACCGATTCGTTCTCACGGATTTCAGCCACACTTTGCGGTTCTATCCCAATACTTTCATTTGTAATTGAGTAATCGCCTAAATACATATCTTTCACATTGCTGCTTGTGTCCAAAAGAGCAATAGCACTTTGCAGGGCCACAAATACAGTAATGCTCATAACCAGGGAGAGAATCGTAATAACGGTTCTGCTGCGTCCGCGTTTTAAATTCAGCCTTGCATAATAGGCTTCAAAATTGCGGATTGATTTAACCTTCCGGCTGCTCCGCTTTATCTTTATACTTTGTCCGGCTATCGCAACTGTCGGGGAAACATGGGATGCATACCGCGCTGCTGGAAAGGCAGCAAGCATTGCAAATAATAGTGATATAAAGATGCTCACAGCAAAGGGAACCATATTGTTGGAATTTGCCGCACGAATTGTATTATTTAGTTCCTCGGCACTGTCTGCCATAAATAGGTCAGGGTTAAGGATTCCGGTTGCAGCTATTAGAACGCTCTTTGAAGATAATGCTCCAACCAGCAGCCCAATAGGGATGCCAATACCGCATAATATTAGAAGCTGCAGAGTAACCAGGCGGTAAACCTGTCCCCGCTCCCCGCCGATTGCACGTAATGTTCCATATTCCCTGATACGCTTTGTTATAGAGATTTTTAGGATATTGTAAATGACCAGCCCAGCCGCAAGCAAAACAAGAGCTCCAACCATAATACCGGCAACTGCCATAAAGGAAAATCCAGTATCCATATTGGATGTTTCCGCCTCATGATAGGAAATTCCCAGGGCATCTAATAGAATCCAGTTGTATTGTACCTTTGATTCAGCAACGCCAAGAGTGTCTATAAGTTCGTCAATAATGGATTGGAACTGAACTGTATTTTTTGTTTTAAAATCAGTGGAATAGAGCAAATAATTTTCTGGCAGCAGCATAGAAGCTGTTCCTTCACCTAATACAGCTCCCAGCACACCAGTAGAATAACCAATGTAGTTGCCCTTTAATATACCACAGACAGTGAATTCAGCGGAATATTCATATGCTGGTATCGTCCCATCCATAAAGCCTCTTTCTGCCTGTAGTTTAATTGTATCGCCAACCTGAATTCTGCTGTCTAGGTAATGCAAAGCGTTTTCCGGCAAAGCAATTTCCAGCGGTGCAGCCGGAAGCCGCCCTTCTTTTAATTGATTCAAGGAGGGGTAAGCCTTTAACGCTCCATCTAAGTATTCACGTGTATAAAGGGTTAAGCCGCTGTTGCCCAGTTTGATACTGCCCACATTTATTAAAGAACCAACATTGTAAAGGCGGGGATCCTCCTTTAACTTCAACATCTGAGCATATGTTATCTCGTGAAAGGTTGCAAAGCGGTTGCCGTTTAGGGAAGACGCCTGATCTATTCGCATTGTCTGCAAAATACCAAGAGAATGGCTGACAGTTGTTGTCATAATACAGGAAAGAATAACAGCGGTCAAAATAAGGGCAGCTATTATCTTTTGTTCCTTTAATTCCTTAATGGAAAGTGACAAATAGGATTTCATTATGCAGTCACCTCCGAAAGCTCCCCGTCAACGATTGTAAAACAGCGTTCTGCCATTTCTGCAATATTTAGGTCATGGGTGATTATAATAAGCGTCTTTTTCATCTTTTCCCGAACTTTGCAAAGCATTTTCATTACTTCACTGCCGCTTTTGCTGTCAAGGTTTCCCGTGGGTTCATCGGCAAAGATAATGTCCGGCTTTGCAATTAGTGCCCGGGCAATCGCTACCCGTTGCTGCTGCCCGCCAGATAATTCATGGGGAAGGTGTGAAAGACGGTTTTCCAGACCCAAAAGGGAACAAAGCTCCTGTAAATATACTTCATCAGCTTGTTTTTTATCCAAAAGCAAAGGCATGATGATATTTTCGTAGGCAGTTAGAACAGGAAGCAGGTTAAAATGCTGGAATATAAACCCAACCTTTTGACGGCGAAAGGCTGAAAGCTTTTTGTCACTGCCATTATGGATATCGAAATCACCATAATGTACACTGCCGGAAGTAGGTCGGTCTAACCCGCTGATAATATGCAGCAGCGTACTTTTCCCGCTGCCGGATGGCCCCATAATAGAAATAAAATCCCCCTCACGTATTGTCATAGATGCACAGTTAAGGGCAACAACCTGATTTTCATTTACGCCGTAGATTTTTGAGATATTTTTTACCTGGATTTCCATATAAATTCTCCTTATTTGTTATTGATAAGGAGAGTTTATAATGTAAATCTCAAAAATATCTCAAGGGTTACCTGACTTTTAATGCAGCCGAAACGATCGTACCTGTTTGGGTGTTTTGAATTGTTATGCTCCCGCTGTGCCGTTCTGCCAAAAGTTTAGAAGTATATAAGCCCATTCCAAAATGCTCTGAATCCCCACTGCCTTTTTGAAACGGCTGGATGCCGTTTTTTATCAATGAAATGGGAAAACCACAACCATCGTCTGTTACAGTTAGTTTAAACATATCTTCTGTCATAGTACAAGAAATAGAAACGCTTTGTTTTGCAAACCGCAGTGCATTTGACATAAAATTTTCTGCAATTTGGAATAAGATGGATTTATCTATCAGGATAGAGTGCAAATATGGATCTGTTTCAAAATTAATTAGCTTATCAGTTTCAAAAAAGTGTACCATTTTTTCCAGTTCTAAAATAATGCTGTTCCAATCAGTGATTTCCCGGACAAGTGGTATTTCCTCTATCCTCTGAATACTGCTCATAGACTCTATATAATGCTCAATTCTATCTGTGTAGCTTTCAATTAGGGATAAATGCTCAAAAAACTGCCCAGTGTCTACTGTACCATCTAAAATGGCCTGTTTTGCCAGTTTTGCCGAACCCTTCAAGACAGTAACAGGGTTTCTCAAATTATGGGAAAACGCAGCGTTTAACCGTTTGCGCTCCTCTGCCTGCCGCCACAGTTCGCGGTTGTTTTCAAGTAATGCTTTCCGCATGGTTTCAAAAGCAGTACAGAGCTGCCCCATTTCGTCCTGTGAATGTGTTTCAATCATAAAATCAAGGTCATTTTCTATCATACGGGAAGTAGCCATTGAAAGTATTTTCAACGGCTCCTTTAACTTTAAACGATAGAACATGGAGGCAGTCGAGAACAGCGCTAATGTATAAATGCTTACTGGCAGAGCAATTTGGAGAAAAGAAAAAATTTCAGCAATTTTAATGGCATTTTCCGCTGGTTCCGGTATTTTTATCATAGTGATGGGGCTGGAATGGACATCAATAATAAATCCCTGCGGTGCAATTAGAGAGGATAAATTCATACATCCCCAAAAGGCAGCAGCGGATAAAACCAGGGCAGCTGTATTATTAATGAAAGCAATAGTAAACAGGGACTTCTTTAAATTCATTTGTTTTATCCGTTCCACTTATAACCAATCCCCCAAACTGTTTCTATATAACTATGAGGCGATACAGATGAAAATTTTGTCCGTATTTTCCGTATATGTTCCATAATAGTATCACTGCTGCCGTCTCCTTCTATTCCCCAGATCGTTTCATACATTCTTTCGCGGTCAAAAACCTGACCGGCATTTACAGAGAGCAATTCCACAATATCAAATTCTTTTTTGGATAAAGAAACGGCTGTTCCGTTTATGGAAATTTCCCGTTTTGCATAGTCAATAACCATATTATTAAAAAAGCGCAAAACAGATTGTTCCTGTCTTCTGTTTTCACGGCGAAGATGTGCGGCAACCCTTGCACCTAGTTCATCAAGGTCAAAGGGCTTTATAATATAATCATCAGCTCCTGCTGAGAATCCCTTTATTTTATCTGTTACCTCAATGCGGGCGGTTAAAAAAAGAATGGGGCAGGTGATATATTTACGGATATTTTGGCATACTGTAAGTCCATCCATATCCGGCATATTTATATCAAGCAGAACAATATCCGGTGAACAGGACATTTTCTTTAAGGCTTCCTGTCCATTATACGCTGTTATAACTTGATAACCTAACATTTTAAAGTAGTTTCTCATAATAGAAACAATTCCTTCTTCATCATCAACCAGCATAATCTTCTTATTCAAAATTGTTCACCCCTTTACGAAATGTATTTTTACACTTAAATCTCAATTATTCCTCAACATTTTTTCTTACCTGAAATATTAAGAAATGGCATAGCTTCCGCTACGCCATTTCTAAAAATAATCCTACTCTTAGAGCCTATCCCAAAATAATCCGCACCCATCCAGCTTGCATATTTTCCGCCAAACTACGTTGATTTCCCTGTCGGGCGACAGCCCGCCTGCGCAGTCTGGGCATGTCTCATTCTGGGATAAGCTCTTAATATATAAATTTATTACTGAGGGATGTTTAACATCATTAAAAATGAAATCATGATAGAGTATCTACTCCCGGAATGGCAATATTCTCCCTATGCAAATCTAAGTATTCAATAATAAACTGTGCATTTTCTGGGCTGAGGCGGGATAAATCTTCAGGCCTTTGAGCATCTGAAGCTAGGCAGAAACGGCATCCAGCCTGTTTTGCAATAGCAAACATGGAAAGATATGTTTTTTGATACAGAGGATTTCTTAACCCATGTACAAAAGAACCAAGGTTAATTTCAATAATCTTGTTATTTTTTGCAGCGAGAGAAAAACATTTGCTCAGGACAGAATCTGGAAGAAACTGAAAAATTGATTCTAAAAAGTCCTGCTGCTGAAAACGGGAAGCAGTTGGGTCAAAAGGATGGGCGATAACGGTAGCCACTGGCAGAGAAGCAACTTCTAAAAAAGTTTTTTTCATATAGTCTGCAATCTCGCTTGGCTGAGATAAGGAAGCGGGAAAGGTAAAACCAGGAAGGAAAAAGTGGGAATGGGGGACAACAATATAGTCTAAAAGTTCTGACTGAGGAGGACAGATTCCAACTTGGGGTATTGTTGCAGCATATTCTGTTTCGCAGCCCCAAAGGAGCTTGGGTGTATGGGATTGGGGGAAATCTTTGCGAAGGTTTAGTACACTTTCCAAGGTTTTATCCTGGTAATAGGGATTACTGGTTGGAATATTGGCAATATCCCAAAGATGTTCGGTGATCCCTAGTATCTCAGTACCAAAGGATTTCGAGATTTCCAAGTAAGAGGATAGCGTTTTTCCTTTTTGTATGTGAAGATGTACATCATGCAGAGGGATATCTCGTATTTTCAATATTTGACTCCTTTCTTAGAGCCTATCTCATTATGAGATAGGCTCTAAGTATATTCCTGTTTTAAGTATATCATATGATATACTTAAAACTCCTATGTTTTTAATAAAATAGGCTTAAATAGATATTTGTCCTAAAATTTTATGGGTAGTGTTTGTAATTGACAGCTACAAATACGTCTAATATAAGGGCGGCTTTCTTCCCCTGTCCTTTTTCCTTCCTTTACAAAAGTCCCTTGCTATGTTTTCACATAACAAGGGATATCATTAATATTCCATCTTATTTTTTCAAAATGATTTTTACTGCCTGCGGCGAATTTAGATTCTGTGTTTCCTGTATATCTGAAAAGTCGTCAATACTTTCAGATGCAACTACATAGCTCCCCAGCCTCTTAACACTTCGGACAGTCGTTGTATTATATGTGCTGTCGTATTCGCCTTCCAAACGTGTCAATTCTCCACCTTCATAACTATATATCACTGTGTTTTCCCCTCCCACAGCCTGAAACGTCAATTCACCGGAGTTAATAAAGGATGGATTCCCAGGAAATGATATAAAATGGAAGGAACATTCAGGATACAGTTCTGCTATATCCTCTATTTCATCCAAAGAATAATATAAATTAACCGTCTTTTGTGCAGCAGAAATACATGTAGTATAAGCGGCTATTTCTCCAAATTCCAGAGTCAGCATCTTATCTTTCCCTGCCGCCATATATAATTCTTCTCCATCTGCAAGAACCCCTCGATTGGCAATAGAATCTTCATCCAGATGAATCTTCATTTGGTAGTTCTCTACATTATTATAATATGCTGTAAATTCTATTGGCTGGCTAATCAAAGTATCACCTTTTTCTAAAATTAATATATTGCGTTCCCCTTTGTTGCTGCGCAAATTCCTTGTATAATTTCGCTGTTCCTTATCCCAATATATGTTCCGATTGGCTGTAAAACTAATTTCTGCCTTTACAGTTTCCTCTTTTATCCCATAAGTATGCGCTATAGTCATCTCTAATAGTGCAGAATCATCTTCTCGTGTAATGATTGGCACGCCTTTTAAGAGTTCCTCGCCTTCCGTTACAACTACTTTAATACGTACACTTCCAAGTTCTATTAAATCCGCTAACTGTGAACTTGTCATTGTCAATGTTTCATTTTTTCCTAATACTTGAAACCTATTAATCGAAATCTCCCATATACCGCATTTTCCAAAAGGAACTGGATGATGCAGCTGCTCTATGGCACCTATTTCTGCTAGAGATACAGATACTTCCTGATCGTCTGCATAAACTGTCCCAACCATTCCACAGGCTGCTGTCAATGCCGCTAAAAGTGTGGCTAGCTTTTTCATCCTTTTTCCCTCCTTCTTTATACGGATTTTTAAAAACCATTTGCATCGGATATCTTTGTTTTTACTATTATATTTATTATATAGAGTTTTCGTTTTTTTTGCAACTCTATTTTGTATTAAATTTGTAATTATTTTTCTCTAAAATTTAAAAAATCTTACATCCGGCTTCCTTGTTCTTCTAGTTTTTACCCGTTTTTTTCCTGTTTTTCCATTCTTTTTCTATTTCCTTCCTAACCTTTACTTTTGTTTCCCTTTTGTAAAATCTATGCGCCTTCCTCTTATAAAATAACATGTGTCATGTAAAAGGTATATGAAGTCTGGTAAAGAGCCTTTTTAGTGAGTGGGAATGTTTTGCGTCTGTAGACACGACTGGAATTTTTTAGGAGTGCAGCTTTGCTGCACATAGCTTTGCTGCACATAGCTTTGCTGCACAAACCCCTGGATCGAAATCTTTTTGATTCGTCCTCGGCTTATTCCCGCAGATTAAATTTCCTGCCGGGTTATTAAAATGATATGCCCATGAAATCTTGTTTAAATACAGATTCAGGGCTTGTCAAAGACAACTTTTTGTATTATAATAAACCAAGTCAGGCAAAATATAGAACAGGTAAGGTCGGAAATCGGACCATGCAGGTGGGTGGGTCCTGTACGACGAAGCACCGTGAACCATGTCAGGCGGGGAACCGAGCAGCATTAAGCGGTTGTCTTTGGGTGATATAGGTAGTCTGTCCGCCTGTGTGGTCGGATATCCGGCAATAGTTCCCGTATAGGGGAGCGTACCTGTTCTTTTCTTATACCCATTCACCCAATAGATTAGAAATCAGGGGGCGTGGAGATGTATCAAGCTTTATATCGTAAATGGCGGCCTCAGGTTTTTGCAGATGTAGTAGGACAGGAACACATTACCCGAACCCTGCGCAATCAGGTTTCGGCTGGAAAAACCGCCCATGCTTACCTGTTTACTGGTTCCCGCGGCACTGGTAAAACCACTTGTTCAAAAATATTAGCCAAAGCAGTCAACTGCCTCTCTCCCACGCAGGACGGCGATCCATGTGGGGAATGTACAATATGCCGCGGCATTGACGATGGTTCTGTTCTGGATGTAGTAGAGATTGACGCAGCCAGTAACAATGGAGTGGAAAATATTCGCGACCTGCGGGAAGAAGCTAACTTTACACCTGCCAACGCCCGGTTCCGCGTCTATATCATTGATGAAACCCATATGTTAAGCATGGGTGCGTTTAATGCACTGCTGAAAATTATGGAGGAACCACCGCCGCATGTTATTTTTATCTTAGCCACTACTGAAGTTCATAAAGTCCCTGCAACTATCCTGTCCCGGTGCCAACGGTTTGATTTCCGCCGAATTCCACCGGACGTTATTGCACGCCGGCTGGATTATGTATCCAAGCAGGAGGAAATCCAACTGGATGAGGATGCAGGCGTGCTGATTGCTCGCCTGTCTGATGGCGGGATGAGGGATGCCTTATCCCTGCTGGATGTATGCATGTCCCGAAGCCCTCACGTAAATTTGGAAACAGTGTCCCAAGCAGCGGGCCTTGCAGGAAATCAATATTTATTTGGCATTGCCCAATCGGTTCAAAGGGGCAATACTGGTGAAGCGCTGTCCCAATTGGAGGCCCTTTCCGAACGCTCCGTTGAATTTGACCGCCTGACTGAACAATTAGCAGGCCATTACCGTAATCTAATGGTTGCCCGCACTGTTACAAAACCTGAGGATATGATTGTCTGTCTTCCCGATGAACTGGAAAGACTTAAAGTTCAGTCAAAGGAATACCGTCTTTCTACAATTTTATATGCAATAGACTGCTTTTCCCAGGCACTTACTAAAATGGGACAGGGTTCCTCTAAACGGACGGAATTGGAAATGGCTTTGGTACGGCTGTGTAATCCATCATTGGACGGAAGCCAAGCCGCTGTTCTTGCCCGGTTGGAAGCCCTGGAAGACAAAATAAAATCTGGTGTATTTCAGACTTCCTCTGTTGCGGCGGGAACAGAAGCATCTTCTATAAGCGCAAAGCCTGCCTCCCCTGCGGCTTCCTCTCCTTCCGAAATATCAGAAGTTTCTGTTTCTGAGGAAAGCCCTTCTGTTGTCCAAAACGTACAGATAGAAGAACTGGAAAAGGTAACAGCTTTAGACTGCTGGCCGGAAGTTTTGGAAAAGTTGGAAAAGCTGAACCCTCCTTTAAGGGGTGCGTTGGTAAATTCTACTGCTTATATATCAGGGGATCTTTGCCTGATCCATGCCCCAGATGAAACCAATCAGACATTTTTATCACTGATTAGAAATAACAGCTTTGCAAAAAATAGTCTTCGGGAAGCTTTGAAGCTGCTGACAGGGCAGAAGTATCGGCTGGGTCCTTATAGTAAAGAAAAATATCAGATTGTTGACAAGCTCGATCCCTTGGATACCATCCTGAATCATGCGGTGGCCATGGGGATTGCTGTTGAAATAAAAGAATAAAAAATTGAATGGATTTAGATTAGGAGGAAATTATTATGAAAGCAAGACTGCCGCAGGGATACTCTGGAAAAGGCAACGATATGAACAGTATGATTCGCCAAGCTCAGAAAATGCAGGAAGAAATGACCCGTGTTCAAGGCGAATTGGAACAGAGAGAATTTACCGCTACCTCTGGCGGTGGTGCTGTGGAAGTTGTTATAACTGGAAAAAAACAAATGAAATCAATTACTTTGAAACCCGAAGTTGTTGACCCGGAGGATATCGAAATGTTACAGGATTTAATTCTGGCTGCTGTCAACGAAGCTTTTTCTAAAGCGGAGGAAACAACTGCCGCCGAGATGGAAAAAGTTACTGGCGGACTGAATATTCCTGGGTTGTTTTAAGTATGGCAGGTTACAGCGTTGCGCCGCTTAACCGTCTGGTGGAACAATTTGAAAGCCTTCCCGGTATCGGGAAAAAAACAGCCCAAAGGCTTGCCTTTTTTGTTCTGAATCTGCCCCAGGACCGTGCTATGGAGTTTGCAAAGGCAATTATGGATGCACATGAAAAAATCCATAAATGTTCTATCTGTCAAAATCTGACTGACAAGGAACTTTGTCCAGTTTGCAGCGACTCCAAACGTGACCTTTCGACTATTTGTGTAGTAGAGGGCCCTAAAGATGTCCTGGCTTTTGAAAAAACCAGAGAATATAACGGCGTTTATCATGTTCTCCATGGACTTCTTTCCCCTATGGAGGGGATTGGGCCGGAACAGATTTATGTAAAAGAACTGGTAAAAAGGTTGGGAGATGGGAAAGTAAAAGAAGTTATTATGGCTACCAACCCAACCGTTGAGGGGGAAGCCACAGCAATGTATGTTGCCAGGCTTCTGAAACCCCTTGGGGTAAAAGTAACCCGGCTGGCCTATGGAATACCAGTAGGCGGGAATTTGGAATATGCCGATGAGGTGACGCTTTTCCGCGCATTAGAGGGCAGATTAGAGCTTTAAGTTTATGATAAGGAAAGATACAGACTAAAATCAGGGGTTCAATCCATGATAGATATAAATAAGATTATCATACGAGACACTCCAGATAAATTTCGTGCAATGGCTGGGAAAATTGTGCCGCCTCTGCTGGAACTTCTCCGGGAGCACGCCAGTTTGGAGGCGGAAATTTTTGAGCGAGACGAGGAACAGCGTAAAGAGCATTTGGCAGCAGGAGGCTCTTTTAATCAAATAGCCCCAGGTTTTATAGAGCTTTGTAATGAATATGATAGAAGGTACCTGGCGCTGGTACAGCCTCGATGCATTTCCAGTTTTCTGAAATATGGAGCTGCCCACAGCTTCAGTAAACCTGCTAAATACAGTTACGTGGATTCTGATCCCGGATGCCAAATTATTTTTACCATGAAAAGTTCCCAGAAGGCTATTGTAGAAACGCATTGCACTTCCAGCACATGGGCGAAGACGTATTATCCCCATGGCGTTTTGAACAAAGGGCATCGCTTCACATTAAAACCTGTGGGCGATACCTGGCTGATTGCACGGGTAGATTGTGCTTTTTCCGCCAACGATAGCTGGCATATAGAACACTGCCTATAAAAGAGCTGGTTCAGCGTCAGCAAATGGGAGGATATATTTTTGAAAGAACATTGGGCTGAGATAAAGAAACTCTTTAAATTTGGTATAACCGGCATTATGAATACAGTTGTAGACTTTGCAGTATATACGGTTTTGGTTTCGCTGGTCGGAATGGGGCTGTATGTGTCGCAGGTTATTTCCTATTGCTGTGGGATGCTTAACAGCTATGCCGTCAATCGGAAGTGGACATTTGACACCAAAAACGGGTTTTTCAGCTTGGAACTGGTGAAATTTATTGTCCTGAATCTGGCTATGATGCTGCTGGGGATGGGGATTATTTATCTTTGTGTAGAACAGATGGGATTTCATAAATTGGTGGGAAAACTGGTTTCTACTGTGCTGGTCATGGCAATTAACTTTGTGGTTAGCAATTTATGGGTGTTCCGCAATAAAGGAGAAGAAACTTTATAGCAGGATGAAAGGCGGTGACTAGATATGCCAAAAGAATCTACCAAAACCATTACCGAAAACCGGCAGGTACGGCATGAATATTTCATTGTGGAATCCTTTGAAGCAGGAATTGAGCTGGCTGGAACAGAGGTAAAATCAATACGTGTCCACGGTGCAAATCTCAAGGATGCTTGGTGTGATATTGAAAATGGAGAACTGCTTGTAAAGCAGATGCACATTAGTCCCTATGAAAAGGGCAACATTTTTAATAAGGATCCCATCCGTCCCCGCCGCCTGCTAATGCACAAGCGAGAGATATTGCGGCTGTTTGGGCTGGTGAAACAACAGGGGTATACTTTAATTCCGGTGTCCCTGTACTTTAAAGGCTCTAACGTTAAGGTACAGGTGGGGTTGTGCAAGGGCAAAAAGCTCCATGACAAACGGGATGATATGGCAAAGCGGGATGCTCAAAGGGATATTGAACGCGCTATGAAGTCCCGCCGTTAAAAATGGTTGGGACTTTCCCTCTGCCAGGAGTTCATGGGTCGTTATTAAAAATTTTTCAAACCAGCGTATACATTTGGTAAGGTCTGTGCTATAATAAGGATGCTGAAAAGTCTGTGCAGCTTTCTGCGCCAATTTATACGGGGGCGTAAAGGTTTCGACGGGGATTTTGAAGCATGGGAAGCGAGCAGAGGGCGGGACCTCTATAATACCCGAAACTTAAAAATAAACGCTAACGATAATCAGTTAGTTGCTGCTTAATTAAAGCAGCCGTCTGACCAGGCAGGACCACGGGCTTGGATCAGGCGTCGATGAGTGGTGAACGTCAGGATGAGAGCGCCCCGGCTCTCCTGTCGGATAGGGGCTACTGAGATGCACTGCCTGTCTGCCGGCGGTGCGTTGAGGGAATGTTGATGACAGACTGCGCTCGGAGATGCCTGTGTGGAGAGGTTTTCGGACGCGGGTTCAACTCCCGCCGCCTTCACCACTAAAATACCGCCTTGCCATGTTGACAAGGCGGGTTTCTATTTTAAATAATAACCCATATTATAACCCACTTGCTAAAATATCTTGAATAATACCTTCCAAGGGATCGGCTGTCCTTTGTATGTCATTTTTCATTTCGCGGGAATAAATTCCTAATGTATCCATGTTTTTTGAATGCCCGACCAGTGCTTTTATCTGACCTTCTGGAAGGTTTTTAGCAAGACTGACAAATGTATGCCTTAACATATAAAAGGTGAAAAAGTAAAAATACATCCTTCGGAGGGGTATTATGAATAGAGTATACTTTTTGGGTGGTTCTCCTGGCTCGGGAAAGACCACTTTTACAGATACCATCCACAGAAATTTGGGTGTTGCGGTATACCATACAGACGATATCTTCCTGACATCTAACGTGACCAAAAATAAGCAGCCGCATATGTTTGAACTTCGCGAACTTTCTAATCCACTGGATATTTGGAAGCGTTCTCCGCAAAGCTGCTTGGATTTTTGGATAAAATATTACGAAGAAGCATTTGGGATACTTATGGAGGATCTGCACCAAAGGCAGGGAGGCCTCCGTCCTTTCATTGCAGAGGGTGTTTGCATTTTGCCGCATTTTCTTGAGAAACTCAATTATCAATCAAATGCTTATTTTCTGATAAGCTGTCATCTTTTTTTAGAAGAAGCCATATCACAGAAGCTCAAACAAATACCTGCGTCTTTATATAAAAATGAGAGTCATTTACACGAGAATATGCTGTACACCTTTTCAGGTATATCACAGATTATGATTGAGGACTGCAAACGTGCCAATTTCCCATATTTTATCATGCAAAATTTAGAAGACTATTCTGTAATTTACCAAAAAATCCTAAATCAATTTTCATCTCTGGAAAAACAATGTGATGAAACCATCATTGAACGATGAATACAGATATAATGGGAATTTCTTTGCCGCCTTGCCATGCTGGCAGGGCGGATTTTCCATTTTTAATAACCTTTACTTTATAATCAATACCACCTATAACGGATTAAAGCGGCTTAATGGTTTAGAGAACTTTCCTAAAAAGTTCCCTGGCTGCCAGTTCAGATCTACTGAATGGGACCTGCAAAGCGCAAAATACCCCAGTAGGAGGATAAGTCTAAACCTTGTCAAACATTATAGGGGAGCCTTTTCACCCAGCAAATTCTATCTCATAGAATGTTACTCCCGCCTAGGTCCAATAGAAAATCCAGGATGCTATCCTCTATTGAACTTAATATTAAAAAGAACCTGGGTACAGAATGACTCTGTACCCAGGTTCCTTTTTTATTTTTCAGGAATTATTCTTTGTCAGTTATCGTCTGATGAAATTCCTGTAAAGACTTGACTTCCAAAGCCCCTGATTTTTTTACAGCTTTAATTCCTTCAACGCTGGCCTTGGCTGCAGCCATGGTTGTCATATTTGATATCCGGTTTTTAACGGCTGCCTTCCGAATATAACTGTCGTCACTGGTACTTTGTTTACCTACCGGCGTATTAATAATCATATTAATTTTCCGGTTTGCAATCATATCCAAAATGTTCGGTCTGCCTTCACTGATTTTGTTTACCTTTTCGGCTGGGATTCCAGCTTTGGTAATAGCCTGATAGGTTCCGCTTGTCGCCATAATATGGAATCCACACTCGTGGAATCCTTGGGCAACCTCAATCAAATCTGGCTTATCGCGGTCACTGACGCTGATTAAAACAGTGCCGGACAATGGCAGTTTTGTTTGTGTGGCTTCTTGTGATTTATAGAACGCTTCCCCAAAGTTAGCGGATAATCCTAAAACTTCTCCTGTAGAACGCATCTCCGGCCCTAAAACGGGATCCACTTCCTGGAACATATTAAAGGGGAATACCGCTTCTTTTACACCGTAATGGGTAAATTTCTTTTCCTTTAGGGAAGGGATAGGAGAAGGACGTCCTGTAAGATCTGTTGTCATAGCATCGGTTGCAAGCTTAACCATATTAATATTGCATACCTTGGAAACAAGGGGAACCGTCCGGGAAGCCCTGGGGTTTGCTTCCAAAACATAGACTTTTCCATCCTCAATGGCATACTGCATATTCATCAGCCCAACTACATGCATTTCAATGGCTATCCGTTTTGTATAATCCTTAATGGTATGAATTTGTTCAGGAGTCAGGGTCTTTGGAGGGAGGACACAGGCTGAGTCACCTGAATGAACGCCTGCCAATTCAATATGCTCCATGACAGAAGGAACAAAAACATGTTCCCCATCGCTGATAGCATCGGCTTCGCATTCGGTTGCGTTGTGCAGGAAACGGTCAATCAAAATGGGACGATCTGGAGTAACGCCAACCGCCTGTTCCATATAATAAATCATGGATTCATCATCATATACCACTTCCATACCCCGTCCACCTAGCACATAGGAAGGGCGTACCATTACCGGATAACCAATCTGTTTGGCTATGGTCAGAGCATCGCTCACTGTTACCGCCATACCGGATTCCGGCATAGGAATATTCAGTTTGTCCATCATAACACGGAACAGATCGCGGTCCTCTGCCAGGTCAATGGTCTCCGGGGTGGTTCCCAAAATGGAAACACCAGCTTTTTTCAGGGAGGAAGCCAGATTCAAAGGCGTTTGTCCGCCAAACTGGGCAATAACCCCTACTGGTTTTTCCTTATCATGAATGCTGAGTACATCTTCCAAAGTCAATGGTTCAAAGTAAAGTTTATCTGAAGTATCATAATCAGTAGAAACCGTTTCCGGGTTGCAGTTGACAATGATTGTCTCAAATCCCAGTTTCTTTAAGGCAAGGGCAGCATGGACACAACAGTAATCAAATTCAATTCCCTGTCCAATCCGGTTTGGGCCTCCGCCAAGAATCATAACTTTCCGGTTGCCGCTGCAGGGGCTTTCATCTTTAATATGATAACTGGAGAAATAATAAGCAGAGTCTTTTGTTCCGCTGACATGAACACCTTCCCAGCCTTGAACAATCCCATAACGGATCCGCTCCTGACGGATAACGTCTTCAGAAACCTTCAAAATCTGGCTGAGGTAGCGGTCAGAAAAACCATCCAGTTTAGCAGTTTTCAGGATTTCCTGCCCAGGAATGCGTCCTGCATATCCCTTCAGGTTTTCTTCTTCATCTACCAGTTCCTTCATCTGTTCAATAAAATAACGCTTAATCCTAGTCAGCTCATGCAGTTCGTCAATGCTGGCGCCCTTCCGTAAGGCTTCATACATAATAAACTGCCGTTCGCTGGAGGGATTCCGCAGCTGGTTTAACAGCTCCTCTTTGCTCAATCCTGCCAGCTTCTTTACACTGCCCAGGCCATAACGCCCGTTTTCCAAGCTGCGGATTGCTTTTTGGAAAGCTTCCTTGTAGGTTTTCCCAATACTCATAACCTCGCCAACGGCGCGCATTTGAGTCCCAAGCTTATCCTGTGCCCCATGGAATTTTTCAAAGGCCCAACGCGCAAATTTAATAACAATATAGTCCCCGCTTGGTACATATTTGTCCAGGGTTCCATATTTACCACAAGGAATTTCGTCCAGCGTCAAACCAGAAGCCAGCATAGCAGAAATCAGCGCTATTGGGAATCCTGTCGCCTTAGATGCAAGCGCTGAAGAACGGGAGGTTCGCGGATTGATTTCAATGACTACAATCCTGTCCGATACCGGATCATGGGCAAACTGAACATTGGTACCGCCAATTACCTGGATGGCTTCTACAATTTTATATGCCTGTTCCTGAAGGCGGTTCTGTACTTCCTTAGGAACAGTCAGCATAGGGGCAGAGCAGAAAGAATCGCCTGTGTGTACCCCCATAGGGTCGATATTCTCAATAAAACACACAGTAATCATATTATTTTTTGCGTCCCGAACTACTTCCAGTTCCAGTTCTTCCCATCCAAGGATGGACTCTTCAACTAAAACCTGTCCAACCAGGCTTGCCTGCAGCCCGCGTTCGCATACGGTTTTCAGCTCGTTTACATTATAGACCAAGCCGCCGCCTGCACCGCCCATGGTGTATGCTGGACGCAATACAACTGGATAACCTAGTTTATCTGCTATGGCTAACGCTTCATCTACTGTATATGCTACCTCGCTGCGTGCCATCTCGATTCCCAGCTTGTCCATGGTATTTTTGAATTCAATACGATCTTCCCCGCGTTCAATTGCGTCAACTTGAACACCGATTACCTTTACATTGTATTTGTCCAGAACGCCCGCCTGGTTTAATTCTGAACAAAGATTTAACCCTGACTGTCCCCCCAGATTTGGCAGTAATGCGTCGGGACGTTCCTTTTCAATGATTTGTGTCAGCCGTTCCACATTTAACGGCTCTATATAGGTTACGTCCGCAGTTTCCGGGTCGGTCATAATTGTTGCTGGATTAGAATTTACCAAAACAATTTCATATCCCAAACGCTTTAAGGCTTTACATGCCTGCGTCCCGGAATAGTCGAATTCACATGCCTGGCCAATAATGATTGGCCCAGAGCCGATTATGAGTACCTTGTGAATATCATTCCTCTGCATAATTTCTCCTCACATCTTTTTCGGTTTTTTGGTTTCTTTCAGGGATTTCTACGCTTCTTTCTAGTTTACCCGAAAATGTGGGAATTGACAACAGAAAATCCGAAAGCAATCTTGTCAAATTTTGACCTTACATTATATAATTTGACTATAAATGTCTTTTATCATTAATAATCAGAAAAAAGCAAGAAGGAATTTATTGTATAAAGGAATATTTTCAAAAACAAACCAGCTTCTTACAAAACCAAGGGGGAATATGGAAAAATGATCCATTCTATCCCCCGGTTTTCCATCCTGTTTTTCTCATAATAAAGCCATTTTTAGTTTGCTGTAAAAAAATAGGCTTACAAAAAAGTATACTTTATTGTAAATTGATTTTTTTCAAGAAATTTTAGAAAAGGGGTTGCAATGTCAGTTATGATATGCTAAAATAATATTAACAGACAGGAAAAATAGGCTTACAAAAAAGTATACTTTATTGCAGATTTGTTGTAAGCGCCTGCTGTGCGGCTTTTTTAGT
>CAJUSD010000022.1 GCA_910589145.1 uncultured Oscillospiraceae bacterium
GCCAATCTGGCGTTGACGATACCTGACCCGCAGGAAAGGAACAGACGCGAAGCGGGTGTTCCTTTCCTGCGGGCGCGACCGGGGGCTTTTCAGGAAAGCCCCCTGGACCCGAAACCTTTTTAATCCGCTTCAGGTTGTACTCGTCTGAGGTTTCTCCCGCAACTTAGCCTTATCAAATTCGTATCAGATAGCATTTTCATCAAAATGGTTTACTGGCGGCAGGCAGCTATGGTTTTGGCAGAGATAGAAGGTTGTTTGATTATCTTTCAGGGGAAATTCCTCTGAAGGTTTGCCAACAAGCCGTATTACCATATTTTCAGGGAACATAAGGGGATATTCCTCTATATTTCCTCTGTCTGCCAGTACAATTGTCATTTTTGGCGGTGGTTCTTTGAAATCCAGCAGTGCCAACAAAAACATAGCGTATCCAGTGGGATACTGCGCCGCATCCCCAGCGAGGAAATTCAATTGCCGCTCTGCTTCATATTCATAATTTCTGTTTGGAACTATCTGGCTGAGATGAACCAGGTTCCATGCCATCATAGAATTCCCGCTGGGAACCGCGCCGTCATAGGTCTCCTTAGGGCGCAGGATTAAAGGCTCATTTTCAGTCCCATATAAATAGAAGCCGCCCTTTTCCTGATCCTGGAATCTGGTAAAAATTTCCTGGCAGATTTTTTCCGCCCGTTCCAAATACCCCTGTTCCAGAGTGGCCCTGTATAGTGCCAGTTGGGAAAATAGATAGAAAGCGTAATCATCCAAGAACCCTTTTGCACCCTGCCTTCCTGCGCGGAAACTTACAAAAAGCATATTGCCTCTGCAAAGATTTTTTTGAATAAAGCCATCTGCTTGTTTTGCTGCTTTTAAATAGGAAGAATTTTTGCTGACGAGGTATAGCCTGCAAAGGGCAGCAATCATCAGGCTGTTCCAGGAGGTCAGGATTTTGTCGTCCAGATGAAGGGGGAGCCGCTGTTTGCGGTATTGATAAACCTGTTCTAAAACTCTGCCGCAAGAGTGGTTTTCCGGGCTGCTGTGCAGCAGGTTTGGAATACTTTTCCCCTCAAAATTCCCCTGGCTGGTAATATCAAAATGACGGTTGAAGGCTTCTCCGTCTTTGCTGCCAAGGAGACGGATAATTTCCTCTGGGTCAAAAAGATAATACTTTCCTTCTTCGCCGTCGCTGTCTGCATCTTGGGCGCTGTAAAAGCCGCCCTCCGGGGAAGCCATTTCCCGTAGGATGAAGTCAGCCGTTTTTTCTGCAATACGCCGGTAAACTTCTTTTTTGGTTATGGCGTATGCTTTGGAATATGCAAGAATCAACAAGGCGTTGTCGTAGAGCATTTTTTCAAAATGAGGTGCTAAAAACTGCGCATCAGTGGAATAACGGCAGAACCCAAAGCCAATGTGATCAAATATCCCGCCGCGGTACATCTGCATCAGGGTATGTTCTGCCATTTCCAGACAGGATTTATTGTCCTCCCGCTCATATAGCGTCATCAGGAATAAAAGGTTATGGGGTGAAGGAAACTTAGGCGCTCTGCCAAAACCTCCGTTTTTCCCGTCGTAGGTTTGTTCATAAATTGCAGCGGCAGAATCCAAAAGTTCGATATCTGCCCTGGACTTTATGGCCTCCTGCCGCTCCAACTGGGAAATGACTTCCTGGGCTTGGTATAAAAGGGCAGCGCGATCCTGTTCCCACTTTTCATGGACAGCCAGAAGCAGTTCCCGCAGTCCAATCATTCTGCCCCGGCTTTTCTTTGGAAAATAGGTTCCGGCTAGAAATGGTTCCTGTTCTGCTGTCATGAAAATGCTGGTAGGCCAGCCCCCGCTTCCAGTAAACGCCTGGCACACTGACATATAAATGCTGTCGATATCAGGACGTTCCTCCTTATCAACCTTTATAGAAATAAAATACTGGTTAAGCAGGCTGGCAATTTCCGTATCCTCAAAACTTTCATGGGCCATTACGTGGCACCAATGGCAGGTACTGTAGCCAATGCTGAGAAAGACAGGCTTATCCTCTTCCCGCGCCCGTTGGAAAGCTTCCTCTCCCCAGGGATACCAGTTTACCGGATTTTCTGCGTGTTGGAGCAGGTAGGGGCTGGTTTCAAACTGTAATTGGTTGGGCATATTATCACATCCTTTTATCATCTGTGGCGGGATTGTCGATCAGCATCCCGTTTTCGCCAAAACGGGAACCATGGCAGGGGCAGTCCCAGCTATGCTCCTGGGCATTGTATTTCAAAGCGCATCCCATATGTGGGCACCGGGGGACAGTAGGGGTTATTATCCCTAAAATTGCTTCCAGCCCGTTCACTGCAAGCTGGGGCCGAAAAACGGTCCGGGAAGGGGAGAATAAATCCTTGTACGGGTTGTCATTTCCCAATATCAAATCCCGCAGAAGCAGCGCCGCTGCCATAGAAGATGTCATTCCCCATTTATTAAAACCAGTGGCAACATAAAGATTAGGGGTGGTTTTGGAATACTGCCCAATATAAGGGACGCCGTCCAAAGTCATACAATCCTGAGTTGCCCAGCGGGCTGCTTCCTGGGCGTTTGGATAATAACGGCGGGCAAAGTCTTCCAGTTCCCGCCAGCCGCTTCCCTTTTTCCCAGTTCGGCGGCCTCCCCCGCCAAGGAGAAGCAAACCGTTGTAGTTGCGGAAGGAAAGCCCATTTTCCTGTCTATCTATATACATTCCGCCCACATCAGGGGCATTTTTCAGTGCTATAACATAGGAGCGGTTTTGATACAGCTTTATAAAATATCCGCCGTGTTTGTTGAGAATTGGGAAATGGGTAGCAATTATTATTTTTTTCGCCGAGATTGTTCCACCGGAAGTAACTGCTTTGCCGGGCATCAGTTCTAAAACTTTGGTATGTTCAAAGATACGCAGATTTTTGGAAATGGCAGCGGCAAATTTCAAGGGGTGGAACTGCGCCTGTTTGGGGAAACGAACTGCTCCTGCAACAGGATACGGCAAAGGCAGCTCTGATACAAACTCCACATGAAACCCGATTTGATTCAGTGCAGTTATTTCCTTTTCAATTTCCCGCTGGTTGTTGAGAGAGTAGACAAAAGAATCCTTTTCCTCCAAGTCACAGTCCAGATTTTGGCACAAGACACGGTATTGTTCCAGGGCTGCCTGGTTTGCTTCCAGATAAAGTCGGGCTTTTTCAAGGCCGAATGTATGAATCAGTTTATCATAAATCAGGCCATGCTGGGATGTAATTTTTGCCGTTGTATTTTTGGTAATGCCGCTGCATATCCTGTCCGCCTCCACTAAAGCATAATCCATACCTGCTTGGGAAAGCTGAAAGGCACATAATAGCCCGGCAATACCGCCGCCGATAATCAATATATCTGTTTTTAAGTCTGCCTGCAGCGGCTCGAAACTGGGCGGGGTAACAGTTTGTGTCCATACAGAATCCATCTCATCACCTCATTGGAAATTAGATTCCCCCATAACGGCTTTGATTATTCCCGTAACGGTGTCAGGTGCCGTCTTACGGGATATCTGGACAGCAGAAGCGGGGCTGAGACTATAACACTGCTGCGGGATGGTCTCCTAAAACAGAAATCCTTAAAATTTAGAGGGATTTTCCATCGGACACACGTTATTTCAGTCATTTACTTGTCCTGTTCTGCATATTCTGATGGCAGAGGGGAGGTATCCCGAATGGATATCCTTGGTATATTTGAGAGCACGACTTTTATTCTTCTTTTGATGGCAGGACTATGGTTTACATTCCGCATGAAGTTTTATCCTCTGGTACATTTGGGTGAAGTTTTTCGCCGCACAATAGGCGGACGTTCCGAAAAAGGGGAAAAAAACAAAAAAGGTTTTTCATCTTTTGAAGCAGCGGCAACCTCTCTTGCTGGTACAATGGGCACTGGCAATATTGTAGGAGTGGCAGCAGCGCTTATTGCCGGCGGCCCTGGAGCTGTTTTATGGATGCTGATAGGCGCGCTTGTTGGTATGGCTGTAAAATATGCGGAAATTGTTCTAGGCATTCTTTACCGCCGCAAAAACAGTGCTGGAGAATACCGCGGCGGTCCAATGTATTACTTAGAGGATGGATTGAACTGGAAACATATTGCAAAGTTTTTTGCTTTTCTCTGTGTGGCCAGCTCGATTGGGGTTGGCAATATGACGCAGGTCAATGCTGCCGCTGGTGCAATTCGTACTTCATTACCATTTTCGTTTCCAATATGGATTGTTGGCTTAGGAATGGCTTTATTCTGCCTGTTGGTATCTGCCGGAGGAATGAAAAGGGTTGGAAAGGTAATGGCTTTTATTATGCCTGTAATCTCCATAGGCTATCTGGCAGGGTGTTTATGGGTCATTTTCTGCTGCCGGCAGGAGCTCCCGATGATATTGTCGGAAATCTGGCGGGGAGCTTTTGGAATTCGCCCTGCTGCTTCAGGAGTGTTGGGGTTGTCCGTTGCGCGGGCTGTGCGCTATGGCTTGGCCAGAGGGGTTTTCTCCCATGAAGCCGGATTGGGGAGCGCCCCAATTGCACATGGAGGCGCAGTCTGCCAGACCCCGCAGGATCAGGGATTATGGGGTGTTTTGGAGGTCTTTTGGGATACTGTCGTTGGATGTACAACAACCGCCCTTGTTCTTCTTTTAGCGGCCCCAGAGGGGTTATCTGGAAGTTTGGAAGATGTTCGCTGGACATCAGAGGCTTTTTCCCGCTGGTTTGGGCCTGCTGGAGAATGGTTTGTGTCAATTTCATTGGCTGTCTTTGCTGCCGCTGCTTTGGTTAGCTGGTGGCTTTATGGAAGTCAGGCGGTTGAATATCTTGCAAACGGCAATTTAGAAAAAAACCGGAAATGGCAAAAATGGTATTTAGGGTTGTACCTAGCTGGCTCTGTCATTGGTTCCGCAGTCCAAATGTCTACCGTTTGGAAAATTTCCGATTTGCTAAACTGTTTCATGATACTTCCCAATCTTGCTGCCCTGGTCTTATTAGCGGGAAAAATAGGGAACCCGCCAACCCCGCGAAAAAAGGATAAACCTTGAAGGGAAACAGTGCTGCCGCGTTTGTTGTACAGCACTGTTTTCCCTTTAGCAGAAAAAATATTTTTAGCGTTGACATTAAGAATTCTTCCGTCTATAATTTATTTAACAGTGCATATTCGACGGAAAACACTGCATTGCCCAATGTGCATTTATTTTTGATGGAAAGAGGTATACATATGCGTTATGAACTTACAAAAGACCTGGAAACTGGTAATGCTACAATTGATATGGAGCATCGGGAATTATTCCAGGCTGTTAACAATTTGATGGATGCCTGTAAAGTAGGGCAGGGCCGTTCCTCTGTAAGCTCGGCCGCCCAATTCCTTCTGCAATATGTGGACAAACATTTTACCCATGAGGAACAGCTTCAAAAAAGCTGCCAATATCCGAAAGTAATTCCTCATAAGGCTTTCCATGATAGATATAAAAGAGAATTAAAGGAAATCACTGCCCAAATCCCTAACAGAAATGTTTCAGTTACAGATTTAGTAAAACTGAATAACCATCTTGTCATTTTGGTCAATCACATTAAAGTAGTAGATAAAGAGTTAGCCGCTTATTTAAAAGCGAAATCCTGAGTCTGGCTTTATAAGATAGTTTCAGGGGATATATATCCTCTACAGAACTTTGTATTGTACAGAAGCATAGGTTTAAATAGACACTTCAAAGGGAACTTCAATTTGAAGTCCCCTTTCTTGCTTAAAGTTTCTTAAAAAAATTTAATAGAAGAAAGGTGGTTGTTATGAACGTATCTGGAAAAACCATTTTGATAACTGGTGGAGCGGGAGGTCTTGGGTCTGCTATGGCAAAGCTGTTGGCAGAAAAAGGAGCTTCTGTTTTCATTCTTGATCTTGATGAGGAAAAAGGATCTGCACTGGTAAATGAAATTGCTGATTCAGGCGGTAAAGCGTGGTTTTATAGAATTGATCTGACCAGTGAACAAGATTGGCAAAAGGTCTTTGACCAGGCGCTGAAGGCAACTGGAAAGGTAGATGTATTAATCAATAACGCCGGAATAAATATCCGCAAGCCTATTGAAGAAATGTCCTTTGATGAATGGAATACCATGATGCGTGTTAACACAGGCACCGTCTTTTTAGGATGCAAAGCTGCTATACCGGTTATGCGGAAGCAGGGCGGCGGAGCAATCATTAATACCTCGTCAGTATGCGGACTGATCGGCCATCGGTATACTCCCGAGGCATATACAGCGACAAAAGGGGCTGTTACTCTGCTTACAAAAGCGGTTGCATCAAGATACGCCAAGGACGGCATACGCTGCAACTGTATCAACCCCAGCACAGTGGACACGCCTTTTGTACAGGAGCTTTTCAAGGACCCGGAGCGGAAAAAGGAACGGCTTGGAGAAGTGCCTTTAGGACGGCTGGCAACCGTAGAAGATGTGGCTAACGCAGCATTATATCTGGCTTCAGAAGAAGCTTCCTTTATTAACGGCGTAGCGCTTCCCGTTGACGGCGGAACGACCTGCTGCTGAATCATATATAATATATTAAGGAGGTTGGGAAAGAATGGCAAACCAGGAAACAATCAATCATAAAATCCATTATCTGGCGGAACAGCACCGGAGACATGAAGCAGTCCGAAAAATCCAACGCCTGGCAGCCCAAATTCGGAAGGATGTTGTTCTGATGATAGGCTGTGAAGGAAATGTAGGCCATTTAGGAGGCTCCTGCTCCAGTGCGGATATTGTTGCAGCGCTGTATGGTTATAAGATGAAATTGGAGCCGAAAAATCCTAATTGGGAAGGACGGGATAAGTTCCTGTATAGCAAAGGCCACGCAGGGATTGCCCAATATGCTGTATTGGCAGAATTGGGGTATTTCCCCAAAGAGGATCTTCTTCGCGTCAAAGGACTTGGTTCCCGGCTGCAAGGACATCCTGACCGGATCCGTACTCCCGGCATAGAGGCCAACACAGGTTCTTTAGGGCAGGGCCTTTCCATTGCCAATGGTATGGCTTTGGCTATGCGGCTGGACAAGAAACCAAATAAAGTTTACTGTATTATGGGGGACGGCGAACAGGCAGAAGGCCAGATTTGGGAAGCGGCTATGGCTGCTTCCGCCCATAAAATTGACAATATTGTTGGAATCATCGACCAGAATTGCCTTCAAGCTACCGGAAGCATTATAGAACGCTTTAATACCAATCCTCTGCCGGAAAAATGGGCGGCTTTTGGCTGGCATGTCATCGAAATTGACGGCCATAATATTGAGGAAATTTTGCGGGCTTTGGATGAGGCCGATACGATAAAAGGGAAACCTACTGCAATTATTGCCCATACCGTTAAAGGAAAAGGGATTTCCTTTGCAGAAAACGCAGCAGGGTTCCATAATGGAGCTTTAACGCCGGAACAGTACGAAACCGCACTCAAAGAACTTGACGCACAGTTGGCGGAACTGGATGGATAAACAACGAAACCATACAAGGAGAGGTGAACGATTCTATGAGTAAAACACAAAGCCAACGTTTAGCATACGGCGAGGAGCTGGTTGCCCTGGGAAGGGAAAATAAGGACGTTGTTGTCTTAGAGGCGGATTTAGGGAAATCCACTATGTCTTATTTGTTCCAGCAGGAATTCCCGGAGCGGTATTTTGAAATGGGCATTGCGGAACAGAATATGCTGTCAACAGCAGCAGGACTGGCTGTTTCGGGGAAAATTGCTTTTTGCAATTCCTTTGCAGTTTTTGCGGCAGGACGGCCCTATGACCAGATTCGCCAGACGATTTCCGTTGGAAAGCTGAATGTAAAGGTTTGCGGGTCTTCGGCAGGACTGTCGGATTTTGGGGATGGTTCCTCTCATCAGGCAGTGGAAGATATAGCGATTATGAGCGCCATCCCTAATATGACTGTTTTGGCCCCCTGCGATGCTGAGGAAACAAGACAGTGCGTCCGCGCTGCTGCTGAAATTCAGGGGCCTGTTTATATCCGTGTACTGCGCAATGACTTGCCGGACATTCTGCCAGAAGGCGCAGAATTCCATCTGGGAGAGCCAAGGGTATTGCGGGATGGTTCCGATATTGTCATTTTTGCCCATGGTGTAATGGTTAAAAAAGCATTGGATGCAGCTTCAGAACTGGACGAAGCGGGAATTTCAGCTCAGGTAGTAAATATATGCACCATGAAACCCTTTCCCTATGAAGCAGTTGCCGCGCTTGCCAGAGGAAAGAAGGCTGTGGTAACAGCAGAGGAACACAACTATATAGGCGGATTGGCCAGCCAGACGGCCTTAGCTCTGAGAGGATCGCGTATCTGTATGGATTATGTTGCCATAGATGATACCTTTGGGCAGTCAGCACATAGCCCTGAAGAATTATTGGAGTTTTATGGGCTGACAAAGGAGCACATTATAAGAAAAGTGAAGGAACTCTTGTAATAAATTGATATCCGCAGGCAGGATTGTTTCCTGTCTGCGGATGGTTTTTGAACAGATTAAGGCGGAAAAAAGTTCCAACAAAAAGAAAAGGAAGCGTTTACAATGTCAATCGAAAAGGTAAAAAATTATTTTGAACAATATGGACTTGCAGGCAAAGTAATGGAATTTGAGGTATCCAGCGCAACTGTAGAGCTTGCAGCGGAGGCATTGCACACACAGCCCGGACGCATTGCTAAGACACTTTCCTTTCTGATGAAAGACGGAAGCTGTATTCTTGTAGTAATGGCAGGCGATAAAAAGGTAGATAATTCAAAATTTAAAGCCGCCTTTGGTACAAAAGCCAAAATGCCCTCCCCCGATGAGGTACTGGAAAAAGTTGGGCACAGTGTAGGCGGCGTATGCCCTTTTGCCATTCCGGATAATGTTAAAGTATATTTGGACGAGTCCCTGAAAGAACACGAAACCGTTTTTCCTGCCTGTGGAAGTTCTAACAGCGCAATTGAACTCACCTGTAATTCCCTTTACCAGTATGCAAAAGCCGCAGGATGGGTAGATATTGGGAAATAGCTGAGGCTTACCAAACGGCAACCGTTCCATCGGCTCTTGGTTCGGTTGCTCCCACAAGAACGCCATCGCCGTTCCTCCAAATAATCTGGCCCCTGCCAAAACCGGAAGGGTCTACATCGACAACTATCTTATGCCCCATACGCACCAGTTCTTCGGTGACAGCAAAGGGGAAACTTCGTTCTACATGGATTTCCTTGCCGCCAGTCCACTGCCATCTTGGAGCGTCTAAAGCCTCCTGGGGGTTCATATGGAAATCCACTGTGTTCATAACAACCTGTAAATGTCCCTGGGGCTGCATAAAACCACCCATAACGCCAAAAGGACCTATTGCATTTCCGTCCTTTGTTAAAAAGCCGGGAATAATGGTGTGATATGGTTTTTTACCGGGAGCAAGGCAGTTTTCCATTTCTTCATTGAGGGTAAAATTATTCCCTCTGTCGTTAAATGCAATCCCTGTACCTGGCACTACTACGCCGGAACCAAAGCCGCGGTAATTGCTTTGGATAAAGGAAACCATATTTCCTTCCTTATCGGCAGAACAAAGATAGACTGTACCGCCACAGCGGGGATCTCCATGTTCTGGAGACAATGCGGAACTTCCGATCAACGCCCGGCGGCTGGCGGCATACTGTTCAGAAAGAAGCTGTTCAACAGAAACTTTCATAAATCTTGGGTCGGCAATATACCTTTGCCCATCGGAAAAGGCAAGTTTCATGGCTTCAATCTGTCTATGGAATGTATCAGTCAAATCCCTGGTAGCAAAATTGTCGTTTTTAAGGATGTTTAACGCCATTAAAGCTACAATTCCATGCCCGTTGGGAGGAATTTCCCAGACGTTGAAGCCTTTATAGCAAATAGAAATTGGTTCTACCCACTCGGCCTGGTAGTTTTCAAGGTCTTGTTTCCGTATATAGCCGCCTGTTTGCTGGGAAAATGCGTCAATTTTATCGGCAATATCCCCTCGATAGAAAGATTCGGCGCAGGTAGCAGCGATTTCGCGGAGGGAACGGGCATGTTCCAGGGAACGCCAGAGCTCTCCAGGGGCAGGGGTTTTTCCGTTAGGGGCAAAGACCTCGAACCAGTGGGTAAAAATTTCAGGATTCATCTTTCTGGCCTTTTCAAAACCCTGTTGGGCAGCAGACCAGTTGGATGCCGTTATTGGCGAGACAGGATAGCCTTCTTCTGCATAAACTGCTGCAGGCTCTATTACCTGCTCGAAAGGAAGCTTGCCAAATCTTTTGGAAAGGGCAGCCCATGCAGATGGAGCGCCGGGAACTGTGACAGGAATCCATCCCTTTTGCGGGACTTCTCCAAATCCAAGGGACTTTACCTTTTGGGAATTTAACAGCATGGGAGCGGGGCCGCTGCCGTTTAATCCATAAAGTTTGGAATCGCTTTGTATCCAGACCAAGGCAAAAGCGTCACTACCCAAACCATTGGAAGTTGGCTCTAAAACAGTCATACATGCGGCTGTTGCAATGGCGGCGTCAATGGCATTGCCCCCTTTTTTAAGGATTTCCAGCCCAGCTTGGGCGGCAAGAGGCTGGGAGGTGCATACCATGCCATTTCTGCCATAAATAACCTTTCTTTGGGATGGATAAGAATATTTCAGCGGGTCAAACGATAACTGCACATAAATTCCTCCTAGTTGTATGTTTTCATTTTCCTATAAGCAGCAAAAATCAAGGTAAAACGGAAAGGAAATCCTTTAACTCCCGGATGTTCTGAAGGGATGGGACTGAAAAGGTTTCGTATGCTTCCAGAAGCGTTGACAGGACTTTATTCAGATAAGGAAGATATGCCGAATTTTTCTCCGGCAGAAGCACCTCAACACATTCTTCTGTTATGGGAAGTTCTGACAGGCAGTCCCAGAGCGCGTCCAGGTTTGCCCCGTAATAGGGCGGGAAGCTGAATGTCTCCGCCAGCAGTTTATGTATTTGTTTCGGGGTTTGTACTGTGCGGAAATCTAATATAACCTGTTTCAAAAAATCCCTCCTGTTAAAAATCTGTTTCTATTATTTTAACTCCTGAAATGCCAGTATGCAAGAAAAAATTCCACATTATAAACAACAAGGCAGGGAGGAACCTGTTTGCTCCTCCCTGCCTGCTCCTGTTCAGGATGCTGTTTTATTATTTGCTGTCAATTCTTTTAAAGGGGCGCAGCACCTGATAGCCGAGCCCTTCCGGGTAATGGCGCTGGTAGCATTGGCAGTCTGTATTCCACTGATATTTTTTAGAGGCATCAATGTAACCGGAATTCTTGCCACTCATCCCAAGGGTTTCAATATCATAGTTCCAGGCAAGCCCCTCCACGCTTTTCATAACTGTCCCGTTGTCCTTCAGGTAATCAAATGGCGGATGGAAAAAGACCATGTAATAACTTCCGGGAAATTCCCTTATAGAAAACCCTTCCGGTACTTCCCCGCTGTAATCTGCGGGAACGCCTAACCCGTAGAAGTATTTCCGCTTTCCGTTTTTGAAATGCCACCCAGCAGTATGGCAGCTTACTACCAAGTCTGATACATTCCTCATGCTCTCTATCATCCCGCTTACTTCGTCGCAGTTGTGATACCTCCAGAAATCGCCGTAACCTGTCGCATTGTCATCCCAAATGCCAATATATTTGTGTGCTGGGATGTATTCCACCCGGATTTCAGGCTCCTTTAAACAAAAACGGCTCATAATACGCTCTCCTTTGTCTCTGTAATGTTCAGGAAACAGGACAACCTGCCTAATCGGCAAAGCGATTGGGCGTGGATTCTTCCGATATGCTGCCGGTGTACATCCGAAAGCACCCATGAAAGCCCTCGTCAGGGCTTCCTGTGAGGAGTAACCATATTGGAGCGCTATATCCAGGATCCGTTTTCTGGTGTCCCGGATGTCAATCGCCGCCCTGCAAAGCCGCCTGCCTGCTGTATAGGTTTTCATCGTCATGCCAACGATTTTGTGGAACTGGGCCGAACAATAATAAGGGGAATAGCCGATATGTCCAGACATTCGCAGCAGGGTAGGTTCTTCTGTCAGATTATCCTCAATCCAGTCAATCATCGCCTGTACCGCTTCATTCCATTCATTCACACTGTCCGCCTCCTTTGTGCCATTATTATATCATGAAAATTTGTTTCTTTTTTGATATAAGTTGTAATTGAAAGTTGTCCCATAGCAGTTAAAAGGTTTAATAACATTCACAAAATGTCAAAATGAGATTTAGAAAAGTTTTCCACATGGGTTTTCTCAAAAAGGTATAGAACGGTGGAAAAACAGCATGAAAATTCATTGCTTTTATGGATTGCATCCATGTAAAAAATATGATTAAATACTATGGAGTAAAAAATTCCAGAGAATGGGAAAGGAGTTGAGAACAGATGGACTTTCAAGAGGGCTGGTTATCAAACCCCCGAATTTTTGCGGTAAATCGTCTTCCGGCACATTCGTCCCATGTCTACCAGGGGGCAAATGGGGAACAGTTTACACAGACATTAACGGACGGCTGGAAATTTTTCTATTCAGAAACACCGCAGGCAATATTGGAATCCGCTGATAAATGGTTTCAGGAGGGACATGACATTGCCCAGTGGGAGGATATAGAAGTTCCAGGTCATTACGCATTGCAGACAAAACATGACAGACCAAGATATACAAATGTAATGTATCCTTGGGATGGACTGGAGCCATTAGAACCAGGTCAAATCCCGGAAAAGTGGAATCCGACTGCCTGTTATATTCGGGACTTTCAAAAGCCGGAGGGCTGGAGCCAAACTCTGATTCGGCTGGATGGGGCAGATTCGGCAGCAGCGCTTTGGTGCAATGGAAATTTTGTTGGATACAGTGAGGACAGTTTTACCCCGTCGGAATATGACTTAACCCCTTTTGTTCACGAAGGGCAGAACCGTTTGACTGTTGTCGTGTTTCGGTTCAGCACGGGGAGTTGGCTGGAGGATCAGGACTTTTGGCGTTTAAGCGGCATCTTTCGTGATGTAACGTTGTTTACACGCCCTAAAACCCATATATTGGATTACTTTGCCACAGCGCAGCCCAATGAAGATTTTTCTGAGGGGAAACTGGAAGTATCCATGCGTTTAATTGGGGAATTGTTCGGCCGGGTATCTTTGGAAATGGAGGGAATGGTAGTTGGTGCAACCATTGGCGGGGAATACTTAAACCTTACCCTGGCCCTTCCGAATCCTAAGCTTTGGAGTGCAGAATATCCCAATTTATATAATTATACCATCAAGGTATATGATGGTGAAGGAAACCTCCTCGAAGTAATTCCAGGACGGATAGGATTCCGAAAATTTGAGCTGAAGGACGGTTTAATGAAGCTGAATGGCAAGCGTATTGTATTTAAAGGGGTAAACCGTCACGAATGGAATTGTTTTCGGGGACGTTCTGTTACAAAAGAGGATATGCTTCGGGATGTAAAGCATATGAAACGCAATAACATTAATGCCGTTCGTACAAGCCATTACCCCAACCATACTTATTTTTATGATCTGTGCGACGAATACGGCCTGTATGTGATAGATGAAACCAACTTGGAAACCCACGGAAGCTGGAACTGCAGCGGGAGGAACGGAGCTGAAACGGAAAAGACCGGAATCCCTGGCAGCCGTGAGGAATGGCTGGATGCTGTTCTGGATCGGGCCAACAGCCTGTTTCAACGGGATAAGAATCATCCTTCTGTCATTATTTGGAGCTGTGGAAATGAAAGCTGGGACGGACGGGATATTTACGATATGGCGCAGTTGTTCCGGGGCTCTGACCAAACCCGCCTGGTTCATTATGAACGGGTAAAATGGGACAGCCCTTTTGCTGGCTGCACTGATATGGAAAGCCAGATGTATACACCTGTTTGGAAGATTGAGGAGTTTTTAAAGGAACATCGGAACAAGCCGTTTATCTGCTGTGAGTATACCCACGCCATGGGGAATTCCAATGGAGCGATGCACAAATATACTGATTTAGCCAAAAGGGAACCTTTATATCAGGGTGGGTTTATCTGGGATTATATCGACCAATCCTTTTCGGTGCCTGATCCGTCGGGATTAGGGGAGCCATATTTAGCCTTTGGCGGCGATTTTGGAGATCGGCCTACTGATTATAATTTTTGCTGCAATGGGCTCTTGCTTGGAGACCGGCGGGATACTCCCAAGATTCAGGAAGTTAAATTTAATTACCAAAACTTTACTTTAACTCCTGAATTATCCAGTGTCACTATCCAAAATGATTCCCTTTTTACGGATGCAGAGGAGTATCAGCTTAATGCCTGGCTGGAACGGGATGGGGAAACGGTTGTTTCCTATTCTACTGTAGCAAAGGCGGCACCCGGCGAAAAAACAACTGTCCCGCTTCCCTTTGATGGACAGGCGGAACAGCCCGGAGAATATACAGTCAATACTGCCCTTGTTTTGAAAGAAGATACTATTTGGGCGGATGCAGGGCATGAGGTAGCCTTTGGACAAAAGATCCTTCCTGTTGTGCAGACAGAAAAGGAAGCCTGCATCCTTCCAGTAAAGCTGATTGACGGCGGATTCTGTTATGGGGCAAAGGGGAATGATTTTTCCCTCCTGTATTCCAAAACATCAGGTTTGATTACTTCTTACCGCTGGAAAGGGGAAGAACTGTTTTTTTCCCAGCCGCAGTTAAATTTCTGGCGTGCGCCTACGGACAACGATACAGGCTGCAAAATGCCTTTTCACTATGCCGAATGGAAAACTGCCGGGCTGTATGCCAAACTGAGTTCTGCTTCTGCCAGGCAGGAATCAGATTGTGTTGTGATTGAAGGGGAATATCTTCTTCCATCTGGTGAAACAATTGTGGAGAGTTTTTCGATTACAGGGGATGGGAAAGTGGAAGTCTCCCTTCGTTATATGGGTGAAAAGCCTGTTGTTGTACCGGATTTTGGGTTATTGCTGAAACTGCCTGTTCAGTTTGAAAATGTGGAGTATTTCGGTATGGGGCCGCTGGAAAATTATTGTGACCGCTGCCAGGGGGCAAGGTTGGGGAAATTCCTTTACCGGTCTGCGGAGAATGTTACAGAATATTCTATCCCCCAGGAGTGCGGAAACCGCACTGGGGTTCGTTGGGCAAAGGTAACAGACGGCATGGGTAGGGGACTGATGTTTACTGCTCCATCCTCTTTTGACTGCTGCGCTCTGCCGTATACGCCTCATGAAATTGAAAACGCTTATCATTCCTACCAGCTTCCGCCCATTTATGAAACAGTTGTTAGGTGTTCTGCCGGACAAATGGGAATCGGCGGAGACGATAGCTGGGGGGCAAAAACCCATGAGGAATATCTGCTTCATTTAGAAAAAGGAAGCTGCTTTACATTCTCTTTTCAGGGGATTTAAATAGATACAGATATAGAACTGAATCATTTTAAATGCAGGAGATGGTTTTGTACACTCCTGCATTTCCTTTTTTACAGAAGCGTTTTCAAAAAAATATGCAAAACAGATTGTTTTTTAGCAAAAAATCCAGTAATATAATAGGGTACGCAGGGAAAACAATTTTGTGGAGATTTTGAGGCTGATGTTGAAAAACACCCCACTGGGGTGTTTTTCAGGGAAGGCGGAGAAAAATGCTCTTGCCCAAAGGGATTTCGCGCCTTGCGGGTTCAGTTCAGCAAAGCTGAACTGGCGGCCGGCGGCTCTGAGCAGCTCCGCTGCTCGACCCTGTACCCCCGCCGCTTTCGGGAAAGCGGCCAAAGCTTTTGATATGGGTTTGGTTTATGACTGTCTTTGCTTTGTATCCGCGCCAGGGGTTTTCCTGATTCTTTTTTGCAATGATTCTGAAAATTGATTTCCGTGGAAGGTATAGCACTGTACTTTACAGGCTGAAAATGACAAAATCAGGAGATGATACCGATGATCGCTTTAAAAGGCGGAAAAGTTGTCACTGTCACTAAGGGCACAATTGAAAACGGGGTAGTCCTGGTGGAAAATGGAAAAATTAAAGCTGTTGGAACAGTTGGAGAGGTATCCATACCAGCGGAAGCTGAAATTGTAGACGTTACAGGAAAATGGGTAACACCTGGCCTGATAGACTGCCACACACATATTTCAACCTTCAGCGAACCAACGCCTCGCCCAAACATTGGAGATGGAAATGAAATTACAAATCCCATTACTGCACAGCTTCGGGCGATTGACTCCATCAATCCACATGATATTGCAATAGCAGCAGCGCGGGAAGCTGGTTTTACAACCTGCTACACTGGCCCTGGTTCTGCAAATGTCATAGGAGGCACCGGGATCAGCTTTAAATGCAAAAAAGGCGAATCTTTATTTGATATAGTAATTCCAGGTTCTGCTCAGATGAAAATGGCTTTGGGTGAGAACCCTAAAAACTGCTACGGTGGAAACAAGAAAGCTTTCCCGCAAACCCGTATGGGCGTTGCTGCAATTTTAAGGGAAACCCTTTATGATGCCAAAGTTTATTCGGACAAGCTGAAAGAGGCGGAAGCCGATCCTTCTAAAGCGCCAAAGCCTGACTTTAAACTCGAAGCCCTTGTACCTGTTGTCCGCGGAGAAATGCGTGTCCGTATTCACTGCCACAGGGCGGATGATATTACAACCGCTATCCGCATTGCGGAGGAATATCATCTGGATTATTCCATTGAGCATTGTACAGAAGGATACAAGATTTTGAAGGTTCTGAAAGAGAAAAATGCCACCTGTGTAATTGGGCCTTTGCTGATGGATCCCGCGAAAATGGAAATCTGGGGCTGCCGTCAGGATACTCCCGCAGTATTGGAACAGGAAGGAATTAATTTCTGTTTGACACAGGATACATCTTCCGGGACAAGATGGCTTCCTATCTTTATTGGAATTTGTATGGCGAGAGGCTTGTCAGAGAAAACTGCCTTTGAAGCCGTTACCATTCGCCCTGCCCGTTTGCTGAAGCTGGATGATAGAATTGGGTCTTTGGAAGTCGGCAAAGATGCAGATATCGCTGTTTTTGACGGCTCGCCGTTCTCAAACTTTACATTGTGTAAAGCCACAATGATTGATGGAAAATTTGAGTATAATACCCTTTGATAATGGCGGCAAAGCTAATCTGTGGGACTAAACCTAAGATGCACAGAAATCAAAATTCAGAATCATTGCAAAAAAGAATCTGGAAAACCTTCGGCGCGGGCACAAAGCAAAGACAGTCATAAACCAAACCCGTATTAAAGGCTTTGGCCGCTTTCTCGAAAGTGGCAGGTTTCCAAAGGGCGGTGCCCTTTGGTCGCCAGTTCAGCTTTGCTGAACTGAACCCGAAAGGCGCGAAACTCCCCCTTTCTTTTTTGCGATAGAAAAAGAAAGAAGAAGCCCCCTTTTTTCTCTGCCTTCCCTGAAAAACAGCCTCAAAATCTCCACAAAGTCTAAGATAAGTTCCATCTGGGGCAGATGAAAAAGGTTTCAGGTCTAAGGGGAATGTGCAGCAAACGGTAAGCTGCTAGGATGGTGTCCCTAAAACACAAAACAATAAAATCAAGAGAAAACTTTTTTATCAAATTTATATGAAATGAAAGGCTGCACACCCAGAAAAATTCTGGAATGTGCAGCCTTTTTTATTCTTTCTTGGCTTCCGGGGTCTTATCCGTGGTACATTCAGCAGAATCCAGTATAGTCCCTGATTCTGCTTCTATTTTTTCCTCTTGCTTTTCTGAATCTTCCTGTTCCAAAGCTTCCATCTCTTCTGCCGCATCTTTGGCAGCATCTGAAACTGCCTGTTTTAAGCCTTTTTTCTGTTCTTCCAACTGTTTGTAATATTCCCCGCTCACCACAGCGGCGGCAAGTTCCGCTTTAGCGAAAACCTTCAAATATTCAGGGTCGTTGGAGGATTTAATCCTGCTTCTGACTACAATCCAGATAATTATGGCAGCCGCTACGCAAAGAATTGCCAGAAGTTGAGAAACCCGAATGGTCCCCAACATCAGGCTGTCTGTCCTCAGACCTTCAATTACAGCTCTTCCAGTCCCATACCAGGCTGCATAAAAGAGAAGAAGCTCCCCGTCAAACCTTCTCCGGCTGGCAAAAAAAGCCGCCAGCCCGAATCCCAAAAAGCACCATAAAGACTCGTATAAAAAGGTAGGATGCACCGGAAGGGATGGGTCAATCTCTACGCCAATTTTTGCAAGTTCGTCCTTCATGCCAGATAGGTAAGCGGAAATAGAAGGGGAAGTCATGCCCCAGGGCAGGGTGGTGTTAGAACCAAACGCTTCTATATTCACAAAGTTGCCCCATCTGCCAATAGCTTGTCCCAACAGGATGCCGCCTACTGCCATATCAGCCATGGGTAGGAAATGCACCTTGCGCCATTTACATACCAATGCGCCAACCAGCAATGCGCCGATTACACCGCCGTAAATGGCGATTCCCCCATGCCAGATTTTAAAAATTTCTCCTAAATTGTCCTTATAGTAATCCCAGGTAAAGAGAACATAATAGATTCTCGCTCCTAAAATCCCTCCAACAGCGGAGATCATAACAACGTCTATGGCACGGTCAGCGTTAATGCCAAAGGTTTTACAGCGGCGGAAAGAGTAGAAAACTGCTGCTAAAAAGGCTAAGGCAATCAAAATGCCATACCAGTAAACAGTTATCTTATTTTCCCCGATTGGGATTGAAAACGCGGCGCGGGATAGGTGGAATTCCCATCCCAGCCCTGGAAATGAAAGGGTCTCTGTCATAATTAAAGTCTCTCCTTTTGGATTTGGATGTGAACACAGGTTTGACGGAAAGGTTCGGGAAGTTGGATTTTTCTATACTTTTAGTGAGCTGGGGAGTTTCATGCCTTGCAGGTTCAGTTCAGCATTGCTGAACTGACGTCCAAGGAACTTTTTTAATTTATTTTAGGTTAGAGCAAAATAGAAGTGTCTTTAGTTTTCCCTATTATTGCGGACAATCGACAAAGACGTCCATTCCTCATGATATTGATTTTTCAGGCGCTGTTCTAACTGTTCCCTGGTAACATTTCCCAGGCTTTCAATGAGGGAATACATCTCCACTCCAGTAAAGTGGGAAAGCAGAAGGGTACTAGCCACTGCCTCCGGTCTGCTGAACATCCCAATATACCTTCCATAAGTGGCCTTTTTGCACTGTTGGAATAACTTTTCGCTGATTCCGTCTCTTTTTAATTGTCTGACCCGTTCCAAAATGGCTTCATAAACGGTTTCAGGCTCTCTGGATTCCCCGCCGAAAGTAACAGCCAATAACGACCGTACTGCCATTGCCTCTCCGCCAAAAGTGGCGTTAATTAACCCTTTGTCGTATAATTCCCGATAAATAGGCGTATTCTCCCCAGCGATAATTTCTACAAGGATTTCATCTAAAATCTGATTCCTCATATTTTCCGCAGAATCCCCGCCCTTTAGTTTAAAACCCATTTGGAACATGGGGGTTGCTACTTCCAGTTCAGTTTCAATTTTTCTTTGACAAACCTCGTCCGGTTCTTCTGGAAGGCGGCGTTTCGTCTGGAAGGGTTCCGCAGCTTTCAGAACACGGTCAGCAACTTCCAAGACAGATTCTACCGTAAAATTCCCTGCAATCGCAATTACCATATTGTGAAGATTGTAAAAATGGTTATAGCACCGATAAAGAAGTTCCTTGTTAATCTCCGCAATGGATTCCACTGTCCCTGCAATGTCCACCCGGACGGGATTTTTCTGATAAAGGGCTTTTAAAAGGTTAAAGTAAACCTGCCAGTCAGGATTGTCGTCATACATTCGGATTTCCTGTCCAATAATCCCCTGCTCTTTTTGAACCGTTTCGTCAGTAAAGTAGGGACGGGTCACAAAGTCCAAAAGAATTTCCAGGGATTTTTCAAAATTTTGAGTACAGGAAAACAAATAACAGGTTTTGTCAAAAGAGGTGTAGGCGTTGGCGCTTGCCCCGGTTGCTGCAAAGCGCTGGAATGCGTCCCCATCTTCGTTTTCAAAAAGTTTATGCTCCAGATAGTGGGCAATCCCTGCCGGAACTTCTACAAAGTCCTCATCCTCCGGGGTTTTAAAGGTAACATCCATAGAACCGTAATTCGTTCCAAACAGGGCATAAGCAGTGCTGAACCCCTTCATAGGGCAGAGAAGGAGAGTAACACCGCTTTTGTGCATTACTTTATAGTATTGTTCTTCAAGCAGGGATGAACCGATCGTTTCCATAGTAGTGCTTTTTTCTGTATCAGGCATCTTGATTTCCCCCTTTTCTGTCTGTTTCCGGAGTTTCCCCTTTTAGGAAATAGATGGTATCCAGGGAAACCTGACGCGCTGCTTCTATAATTTCCTCCCTGGTTATGTCCAGCAGATCAGCAATATCTTGCTCTGGGGTTTTATCCCATCCGCTGAAGATCTGGTTAAAATAATACCCTTCCAAAGATCCCAAAGAATCCCCTGTGGTTTGGAATGCGTTGACCATGTTTAAACGCGCCGCCGAAAACTCTTCATCAGTAAACTCTCCCCGGCGCATTGCCTCAAGCTGGTTGAGGATTTCCTTCTGCGCTGCTTCCTTCTTTTCAAATTCAACACCGGAATCCACCATCATCAATCCGGTAGGGCGGTCATAACGTGAGGCGCAGTAATAGCAAAGGCTTAATTTTTCCCGCACATATACAAACAAACGGGAAAAGGGCGATCCGCCAAATACAGAGAGCATCATACGCAGAGCATTGTATTTTTTCCGTTGGGAAACATCCCCTACACGGAACCCCATTACAAGTTTCCCCTGCATAACTTCCATTGTTTCTTCGACCTCCTGAATTTCTCCAGCGGTCAGTTTGACTGTACCCTCCGGGATTTCCTCTGGTGTACGGTTCACCTTTGCAAAAGCCTCTTTGAAGGCTTCCTTTGCGCCAGAGGGATCGCCGCATCCAATAAATAGTATTTCCACTTTGGCAGTTTTGAGTAGATGCCGGTACATATCCGCCGCCGATTTTGGAGTAACGGCCAGAGCATTTTCCCTTGTCCCATACCGGCTTACAGATGCTGGCTCGCCTTTACACATAGACTTCACACAACGGTCAATGGCATAGGCGCGTTTGTCATTAATCAACGAATCAATTGTATCTACCAGATATTGACGTTCAATTCTAACGTCGTCCTCTCCAAATAAACCGCTTGCTTCCAGGTTCGGAGCAAATAATACCTGACAAAGAAGCTCTGCGCATTCCTGAATCATCTTTTCCCCTTCCAGTGCAAAGCGGTTGTCTATGCCTTGGACGGTTAAGTTTAAAATCTCCTTGGGACCGTGCTTGCGCACCTCTCCATCCAGATATGCTCCATATAATTCTGATAAACGGGAACTTAACAGAGTTATGTTAGGATATGCCCGGCAGGATTTACGCAGGAGCAGGGATAATGCTGCCATATCTGCTGCCGTTTCTTTTTTGAGCGGCGCAGCCAGATTTAATGAAATGCGGTTGCTCTTAAACTTGGGGTCTATAATGCTTGTGAACCATACCCCTTCGCCAATCTGTACGCGGTTTGGTCTGCTGCCCATTTCCATCACGCCTTTCTATTTTGCAGAATCTTTATACTGTTATTTTGTCTCCTTTTCTCCAAAATACTATAAACGAGTTTTTGCTGAATTTTGAAAAACTCCCTTGTATTATAGCACGTATAGAGCGGATCATAGTAAATATTTTATGAATTCCATGGAATTTTCTAGCAAACAAGGGTTTTTACTGCTGAAATTCTCTTGAAGCATTGCAATTTGCAGTTTTTATAAGCCTGAAAAGGTTCAACACCTAAATCCAATAGAATACACAGTAAAAAATAACAAACGAAAACTTTCTAACATAGATTTCCAAAAAACTTTTTATCAAGTGGAGATGAAATAATTCGTTTTAATTTACATTAATTGGAATTTATGCAATAATGTTATAGCTTTTTCTGATTTTCGTATACAAAAACAAAAGAAACTGTTCATTTTCTCTCTTTTCTAACCATACACAAAATGGTATAATAAAATGGGGAATACGAGTAAAATGGGATTTCCCGTTTTTTCCAGGAATACAGCCTCCCGCTAGTTCCCCACAAAACCGGACAGAAAGCGAACGGCTGAAAAAAATAAGGAGTCGTGATGACATGCAGTTTACCGATATCCTCGGCGTTATTGGCGGGCTATCCCTGTTTCTTTACGGCATGAAAATGATGAGCGACGGTTTGGCACTGGTAGCTGGTTCACGTCTAAAGGAAATTTTGGAAAAGCTTACGCGTAACCGGTATATTGGGGTTCTTGTAGGAATTGTAATCGCCGCAATTATCCAAAGTTCAAATGCTACTACGGTAATGGCGGTTGGTTTTGTTAATGCAGGTCTAATGGATTTAAGCCAAGCAGTAGGGGTTATAATAGGAGCTAAAGTAGGTACTACTATGACCGGACAGCTTTTAACCCTAAAGGCAGATCAGATAGCCCCGTTGGTAGCCATGATAGGCGTCGCTATGATTATGTTTTTTAAAAGAAAAAAAGTCAATCATATTGGACAGGTTATAGGAGGTTTGGGAATTTTATTTTTAGGGATGAATATGATGAGTTCCTCCATGTCCCCGCTAAAAGATGTGGTTTGGTTCCGAAATCTCATTATTCAGATGGAAAATCCATTGTTTGGTATTTTGGTTGGATTAATTTTTACTGCTTTGATTCAAAGTTCTTCTGCTTCCGTTGGTATTCTTCAGGCAATGGCAGCTCAGAATGTTTTGACTTTAGGACAGGCGGCCCCGTTGGTTTATGGTATGAATGTGGGCGCGTGTGCTAGTGCAGTGCTTTCCTCAATTGGCGGTAAGAAGGACGCAAAACGCGCCTCCCTTCTGGCTATCCTTTTTAGCAGCATTGGGGCAATCATTTTTGTAATATTGGGGGTTTTTGTTCCGTTCCCAGAATGGGTCGCTTCTCTGACCCCGGATAACCCTATGCGTCAAGTGGCTAACCTGCATACTCTGTTTAATCTGTTCAGTATGCTGATGCTCCTTCCTGTTTCCAACCTCTTAGTGAAACTGTCAAAAAAACTTGTTTCTGGAGAGGATGTTGAGGAAGATGCTCCTAAATTGGTTCATATCGATGAACATGCCTTTGGTGCCGCCAGTATTGGAATTGCCCAGGTAGACGCAGAAGTTTCCCGGATGCACTGTCTGGCCCGGAACAATTTGGAAATGGCTGGACAGGCACTGTTAAATCAGGATCTTTCTAATCTGGACCGTATTATCCAAAATGAAGAAACAGTTGATTTCCTAAATAAAGAAATTACAAAATGTCTTGTTCGGATCAACCGTCTGGAACTTACTGCAAATGATGCCCAGAGGCTTAGTTCCATGTACCATGTTGTCAGCGATATTGAACGGGTTGGAGATCATGCGCAGAATATTGCCGATTATTCTGCAACCTGTAAGGAAAGAAACGTTTCTTTCTCCATGGAAGGTAAGACGGAACTCGCTAATTTGATGCAGCACACTTTGAAAATTTTGGATGACGCTTATAAATATTTTATGAAACAGAATTTACATATGATGGAAGATATTGAAAACCAAGAACAGACAATAGATGATCTGGTGGACGAGTACTCCCAAAATCATATTGACAGGCTGAATGCAAATCAGTGCGATGCCGACTCTGGACTGATTTTCTCAGAAGTTCTTACGGATTTGGAACGTGTTTCTGACCATGCTTTAAATATTGCTGAGGCTGCGGTTTATCATGATTAATATTAAAAAACCCTGTACGGCATTTTGCCGTACAGGGTTTTTGTGTTGTAAGTTCGATAAAAAACTCTTAAAATAAAAGCTTTCTGTTTTAGAGATGCATCTCAGAGATGTTCACTGATTACAAGAGAAAATGACAGCTTTGTAAATTCTGGCGGGCTGAGTTCAGCAGAATTGAAAAGCCGCTGGGCCCGAAACCTTTTTATCTGCCCTTGGCCGTACCTGCTTAGGTGGTTCCCTCAATTTAACTTTACAGCAATCCCATTTCCTGTAGGACTGTTTTCAATTTTTCCTTTTCCGGGGGAGTCAGTTCTGCAATAGGTGCAATACATTTGCCCACATCAATTCCCTGCATTATCAAACCTTCTTTAATAACTTCCGGGAATGTCCCCATATTACAAGCAATACGCAGGGGAGCAAATTTAAACTGTGCTTCTAAAGCACCCTTATGGTCTCCAGCCATAAATTTCTCATAAATATCCACAGCAACCTTGGGAGCAACATTAGCACAGGAGGCGATTGCACCTGTTGCACCATAGCATAAGCCCGCGTAAATCAAAGTATCCCGTCCTAAAAGCACATGGAAATCGTCCCTATGCCGTGTCAAACGGATATACTCAGCAGTATTCGTCATATCACCGGTACTGTCCTTCACCCCGGCAATATTTGGAATCTCAGCTAATTTGGCAACTGTCTCCGGTGTTACATGAACATTGGTTTTTGGACGGTTGTTATAGATAATAATTGGGAGGTCTGTACTTTCCGCTACTGCGTGGTAGAACTCATAAACTTCCGCCTGGGTTTGAGAAATGAACATAGGGGTAAGTACAGAAACAGCATTTGCCCCGCATTCCTTGGCAATTTTGGCAAGCTCAATGGTCCCCTTGACAGTGATATGGTTCGCTCCTGCATATACGGGAACCCTTCCTGCAGCAGTTTCAACGGCAAGCGTAATAATCCGGCGATAATCGTCATTGTTAAACGCATAGAATTCCCCGGTAGTGCCAAACGGAAAAACACCATGAACACCACTGTCAATCAAATGGTTGATAAGCTGTACAAACACCTTTTCATGAAAGGCCCCATCCGGCGTGGTGGGAGTGACAACAGGGGGAATAATGCCCCTTGGGATAAAAGCCATAATGATATCCTCCTAATGGATAAATCTTTTTTATTCAATGGTAGTTCCAGTAAGTTTCTGGTAATATTTTGCAATTGCGCTGTGGTCGTCCTGTCCGCAGCCATAAAAGTGGAGGTTCTCCAAAATTTCCATAACAGAAGCGGTTAAAGGCAGGGGAGCGCCTACGCCGTGCCCGGTTTCAATCGCGTTGTTCAGGTCTTTAATATGCAGGTCAATTTTAAATCCGGGTTTGAAATTTTGATCCATAATCATCGGAGCTTTTGCGTTCATAACAGTAGAACCTGCCAGCCCGCCTTTGATTGCGTCGAATACCAGATGAGGATCAACGCCGGCTTTTTTTGCCAGCATAAAGGCTTCTGAAACGGCTGCAATATTCAGCGCCACAATTACCTGATTAGCAAGTTTGGTTGTATTGCCTGCGCCGATATCACCGCAATGTACCGCAGATGCACCCATTTCCAGCAGAATCTCTTTCACAGAATCAAATACTTCCTTTTCACCGCCAACCATAATGGACAAAGTTCCGTCGATTGCCTTTGGTTCGCCGCCGGATACAGGAGCATCCAGCATTTTTACGCCTTTAGCGGAACAGGCTTTTTCGATTTCCTGGGAAGCCAGGGGAGCAATACTGCTCATATCAATAAGGATAAGTCCAGGTTTGGCTCCTTCCAATACACCGTTTTCTCCACAGACAACTGCCTTGACATGGGGGGAATTGGGGAGCATGGTAATGACGATATCGCTTTTTTCTGCAACTTCACGCGCAGTTTCCGCTGTTTCTGCGCCGCAGGATGCGATTTCTGCAACGGCTTCTTTATTGATATCTTCAACGATCAGGGAGTATCCAGCTTTTATTAAGTTTTTGCTCATGGGCTTTCCCATAATGCCAAGGCCAATGAATCCTATTTTCATATTGTTTACCTCTTTCTTTTTCCGCTTGTAAAAGCGTTTCTTTTTCACTGTCTTTCATTATATCTGTCCTGTCTGTTTGATACAATAGGCAAACCCTATGAAGAACCTGCTTAAAATTGCAACGCATTTCCATTTTTTTATTTTTTGCAATACTTTTATTGCGTTTTATGCAATATTCTTCAATCTATCAAAAAATGCGCAGGAATTTCGGTCTGCTGTCTGTTGCCCATTTTTCCTGGCTCCAGTATAATAGAACCATAAGAAATCCCCTTGCTATTTTTATCAAAGAAGGGAAAGAGCATATTTTATGAAACGGTGTATTATCATACCGGATTCCTTTAAAGGTTCTCTGTCATCTATGGAAATCTGCCGGCTTGCGCAGGAAACGATTCCCAGGTTTTTCCCGGACTGTCAGGTAATTTCTCTGCCTGTTGCCGACGGGGGGGAAGGGACTGTGGACTGTTTCCTGCAAGCTATGGAAGGGGAACAGGTGGAAATTTCCGTACATGGCCCTTATATGGAAACGGTTTCTGCCAGTTACGCCAGGTTTGGGGAAACCGCCATTATTGAGATGGCTTCTGCTGCTGGACTTCCTATGGTTGGAGAACGTCCGAATCCTTCTGCTACAACTACTTTTGGGGTGGGCGAACAGCTTCGCCATGCTGTAGAACACGGCGCAAAGAGGATTATCCTTGGTTTGGGGGGAAGTGCTACCAATGACGCAGGCTGTGGAGCGGCTTGTGCAATGGGGGTTATTTTCCGGGACAAGGACGGAAAGGAATTTATGCCTACCGGTGGAAGCCTTTCTAAAATCCATTCTATTGACTGTTCGCCAGCTAAAGAGCTGCTTAACTGCGCTGGATGCCAGATCACCTGCATGTGTGATATTGACAATCCCATGTTTGGACCTGCAGGAGCCGCCTGCGTTTTTGCTCCCCAAAAGGGAGCGGATACGGATATGGTTCAGATGCTGGATCAACAGCTGAAAGATTTAGCCCAGACAATTCGCCGGGAGATTTGCCCGGATGGGGTAGAGGATATTCCTGGAGCCGGAGCTGCTGGAGCAATGGGCGCTGGAATGGTTGCTTTTTTGGGGGCTGAATTGCGCTCTGGAATTGAAACGGTTTTGGATGTTGTCTCTTTTGATGAGAAACTTGCTGGGACTGATTTGGTTATTACAGGGGAAGGAAAGATTGACAGCCAAAGTCTTCGGGGAAAAGTTGTAATTGGCGTTGCAAAACGTGCTGTTGCGAAACGGGTTCCTGTTTGCGCCATTGTTGGGGATGTGGCCGACGATGCATATAGAGCCTATGATATGGGTGTAACTTCTGTTTTCTCAATAAATCGCCTTGCAATCCCCTTTTCCGAGGCCAGACTTCGCAGCAGACAGGATTACCAGCATACGTTAGAAGATGTACTTCGGTTGATAGGGACTGCTGAAACATTCCGATGATTAAAAAGAAAGAAGGCAGGCAAATGAGTGAAAACATAAAAAAACGTCCAATATACATTAAAATTAAAGATGAAGACAATGTAGCAATTACGGTTGACAAAGTTTTAGAAGGTTCTCAAGTAATGGAGGGGATAACCGCCAAGCAGGATATTCCCCAGGGGCATAAAATTGCTTTATGCGATATTCCAGCCGGTGGGAACATTATCCGCTATGGTGTAACATTAGGTTATGCGATTAATGATATCCGCCAAGGGGATTGGATCAACGAAGATATGTTGTCCCTTCCCACGCCGCCCAGTGTAGACAATATGAAATGGGGCGTTGATATTCGTACCGATCTTCCCAAACCAGAGCGCACCACATGGGAAGGTTATCGCAATGCCGACGGGTTTGCAGGAACGCGCAACCTGTTGGGAATTGTTACAACAGTACAATGTGTTGCTGGGGTACTGAATGCAGCAGTAAAACGTATTAAAGATGAACTTCTGCCCCAATATCCCAATGTAGACGGGGTGGTTTCGGTTACCCATGCTTACGGCTGCGGGGTGGCAATTAATGCGCCAGAAGCCAAGGTTCCAATCCGCCAGATTGCTAATATGTGTAAGCATCCCAACTTTGGAGGGGAGCTTATGGTTGTAGGACTGGGCTGTGAAAAACTTACGCCGGACCGTATTACCGACCGTTTGGGATCGGATACGGTGCTGATTCTTCAGGATTACAAGGGATTTGGCGCACAAGTAGAGGCTATCATGGCTTTAGCAGAGACAAAGCTGAAACGTTTAAACCAGCGGAAGCGGGAGACCCTTCCTTTATCCGATTTAATGATTGGCATGCAATGTGGGGGAAGCGATGCTTTTTCAGGGATTACAGCCAATTCTGCGGCTGGATATGCGTCGGATTTGTTGGTAAGCGGAGGGGCTACAGTACTGTTTTCAGAGGTGACAGAGGTACGCGATGGTGTATATCTTTTAGGGGAAAGAACAGTTGATGAACCAACCTGCCGGAAACTGGCTGAAGAAATGAAATGGTATGACAACTATCTGGAATTGGGCGGAGCGGATCGCAGTGCCAACCCCACCCCTGGGAACAAAAAAGGCGGACTTTCTAATATTGTAGAAAAAGCTATGGGTTCGATTGCTAAGTCTGGGACATCCCCTATTGTAGAGGTATTATCACCTGGAGAGCGTCCCTCTAAAAAGGGATTAATCTATGCTGCTACCCCTGCCAGTGACATTGTTTGCGGGCCATGCCAACTTGCTTCAGGGATTACCTTACAGGTATTTATGACCGGACGGGGAACCCCTTATGGACTGGAGGCGGCTCCGGTTGTTAAGGTCTCTTCCCGTACTGACTTGAAGGAAATGTGGCCTGATTTGATTGATATAGATGCAGGAACAATCGCTACCGGTAATGCAACAATACCGGAGGTTGGAACACAGCTGTTTCACTTTATTCTAGATGTTGCCAGCGGAAAAAAGGAAAGTTGGGCTGAACATTGGAAGCTTTATAATGATATGTGTTTCTTTAATCCTGCCCCAATTACCTGATAGGGATAGGCTGTACCTGCACATCTGCTTTTCCCAATAAAAAACGCCAGCTTTTCCTTAATAAAGAAAGGCTGGCGTTTTATTGAGCTTCCGATTATTATTCCTCTCCAATTTTCGTGGGGGGGGGTATTTGGAGATTTGGCCTGACGTACTAACACTTCGTAGGCTTCTACACTTAGAACAACAAGGTCTCCATAACCGTTTTTCGTCAAAAAAATCGGCTCGCCATTTTCATGAGCCAGCTTAGATATTTCTGCAAACCGGCTGCGCAAATCAGATATTGGTCGGATATCCGGCATAATCGCTTGACTCCTTTCCCATTTTGAACTGTTGTTAAAAAAGACAGTCCCGGATTTCACCGAAACTGTCCCTTCTTTTTGGTATTTGGATGTTTTCCAGATTAACCTGCCAGCTTAGTAGCAAGGGCAGATTTTTTTCTTGCTGCACTGTTTTTATGGATCAGTCCCTTTGCACAAGCTTGGTCAATCCGCTTAACAGCATATCTTACAACCTCGACCTTGTTGTCATCGTCGCTAGAGATAGCAGCTTCGGCTTTCTTGATGACAGTGCGAAGATTAGACATCAGCATTTTGTTTTGTAAGTTTTTTGCAGAGGTCACTTTGACCCGTTTCTTTGCAGATTTGATATTTGGCATCCTTTTTACACCTCCTTTGCGCTAAAAGACATTACAAGTTATCTTAACACAAATTTCCCTGAATTGCAACTGTTTCTAAAAAGTTTTTCTCAAAAATTTCAATACCTTCGATTTGGTTTTTTAATGTTCTTTTTCAGCTAACCCTTTCAGTAAGAAGCAGGCTTCATAAGAAATATCCCCAAAAATGCAACGATTATCCCACACCCCTTTTAAATATGGATGAAGCATTTTATAATTGTGACAATTACAACCATCGGAGGTAGACAATATTATGAAAGTCCAAAAGAGAAAGCGGTTGAAGAGGGCAGCGGCATTACTGTTTTCATTTGTTTTGATTGCTGGAACTTCAGTAAACGTTTTCGCGCAGGAAAACGACACAGTAACAGAGATCGTCAGTGAAAGCAGCCTGGAAACAGAAGCTGTAACGGAAAATCCTGACACAGCGCCAAATGAAAACCAACGGGAGGAGTCAGACATAACACCAGACGAAAACCAACCAGCAGAGCCGGATACAACACCAGATGAAAACCAGCCAGCAGAGCCAGATACAGCACCGGACGAAAACCAGCCAGCAGAGCCAGATACAACACCGGACGAAAGCCAGCCAACAGAGCCGGATACAGCACCAGATGAAAACCAACCAGCAGAGCCAGGCACTACACCGGATGAAAGCCAACCAATAGAGCCGGATACAGCACCAGATGAAAACCAACCAGCAGAGCCAGATACAACACCGGACGAAAACCAGCCAACAGAGCCTGGCACTACACCGGATGAAAGCCAACCAATAGAGCCGGATACAGCACCAGATGAAAACCAACCAGCAGAGCCAGATACAACACCGGACGAAAACCAGCCAGCAGAGCCGGGCACTACACCGGACGAAAACCAACCGGAGCAGCCGGATGCAAAACCTGGTGAAAACCAAACCGAAAAACCAGGGATAAGCCCAGAAAAAGAACCCTCAAAAAAAGCAGATGAAGAATTATCAAAGCCTGCAACCAGAACTTTGTCGGCACGTTCGGATATTCAAGGTTCGAGTGATTATATGTGGTATACTAATCTGAATTCCTCAACTGGATTTGATATTCAAGGGATTGATAATGGTACCAAAATACAGACTACATATGGCAATTATGGATACCTAACCTTCTATGAAACAGAGGAAAATGGCACAGTGAAGATAGATACTTACACTGCGGTCGATATGGGTAATAGTCTTTATGGAAAAAGAGAGCTGTCACTGTTAGACAATGGCAAATATGTAATGGTTAAATATACAGTAGAGAATATGGGGGATTCGGTTCAAACGTTTAAGATTGGTTCTTCAGCGGATGTTCAGATTGGTGACAATGATCAAGCGCCAGTAGTGGGGACATCGACAGGGCTTTCTATGAGCGGGGAGCCAAAGAATAACTATAAATTTAATTTATTTGCGCCTACCGTCACTACTTTATGGTATGGTTATTATAGCGATGCGAATAAGAATGTATTTACTGATCTTCCAAACAAGAGCACACCTTATACAGATGACAGCGGCATGGCATGGTCATGGACTGGTACAGTAAGTCCGGGGATGACATGGAGCCGCTATGTATTGATTGGGGTTGGAGACCTGCCTGAACCTCCAGGGAATCCAGCCATCACTACGGAAGAACTGAAAACAGGAATCCCGGAAGAAATTATCGGTACTGCGGAGCCCTATAATACTGTTTTCATTGAAATACTTGGAAGCGAATACACAGTTACTGCAGATGAAAACGGAGATTTTTCCCTGCCAATAACGCTGCCGGCGGATACACCGGAGGGTCCAACGGGTACAAGCTGTTATGCTATATCACCGGAAGGCGGAATTTCCGACGTGGTAGATGGTTCTATTGAGATAATAGGCGCACCGTTTATTATTCTAAAAGAAACAGAAACGATGGTCGGGAAAGACAGTGAGCTGAACGAGGAATGGTATCAATCATTTATTGAGTCCTCAAGAGGCGACGTTAGCTATGATGATTCGCAGGTAAAAATTGGGGAAACTGGAACATATGAAGTTATTTACACAGCACAAAGGGAAGGGTTTGAGGACGCAACAGCGACTCTTATTATTGAAGTGCATATACATGAATTTGGAACAGAGTGGAAATTTGACGAAACAAGCCATTGGCGCGAGTGTAAATGCGGCGAAAAAGGCGAGGTTGATTCCCACAGCTTTGGCGAGTGGGTCACTGACCAGGAACCTACGGAAGAAGCAGAAGGCACAAGACACCGGAACTGTGAAATATGCAGTTACAGCGAATCAGGGACAATTCCCCAATTAGATCATAAACATATTTATGGGGATTGGCAGTCCAATGAAACAAGCCATTGGCGCGAGTGTAAATGCGGCGAAAAAGGCGAGGTTGATTCCCACAGCTTTGGCGAGTGGGTCACTGACCAGGAACCTACGGAAGAAGCAGAAGGCACAAGACACCGGAACTGTGAAATATGCAGTTACAGCGAATCAGGGACAATTCCCCAATTAGATCATAAACATATTTATGGGGATTGGCAGTCCAATGAAACAAGCCATTGGCGCGAGTGTAAATGCGGCGAAAAAGGCGAGGTTGATTCCCACAGCTTTGGCGAGTGGGTCACTGACCAGGAACCTACGGAAGAAGCAGAAGGCACAAGACACCGGAACTGTGAAATATGCAGTTACAGCGAATCAGGGACAATTCCCCAATTAGATCATAAACATATTTATGGGGATTGGCAGTCCAATGAAACAAGCCATTGGCGCGAGTGTAAATGCGGCGAAAAAAGCGAGGTTGATTCCCACAGCTTTGGAGCCTGGATTACCGACAAGGCAGCAACAGCATCCGAAACCGGAACACGGCACCGGGAATGTGGAGTATGCGGCTACCAGGAGGAAGGGACTATTCCGGCGACAGGCAGGGAAGAAAGTACAGTAAACAATGCTGAAGAAAGTGAATCTGAGGAAGAAAATCCCCCCATTGACGACAGGGAAGGAAACTTTTCCAAAAACATTGAAAAAGTAGATGGTATACCAGATATAAATGTCGCTAATTCTGAAACAGAGCTGCAATTAATGCTTCTGACAAATGCAGAAAAGCAGCAGCTTAGAAATGGGGCAAACATCAGGGTTGTTTTCGATATCAAAGACGCTGAAAGTACTGTCAGCAGCACAGACAAAACGCTTATAGAATCAGCGTTAAACGGCTATACCACTGGACAGTACCTTGACATCAGCCTGTATAAACTGATTGAAAGAACACGTATTGATATCAATGAAACGCCGAAAAAGATCACTGTAACAATTGAAGTACCGGAGAATTTAAGAAATGCAGACAGTACAAATAAAAGGAAATTTGCTGTTATCCGCGTACATAACGGCATGACAGAATTTTTAAGAGATCTGGACGATGACGATAATACTGTTACCATAGAGACAGACCGCTTTTCTACCTATGCGCTCGTTTATCAAGATGGAGAAAGCGGAACGGCTTATGGGAATATTATCAGCCAAAACCCCAACACTGGAAATCATTCCATAATGGATCTGTTTATGATACTTGTTATGATGGTTTCAGGAATTGGGTTTCTGTCCCTATATTTTTCCAGCCGTAAAAAGAACTAGGGCAGGTTGTTGAAATCAGTCCTATCAATTACTTAAACCGCCCCCATGGCAAAGTTCCTCAAAACGGAACCCTGCCATGGGGGCGGAGCAATTTAAAAGGGCTTGAGCTTTCCTTAAAAGTTACCTGGCTACGCCCGCAGACACTGCCAAACCCGCTGAAAACATTTTCTGTCTTCCATCATTTCTGTTGAATGTTTAAGTATCGTGTAAGCTGGTCTGGAAAATTAACCGTCATCCCATCTACTTTGAATTCACACATCTTCTTCATCAGAAGCAGCGGCTCTTGGCCGCTTAACCCCCATGCCCGAACACCAAAGCCCTCCTTCCGAAGCTTTCTGACACTTTCCATCGTTATATATTCTGCCTGTGGCGCCATTTCTTCACCATTAATAGATTTAAGTTCGTCAATTCGGCCGCAGCCATCCCCTTCTGTTAATAATCCAACCCGAATGTCCGGGGCAAGTTCTTTGCAAATTTTTAAATAATCAAAATGAAAACTGGTTATTGTACATTTTTCCTGGATTCCAAATTTCTGAATCATTTTCAGCACATCAGCTTCAATATTTTCCTTTTTTAACTCAATGGCAAACTTTATGTTATAGTCAGAAAATTTTTCCAGGAATTCCCGAAGCGTTACAATTCGGTCGTAAAATCCGTTTGTACTGTTCCCTATGACCTTAATATGCTTTAATTCGTCTAATGTATAATCACTTATTTTTCCAACGGAATCAGTGACGCGTTCTAAAGTTTTATCATGGAACAGCACTAATGTTCCATCCTTTGCCCTCTGCACATCTGTTTCAATTCCATTGGCCCCCTGTAACAGCCCTAAATAAAAAGAGGACAATGTATTCTCTGGTGCATATTCACTTGCACCCCTATGTGCATAATTTATCATAACCATCTTTCCTTTCAAATTTCATTTGTACAGATATTAAAAGTTCCATCTGCGTTTAACTTTCTAAAAAACAGGCTATATGGTTGTCATTAGTGCTTGGCAGTGACCATTCAGCCTAAACTCCCCGCTGCCTGCAGGCAGAAAAAAGCTGCCCCCTTTACAGACAGGAATCGTTTCGCCCCCACAGTTTAACGTCCCCTCTCCATCTACAATCAACAGGGAAACAAAAGAACTTTTACCAACCATATTGGAAAATTCACCAGAAATCATACTAACAGTAAAATATTCACATTGGGCAAGCTTTCCCCCAAAATCATACTTTTCAGGCGGCATACAATTGACAACATCCAGAGCTTTTTCTATATGAAGTTCCCGCTGCTTTCCATCTGCCCCCACACGTCCATAATCATAAAGCCGGTAAGTAATATTAGAATTCTGCTGAATTTCAGCAATAACAATCCCCTTGCAGATGGCGTGCAGCGTACCCGAAGGAATAAAAAAACAGTCTCCCTTATGCACAGGTACAGCATTTAGCACCTCTGTCAAGGTGTTGTCTTGAATCCGTGAAATAATCTCTTCCCGGCTAATTTCATGTGAAAAGCCATAGTACAGATGCGCACCGGGTTCGCAGTCAAGTACATACCACATTTCAGTTTTGCCATATTCTCCTTCATTGGCAAGGGCGTATTGGTCGGAGGGATGCACCTGAATAGACAAGTTGTCCTTTGCATCAATTAATTTCACTAAAACGGGAAACTTTTCAAATTTATTGCAGTTAGTTCCAGGACATCCAGGATGTTCATTAATATATTGCTGCAGTGTTTCACCGTTTTTTAAAAAACTTGGTCCGCTGGGATGGCAGGATAATATCCAAGCTTCAGCCAGGGGATTCATATCGCTTTGTATCCCGAAATCTGTACGCAGCTTTTCGCCGCCCCAGAGATAATCTTTACAACTAGGAATCAGTTTTAGAATGGACATTTCAGAAATTCCCTCCTCTTTTATCTTAGAGCCTGTTTAATATCTCCCCGCGCCCGTCTTGGCGGCGTATTTTCCGCCTTGACCGCGTTAAAAATCCTTGCCATCCGTCAGGATGCCTGCGGATTTTTGCCTTGCAAGGCAAAAAATCCGCTCGCCAATCCGCACACGTCGAGATATTAAACAGGCTCTTACATAAAGTTCCAGCCTTCTGCCGTCGGTTCAAACCATGCAAAGGTATCGTCCGTGTTGTCCTGGTAAAACCACATGACAAAATTCCTGGTTCCTCTATTATACAACACTGTCGGACTTTCTCCAACTACAATCATGACCTTCTTTATGGACTATAATCAGGCTTTCTCTGCCGCTGGAAAGCAGGGATTAACGGACTGATACTAATCAAAGACTTTGATTTGACCCTGGATGAAACCGCAAGGGTTCTCTTTGCCGTGGAAGGTCCCGCCACTTTCGGGAAAGCGGCCAAAGCTTTTGATACGGGTTTGGTTTGTGACTGACTTTGCTTTGTGTTCGCGCCGAAGGGTTTCCTGCTTCTTTTTTGCAATGATTTTGAAAATTGATTTCCGTGGAATTTTTCATTCATCCATTGAAACGCATCGGAAAATCCTGTATACTATCTTTTAAACGGAATTTTTCCTGGACTTGCTTTCCATACGTTTATGAAGGATGTGTTTTGAATGGAGTTAGCTCTCATTTTAGCAAAACAGGTTTTAACAATGTTCACCTTAATGGCGGTTGGAGTACTTTTTGTTCGGTTTGGCAAAATTGACATGAACGGCGTCCCTTATATTACGAATATCCTCCTTTATATGGTTGCACCAACTTTGATGATTGACTCCTACCAAACCGCTTATGATTCGGTCAAGTTAAAAGGGCTTGGGGTGGCTGTGATTCTGTCCGCCTTGTCCCATGCCGTTTCTATCTTCTTAAACGACCATGTTTTCCTGCGAAAAGGCGTTCAGGGCAGAATCGGCGTTGAACGGTTTGCCGCCATTTATTCTAATGCGGGATATATTGCAATTCCGCTTATTGAGGCTTCCTTTGGGGCAGAAGGCGTTTTCTATGCAACAGCGTATCTTACTGTTTTTAACCTTTTAATGTGGACTCATGGCGTTTATATCCTGAACGAAGGCAAAAAGGGCTGTGTCAGTTTGAAAAAAGCAATCTTTAATCCTGGGGTCTTAGGCTGTATTATTGGATTTGCCTTTTTTATCTGCCGCATTACCCTGCCCGCCCCTTTTGGCCCTGCCATACATTACGCCGCTTCCATGAATACGCCCCTTGCCTTGTTTGTGTCAGGGACGCTGCTGGCTAATATCAGCCTTGGCAGAGTTTTAAAAAATGCAAGGCTTTATTTTGTGGGGATTCTGCGCATTATTCTGATCCCGGCTGTTGTGCTTGGGCTGTTTAAGATTATGAATGTTTCCGCCTGGGTGGAACAAGGAGGTTTTATTGCTGTAATTTGTATGATTTCCTCGGCCTGCCCTACTGCTCAGGCTGCGGGGTTCTTTGCCAGCAAATATGGTGCGGACGGCGAATATGGCAGCCAGGTTATGGCTGTAACTACTTTGTCGTGCATTATTACTTTACCATTAATTGCTGCGGTCAGTGCCTGGATATTGATGTAGGCAAACGACGATGCAAAGCCCCCCTCTGTATTCAGCGGGGGCTTTCTACTGGAAGATGTTAAGATTTAATTTTTAGAAAGGCTGGATGATTTATGGAATGGCTGAGAAAATTTCTGAACGGCAGATACTTTAGATTAGACGAATTATCCATTGCGCTTCTGTCTGTAATGGTAATCCTCAGTATCAGCGGACTGATTGCTGGAATCCCCATTTTGTACTATCTGGCGGATATCGTTTTTCTGGTTTATATTTTCCGTAACTATTCCCGCAATATAGAACGCCGGATTGCTGAAAACGCGAAGTTTATGGAACTTTTCGGGCCGTTTTTCCGCAAAGCTGCAGAACCTTTTAATAATATTTTTAACCGGGTGCGTGACCGGAAAACCCACATTTATTTAAAATGCCCCAGCTGCAGGCAAACGCTTCGCCTGCCAAAAGGAAAGGGCAAGCTGAAAGCAACCTGTCCAAAATGCAAGACAGAGTTTTATAAAACAACCTGACAGCGCTGATTTCATGTCCTATCTGTCTTTTGAAAGTCCTGATACAGCAAACTCGGTTGAATTCCCGTATTATTCTGGTACTTTCCGCTGTGATAGGGCGTGTAGTCCCCGTGAATGTCGTGGTAATAAATCTGGCAGATTTCCACGTCAGGATAAACAATGGTAGGCTGGACACAAAAAAGTTCCAATGTCCAGTAACCTGAAAAACCTACATCTCCAAATCCTGCGGTGACATGGATAAACACCCCCAGCCTGCCAATAGAGGAACGGCCCTCCAGCATTGGAACGAAGCCGTCTGTTTTTGTGTATTCATTTGTACGTCCCAAGTAAAGTTTCCCGGGCTTTAAAAGGAGTCCTTCTTCTGGGATGGTTATCGTTTTAGTGGGATTGGGGCGTTTCATATCTAAAATGTCCTGCTCATAAACCATTAACTTTTTGTGCAGGGATAGATTATAGCTGTTGGGATTTAAGCGGGAAGGGTCGTATGGTTCAATTACAATTTCTTTTCCTATATGTCGGGCAATCTCGTTTCCAGATAATATCATAATTTTGATTCTCCTTCATAAATCTTTTATTTTCTACCAAAAACAGCCAAAGGCTATATGCTTTTGGTTGTTTTTAATCTTATTTCCCAGAAGAACATTTTGCCGCGTCTATTGCAAGTACAATCATAAGACAAAATAGAATGTTTACCGGATCTATCACATCAATAACATAGGTATCCGTCCAATTCCATATTTGTTTGGAAACGCCGGCAACAACATTCCCTCTGTTGTCTATAATAGTATAATCCCATTCCAAAAAGTTTCCCTCAATCCGCCATCCGTTACAGTCAAGTTCAAAGGCAGGACGGAACAGGGTAAATTCCTTTTGGATATTCCCGATATAATTTTCCCCAACATACATCTGAAAGCGTGGAAGGAAAGTAAAAACTTCCTCCTGGATTCTCCCCATATATTCATGCTGGCTGTTATAGATTTCTAACCGATGGCCCCAGGACAGTTTCCCCTCCACAGCAAAAAGGGGAGAACCATCCTCTCCATAAATATCATAGCTGTCAAACCAGGAAAAAAAGCGCTGTTTAAAAAGCAGCTTCATAAAACGATCCTCCTACTTATTATTGAAACTATCTGCGATAAAGTAAATTTGCAGGTGCAGCTTAAGATGGGTACAGCCTGGGCTGGATTAAAAAGATCCCTGTCCAACTGCCAGAGTTTGACAAAGCTGAAAGTTTTCTCTTGCAGACATCCGGCAAACTGTAAGATTGTTATGATAGCGTCCCTAAAACAGAAAACCATAACAATTAAGAGCAGTTTTTTCTCCAACCAATGTTATTTAATTTCAAGAGCAGCAAGGAGCCAATCTCCTGAACCATATACAAAATAAAGCGTATAAGCACTGGGATATATATATTCTTTAGAACCCATACGGATAATATAGCGAAAACTGATATCGCATGAATAATGGGACTCATCATATAAAATAAAATTTCCCATCACCAAATCCTGAAAATCATAGGAATCGTGGTCAATATACCATGCATTGGAAAAGCTGTACAGTTGTTTATATAAAGGGCCGTTTTTCAGCAGATACGGTATCAGTGCATCCAAAGCAGCATCTTTCGTAATAAACCGTGCGTAAAGCTTTGCTGCGAATTCTGCTTTGATCCCAGCAGTATCTATAAAGTCCTGTCCTGCATATCGGATTACCTGGTAATGTGTTATCGTTTCTTCAGGCTGGGAAGCAGCTTCCTCTAAACTGCAGCTGCTGGAATCCTTTGGAAAAGCTTCCACCTCTGGCGGCTCTAACAGACCTTCTACACGATATTTTAAGCAGATCGGCTGATATTCAGGACCTAGATCCTGATAACCTGAAACCTCCACAGGGACTGCATTATCAATCAAATAACTTTCATCCAGCAAAACCCCATTAACAGTTAATTCTATTCCTTGCGGAACAACAGCCTCCATTCCATAGCGTCCTGCGGCTGAGGCGATATCTATATCAGATAATTCCCACAGATCAAACCCCCTTTTGGTTTTCTTTCCTGTTGGGGTAAGCAGCAGTTCCGCAATTTGAAAACCATCCCTTGCGATTACATACCTTTTTTGTCTGGAACTTCCCGTTTTGGGGATTAAGGTATATGCCGTTTGTTCATTGTCAAAACCTAAGTATTCTGACAGCCAGCCTCCAAGGCTGCTTGAACGGTCAAGGGGATGGGGGGTATAGTCTACATACTGCGAGAGTATTTCAATATCGCGGTTTTCAAAGAGTTCCAGACCTTTCTGCGCAATATTCTCCGGCAGGGAAATCTGATATTCATCCAGGAAATTCCATAGCTCCCGCAAACACCCAATTCCCAACGGAATGAAGAAAGCAAGCAGAAAGCAGGCCGCCGTAAAAAACCAGCTTCTTTTTTTAGGCCGTTTTGGTTGCATGAACATTAGATTCCTTTCACAAAATGATAATACTGCCTGTCTGACAGGGATTATCCCAAAAATTGGCTTTTCTGTTTTAGGGGCGCTTTCAATGTTTCTAGCTAGCTGCAAGAGAAAAGTTTTTGGTTCATCAGATGCCGACAGGCTGGGTTCAGCAGAACTTCCAGTTCAACGGGGAACCTTTTAGGAAAGTTTTCTGGTTCTTCAACCCCTTTTAATCCAACCCAGGTGGTACTTGTCTCAGATTTTACCCACATCTTATCTTATTCGACCCGTTTGACCAGAAATGCAGTAGGAATTTTACGGGAACCATATAAAGACGCACAGGTTGTAATAATTTCTCCTTCATAGCACATCAATGAAGAGGAACCTCCATCCAGATTAGCAGCATTTACCGCACCGAACTCCATCATAACTTCGATCAAATCTTTATAACTTGCCCCAAGGCTATGGGCTTGTCTTCCGTCAACCACTAAAAGCAAAACAGCCCCATCTGCTCTCTGTCCAATAGCAGTACGGGGGTTTAGCCCGCCTCCAGAACCGGCAACCTGTACAGGCTCCCCGTTTACAATTAGGATAGGTCCAAAGTTTACTGCATCCCGGACCCCTCTGTCCAAAGCTTCCTGAGCTGTCATATGGCCCACAACGAGGTTATTTTCTCTGTCAAACCCAATCACATCACTTTCAAGCGATGGATACCCATTCATCATTACCCCATTGGAAATAACCAATCCAGTGGGGCATCCTCCATCGCCTACACCGTTCTCGTCCAGAAATCCCCCTCCGTTTATTCCGGCAAGAGCGTTTTCCCTTTTACACATTTCCTCAACTCTAAGTCCGCCCGACGGAAGGTTAAATTCTGTTGGTGTAGCAACATAAACGCGGGAAGGATCGTTGACGATCAGCATTTTTCCTTTATAGGTAGAACCGCTGACCTCAACGAGCTCTACTGCATCAAGATCAAAAGATTTTTCAGGAGGAACTTCTGTGTTATCCGTCGGTCTGTTGGAAGGGGGGAGATTTGATGAAGTATCTGTAATGGTATATGTAGGAATCACAGAGTTCCTGTCTATAATCTCCTGTATTTCCTCCTGTGAAAAGAAAAGTCCCGGCACAAATTTAGCCGCGCTGGTTTCCATTGCAGATACAATAAGCAAATCCCTGGCAGCAGGCGACGGGCCTTTAAAAACGACCCAGCAAACACCCAAAAGGAAAAATACAGCCAGCAGCAACAAAATCAGGAAAAGCAGGAAAACACGCCCTATATTTGCAAGGGCAGAACGCAGATTCATATAACAACCACCCTTGGTGTAAACATTGTGCAAAAGGCAGATTCCAATATTTCTTTAAAGTTCTTCTAACTTTTCAGATTATTTTGGGGAGACTTCATCCTTCCGAAAAACCCATTCCCTCTGGATTTGAAAGCTGAGAAGAAACAAAAATGTGTCTATGCAAAGTTTAACAGGAACTGCCCACGACCTTCCCAGGAAAGAAAGGAGGAAGGAAACCAGCCCAGCAGAAGCAAGAAGCTGAACTGCACACAAAATATAATACCGCATAACTGTTCTGGTCAAATTTCCGTGCTGGCGAAAAACAACAGCACGGTTTAGGGACAGATTTAAAATAGATGAGCAGATCCTTGCTGCAGCAGTTGAAAGGAAGACGCTGGCTGTAATTGGAAGCCTTTGGAACAGGATTTGCAGCAAAGTAAAAAGCCCCAAATCCAATAGCCAAGATGCGCCTGAAGCAGCCAGGAACCGGAATAGGACGCCCAAAATACGGAAAGAATCTACCAGAGGGTTAAAATGGGAAGACTTATTTTCTTCAATATAAACAGTCCGAATAGGGATTTCCTGAAAGGCAAAGCCCTTTGCCTTTATTTCCAGCAGCATGTTGGTTTCATATTCAAATCGTTCGCCGGATAGGTCAAGAAAATCCATTAAACAGAGGTTTGGAATTGCCCTGAGTCCGGTTTGGGTATCGGAAAGACGCAAACCGCAGGCAAAACGAAACAAAAGGGAAGTAAAACGGTTTCCAAACCGGCTTCGGGGCGGAATTCCCTCCAAAGAAAAATCCCTTGCTCCCAAAAAAATGGTATCCGGGTTTTCCTGAAGGGACTGGGCACATGCCCGAATATCATCTATATGATGTTGGTTGTCTCCATCAACCGTTACGACGCCCAAACATCCTTTCGGATCACACAAATAATGATTAAAGGCATTTTTTAGGCCGCGGCCTTTCCCAAAATTTTTTGCATGGCATAGCAGCTCTGCTGAAAGGCCGGCTTCTTTGGCAATAGAAAGGGCCTGCTCAAAGTAAACACGTTTTTCCGGCAAACTTCCATCGTCTATCAAAATAAGGCGGGAGAAATCAGATTCTGCTATTGCGGAGACCACCTTTAAAAGCTTTTCATCTGGATTTAAAGAAGGTAGAATAATTGCTACAGGATATGACATAACTTCTATTGAGTCCTTTCTGCTTAGTCCGGTTCTCAAAAGCCGGATGATGTTGGTAAATTATCTTTTGCCCCTTAATTTTTTCTTATCTTTTTGCAGCCTTCCCACCAGAAACAGGATAGCAGCTAACGCCAACGATATCCCGCCCGCTGCCCAGGCAACTATCCTCAGCAGGTATTTTGGTTTATCATCTTCTGGCGGCTGCGCAGATTCGTTTGCAGGAAGTACTTCCTTTATTTCTTCATCCAATACAGCCGAGGAAGATTCTGACGAACTTTCGGGCAGAACCTCCACTGGCAAAATAACGTCGTCTTCAGGTTCATCAATATCTTCCATGGTATCAGCAGACATTCTCGGCAGTTCCAGATGCTCAAAAAAGTCCCCGCCGTTTTCATCTAATCCCACGTTAGTAAAATAAAGCCCAAATTTTCGGCAATCGTAAGGGCCGGAAGCCTCCACCTGGAACCAGTCCTGCTGGGACACATGGCAGTCAAAAGCCTTAACTGCGGTTTCCAAAGCGGTTTGCCCCTGGAAAAAAGGATTTGCTAAAACAAGATCATCCCATTCCATAACAATTTGATTTTCATTGTATAGGTGCAGATAAAGCTTAGATGTCTGCCATCCTCCGAACTCCTCGTAGCTTTCCGGGAAATAAGAAGGGTCATTGGTATTTTCAATCACTTCAGTTAAACAGAGGGCGTTGAGCATATGCGCCCCATGGCCGTATTCGCCTTTCAAATCATGCCCAATGATAACCAGCGGCTGAAACCTGCGGATCATTTCCGTCTGGTACGCCAAAATTTCCTGCTTATTATAAACAGACCTCGCATGATCCAGAGAATTACTGTAAACATCGGGGAATTCCGGTATAATGGGATAGCGCCGAATTCCGGCAGTCCATAGGCCGTCAAGCTGCTCATGAAGCCGATAAGGTTCTCCGTTATGGTTTACCATATAGCATACTTGCAGAATCACATCTCCGCGGGAGGAGTAATAAGGCATTGTCCCTCCAAAATACAGATGCTCGTCGTCTGCATGGGTTGGAAAAAGAAGAAGGTCAGCCGGACCCTCCGGCACCTCCCACTGCTGAACCCAATCGGGAAGGGAACCCTCCCCCAATATATAAATATCGGCAAGGTATGCCTGGCGGTATTCCCAATGCAGAACAGCCTCTGTGGCTGGTTCATCTAGCTTAATCGTTTCATGCAGAAATCCGTTTTCCCCGCCAGTATAGGAATTATCCTCTGCGTCAATATACCAAAATTCCGGGGGTGTTCTCCATACAATATAGAGTGCGGAAATGCGTTCCCCCTCCGGGGCAGTAATTATTATTTCCCCATCATTTACAAAGCTGATAAAAGTATTAGGGTTTCTATCCGTTAGGGTAGATTCTGCCGCTCCTCCCCCGGTTATGGTCAGGGATGCGCTTTTTGTCAGGTCGGGAGCTTCCAGACTATTGGAATCATCTGCATAAACTGCGGCTGAAGTGAAAGTTAAAAGCATCCCTATGCCTGCAGCCAAAAACAAAATACAAAAAACTGCACTATACAAAGGCCGTTGAGTCAATTTTATCATTTTTTCCTCCATATCTCTGGCTAAAACATCTGGTTCTTTTCTCATATCATACCATGTTTTGGGGTAACTGTACAGTTTAAGTTTTTAGAATTATTACCATTGCTCATGAAAATTTTTGTTTTCTCTTTAAATTGAACTATATTTTAGAAAAATAGTTTTCTAAACCCGTTTGTATTCAACAATGGCTGCAACTTCTGGGGGCTACACTGAACTTAAAAATCTGTATTCATAGCCGGGGAAGCTGGAAGGGCGTGGATTTTTCCCGCCAGACAGCGTAGGGCGGTTGTGAATACAGGTTCTAAGCAGGCGGTATCTCCCGCAAATTAAAATTCGTTGGGTTAAAAGCCTTCTTATTTGCCATTGGTGGTATTCAACTCAGGCTTTACTCCCATGTTTAGCAAAACTGGAAAAAAAGCGGGAGAACTGTTCAGCCAGCCCTCCCACTCGAAACATTAATTTGTCAATTCTGTCACTACATCATTAAATCAATACCTGCCAAGTTGAAATACATCTGTTAACTGCTTCATAATATTTGCCTGGGCATTAAGCTCCTCACTGGTAGCAGCGCTTTCTTCTGCAGTGGCAGAGTTTGTCTGTACCACAGCGGTAATCTGGCTGATCTGTCCCTGCACTTCGGAAACAGATTCTGCCTGTGTTTGAGAAGCAACAGCAATTTCGTTTACACTGTCAACAATCTCATGGGCATTAGACACAACGCCAGAAAGCTGTTCTGCGGTAGCATTAGCAATTTTTGTCCCATCATTGACAGCTTTGATGGAACGCTCAATCAAAACTGTTGTAGATTGCGACGCATCTGCACTTTGCCCTGCCAAATTGCGAACCTGGTCAGCAACAACAGCAAACCCTTTTCCTGCATCGCCGGCACGGGCGGCTTCTACCGCAGCGTTTAAAGCTAAGATATTGGTTTGGAACGCAATATCTTCAATCGTTTTGACAATTTTACTGATTTCGTTGGAGCTGCTGTTAATTTCCTCCATAGCGTGAATCATTTCATTCATCTTATTATTGCTCTCAATTAACTGATCGCCCATATCAGAAACTTTTTGGCGGACGGTCTGGGCGCTTTCAGCGTTATCAGAAACATGCTGGGAAATTTCCGACATAGTGTTTTCCAGGCTTTCAATTGTGCTCGCCTGCTGTACCGCACCTTGGCTGAGGGCCTGAGCGCCGCTGGACATCTGATCGGCTCCAGAAGAAACCTGTTTGGCGCTTTCCTTAATCTCAGACATGGTATGGTTCATCTGTTTAAGAATATCGTTCATAGAGACGCGAATAGAGGTAAAATCTCCTACATAATCAAGTTGAGGAGATAAAGTCAGGTCACCCTTAGACATAGCCTCCAATATATTGGAAATTTCTCCAATATATCCCCGTAAACGTAAAATGGTTTTTTCAAAAATATTTGCAAGCTGGCCAATTTCATCATTTGAATGTATATCAATTGCCAAATCATGACCGCTTTTTAACCCTAAATTGCCTTCTTCCATAGTTTCGGCAATTTTGGTAATCTTCGCCATGGGATAAGAAACGTTCTTTTTCAAGTATGCCGACATAGTGAAAATCCCTAAAATAACTAGGACAGCCCCTGTAGCCAAAGCATAAACAATCGTCAGGTCAATGTGTTTTAACGCATCTGCACAGGTCACACCGCAGAATACTGCTCCTGCAATCTGTCCAGTTTGATCCCTCACAGGTTGATAGGAACCATAAAATTCTGTACCCAGCAGCTCAACACGGCCTACATAATGCTCGCCTTTATGTAAAACCGCATCACGAACTTCCTCAATCATTTTTGTTCCAACCACGCGTTGGCCATTTTGAACCAAGCTTGTATATAGACGGGTTTCACCTTCAAATATAGTAAATTCAAAGCCCAGTTCCTCTTTCAGATCATCCAGGAGTTTCGTCATATCCATATCTGGCTCCTGTCTAATCATATATTCCAGCAAATTAGTTCCTTTGAGGCAATTTTCCCGTATCTGCGACATCATTTGGCTATAGTACATGAAAATACATATAAATGTTATGACAGCAATATTAAACGCCAGCAATACCGCCATCATTTTTCCAACTTTTTGCCCAATTCGCCGATACTTGATCTTTGTTTCATGAGTTGAATCTTCTAATGTTTTCATCATAATTCTCACTCCAACATTTTATAATTATAATAAAATTCCCCTTTTTACATTATATCAGATTTTAAGAAGATTACCAGTGTTTTTTAAATAATTTTTTAAGTTTTATAAATGTTAAAATCTTCAAATTAAATTCCTAATACTAAATTATATTATATTCGAATTAGTAACTATTCTCAATAAAGAATAAAAGATTATAAATGTTTATTAAGCTTTTTATATTTGATTTTTAAGAGCAGCAAGATCTTTAAAAGATAAACTAAATCTATAAAGAAAAGAGTAAATAACATAAATCCCTGCTTATTAATGAGCAAATAACCTTTTATGTAAAATGAGGAAATAAGGACTTGACAAAATAATTTAATGGGATATAATAAAGCCATCACCCACCCCCGGAGGGGGAGGGGTATTGCAATAGAAAAGGGGCGTTGATATGCACCAAAAGTTCCAGGTCACAGGTATGACCTGTGCAGCATGTTCTGCAAGGGTGGAAAAGGCGGTGAAGCAGGTTGCAGGGGTCGAAAACGTTCAAGTAAATCTTTTGTCTAATTCCATGACAGCAGATTTTGACGCAGAGCAAACCACTTCGGAGGCCATTATCGGAGCAGTAGCCGCAGCAGGATATGGAGCAGAGGTTGAGGAAGGAAAACGAACTGCTTCTGCAAAAACAAAAAAGACTGCAGCGGAGATTGCCGCAGAAGAACTGCGGAATATGAAAACCCGTTTGATAATATCCTTTTTGTTTTTTATACCGTTGTTTTATATTTCCATGGGCCATATGGTAGGCCTGCCGCTTCCGAAAGCTCTTGCAGGGATGGAAAATGCAGTTTCCTATGGATTTACACAGTTCCTTCTCTGCCTGCCGGTAATCTATGTAAACAGAGTGTATTTTCAGCGTGGATTCAGAGCGCTGTGGCACCGTTCGCCGAACATGGATTCTCTGATTGCCATTGGATCATTTGCGGCGGTTTCCTATGGAGTGTTTGCAATATACCGGATGGGATATGGCATGGGACACGGAAATTGGGATCTGGTTATGAAATACCATATGGATTTATATTTTGAATCTTCAGCCACTATCCTGACATTAATAACTCTTGGAAAATTTCTGGAAACCCGTTCCAAGGGACGAACCGGAGAGGCGATTGCGCGCCTAATGGACCTTGCCCCGAAAACAGCGGCAGTTATTCGTGATGGTGTAGAGAGCATTGTCCCAGTTGAACAGGTCAAAGAAGGCGATATCTTAGCGGTTCGTCCAGGGCAAAGCGTACCCGTAGACGGTACAATTGTTTCAGGTGCAACCTCGATAGATGAATCAGCTATAACCGGAGAAAGCATCCCTGTAGAAAAGACAGAAGGCGACAAGGTAATTGCCGCAACCATGAATAAGGCAGGATATTTCACTTTTCGGGCGGAAAAGGTTGGGGATGATACGACCCTTTCTCAAATTATCCGGCTGGTGGAGGAAGCGGGCAATTCCAAGGCCCCTATCGCCAAGCTTGCAGATAAAATCAGCGGGGTATTTGTTCCCACGGTTATTGGAATAGCAGCATTGGCTTTTATAGTTTGGATGTTTTTGGGAAAAAGTTTTGAATTTTCCCTTTCCATTGGAATTGCGGTTTTGGTTATATCCTGCCCGTGCGCCCTAGGGCTTGCAACGCCGGTTGCAATTATGGTAGGGACCGGAAAAGGAGCGGAATATGGCGTGCTGTTTAAATCTGCGGAGGCTTTGGAGCACGCCCATACCATTCAAACTGTGGTTTTAGATAAGACTGGTACGATTACTCAGGGAAAGCCGAAAGTAACCGATGTGATAACAGCCCCTGGAATAAATGCAGACCGGCTGGCAACATTAGCGGCAGCGTTAGAAAGACCTTCTGAGCACCCGCTTTCAGAGGCAATCCTTGAATACGCCAAAGAAAAAGGGCTTCCAATAGAAACAGCTGAAGATTTTCAGGCGATATCGGGCCGGGGAATTTCCGCAGCTTATCAGGGGATTTTCTGTCTGGCAGGCAACGCCGCCATGATGCAGGAAAACGGAATTGCGCTTGGTTCATTGGAAGATGCAGGAAACCGATTGGCACAGGATGGGAAAACGCCCCTTTACTTTGCAGCAGGGGGAAAACCAGTGGGCTTGATTGCAGTAGCCGATGTTGTAAAACCGACCAGCCGCCAAGCTGTCCAGGAATTAACCAAAATGGGAATAGAAGTGGTTATGCTGACAGGGGATAACCAGCGCACCGCTGAAGCAATCCGCAAACAGGTAGGGGTCAGCCGGGCTATCTCCGATGTGCTTCCTCAGGACAAAGAGCGGGAAGTCCGGCAGCTTCAGGAAAAGGGCAGAAAAGTTGCCATGATAGGCGATGGAATCAACGATGCTCCAGCCCTAGCCCGCGCCGATGTGGGAATTGCGATTGGGGCGGGTACTGATGTTGCAATGGAATCTGCTGACGTTGTTTTAATGAAAAGTGATCTGTTGGATGCAGTAACAGCGATTCAACTAAGCCGGTCTGTTATCCGCAATATTCGTATGAATCTGTTTTGGGCGTTTTTCTATAATTCTGTCGGGATTCCATTGGCAGCGGGTATTTTTTACAACCTTCTTAACTGGAAGTTGAATCCAATGTTTGCTGCTGCGGCAATGAGTTTAAGTTCCGTTTGTGTTGTTGCCAATGCCTTAAGGCTAAAACTTTTTAAGCCGGATTTTAAAACGGAAACCGCTTTGGCGGATACCAATACAACTTTCATTGTGTCTGGCAGTTCAGAACCAGATGCAATACAAAAAGGAGTCGATTTTAAAATGAAAAAAGCAATTGTTGTTGAAGGAATGATGTGTCAGCACTGCCAAATGGCTGTTGAAAAGGCTTTGCTTAAAGTGGCGGGGGTTTCAGAGGCTAAAGTTGATTTGGAAAAGAAAACCGCTACGGTTTCTTTGTTGGAAACGGTTGACGATAAGACTTTGATGGATACTATCACGGAGGCAGGGTATGAACCGAAATCTGTTTCGGTTGTGGAGTAATCATGAAAGCTGATAAGAATCAGGTCTCCCAAATTTTAAAAACGGCCCGCGGACAAATTGACGGGCTTTTAAAGATGGTTGAAGAAGACCGGTATTGCATTGACATTTCCAACCAGATTTTAGCTGCGGAAGCATTGCTGAAAAAGGCAAACCGGATGGTTCTTGCCGCCCATTTAAAAGGCTGTGTCAGGAATGCAATGGAGTCAAAAGAAGGCGCGGAAAAAATAGATGAATTTATCAGCGTTCTGGAAAAAATGGAACGGTAAAACGTAAAACATATTTTAAAAGCTTTGGCGGTTAGAGGGTGTTGCAGAAGTGGCTGCATACGCTTTGACCGCCAGATTCGTTTTTCTAAGAACCTGTCAGAAATGAAAGCAATGTTAAATATTTATGTATAATTCCGCATATATGTGGCAAAATACCATAGAAAATGATACAATATGAAAAAATGTTTTGTCATCATTATGGAGGACATTGCCATGAAAAAAAATAGGTATGACTTAATGGATCAAAAAAAGTACACAACATTATTATTATCAGCGCTTTTAACAATGTCTCCTTTTATGGGAGGATGTATGCGTGTTTTACCGGAAGATTATTCTTCGGCTTCGTCAGTTTCTTCTGATTCCAGTTCCCAATCCATATCTGCTCCTGAAATTCAGGAGGTAATCCCCTCCTCCAGTTCTGAGCCATCCTCCCTTTCTTCCAGCGAGATTCCCTCGTCCAGCTCATCAGAGCCAGAAAAGGATGAAACATCCTCCTCTTACGTTCCTGCTATGAGTGCGGACTATGAACAATTAGAGAATATTTCCAACGAGAAAATTCTTTGGGGGCCAGGCGTACAGCGCGATGATCTTGGACGGCCTTATGGTTCTACTAACTGCCAGGACAGTTATGGAAAATATTGTTCCTATTTTATTGCGCCTAATCCCGATAAGGTTTATTTAACTTTTGACGAGGGATATGAAGCTGAAGGCAGATATACTGAAAAGATTTTAGATGTTTTGAAGGAAAAAGATGCTAAAGCAGTATTCTTTATTACCGGAGATTATGCCCGCAGGTGCGGGGACTTGGTTCAACGGATGATAGACGAGGGGCATATTGTAGGCAGCCATAGCTGGAACCATCCCTCTATGCCAACCCGTTCCATTGAGCAGGCTGCGGAGGAATTGTCCAAGCTCCATGATTATGTGAAAGAAAATTTTAACTACGATATGACCCTTTTCCGTTTCCCAATGGGGGAATTCAGTGAAAGGACATTGGCGTTGGTTCAGGATATGGGGTACCAATCTGTTTTTTGGTCTTTTGCATATAAAGATTGGGAGACGGATAATCAGCCGGAACCATCAGGGGCTTTAAAGAAAGTTGTAGATTCAGCCCATCCGGGAGCGATTTATTTGCTTCATGCTGTTTCTTCGACCAATGCAAATATTTTGGGAGATGCCATTGACCAGTTAAGGGAAAAGGGATATACCGTTTCCCCCTATGACCTGCCATATTTTGAAAGAGATGAAGCAAAGGAAGATAAAAAAGCTAATTCCTATTGACTTCACATAAAAATAGAAAAAGACGCTGTGAAACAAAAAATTCCAGCGTCTTTTTTATTGAAGGAGAATACAGTCAATGAAAAATGTAAGAACAGACTTGGCAGTAGAAACAATATCCCCTGAAGAAAACAGTTTACCAAAGGGAGTACGGTTCCATCGTCAGGACAAGAACGGTGTTCCCGTCGAAGAAGTAAAAATCCTAACGCCAGAAGGAGCAAAGGCAATAGGGAAACCGGTTGGCAGGTATATTACTATGACCCTTCCGCCTTTGTGGAAAGGGGAAGGGGAGTCCATGAAAACCGGAACGGAGATTTTGGCGGAATACCTTAAGGAAATGCTTCCTCCAAAAGGCCTTACGTTAATTTTAGGACTTGGAAATCCCAATCTTACTGCAGATGCTCTTGGTCCTAAAACCGCCTCTGGAATTTTAGCTACCCGACACCTTTTCCAGTTGGAGCCGGACTTTTTCCAGACTTTGCGGCCTTGTGCTGTACTGGCTCCAGGTGTTTTGGGACAGACAGGGCTTGAAAGCGCGGAATTGGCCGCAGCAGTTACAGAACGTTTCCATCCCGCAGCAGTAATTGTTGTAGATGCCTTAGCAGCCGGAGACACTGCCCGTCTGGGAACTACCATTCAGCTTTCGGACAGTGGAATTGTTCCCGGAGCTGGGGCGATGAACCGCAGAATGGAGCTGAATCAGGAAACTTTGCAAACACCAGTATTTTCTTTAGGGATTCCTACTGTCTGCGAAGCATATGTATTTGCGTCATCTCTGCTGGGGGAAAACAGGCCGGAACAGGAAAGGCAAATGAAAGGCTTTTTGATTACCCCAAAGGAAATAGATCAGCTTTCCTCCAGAGGGGCAGCCATTCTTTCCGCAGGCATCAACAGAGCCTTACAGCCCCATCTCTCTCCAGAGGAATTGGCGTTTTTGACTTCGTGACATACTCCCCCCGCCCAAGAGGCGGGGGCTTCCTGTTCAAGCACTCTAATGCGTATAGTGTCAACGAGCTAACCCTAGGTGTCCCATGGTTCTCACGAATGACGTTCCTTTCGTACCTTCGAAGTGGTTCGTTATCAATCTCTTAGGTATGGTTTCTGTTCGCTTTAAGCAAGCTGGGGTATTTCGCGTCTGCGGACGCAGCCAGGGAACTTTTTAATCCGCCTCAGCCTGTACCCGCCTTAGGCTGCTCCCGCACATGAGCTTTATAAACTTATGTTATCTCAGCTTTCTATTTTTGACCATTTTACGCCTTGTGGGGTATCCTTTAAAAGAATCCCCTTCTCCTTTAGCTGATCGCGGATTTCATCAGCCCGTTTAAAATCTTTGGCTTTCCGTGCTGCCTGGCGTTCCTCAATTAGCTTTTCTATTTCAGCATCCAGTGAACCCGTCCCTTTACGGTTATAGAGAAGCCCTAAAACCCCAGTTAATTCATCAAAAAGTTTCCCGGCATTTGCAACAAATTCCTGAGAATGTGTCTCCTGCAATGCCAAATTAATATCCCTTGCCAGATCGAACACAGCAGAGATAGCATCCGCAGTATTAAGATCGTCATCCATAGCAGCAATAAACTGTTCCCGTCTTTTCCCCATAGCCCCAAGCAGATTTTTTTCTGCTTGGGTGATTTCGGCAGCTTGGGCGGAAGCAGCAGCATCCTCTAAACGTTCCAGGCAGTTGTATAGCCTGCCTAAAGCTGCTTTGCATTGTTCAAGTACTTCTACACTGTAATTCATAGGACTGCGGTAATGAGCCTGAAGCATTAAAAAACGGATAGGCTCATAGCCGAATTTTTCCGCAACTTCACGGATCGTAAAGAAATTCCCCAGGGATTTACTCATCTTTCGGTTGTCAACATTGATGTGTCCGTTGTGCATCCAGTAATGGACATATTCTTTCCCGGTATATGCCTCGCCCTGGGCAATTTCGTTTTCATGATGGGGGAAGATCAAATCCTGTCCGCCACAGTGAATATCAATGGTATCGCCCAAAAACTTGTTTATCATCGCAGTACATTCGATATGCCATCCAGGCCTGCCCTGTCCCCAGGGAGATTCCCACGAAGGTTCTCCGGGCTTAGCGGCCTTCCATAAAGCAAAATCCAAAGAATCTTCTTTTTGTTCGCTAACGTCAATACGGTTGCCTGCATCCAGGTCTTCTAAAGGCATATGGGAGAGTTTCCCGTATTCCTTAAACTTTCTGGTGCGGTAGTAAACGTCGCCGTTTTGTGCATATGCAAATCCCTTCCGCTCCAGATCTGAAACAATTTCAATAATCTTGTCCACTGTTTCGGTGGCTTTTGGGTGAATGGTCGCAGGGCGGGAATTCAAACCGGAAGCGTCGGTTTGGTATTCTTTAATGTAGCGCTCTGCAATTTCTTTAGAAGATACCCCTTCCTCATTTGCACGCTTAATAATCTTATCATCAATATCTGTAAAGTTTTGTACAAACGTCACTTCGTATCCACGGTATTCCAGATACCGGCGAAGAGTATCAAATACGCAGATAGGGCGGGCGTTCCCAATATGAATTAAATTATAAACGGTTGGGCCGCAGACATACATTTTCACTTTTCCTGCTTCCATTGGGACAAAGCCTTCCAATTTCTGGCTTATAGTGTTATAGATTTCCATGCTCATAATAATTCTTCCTTTCTAATTTTGCAATTTTTTGTTCCAGCTGTTCCATACGGAGCAGAAGCATTTCCATTTTACGGTTTACTGGATCAGGCATATGAATAACATCCATATCAGGTGTGTGTACAGAGCCGTCCACCTTTTTTCCATCCCGCCGGACAACTGCGGCTGGGACTCCAACAGCAGTACAATTCGGAGGTACTTCCTGAAGAACGACTGCATTGGCGGCAATTTTAGAATTGTCCCCAACAGTAAAAGGTCCTAGAATTTTTGCACCACAGCCTACCAGAACATGATTCCCCAAAGTAGGATGGCGTTTTCCGGTATCCTTACCAGTACCCCCTAAAGTTGCTCCTTGATAGATGGTACAAAAGTTTCCAACGACAGCTGTCTCCCCAATCACTACCCCCGCGCCATGGTCAATAAAAACCCCTCTGCCAATTTCTGCACCAGGATGAATTTCAATTCCAGTCCAAAACCTTGCCCACTGAGATACAAACCGGGCAGCGCCGAACCATCTGCGGCAATATAAAGTATGGGATAGGCGATGATACCATATTGCATGCAGCCCGGAATACAGAAAAAATACCTCTAAACTATTGCGGGCTGCGGGATCTCGTTCCTTAACCGCTTGGATATCCTCCTTGATTCGTTGCAGCATATTAATCACTCCCATTTTTGCAGAATACTTATTCCATTATATGAAAAACGCCTCTGAAATGGGGCTTATCCCATTTCAGAGGCGTTGCATTTAACGCGGTTCCACTCTGTTTTATTACTTAGTCTGCCGCTCCTTGTTTCGGAAGGGCTGTTCCCTTAACGCGGGCCAGACGGATGGGAATACTTTAGTTCCTCCCACCGGCTTACGGGTGCATTTAGGCGGCGTTTCCTTCGGAAACCTTCCAGCAATCTGGTTTCTTCTCTGGGAAGGAAGGGATGCGCTTACTTCTCCCGCTCATAGCTGTTTTTAATCATTCTGGGCGTAGTATAGCATATTTTTCGGAAAATTGCAAGAGCTTTCTGCAATTTCCCACGGAAATCAATTTACAGAAACATCAGTGTACAAGGGGCTACAAACGATATAAAGAAATGTTTCAGATAT